>CAZIRU010000007.1:0-69036 GCA_964541905.1 uncultured Verrucomicrobiota bacterium
TCGTTTCCCAGTAAATGTGCGAGTGAGTGGGTTTGTGTTTGTCGATTGGGTTGTCTTTTTCGAACAGGGCAGGAATTGGCCGCTCAACTTATCAGACTTCTCTCCTAAGGAGAACCCTTAGGGTCTGTTCGGCTGTTCGTTCGGGCCTGTTCGTGCCGATTTTCGGCCACCGCGAGGGGGCGGTCCTCCGGGGGCCGAAATGGTACCGGGGGTTTGACAATTGCAGCAGCAATTACGATGCCGAGCATGCGAGGCTACCCGAAGGGTGAGGCCTGCAGGCCGAATCAATCTCGCCTGATTTTTTACTGGAACGGGAAACGCAGTTGTGGGATGATTATTCCCAAGTCGGATGTTCCTGAAAGAACATTCGACCTCGTTCCAGGAAACTCCGTTTTTTTCTCTCTTCTGTCTCAGGCCCCAAATTCTCGCGCTCACAGGCATGCCCCTCTTTGAGAGGCTCCGCCGCAAAACCTTCCTCCAAAAGCAGTTGCCACGCCCCACGCGGTTCCAAATTAAGCCGCCGCGAGCCTATCTTTGCCACTTGACAGAGAGATGCAGAAATGCAAGGATTCGGGCAAAGAACATGCGGAAACGGGGTTTTACATTTCTTGAGGCGTTGGTGGTCATTGCCATTGTGGCTGCGCTCGTGGCGATTGTGCTTCCATGGATTTTTAATTATGTCGCGACTGCAAAGCGGCAAGCCGATCGGCGGACGCTGACCGTCCTCAATGACGCAATCACGCGCTACAAGTGCGAAGGCGGCAACGTGAGCGCCCTGACGGCGGGAATGGATTACACGAATTTGCTCACGCGGTTGCGCACGCCCGTTGACTGGTGCGGTTTTGACCATCAGTTCCTCACAAGCCAAGGCCAATATGACAAGGCCCAAACCGTCGCCTCAACCGGCACCGGAAGGACTTTTCGCCTCACGCAATACGATACGTATTCCGAAGAAATAGGCGGATCGTATAGCTTGGGAGGGGGCGCCGGAAGTAATCCGGATGCGGTGGTGGCGGTCGCAGGAGGGTACAGCCATAGCTTGTTCTTAAAAGCAGATGGCACTCTCTGGGCAGTGGGGGATAACGGCGACGGCCAGCTTGGCAATGGAACGACCACGGACCAAACCTCGCCCGTACAGGTGTCTAGCGGCGTAGCTTCCATCGCTGCAGGGGGCTATCACAGCCTGTTTCTAAAGGCAGATGGCAGCCTGTGGGCAATGGGAGTCAATACAGCCGGCCAACTTGGCGATGGGACCACGACCAACCGCTCGACTCCCGTGCAGGTAGCGACAGGCGTGGCTTCCGTTGCGGCGGGAACTAATCACTCTCTGTTTGTTAAGACCGATGGTACCCTCTACGCGATGGGGTACTACATCTATGGCCAACTTAGCTCATCAACTCCCGTGCAGGTCTCTAGCGGCGTAGCTTTCATCGCTGCCGGGTACTATCATAGCCTGTTTGTAAAGACCGATGGCACCCTCTGGGCCATGGGCGACAACAGCTACGGCGAGCTTGGTGATGGAACGACCACAAGTCGAACCTCGCCTGTGCAGGTGGCTACTGGGGTGGCTTCCATCGCTGCTGGGACCTTTCACAGCCTGTTTGTCAAGACCGATGGCACCCTCTGGGCAACGGGACGCAACAGCTACGGCGAGCTTGGTGACGGAACGACCACAAGTCGAGCCTCGCCTGTGCACGTGGCTACTGGGGTGGCTGCTATATCGGCAGGGAACTCTTACAGTCTGTTTGTGAAGACCGAGGGCACCCTCTGGGCCATGGGGAGGAACAACTACGGCCAGCTTGGCGATGGAACGACCGCAAACCGGACCTCGCCCGTGCAGATTTCAACTGGAGTGGCAGCCTGCGCAGGGGGCGACTTTCATAGCCTGTTTGTGAAGACCGATGGCACACTTTGGGCCATGGGCGACAACTACTATGGCCAGCTGGGAGACGGCACGACGACGCAACGGGAAACGCCGGTGCAGATTACATTGGAATAAGCCGGAGTGCCGATAGGCAGTTTGTGCGCGTAAATGAACCAGTTGGCCACGTCTTCCCTGTTTGGCGGAGGTGCAGGCCCTGAGGCAGCCGGAGACGCAGCCAAACAGGGCGGGCGGCTTTAGCCGCCCGTGGGTTTCCCGCCGCCGCTTCGCTCGCTATCTTCCTCTTGGGACAACAACCCCACCACCCATTCCCTTGCCCATTTCCGCCCGGGAGCCCCTCCGAAAATATTTCGCTTCTTGGTGCTTGACACACAATAACTGCGCGCGTTATACCCTCCAGCATGAAAGCGAAACCCAAACGAATCACCACCGGAATCAGCCTCGACGCCGATGTCGCCGCCTACCTCGAAGAACTCGGCAAGCGCGAGGACCGCGACCGCAGTTGGCTTATTAACGCGATTGTCCGCGAGCACGCCGAGCGCTCCGCACAAGGAAAGACTATGCCCGCCCTCAAGGGCGCGCCAAGAGAATAACACCATGAACCCACCACGCTTTTTCATCTACGCGCGCAAGTCCACCGACGACGCCTCTCGACAAGTCCGCTCGATTGCCGATCAACTCGCCGAAGTGAAGGAACTCGCCGAGCGCGAACACCTCGAAATCGCGGACATCTTCATCGAACGCCAGACGGCGCGGAGTCCTGGTCGCCCCGTCTTCAATCAAATGCTCGAGCGCATCGAGCGCGGCGAGGCCAGCGGAATTCTCGCGTGGCATCCCGACCGGCTCGCACGAAATTCGCTCGACGGCGGACGCATCATCTATTTGGTGGACACCGGCAAAATCGCGGACTTGAAATTCCCGACCTTCCGTTTCGAGCCGACGGCGCAAGGCAAATTCATGCTGTCGGTCATGTTCAGCCAATCGAAATATTACGTGGACAACCTGAGCGAAAACATCCAGCGCGGCAAGCGGCAGAAAATCAAAAATGGCATCTGGCCGCAGTGGGCCCCGATGGGCTACCTCAACGACCGCGCGACGCGAACGATCATCCCCGACCCGAAAAAAGCACCGCTTGTCCGGAAGATGTTCGAGTGGTACGCGACCGGCGAAGAGACGCTCAAGGGCATCCGCGAAACCCTCGTGGGGCTGGGCCTTACGGGGCAACTCGGCCGACCCGTCGCAATCTCGAAGGTGCAAGACGCGCTCAAGAATCCGATCTACTACGGCATGATCCGCTTCAAGGGCGAGCTCTACGAAGGCAAGCACGAGCCGCTTATCTCGAAGGCTCTTTTCGACAAATGCCAAGAGGTCATGGCCGTGAAGTGCCACCCGAAAAAATCCGTCGTGGAAAAATATCCGTATCGCGGAATGATTCGGTGTGCCGAGTGCGGCGGCTTCATCACGACCGAAGAACAAAAGGGCCACCACTACTTGCGCTGCACCAAGAAGAAGGGCCCGTGCGCCCAACCCTACCTTCGCGAAGAGGAAATGACGAAGCAGATCGCCGAAGCCATTCGGCGATTTGCGATTCCCGACGATTGGGCGACGTGGCTCTTCGCTGAACTCGACCGCATGGCGGCAGCCGAAGCGGACGCCTCGAAGGAGATTGAACGTCGGTTGCGCAATGAACTCGCGGGATTCGACGGACGCCTGAACCGCCTCCTCATGGCCCACCTTGACCAAGCCGTGACGGCGGACGAATACCGAAAAGCGAAGAACGCGCTTATGCTTGAGCGACGAAAAGTGCAGGAGACACTGGAGGAAATCACACTCAAGCACTCGTCTTGGCTCGAACCGCTCCGACGATTCATAAAGGCTTCACACAACGCAACTTACATCGCCTCCGGCGGCGATGTCCTTGCACAGCGCAACTTCTTCCGAAAAATCGGCTCGAACCTTACTCTCCGTGACCGGCGGCTTAATTTCGAACCGCGTGGGGCGTGGCAACTGCTTTTGGAGGAAGGTTTTGCGGCGGAGCCTCTCAAAGAGGGGCAGGCCTGTGAGCGCGAGAATTTGGGGCCTGAGACAGAAGAGAGAAAAAAACGGAGAGGGGGAGATTTGAACTCCCGTTACCCTTGCGGGTAAACCTGATTTCGAGTCAGGCGCATTCGACCACTCTGCCACCTCTCCAAATGGGTATCGCCACTCTAACCCCAAAAAAACGTGGCTGCAATCCCAAATCCACGAATCATTGACAGCTCGCAACCGCGCGGCTAGGCTCAAGGCCGATATGATCGAACGCTCATTTGTGATGCTCAAGCCCGATGCGGTCCGTCGCGGCCTTGCCGGGGAAATCATCCGCCGCTTTGAACGCGCCAGCCTTAAGCTCAAGGCAATTCGCTTGTGGAGCCCTCCGCCTATGGAAATTGTCGGCAAGCACTACCCTGACACCCCCGAAGTGCTCACGCGCCTCGGCAATATTTCCATCCGCAATTTCAACGAGCAAGGCCTCGACATTAAGGCGAAATTCGGGACCGACGATCCCGCAAGAGTCGGTACGCAAATCCGCAAATGGCTGTGCGAATTTCTGACAAAGGGCGAAGTCCTCGCGATGGTTTGGGAAGGCAACGACGCCGTTAAAAATATCCGTAAGCTTGTTGGCGTCACGGTTCCTTCGGAAGCCGCTCCGGGGACGATTCGGGGGGATTTCTCGGTGGATTCTGCGGCGCTTTCTAATACCGAAGGCCGCGTGCTTTTCAATCTGATTCACGCCTCGGGAAACATCGAAGAAGCCGCACAAGAAGTGGCGCTTTGGTTTCCGGAGATGAAATAATCGAACGGTCCTTTCGTTGCAGGTGTCCTTACGCTTCTGCCTTGGCAGCGGTCGCGGCAAGCAGCTCATCCATTGTCGCGATGGCGCTCACTTTGGCCTCGGCATCAATGCGCTTGGCCAGTCCCGTCAAAACGCCCCCCACCCCGCATTCAAAAAATTGTTCCACTCCCAACGCAGCGGCATTTCGGAAACAGTCCTCCCACAAAACTGAGCTGCTCACCTGTTTGATAAGCGCCGCCTTGATTTCGGCGGGAGTTTTTACCTGAAGACCAGTCGTATTTGTAAAAACGGGGAACTTGGGCGCGCGAAACTCAACGCTTTTAAGAAATTCGGCAAACTTTTCCGATGCGCCCTGCATCAGCCGGCTATGATACGCGCCCGCGACCTTGAGCGGAATGATCTTTTTGAAGCCCATAGAGGCGCCGGCTGCAATAGCCGCCTGGACTTTCGTTGCCTCGCCAGAAATAACAATTTGGCCCGGGCAATTCAGGTTGGCCATGTCGATGTCGTGGTTTTTACAAAGTTCGGCAACCTGTTCGCGCGTGCCTCCTATGACGCTGGCCATGGACCCATCCGTCGCGGCGCAGGCCTCTTGCATAAGTTTGCCTCGCGTGGCAACCACTCGCAAACCCGTGGCAAAGTCGAACACCTCTGCCGCCGCAAGCGCCGTCAGCTCACCCAAGCTAAGTCCCGCAGCCGCAACAACTTGAGAATCTGGCAGCGCTTCTTGTAAAAGTGTCCAGACGGCAAAACCATGTGTAAAAAGCGCTACCTGACAAATGCTTGTGTCAGTTAGCGTCTCGGCGGGACCCTCAAAAGAGACTTTTTTAATGTCCCAGCCCAGAATGGAGTGTGCCAGATCGTAGATGCCGCGCACTTTGGGCGAGGCCTCGTAGAGGCTCTTGCCCATGCCTACGGTTTGAGCGCCTTGACCGGAGAAGAGGAGTCCAACTTTCATAGTGTTAAGCAATTATCCATAAAAAATAAGTCAGGCGCAAGGGCGCGTTTTATTTTTACAATTTTACAAGATTTACAATTTGTCGGCAGCTTATTATTCTATTATGTTAAAATATTGTTATGAAGACTGCCTCATGTCGTCTGGGAAAAACACCTGATCATGGCCAAAAGGATGCGTTGCGATGGGCCCTCGGGAGCCTTGCTTCATTGCTAAAAGCACATCGGCTGGAGGTACCCGCACAAGAGCAAGTCGTTGTGGTAAATGGTATTGTGAATGATATGATAATGAAAAGGCTGGCAAAGAATAAAGGAGTGCTGTGGTTTGTTTCTACTTCAAGGGCCATGACCATGCGTCTGAATGTTTTGCAACCCAAACCTACCGTAAATATTTTCGGTTTTTCTGCCAACGCCCTTTGGCAAGCTGACCAATTTAAGAAGGATTTTGATCAAGTGTTTCCGGCAGTTGCTGGGATTCTAGCCAATCAAGGGGAAAAAACCTGCCTATTGGTGGACCACTCGTCAAATGCGGGGCTTGCGCAGTTGCTCAGCGACCATAGGTGCCAGACTCAACACGGAGGTTGGACTATTCCGGTAGACCTGCCGACCAAGCGCCTCCCCCTTTTTCAAAACCCGCGGCCGAAGTATGAAATGCCTGCGCCCGCGCTGCCGAGCCTACGCAAAAGCGAGTTTCTTTTTCCGGAGCTGGCGTAGGTTAGCTTGCGGGGCGGATTCGACGAGCACCCGTAGTTCAATGGATAGAATGTCTGACTACGGATCAGAAGGTTCCAGGTTCGACTCCTGGCGGGTGCGAAACTCTATGCCTCATGCTTTTGCTATCTGCGTTTTGCCACTGGGGCAAAAACTTTCCTTTGCCGCCATGATATTGAGATTGAGATTGGCCAAGCGTGAGATAATGTCGCCGTAGCCGCGCTCGACTAGCTCAAGGTTCGTCAGGCGCGTGGTCCCCTGCGCCAATGCCGCCGCGATGATATACGCCAAGCCCGCGCGCAAATCGGGAACTTCGATGGATTCCGTCGCGTGCAACTCCGTGCGGCCAATAATGATGGCGCTATGATTGAAGCCCTTGTCTTTGTAGCGGCAGGGCGACCCTCCCAGACATTTCGTCGTCAGTTGCGTCCGTGCGCCCATCGCGTTGAGCGCCGCCAAATAGCCAAATCGATTTTCATAGACGGTCTCGTGGATGAGCGAAATGCCATCGGCTTGCGTCAGCAAAATCGCAAACGGTTGCTGCCAGTCGGTTGCAAAACCCGGGAAAACATTTGTCTCAAGGATGGAGGGCCGTAGCGCCGATTTGCGGAAAAAACGCAGCGTCTCGTTGCCCATAAGCTCCACCCCTCCCCCGACCGTGCGAAAGTAAGGAATAAAATTGCTGAGCGTTTCGGGTCGGATTCCCTCCACCGTGATGTCGCCATCGGAGGCGCACGCCAGACACGCCATCGAAGCCGCCTCGATGCGATCGCCCAAAACTGCCATCCGCGTGCCCTCCAGCCGCTCCACGCCATCCACGCAAATTTCCCGGTCGGAACCCGTGTGGATAACCGCACCCATCAGATTGAGCATTGTAATAAGCGCGGTGATTTCCGGTTCGTTGGCGACGTTGGTAATCACGCTGCGCCCCCGCGCAAGGACGCTTAGAAAAAGACACGTTTCGGTGGCGCCAACGCTCGGGTAAGGCAACTGCATATGCGTAGCCTTCAGCGGCCCCTTGCGCCGAGCGATAAGATGGTGGCCATCGTCCTCGACCTCCGCGCCAAACGCTCGCAGCGCCGCCACATGAAAATCCACAGGTCGCGCGCCAATCGTACAGCCGCCCATCGTCGGAACAATGACCTCGTCAAAACGATGCAAAAGCGCCGCAAGCAAAAGCACCGGAATACGGTTGCTGCCGGAATCTGGACGGCGAACGTTGGGCGCACGCAACGAAGTAGGATCAATGCTCATTTCGGTGCCCGACAGCTGGACTGTGGCGCCAACGGAGGTAAGCATCTCGGCGGTGATGCGCGTGTCGCCGATGTCGGGCATATTCGAGAGCGTCGAGGGCGACTCGCCCAAGAGCGCGGCTACCATCGCCTTGGTCGCAAAATTTTTGGCGCCAAAACATCTGAGCGAACCGCGTATCGGATTTCCACCGGTGATAAGACAAGATTTTTTCAGTGCGCCAGACATTCCGTAAAAATTGAGTACAATTTTGGCGAGGGAAAAACAAAACGCAATCTATTTCCAAAGAACGGGGCGCGAAACAAAAAATGGCGCATAAAATGATCCGTTTTAAGCCGATGGAGCCCCGCGGGTAAACCCATGGTTCCTTGCGCTGCGCACGCAAGGGGCGACATCACGCCGTAGTCAGAAGCAAACTTGCCACATTCATCAACGCCTAAAGGCGTGGTCTTCTGCGGAGGCGGATAAATCTGCTGAGTATTGACGGGAAGGTGTTTTTACGTTTGGATGGTTGCTTCATGGCTGATTTGACGCAACCGATTGCCGCACGTTTTGCCCACGAGCTTTCCGGCCCTATTGGAGCCGCGTTGCATGCGCTGGAGCTTTTGGAAATCCATCTGCTAACGCTCTTTTCCAAAAAGGAAAATGAGCTTTGGCGCGCCGGCTTGCAGGCCGAAAATCGCGGAAATGGCGAAACGGGAGTCCCTGCGGAAATAGTCGGCCAAAAGCTGCCAAAAGCCCTTGCGCACCGCTATGAGCAGGCCTTCGGCAAAAACGCGGCGATTGCCTCGCTCACAAAAGGAGCCGCCGAAGCCCAACTCGACAGACTTTTGCGAATTTTTGAGCTCGCCTATGATTTTCGCTGCGCCAAACTCGCGCAGGAAAGCACCCTCGAAATCATCAAAGATTTGCGCAACTGGGGCTCGCAAAGCCAGGGCGCGTTTATTTTCCCCACCCTGCAAATGGCGTGGACTTTGGCTGGGCTTGAGTTTCCCGAGCTTGTACTTTCGTGGCGCATCCCCGAAAAACTGCCCGTCATAAAAGGCAATCCCAGCGCGCTCATGCAACTTTGGATGAACCTTTTTAGGAATGCGGCGCAGGTCAATGGGGGCAAGGCGGCCCTCGAAGTCTCCGCTTTTTGCGAGGGAAAGGATGTGTGCATCCGGATTGCAAACGAAGGCAAGGAACTGCCGAAAAACTTGCGGCTTTTTGAAGAAGGCCAGACTGCCCGTGAAGGCGGAACGGGCCTGGGCTTGAGCTATTGCCGGAAAATCGTCGAGGAACACGGGGGGGCGATAGAGGCCGCCAACCGTTGTGACGGGCCAAGTGGCGTGGTGTTTGCTATACGTCTGCCGATTGCGCTGGAAGCGTCGCCGAAAAAGGTTTAAGCTACTCGAAATGATGGACTTTTTGCTGCACTTCGACGCCAAGCTCCCGGAGCTGTTTTTGCAATATGGGACGTGGATCTATGCGATCGTGTTCGCAATACTTTTTTGCGAGACGGGGCTGGTGGTGACGCCCTTTTTGCCTGGGGACTCGATGATTTTTGCGCTGGGAGCTTTCGCCGCGCAGGGAAGTCTTGATATGACCATTTTGGCGGTGGGGCTTATCTTTGCGGCCATTGCGGGGGACAGCGCCAACTATTGGGTGGGCAAGATATTCGGGCGGGGGCTTTTGGCGAATCCGTGCCAGCGAATCTTCAAGCCTCAGCATTACGAGAAGGCGCATGCGTTTTATGAGCGGCACGGAGGCAAAGCAATTGTGCTCTCGCGCTTTGTACCAATCGTTCGGACCTTTGCGCCGTTTGTGGCGGGCGTGGGCGAGATGGCCTATCGAAGTTTCTTCACCTACAATATCGCCGGTGGCGTACTTTGGGTGGCGCTCTTTCTGGGTGGCGGCTATCTGTTGGGGACCCTCCCTTGGATCAAGGGCAATTTCAAAGTTGTCACGCTTGCAATTATCGTGCTATCCGTTTTGCCGATCGTCTGGGAGCTTTTGAAAGAGCGCCTTGCCAAAAGAGCCTTGGCGCTGAGTGCCGTTTCGAATGAGGAGGCCGCATGCGAAAAAGAGACTTCTGCTGAAGAGCTTGAAAAATAGGGGGTTCCCCTTGCAGGCTTTGGGTGGTTTGTCTTGGGGGCGGAGTGAAGGAGCCGTAAAAAAACGCTCCTCTAAAAAAACAAATTGAGTCGTAGATAAATTGGTATTCATTGCTAAACGGCTCTTTATGGGCCGCTTATAATTTCCCATGCGCAAAAATGCCTTCAGTCTGGTTGAGATGATGGTTTCGCTGACAATCTTGGCGAGCCTGGCGTTGGCATTGGGGCTGGGAATCATCACCGCGAGACAAATGAGCGAGAGCGCTGTTTACCAGGGTTTGGCGCTCAGTGTTGCCACGGGATACCTTGAGCAAATCAAGGTGCTCGATTATGCCGCCTTGGAAGCCGCTTGCGCCGATCCGAATGACAACCCGTTGCAAACGATGCAAGACAACAACACGGCCGACCCGCTTACTGCTGGCATGGAAAATACTAAATATGTGACGCTGGACGTGGATGAAGACGGGGATGCTACGGTTAAAATGAAAATGAAAATCACTCCGCTGCTCACCAACCTAAACTCCGGCACAAATCCTTTACGCGCAATCGACATTAAAATTCTCTACGACTGGAAAGTCCCCGGGTGCCGCATTCGGCAAGAACGCGCTCTGCGGGCCGTCCGGTCATTTACTCCCAGTTACTGATGAAATACTCCCCTACAGTTGAGAGACTCAACTTCCGCAATTTGGCGGCGGGCTTTACGCTTGTCGAGGTTCTCTTTGTGCTGCTGGTAATGGGGTTCGTTTCGTTGGGGCTGTATCAATTCATCGGCGGCTCGGCCAAGGCCATCTACATCAGCACCGAAAAAAATGACATTGCCAATAACATCCGCCAGTTTACGGGCGAAATGGAGGCCGCCGCAGAAATTGCCAATACCGCATACATCTATAATTCCTTTAACATAACCGATCGCAACGACCCTTCGGACCGCCTTGCCGATGGCCTCAGCGGCGATCTTGCAATCTTTGTTACCCTCGAAGCCAACAGCAATCCGCTTAACCCAGACTTGATTACGAAGATTGTGGGATATTTTCGCCTGCCAGATGCTCAGGGGCATGGGCCTGTCAAAAAATTTATTCTCAACTACCCTTCCGGAATGGATTCTTCAGTCTATACTCCCGAAGCACTCATGACTTCGGGGCTAAGCTCGACGATGCAATATCGTCAAGTCTTGCAGCTCGCCAAAGGTCTTGCCGATGGAAAGCTCTTTTACAACTTCCGCAACAAAAGTCTCATGATCAAGGCGCAGATTGTGCAAGGTCTTAATGCGCGCAAGGTCACCAATACCTACAACTTTACCGTAACCCCCCGAGGCTGATGAAATCTTCACTTCTATTCACAAACAAGCGCGGGCTCTCTCCCGCTATCGTCATCATCGTCATGGTGGCGCTGGGGTTCGTCGTCGAATCTGTCTTGCGGCTTTCGATTGGCACCAGCCACAATCAGCAGGACGAGTATGTGTGGCTGGATGCTCGCAATGCCGCCGCTTCGGCCATTGAGTGCGGTTTTGCAGAGCTGACCAAACGTTTTGGCGACGACATTAGTCTGCCATCTAACGCGCTCTCACCTACCCAAAGCCCCCTGCGCCTTCCGTCGAGCTATTTTTCCACATTTGGGCAGAAGACCGGCGCATGGATCGGCAGCCGTATCGTCCTCCCCAATCAAGGCACTTATAATCCCAGCAGCGCTGCGCAATGGAACACCCATCCCACACAGGTCATCGGCGGCATCGTCGAGCCGGGGGTGTGGCAATTTATTGATGGAGACAGTCCCGGCAACGAATATGATCCGCTCAAGAACAAGATGGTTTTTACGCGCAATATCAATGTTTACGGAAAGGCTACCGCCACGGATTTTCGCAATAAACGCGACATTGTCGTTTATGCACGCGAAACGCTTTTGGTTCGTGACGCACCACTGTTTGCCAACGCGATTTTCTATAATATGGACATGGAAATCGCCCCCGGCGCATCCATGACTGTCACGGGGCCCGTTCACTCTAATTATAACTCCTATCTTTCCTCCGACCAAGGGCTAGCCTTTACTGGACAATTCACGACCGCAGGCGATATTTTCCACGGTGTAAAAGATGGCTTCGGCAAAACTGCATCGGGCGGCGATGTTAATTTTGCAAACGCTTCGGGGACGCAAGTCTCAATGTACAAATCTGGAAGCTGGCTGGATAGCAATAACACGAATTTCCACCAGTTGGCCTCGCAGCGTTGGGGCGGCAATGTACAAGACTCCAACTTCGACATCCCTACGCAAAATCCAGTGGCCATCTCGGACTATTGCAGTGATGATCCTTTGACGACGGTGGACGATGACGCTCTCAACTATGCCTACCCCCTCATCCAGCCGGTTTGTGCAACCACCGACACCAATTATACCCATTCGATCGAACAACAGAAGTTTTCCTACAAAGCGGGATTGACCGTCGTCATTGATACCAGCACTTCAACGCCCAGCTATTCTCTTAAAACTTACGCGCGGGATGGCGAGGGGGATATTGTCTATGATGTCTCCGGAAACCCAACCACTACCGCCTTAACCTACACGGGCTCCAACAACTTTGTAAGCATTGCCAAATCCGCCAAAGATAAATATGGCAACGTAACTTCGGGTATCTACGATGGTCGGCGCGCCGCGTATCTTTCTTTGGTGAAAATCGACATGGCGAAACTGAAAACAGCAGTGGAAACCGGTAGCGGCGGCACTTCGACCGATTGGAATAACGACACAACCAAAACTCCGAACAACTGGTGGAATGGCATTGTATATGTGGAATTCAGCGACTCGACACCCCGCACCCGCGATGGCGTTCAAGTAGCCTTGGATGGTTGGGGCGTCGAGCTTATCAATGGAGGAAATCTTCCGAATCCTGCCTATGCTCAGGCAAACGGCATCCATGGGACCACTGTCGCCACCAACAATGCGCTGTATATTCAAGGCAACTATAATTCTGACGGCGACATGGCAACTGGGCTCGACGGTACTGCCGATTCCAACGAAGTGCCGGCCGCAGTTGTTGCCGACGCCATTACAATTTTAAGCAATAACTGGATCGATACCAACAGTAGCAAGGCCGTTAGCTATCGCAATGCATCTTCGACTGAAGTAAGCGCCGCGTTTTTGACGGGCATTGTCCCCTCTGACAAGGTCAATAACAATGCTTACAGTGGCGGAGTCGAAAATTTCCCACGCTTTCTCGAAAACTGGGGCGGCGATACGTTCCTATATCGCGGCTCAATGGTTTCACTTTTTGAAAGCGAGGTCGCCAATGATCCATGGTGCAGCAGCAGTTCGGTTTATTCGCCGCCAAACCGCAAGTGGTCGTTCTCGGATCTTTTTAGCGAAGGCAACTATCCGCCTGGAACTCCCAACTCGCGCACCTATCGCCGCGTGGGCTACAAAGTCCTAACAAAATCGGCATACGATCAGGAAATGCTCGCGCTCAAAGCGCAATACGGTTTGTAATTTTGCCATGAAACGCGTTTGCCATCTATTTGGATTCCTTATGGCGGCAGTTGGGCTTTGCGCGGCCTACGAGTGGCCCGCGAGCCCCAGGATTGCCGTTCAAGCAACTGAAAGCTGGGAAACCTTCGATAAAATAAAGGTTCGCACCTGCGCGGCCACGCTAGGCGGCGAGCGCATTCTTTTCCCCTATCTGGCAAATTATGCGATTGGCCCGGCCGAGGCGCGCTGGAATTTGAATTTTATCATTCCCCAACAACCGGAGGTCAAGGTGGGTGTGGCTGCCTTCCGCAAGGGTGATTGGATTCCGGGCGTCAACGAGGGTGTCCTTTTGGGCTACATTGGCGGCCTCGAAAAAAAAGGCGCCGCTAATGTAAAAAGTACCGCGCAAGGAACTCTCTCCTCGAATATGCTCGTTATGGGAACGCTCCCGCAACTTGTCGAATATACACTCGAAGGCACGCGCTTCCGGGAATACTGGGCCGAACGTGATGAGAAAATCTTCGTTTTTGCCATTATCGCCCCCGCGAAACTTTTCGACGGCATCGAAAAAAATGCCAGACTCATTATCGCACGCGCCTCATCTGCCCAACGCTAAAAACGCTAAACATCCAGCTTGCCGCTCTTGCCATGCACGACTTCTCGCAAGGCTTGCCACCCCAACATCGCACATTTTACTCGAGCGGGGAAATGCCGCACGCCTGCCAAGGCCGCTAGTTCGCCGTGCGCCTCAAGCGTACGCACAGCTACTTCATCGCCGGTAAGTGCCGACTGGAGTAAGCAAAAAAGTGCCTCAAACTCCGCAGCTGATTTGCCCTGCAGCGCCTCCGCCATAAGCGACGCCGATGCCTTGGAAATTGCACAGCCCTCTCCAAAACAATTCACTTTCAAAAAAACACCCTCCTGCAAAACGGCGCACGCCCCCACCTGATCGCCGCAAAGCGGATTGTAACCCTCGACGCAAAGAGCGGGCGCCGGCAGCTTCCCATAGTGGCGCGGGTGATTCGCGTGCTCCAAAATAATGGCCTGATAAAGCTCGTCGAGAGGGGCGGTCATGAGAAAATTGCGCTCGTTGCCCGACATGGATTCGAACCATGACAAAGAGATTCAGAGTCTCTGGTGCTACCATTACACCATCGGGCAATAACCGTTCGAGTCTATTCCATTTGACTGAAAGGGGTCAACTCCGTATATTTGCCGCATGCATCATACCAATAGCGCCGTTCCGGCCGCCTATTTGATTTTGGAAAACGATGGGAAGGTTTTAATGTCCATTCGCAAAAACACAAAATACTGCGAGGGCATGTACCAGCTTCCGGCAGGACATGTAGACGAAGGCGAGCTTCCAATGGATTGTGTTATTCGAGAGTCCAAGGAAGAAGCGGGGATAGAAGTGGCCAAGGAGGACCTTGAGTTCGTTCACATTTCCTACCGCACCAAACATGATGCTACGCGCGATCGTGTCGACTTTTTTTTTCGGGCCACGCGATACCTTGGGCAAATTCAAAATTCCGAACCCCAAAAATCAACGCCGTGGGAGTGGATTCCTTTGGATAAAATTCCTGAAAATACAATTCCGCACGTGCGCCGCATGTTCGAAAAAATCCGCGAGCACATTATCTTCGATCAGATGGGGCTCGATTGGTTAAGCGTACATGCCCCGCAGAGCCGCGTTTAACGCAAAAACTCCCGCACGGCCTCGCGCGCCTTGGGCCCCAATCGCCCCGTGATGCGAATGCCTCGCGCTTCGTGTTTTTGAGCGGTCACGCCTCCCGCCTCGTGGAGAAAATTCACAATATCATAGCGCGAGTGCGGCACGAAAAGCGTCACAGGCTCGGTGTGTTTTTCCATCAGACGCTCCAGCAGCTCAAGCAGCCGAGCCACCCCCTCGCCGCTTGATGCCGAAAGATAACAGCTTTGTTCAGGCGTCATTCGCTCAACTTCGTTGGAAAGCAAATCGGCCTTGTTAAAGACCGTCAAAATGGGTTTGTCGGCGGCATCAATCTGCTTGAGCACTTCCAGCGTCGTGCGGCGTTGGGCCTCCATTTCGGGGTCCGAAACGTCCACCACATGAATCAAGAAATCCGCAAGGATTGTCTCTTCGAGCGTCGCCTTGAAAGCGTCGATGAGCGTATGCGGAAGCTTGCGAATAAACCCAACCGTATCGGTCAGCAAAATCTTTTGGCCATTTTTGAGCGTCAGCCGACGCGTGGTCGGGTCGAGCGTGGCAAAGAGCTTGTTGGCTGAAAGGACCTCCGCTCCGGTAAGCACATTCAAGAGCGTGGATTTTCCAGCGTTGGTATAGCCGACAATTGCCGCCGTAAAAAGCGGAATGCGTTCGCGCGTTTTGCGCTGGACGTCGCGGCGGGTGCGCACCTGCTCGAGCTCCTGTTTCAGAGTCGAAATCTTTGCGCGCACCATGCGCTGGTCGAGCTCGAGCTGGGTTTCGCCAACGCCTCTGCCGATAGTTCCGCCACCGCCGCGCTGACGTTCAAGGTGGGTCCACGCGCGTTTGAGCCGCGGGAGGGTATATTCCATTCGCGCCAGTTGCACCTGAAGCGTGGCCTCTTTGGTTTGTGCGCGGCTTTCAAAAATCTCCAGAATGACCTCCTGCCGGTCGATCGTGCGCATTTTGCCCTCAAGCTCCCAGTTGCGCTGCTGTGCGGGAGAGAGTTCTTCGTTAAAGATGAGCGTCTGAGCCCCGAGCGCAAGCGCTTCGCCAATAATCTCCGTCGTTTTCCCCTGCCCGACCAGAAAATTAGGATGTGTCGTCCGCAGGCGCGAGACCGATTCGCCAACAATTTCGTAAGGCAGGTTACGCGCCAGCTCGCGCAGTTCCCGCATCTGCACCTCAAATTCATGCGGCGTCATCTCGTCAGTCTGAAACCCGACAAGAAAAACTTTTTCCTTTGACTTGAGCGTGGAGGTTGGAGTTCGAGGCATAAATTTGCTGCGTCAAGATTTTCGACGCGGCGACAAATCTACCAAAAAACACAGACTCCCGCAAGGCTTGCCCTGCGGGAGTCTGGAGAAAGAAGCAACTCTAGCGTTTCTTCTTTGAAGCTTTTTTGGCCGGAGCCTTCGCCTTGGACGCCACCGGCTTCTTGGCCGCATCGGCTGCCTTGAGAGCCGCCTGAGCCGCCGCGAGACGCGCCACCGGCACGCGCGGGGGCGAGCAGCTTACATAAGTCAAGTCGGCGCCGTCGCAGAAGTTGATGGAGGCCGGATCTCCCCCATGCTCGCCGCAAATGCCGCATTTGAGCTTGGGATTGACGCTGCGTCCGCGATTGACGGCCATCTTGATGAGCTGGCCGACACCTTCTTGATCGAGCGTCGCAAACGGATTTTGCGGGATAATGTCGAAGTCCTTGTAGCGCGGCAGGAAGCTGCCCGAGTCATCGCGGCTCATGCCGAGTGTCGTCTGGGTCAGGTCGTTGGTGCCGAAGCTGAAGAACTGCGCCACTTCCGCGATTTTATCGGCCATGAGTGCCGCGCGCGGGATCTCGATCATCGTGCCGACCTTGTACTCAAACTTGGCTTTCTTTTCAGCCATGACTTCTTCGGCCACGCGATTGATGATGGCGACCTGATTTTCGAGCTCCTTTTTGAAGCCCACCAGCGGCACCATCACTTCGACGTGCACGGGAATCTTTTTCTTGGTGACCTCGGCGGCCGCCTCGAAAATGGCGTGTACCTGCATCTCGGTGATCTCCGGATAGACAATGCCCAAGCGGCAACCGCGATGCCCGAGCATTGGGTTTTGCTCGTGGAGGGCCAAGACGCGCTCAGCGACGATCTCGGGAGCTATCCCCAAGCGTGCGGCGAGCGTCTGGCGCGCGGAGGTGTCCTGCGGCAGAAACTCGTGCAAGGGAGGATCAATCAGACGAATGGTGACGGGGCGACCCTGCATGGCCGTGAAGAGCCCGGCAAAGTCCTCGCGCTGATACGGCAGCAGGAGCGCCAGCGCTTTGCGGCGTTCGCGTTCGTCCTGCGCCAAAATCATCTGGCGCATGGAGGTAATGCGGTCGCCTTCAAAGAACATGTGCTCGGTGCGGCACAAGCCGATGCCTTCGGCGCCCATCTGAATGGCGGTACGCGCCTGTGCAGGCGTATCGGCATTAGTGCGGATGCTCAAGCGGCGATACTTGTCGGCCCAAGTCATTACGCGGTTAAAGAGCTGATAAGCGTAGCTCTTTTCCGCCTTGAGCGTGCCGGCGAGCACCTGATTGACCTCGCTGGGGGCGGTATCGACGTGACCAGCGAAGATCTCGCCGGTGGTGCCGTCAATTGAGATGTCGTCGCCTTCATGGAGCACAACTCCCGAAGCGCTAAGCGTTTTTTTGTGATAATCAATCATGACGCTTTGGGCGCCGCAGACGCACACCTTGCCCATCTGGCGGGCAACGAGCGCCGCATGCGACGAAACGCCGCCGCGAGAGGTCAGGATACCTTCGGCGGCAATCATTCCGCGCAAATCCTCGGGGGAAGTTTCCACGCGGCAAAGAATCGTTTTGATGCCCTGGCGCTCTTGTTCCTCAGCGCGCGAGGCCGAGAATACGATCTTGCCGGTTGCGGCCCCTGGGCCTGCTGCCAAGCCGGTCGCGATGCACTTGGCGGCCTTGCGGGCGGCTGTATCAAAAATCGGAACCAGCAAGCTGGAAACCGAGTCGGCGGGGATGCGCTTTACGGCAGTCGGAATGTCGATAAGCTTTTCGTCAACCATCTCGCATGCAATGCGGACGGCCGCCATGCCCGTACGTTTGCCATTGCGCGTCTGGAGCATGTAGAGCTTGGCATTTTCGATGGTGAACTCAAAGTCCTGCATATCGCGGAAGTGAGTCTCAAGCCGTTTGCGGACAGCTTCCAGCTCCTTGTAAGCCAGCGGCATGTCTTTGCCCAGCTTGGCAATCGGATTGGGGGTGCGGATACCGGCAACGACATCTTCGCCTTGGGCGTTGATGAGATATTCACCGTAGAAACGCTTTTCGCCATTGGCGGGGTCGCGAGTAAACGCCACACCTGTGGCGCACTTGTTGCCCATGTTGCCAAAGACCATGCATTGCACATTGACGGCGGTACCCCACTCGTGCGGGATCGCGTATTTTTGACGATAGATAATCGCGCGGTCATTATTCCAGCTGCCAAAGACGGCGCCGATGGCACCCCAAAGCTGCTTGTAAACGTCCTGCGGGAATTCGGTACCGGTGCGCTCCTTGATGAGCTTCTTATAGCGCTTGATAAGCTCTTGGAGCTGCTCGGCTGTCAAATCGGTATCCATCTTGGCATGATACTGCTCCTTGACGGCGCTCAAGACCTCGTCGAAGGGCTCTTCCTCGCTTTCGTCGCGGGACTGCACGCCCATGACGACGTCTCCATACATCTGGATGAAGCGGCGATAGCAGTCGTAGGCAAAACGCGGATTTTGCGTCTTTTGAGCGAGGCCCAAAACGGTCTGGTCGTTGAGGCCAAGGTTGAGGATTGTGTCCATCATGCCGGGCATCGACTCGCGCGCGCCGGAGCGCACCGAGAACAAAAGCGGATCTTCGGCATTGCCAAAGCGCTTGCCAACCTGTTTTTCGATTTCCACCAAAGCCTTTTTGGCGTCGGTCTCAAGGGTCTTGGGGTAAGTCTTTTTATTCTCGTAGTAATAGGTGCAGACTTCCGTCGTGATGGTGAATCCGGGAGGCACAGGCAAACCGATGCGTGCCATCTCGGCGAGGTTGGCGCCCTTACCACCCAAAAGAGCCTTCATCGAGGCATTGCCATCAGTTTTTTTACCGAAGGCATAGACGTATTTGACCGTCTTGGCGGGTTTGGCAGTTTTTTTAGACTTGGTTGCTTTTGGCATATATCAAAGTGAAAGTTCTTCAAATTAAAAGGGAAATGGCGGCTTTGTAAAGCCAAAAGAGAGGCATTGAGTCGCTTACGGCAAAAAATTTGATCTACTTGATGCGTGCCTTGAAATACGCGATCGTCTCCTTGAGCCCTTCCTCAAGCGACACCTTGGGTTCCCAGCCGCCAAGCGCCGCCTTTGCCTTGGCGATGTCAGGCTTGCGCTGACGGGGGTCTACCGAGAGGGCGTAAACGCCATCTGCCGGCTGTGGGATAATCTCGACCTTGCTTTTACTGCCGGTGAGTCGCAAAACAACTTCCGCCAGCTGCAGAATTGTAAATTCCGTCGGATTTCCGAGATTGAGCGGCCCCTGCTCTCGCTCCTGTTCCATCATCCGAAAGATGCCTTCCACCAGATCCGACACAAAGCAAAACGAGCGTGTCTGCTGACCATCGCCATAGATGGTCAGCGTTTTGCCGAGGAGGGCCTGCATGATAAAATTGCTGACTACACGCCCGTCGTCGCGATCCATCCTTGGTCCATAGGTATTGAAGATGCGAATCAACCGCAGCTGCATCTGCTGTTCCTTGGCATAATCCACACAAAGCGTCTCGGCGGCGCGCTTTCCTTCGTCGTAACAGGCGCGGGGGCCCACGCAATTTACGTTGCCCCAATAGCTTTCCGGCTGGGGGCTTATACTGGGATCGCCGTAAATCTCGCTGGTGGAGGCCTGAAGCATTCGCGCGTGATAGCTCACGGCATTCATGCAGGCATGATCGGTTCCCCACAAAGACGTCCGCAAGGTGCGCAGCGAATTTTTCTTATATTGCACAGGGCTGGCGGGGCAGGCAAAGTTATAAATCCGTTCTGCCTTGATGTTGTAGGGCTTGACCACATCGTGCCGTTTAAATTGGAAATGTTTTTTGTCTAGGTGCGCGACATTCTCCAGATACCCGGTCTGGAGGTTGTCAAGCGTGATGACATCAAAGCCTTCCTTCAAAAGTCTTTCGCACAAATGGCTCCCGATAAAACCGCATCCTCCAGTGACAAGCGCCCGCATATGGTGCATGCTAGCTCTTTGAGCTTCAGGCGCGCAACACAAAACTCTTGGGCGGCCTGATTTACCGCTCTTTTGCCAGCCCCTCGATACGGTAGAGTTGATAGAATTCCTGATCGGAGATCTTCAGAGTTTCGCCGATGGGCCTTTTTTTAAGACGCTTCCAGACTTCCTCAAACTCGGACTGATAGGCCTCGAGCGTGTAATTCGCCCAGCTGATTTGCGTCGAGCGCTCCCATAGCGAGAAATCCAGCAGATAGAAGTAATCCGCTTTGGCCAGCTCGGCGGCAAGTTCGTCATAGCGCTTATTTTTAATCTTTTCGATAAATTCCTTCGTCCAGAAAAAGCCGGTGTTATATTTTACGCCATCGCAAACGACGGAGCTTTTTTCAAAATAGCCTCCTTGTTTGTAAACCATCCAGAAGATGGGCACCCCCCAGTCGAAAAAGCCGGCATTGCAAATCCTATACGAAACTTCGCGCAAGCCCTCGCGTTTGACTTCCGCCTGCATACGCCAGACCATATTTTCGACCTGCGCGCTGGGGAAACGTCCGGCATACTCGTCATTGCTACGATAGCCGTCCAAGAGTGCGCCCGTGGCAAAGAGAGCCGCCAGCGCCGCGCCGATAGGCCCCACTTTCCAAGCGGGCAGCCCGCGAAAGGGGAAAAGCAAAAACATCACGACCCCAAAGAGCGCCGGAAAGCAGACAAAGGGATTAAGCCCCATGCCGTTCAAAATGAGCACTCCCAGCGGCACTACGCCGCACCACAGCGCCACCACGTTGAGTTTTTTCCAAAAGCCCCAACCCCAGACTTGCCATGCCTGATAGGTTCGCCACGTAAAAACGACCAAAAGCGGCACGCCCCAGCCGCCGACTTTAAATTGCCACAGATAGTTCCAATGTCCCAGTGCTTGTTCAAGCGGCAGCTTGGCAAGACTATCGACGTTGCGCACGCAATAATAATTATAGAGGTGGGCAAAATCGTTGATCAGATAAATCCCCATCATGACCAGCAGCGGCACGCCCATCCACAAGCTCTCCTTCCAGGGCTGTTCTTTGCGCTGCACCCACCACCGCCACAACTCGCAGGGGGCGAGGATAAGCGCCAGATAAACGGCATCGAGGGCCCTCCACCAGCAGCTGAGTCCCAGCAGGATTCCGGCGGCCACCCATACGCGGCGTTTTTTCGTCTCCCAGCCCCACAGATAAAAGACCAATCCGGTGCCCAACGCCACATAAGACATCATATCCATCGCAAAGTCCGGCCAGCCGCGATTGAAAAAGAAAACGCCTATGTTAAAAACAAACGGCAGGGTCGCTACCACCGAAAAAAGCACCCGTTGTTTTAGGCCGTCCTTAAAGAAAAAGTACAACGCCAGCATAAAAAGCAAAATCCACGGCGCTTGAAAGACCGGCCCCATCCACAGCTGCGGATGCCTGGTCGCAAGACCCACCACGCTTGCCATCAGCCACGGCACGGCAGTGGTCGAGCCTCTAAAGGCTTCGCCTATCACCTCATGAAAGGGGAGCCTTTGCACCATCTCGATGCGGCTTGCCAACTGCCTATAATAGGAGAGCGAATCGTGAAAGGGCCCCGTACGCGAGTAATAATCCTCCTGCAAAGCAAGTGCGGCAAACAACCCAACCGCCCACAGCGCCACCACCCAAAGCCAGCCAAAAGACTTCGACATCAGCGCAACCTACAAGAACCTCTCGCGCAATGACAATCCAAATTTTGGAATCGCTATCGCAAATACGCCCCCAGTCTTCCCCGCGTGATGTCCCGATTGAGCATAATCGGATGACCTTCTTTGGTTTTGCCTTTCTCCTCAAAGCCATACTTTTTCAAAAGCTTCAACGACTCGGGCGAGCTCGAAATCGCAAAGCACGCCTTGGGCGCGATTCCCTCGCGTCTACCCAGCTCACGGATTTGCCGCGCCATCGAGCGAAACAAAAACGGCGCCCACACGGGGTCCTCCAAAATCAGACAGTCCACGTACAAGACGGGCGTTTCACCGGGCCGCCAAGGCGGCTGCACCTCGTCAGTTTCCTTGCCAGCCAAAATTCCCTCATAAAAATCTGCCGTCGTGACCGCCACCGAAAGATGCCCTTCGGCAGTTCGCGCGGTGCGATCAATTGCCGTGGCGCATAGGTGCATGGGATTTTTAAAAAATCGGTCATAGTCGGGGCCCAGCTCAATGAGTACATCGTGCGACAGATTTCTTTTTTCGAGCTCATAAATCAGCAGTTTGTTTTCCATCCGCAAGGGAACCACCTCCACCCGTCCTCCCCTTCGGCGCGCAATTTCCGCCATGATTATTTCTTCCAGCTCCCGCAGGTAATACTCATCGGCTCCTTTCAAAATCTCCGCCACTTCTTTGACTCCCTTGCGTTCCTGCCCCAGCATGAATTCCAGCAGCGCCTCGCGGCTTATCTTATAGCTTGAGCGCTTCGCATTGGCGTGAGCCCTCGCCGGCAGCTCTCCGCTTTTTACGCGGTCGCGCACAAATCTATCCGAACGCCCGAGCATCGCGGCCACCTCAACCGTTGAATACCACTTTTGCTCGTTCATCTCAAATATCCTCCCAGCCGGCCCCGCGCAATATCCCGATTGAGCATCACGGGATGCGTTTTTTGATATTTCGCCACTTCCGCAAAGCCATACCTTAGCAGTAGGTTTGTGGACGCTTCATCATTGGCTACGGCAAAACAAGCGTGCAAGGCCACACCCTCTCGTCTGCAAAATTCCATGACTTGCCGCGACAAATTCCTCAGTAAAAAGGGAGCCCAAATGGGATCTTCCAAAATAAAGCTGTCCACATAAATGATGGGGGTCTGCCCCCGCCGCCAAGGCGGCTGATATTCCTCGGCGACCTCGCCGCGACAGAGTGCCTCAAAAAATTCAGTGCTGGTAATTTCGAGCGAAAGGTGACCTTCCGCCTTTCCAGTCAGATTGTCCAAGACGGTTGAATTCAGCTTCAAGGGGTTTTGAGCGATTTTTTCAAAAAGGGCCTCATCAATTTGAAAATCAGGGTAATGCTTACGCTCAAGCTCCAAGACGGGTTTGAACATTTGCTTGGAATGCGGCACGATCTCAAAACGCCCCCCAAGCCGGCGTTTACGTTCGATCATAATTGCCTCTTCCAGTTCCCGCAGATAATATTCATCGGCCCCTTTCAAAATCTCCGCCACTTCTTTGACTCCCTTGCGTTCCTGCCCCAGCATGAATTCCAGCAGCGCCTCGCGGCTTATCTTATAGCTTGAGCGCTTCGCATTGGCGTGAGCCCTCGCCGGCAGCTCTCCGCTTTTTACACGGTCGCGCACAAATCTATCCGAACGCCCAAGCATTGCGGCCACCTCCACCGTCGAGTACCACCATTTCTCCATCTACTTGCAGTATAGCACATTCCGGAACTTCGTCAAAACTAACGACAATAGCGACATTTTTACAACTTTCAGTTGCCACCCTCCTTTTTTTCGGCTAATCTTGAGTCTATGACCCAGCAAGAAGCCACCATCGCCGCACAAAAGCTTTTACAAAATCCGACCGCCACAGCTTTTTATGATGCCGAGTCGGTGCTTTTGCCCTATCTGATCGCCATCGAGACGCCTTCGGGCGAGTTGGGCGTCATATCGAGCGGCCACACCTATCCGGACGCCCTCGAAAAGGCCAAAGTGTGGCTGGCGATGCAACAGCGCAAGGTTAACGCAAACTAGGCTCTGCTAACAAATTAGACCCCCTCTAAACGGACTTTCCTGCAGAATTTCTTGCCAAAAGTCGCGAGGGTTCCTAGGATGCCTTTTTGGAGAAAGCATCCGCCAACCTCTAACTATCATCTCTATGGAAAATACCACTCCCGCGCCCCAAGCGGCCTCCGTCAAAAACAAAACCTCCGCTCTCAAGACCCTTGCTTGGGTCGTTGGTAGCGTTATCGCACTCGTCGTCATTTTGACGCTTTGCGCCATTATATTGGTTCCTGTCGTCGGACCTGGCCTTGCGGCCCAGGCTATTGCAACCCGAACTGGCTTTCCCGTTCGCTATGACGATTTTTCCATCAATCTTCTCGGTGGAAAGATCCAAGTCGCCAATTTTCAGATCGAAAATTCCGCTTCTTTTGGAGGTGGAACCTTTCTTGAGTTGCCGACGATTGTCTTTGAAGCCGACTTGGGAAGCTTGACTACCCAACGCCCGCATCTAAAAGACGTAAACATTCATCTTTCGCAACTGGTGATCGTAAAAGACTCCGCGGGCGTCATGAACGCGCAATTTTTCGCAGAAAAGCTTGGCGGCTCAAAGAAGAAAGAGCCTGCGCCGGCTTCAAGTTCCAAAGAGAAAAAACCCGAGATTGAGCCCACAATTGACCATCTGCTTTTGCAAATTGATACGCTCCAAATTGTCGACCAGACCGTTAAGCCGGCCAAAACAACAACCCTCAATCTTGGTTTCAAATTTGAGAGGCAGAATATCGACGACATGGCCAAACTGAAAGCAGAATTGACGCAGGCTGCATTGGCCACGGGACTAAAAAACATCGGGCCCGCTGCCCTTGGCGCTTTGGCAGGTTCGGCGCTGGGAGGAGCTTCCGAGGCTTTGGATATCGCCGGCAAAGGTCTGGATACCGGAACGGCAGAAGCCGCCAAGGCTGCCAAAAAAGCGGCCGAAGCTGCCAACGCCCTCAAAAACATCTTCAAAAAATAAACCTCATAATCGGATACGCATCTTCATGCAGGAAAAAAATCAAAAAAATCCATTAACCTCTGAGGAGACCTCTCCAAACTCCGACTCGCAGCCCGCTTCGCCGGAATCGGTTGCCACGGTCGCTTTTCCCGCCGAGCTGGCGCAGTTGCGCGAAAAGCTCCTGCGTGCGGCGGCGGACTTGGAGAATCTCAAAAAGCAGCACGCCCGCGACCGCGAAGAGTGGCTGCGTTACGGCAATGCCGCGCTTATTTCCAACTTGCTTCCGGTGGTCGATAACTTCGAGATAGCCCTGCGCGCCGCCGAGGAACACCATCCCGAGGCCAAGATGATTATCGAGGGTCTGGGACTGATCATTCCCCAGCTGTTGCGAGTTCTGAAAGAGGCGGGTGTCGAGCCGATTGCGCCCAGGGAGGGTGAAGATTTTGATCCGAACCTCCACCAATCGGTTGGCATGGCGCCCTCCGAAACGCTTCCCGCACACTCCATCCATACGCTTCAGCGCACCGGCTACCGCCTCAGCGAGCGCATTCTGCGCCCTGCGATGGTCTTGCTTTCAGCAGGCAAAGTGGAGGGTAAATAAGAGTCTATGTCCGAGGACTACTACAGTCTTTTGGGCGTTGAGCGTTCCGCAAGCGAAGCCGACATCAAAAAAGCCTATCGCAAAAAGGCGGTACAGTACCACCCCGACAAAAATCCGGGCGACAAAAGCGCCGAGGAGATGTTCAAAAAGATTTCGCAAGCCTACGAAGTGTTAAGCGACGCGCAAAAACGCGCAGCCTACGACCGTTACGGCGAAGCGGCCTTCCGTCCGGGAGGCGGGGGCATGCATGCCTCGCAAAATCCCTTCGGCGCGGGAGGCGCATCGTTCCACGACCCCTTCGAGATTTTCCGCGAGGTTTTCGGCGGGGGTGGTGGCGGCATGACCGGCGGCATTTTCGAGAGCATCTTTGGCGGCGAGAGCGAGTCCTCCGGCCGTGGAGCCGACCTGCGTTACGAGCTTACCCTCACGCTCGAAGAAGCCGCGTTTGGCTGCGAAAAGGAAATTTCCTTCAAGCGCCAAGCTCCCTGCGAGCGTTGCGGCGGTTCGGGCGGCGAGCCCGGCAGCAAGGCTGTGCGCTGCCCCACTTGCGGCGGACGCGGACAAGTCATCAGCTCGCGCGGTTTTTTTCAGGTCACGCAAATTTGCCCCCGTTGCGGCGGACGCGGCCAGATTCTCGACAAGCCCTGCACGGTCTGTCGCGGCAGCGGCAGCACTCCGCAGCAAACGCGCATCAAGCTTCACGTTCCTGCGGGGGTCGATAACGGCTCGCGCCTGCGTTCTTCCGGCAACGGCGAAGCGGGAGGGCCCGGGGGCGAAGCGGGCGATCTCTACGTCGTGATTGCCGTGCGCGAGCACGAAACCTTCCGTCGCGAAGGCGATGATCTGACGCTCGAGATGGGCATTCCTTTTACACTCGCGGCCTTGGGCGGCTCGATCGACGTGCCCACGCTCAAGGGGGCTGCCTCGCTCAAGATTCCCGCCGGCACCCAATCGGGAACGCATTTTCGTTTGCGTGGCGCGGGCGTCCGCAATCTCCGCACGGGCCAAGTTGGCGACGAAATCGTGACGGTGCACATCGAAGTGCCCACGCGCCTGACGTCCAAACAACGGGAGCTGTTGGAAAAATTTGAGCTGGAGAAAAAGAAATAATGCACACCGTCAAAATCCCCCTTGAGCGCACCGAAGTGGACGCCCTCGAAGAGCGCCTCCTCGAGCTTGCTTCAGCGCGCGGCAAGCCCCTCAATTTTTCGCTGCTCTTACCCGTTGGCAAGGCCCCCAGCCTCGTGGGTTTTTTCAAAAATAAACTCGATGCGCTTACACAGCTGCGGCTTTTGGGGCTCGAAGCGCGCGCGCGCCACGGACACCTCAAGGATCGCGACTGGCAGGATAGCGTCAAAAAACATTTTCGGCCTTTCGCCTATCGCAACGTGATTTTTGCGCCCGTTTGGGCCACGCCCAAACAACTCTCTTCGCTGAAAAAGAAAATTGCCGCACAAAAAGATTCTCCTGTAAAAATCATAAGGCTCGAAATCGGCATGGCTTTCGGCACAGGTAATCACCCCACCACCCGCCTTTGCCTGCGCCGGCTTATCGACGCGCTTGAGGGCCGCAAGCGCCCTTCCCTTGTCGATATTGGTTGCGGCTCGGGCATTCTGGCGATAACCGCGCAAAAGCTTGGCGCCACGCGTGCGGAAGGCTTCGACATCGACGCGCATTCGATCGTCGTCGCGCGGCGCAATGCGCGGCTGAATCGTTCAACCGCCAAATTTGCCGTGCGCGATCTTTACAAGACCCGCCTCGCCCCTGCCGATGTTGTTTTGGCGAATCTCCTTGGCAATCTCATCACCGACAACGCGCAAAAGCTTTGGGCGGCAGTAAAGCCTGGGGGCGCATTGATTCTTTCGGGCCTCCTAAAAAGCGAGCTCGACTCGATCGCCGCGCTTTTCCCCGTTCCCGCCCGCAAGACGGTCCTTGGCCAATGGGGGGTGCTGGTACTGCGGCGCGGCTAGGACTCTCGGACAATTTTGGTGTTGCGAAGGAGGCAGATTTAGACTATTTTTAAGCTCATGTCGTACGATACTCCTACTCGCCCATCCGGGGAAAAACTCATCGTGACTGCCGCTGGATACGCACAAAACGAGGGCTATATGACCTCAAAGCTCGCCTCTTATGATGTTTTGGCGATTGCCGAGTTACCACAACACTATTTTGTGGGGATGCTCAGACTTTTCTCCCCAAAAGACTGGCCTGCTGTACAGCGCAGGGAGGAAATACTCGCCCGGGGCAATACGCTCATGTCGTGGCTGAATAGTTCCATCAAGCAACCTCAAGATGGCGATGGATTTTATCCGGAAGCATTGACGCAAACCGCCCAAATGTCCCAGCGCGCTGGCGACGTAGCGGGAGAATATCGCACTTGCGATGCACTTGCCAGCATTGTGCCTGCCGAGTCCCCGATTATAAAATTCTCTCTATGCTGGACTTCAAAGGAAAAGCGGCCGCCCCATGCCAGCTGCATGCTTGGGTTGATTTTTTCAAATCCCGATAAATGCGCCCGCACTTATATTCGCGTGCTCAGTGATGCCGTTGAGCACGAGCTCAAAGCTGGTCGCGCCCTGCGGCTGGACTGGGATAAAATTCCTGTGCGCGCGTTGACCGATACGGAGGTTGCCGCGCGTCATTGCAACTTGGCAGAGTTCCAAAAACGTACAAACTATTTTAAAGAAGCTCTCATCTCCTAGTATGCCCGAAGAACCCCTCATCGTTACCGCCGTAGGCTATCCGCAAAGCGAGACCTCCGTCTCGGCGGAGCAAGCCGCTTACGACATCCTCGCTTTTACCAAAACGCCGCTCGGATTTTTTCTTGGGCTCGTGCGCCTGGATTCGCTTGCGGATTGGCTGCGCACCCAACGCCAAGAGGCGCTCGTGCGACAAGGTACCAATCCCTGCTCATACATATGCACCCGTCTTCGCACAAGCGGCGGGGTCGAGAAGTTCCACCCCAGAATTTTGACGCCATTTACCAAAATTGTCGGCACAAACGCCTCCTTCGAAGGAACCTATCCCAAAGGCAATGGCATCCTTAGCATCCAAACCTTACGCGACCCCGATTTGCATTGGGGCTATTTTTACGAGCCGCCGGCCACCCCTCCTGCCAATATTGCCAGCAAGCTCGGGCTCCATATCCAAAGCTCGACAGTGGCCCCGGCGGATCGCAAGTTTGTCAAGGCGCTTGAGGCTGCCTTTTACGCTGAGCTTGACGCCAAGCGGGGCTTGCAACTCGACTGGAACAAAATTCCCATACGTGAGCTCAATAGTATTGAGGTTGCCTCGCGCCATTGCCGACTTTCGACTTTCCAAAGCCGCACAAGCTACCTCGACGACGCCATCATCGTCTAAAGTCCCTCGATTGCATCACGCCTACTCGTACTTATTCTCCCACGGATAACCCGCACGAGCCGCCGAAGGAGAGTCTTTCTTTGGGGACGACTGAATATCATTGACGATGATGTCGATGCGGCCGATCTTCTCGATGCCAAGGTTTTGGCGCAAGGCCAAGTCCAGTTTGTCCTGCAAAAGGGTAGCGATGTCGCTTAAGCGGGTGGAGCCGCGCAGTTGGATATATACGCGCGCACGGAGCTTGCCGCCGCGGGTGTAGATGCGCGACTGCGGATGGCCGATGCCTTCGACCGTCCGGCAGGTGCGGGCGATAAGGCCTTTGATGGCGCTGCGCGAGACAAGAACGCGACCGGTGGCGCTGCTAAAGGCCAGCAGGCGACCACTGCCCATTACGCGAAGGACCAGCCATACGACAGCCAGCGTAATCAGCAGATAAAAGCACAAGGCCTGGATAACAGGCAGGCTCAAGAATTGAAGGGTTGTTTCGCTCATAAATCAGATCTCCTTTTCGCTCGCATCGGGCGTGATGGAAGCCGAAAGGCTGCTTTTGGGGCGTACGATGCCATCGACGACGACATCCACGCGGGTGACGTTGACGCTGGCCATGGCAGCCAAATTTTGGCGGACTTTATCCTGCACTTGATAGGCCACTTTGGGAATCTCGGTGCCAAAAAAGACCTGCACGCGAACTTTGATGGCATAGCCATCGCCATCCTCTTCGATATAAACACCATCGATGACATCGCGCTTGGGCGTGAAGAAAGACGCCATGTGTTTGAACACCTGTCCACCGACGGAGGCGATGCCTTGTATATCGCTGACGGTGAGCCTCACGATATTGGCGATCACTTCAAAATTGATATTGATATCCCCCAGTGGGCTGCTGGGCTCCGAAATCATTGCCCGCGAAGGGAAATAGCGGTGTTCATTGTCCATGGGGGTAGCTTGCCACTTTGTAAAAACAAAGGCAAGCCTCTTTAGGTGACTCTTAAAGGCCTAGCATATCCTTCCGTACCAAATCCTTTGACATTTTCGTTTTTTTCCAAATCATAATACCCATGCTTAATCCGTTTTCCGTAAAACCCCGCTTCGACGACGATGAGGACGATGCCCCTGAGTGCGAAAAGCCGCAAGGAGGCTCGCTTGCGATGCAGATTCAAAAAGCCTTTCTCAAGGAGCGCAAAATTTTCTTGTGGGGGGCCGTCACGGACGAATCCGCCAAAGACATCACCGAAAAGCTTTTGTATCTCGAGTGGCAAGATTCAGGTAAAGAAATTACATTTTACCTAAACTCCCCGGGCGGCTCGATTACGGCCGGCATGGCCATTTACGATACGATGCAGCTGATCAAGAGCCCGATTACGGTAGTGGTGACGGGTATGGCGGCCAGCATGGGTTCGATTTTGCTCTCCGGGGCCAAAAAGGGCCGCCGTTTTCTCTATCCCCACTCGCGGGTGCTTATCCACCAGCCGCTTATCACCGGACATATGCAAGGGGCGGCCGTTGACATTCACATTCAAGCGCAGGAGATGGAAAAGCTCCGTGACGAGCTGAATTTGATTTTGGCGCACGCCTCCGGCCAGCCGCTTGAGCGTATCCAAAAGGATACCGACCGCGACTTTTACATGACCGCCAAAGAAGCGATCGACTATGGCTTGGCGGATAAAATCGTGGAAAAAATCTAGCCTATGAGAATCCTCATAAGCGGCAGCATGACCTTCGCCAAGGAGATGATTGCAGCGGGTGCTGCGCTTTCCTCAAGCGGCCATCAGGTCGTCTTGCCCAAAGACGCCGAGCTTTATGCGCGCGGCCAAGTCTCGACCGAAAGTTCTGCCAAAAAGGTCGAGGAAGATCTTTTCCACTACTACTTCAGGGAAGTCGAAGCTTCCGACGCCATCCTCATTCTCAATTACACCAAAAAAGGCATTGCCAACTACATCGGCGGCAATGCCCTTATCGAGATGGCGTTTGCGCACGTCCTCGGCAAAAAAATCTTCGTCCTCAATCCCCTGCCGGAGCTTTCCTACTCCGACGAACTCAAGGCCCTCCAGCCACAGACGATCCTTCATGGCGACCTCGCGAAGATATAGGGATTGCAAATATACTATTTATCTACCCTTTTGGCGGGAAGCTTTTCAGCCGTTAAACACACATATGTCTTCGCTGGTAAAAATAGCCCTTTGTGGATTTTTATGTGCGGCCTGTTTGAACGCCCAAGCCTCGCTTGTTGCCAGCTCGATATTTCCGGAGTCGCTCTCCGACATGGAGACCTTTCCCGAATCGATTTCCGCCGCCGACACACAGACGCCCGCAGTTTTGGTAAGCGGCGATATTGAGGAGACTTCCGACGGGGTCATGACGCTGGCGCTCTTCGCCGTGGACGAAACGCCATCTGCGGGGGATCTTTCGATGGCTCCGACTGCCGAGGATGCGCTTTCGGCCGAAGAACTTTTCTCTCGTGGGCAAAATCATTATTCGTCGCGCAACTACGACTCCGCCGCGAAGTATTTTTATCTAGCCGCCGAAAAGGGCAGCAGCGAAGGGCAATACATGTACGCGCTGATGCTCTATCGAGGCGAAGGCGTGGCGAAGGCTGATGCCAATGAGGCGGCGCGCTACTATGCGCTGGCGGCCGAGAAAGGCTTTTCCAAGGCGCAGTACAATTTGGCGGTGCTTTTTTACGAGGGAGAAGGCGTGGCGCGCAGCGACGAGAACGCCTACAAGTGGCTCTATCTGGCAGCCGCCCAAAACGAACCGCGCGCACTCAAGATGCTGCCGGTGGCCGAACGCAACCTGACCTTGGCGCAAAAGACGAGTGTCCTCTCCAACGTTGCCAAAGCCTCCGCCGAAAAGTAGCTATCTCTCGATTTCAAGAGGAGCCACTGCGGCAGATTTTACAGCCGGCGCGTTCAGCGCATCTTTTGGTGTGACCTTGTAGCACATATATCCGACGCCCGATAGGACGCCCAATCCCCCTGCGATCAAACCTGCAACCAGAGCCTTTTCCAGCCGAGGCCAAAAAGTCTCTTGAGTTTTGCCCCCGACAAGTCCTGATATTCTTTGAGTTTTTTTCATCGTCTCTCAAGCATAACATAACAACCCCCTCACTTTTTAATAATTTGTAAAAAATTCAAAATTTACAGCCCTCTTGACGCGCCGACTTAGATGCTCCATTTATAGAGACATGCCGCGCATCTTCCGGAGCTTTTTTCTACTTTCGGCACTCGTTTGTGCATCCACACTTTTCGCTTTCCCTCCCATCCAATCTTCGCTGCAAGCCCAGTTAGAACCTCCCACGGCGGCGCATGTCGCGCGGTCGCGCTGAGCTTGAGCGGCGGAGAAGCTGCTGATTGCAAGCATTTTTAAGGAAGTTTACGAAGCCGCGAAGAAAGTGGGTAAGGTGGTCTGCGCCACGGCCGACCGCGCTTATGACACCAATGAAATCCGCGACCATTTGGCGGAGGACAATGCCAAGTGCGTGATACCTTCAAAATGCAATCGGCTGGTGCAAATCCCGCACTCAAAGTACCTCTATGGAGCCCCACGGGTAAACCCGTGGTTCCTTGCGCTGCGCACGCAAGGTGCGACATCACGCCGTAGTCAGAAGCAAACTTGCCACCTTCATCAACGCCTAAAGGCGTGGTCTTCTGCGGAGGCGGATAAAAAACGCCACGGGGGCGAAAATTTTTTCCGCAAGGAACAGGATTTCCGCCGCGTCGCCACCCGCTACGACAAACTCGGTTGCGTCTTTCTCGCCTTCGTCCAAATCGCCTCCACCTTCATTTTTTTAAGAGACTTCGTGAACACTCCCTAGGATAGTTTTTTCAAGAGTTGCGTACATTGTAAAGAGTCCCCGTCCGAAATCCGCCGCTCAACCAAATACTTCCCCCCAACGGGATTCGAACCCGTGTTCCAAGAATGAGAATCTTGTGTCCTAGGCCTCTAGACGATAGGGAGTAAAAGGCTAATGATACTCTGCCAATAAAAAACTTTCAAGTATTTTCGGCTAGAGGCCTTCTGTATGTAGCCGGGTACCGGCGCTGAAGGCGCGTAGCGCGGTATTTTCGGCTCATTCTTCGGCGCCAATCTCTTCGCCCCAGTCCTTGAGCTTGCGATGTAAAGTGCGGCGGCTAATACCCATCAGAGCCGCCGCGCGGGTTTTGTTGCCGCGCGCCTTGGCCAGCGCCTCACGGAAAAGCCGGCGCTCGTTCTCGTCCTTGGAGAGCGTCTCGCCCGAAGAAGCCGGCCCCACAAAAAACTTGCCCTCCAAATCCTCGGAAGCAATCGCCCCTCCCCGCTTGAGCACCACCATGCGTTCGCAAAAATTGCGAAGCTCACGAATGTTGCCGCCCCAGCTGTAATTGAGGAGCACCTTCGCCGCCTCGCTCGAAAGCACTGGGGCTGCAACTCCATTTTCCCGCGCGAAAAGCTTCAAAAAATAGTCCAACAAAAGCGGGATGTCTTCGCGACGCTCCTTCAGAGCCGGCAGGCGCAACCGCACAACATTGAGCCGATAGAACAAATCTTCGCGGAACTTCCCTTCGCGCACAAGCGCTTCGAGATCGCGATTGGTCGCGGCGATCAAGCGCACATCCACTGCCAATGGCTCGTTGGAGCCCACACGCTCGAAACTGTGCGTCTCCAAAAAACGCAGGAGCTTGACTTGAGTCGTCGCATCAATTTCGCCGATTTCGTCCAAGAAAAGCGTGCCGCCATCGGCGCTTTCAAAACGCCCTACCCGCCTCTCGGTCGCTCCCGTAAAGGCTCCCTTCTCGTGGCCAAAAAGCTCGCTTTCGAGCAAATTTGCCGCCAGCGCCGCGCAATGCACCACCACAAATGCCCCGCGCGCGCGATCGGAGTGCTGATGGATGGCCTGCGCCGCCAGCTCTTTGCCGGAACCCGTCGGCCCCTCCAGCAAAACGCTCGCACGCGAGGGCGCCACCAGTTTGATTTGCTCGATGAGCGCCTTGAGCGCAGGCGAATTGCCCACAAAGCTTTTGAAGTCGAATTTTTCATCGAGCCGCTCGTGGAGATTGTGATTTTCCTCCTCCAGACGACGAGTCTTGAGCGCGCGCTCAAGGGTCAATTCGAGCTTTTCAAGATTGAGCGGTTTTTGCAGGAAATCGGAAGCGCCGCGACGCATCGCCTCCACAGCCGTTTCGATATTGCCATAGGCCGTCATCATCACCACCACCGGTCGCTGGGGCAAAGTGAGCGCCTTGTCGATCACCTTCAAGCCGCTTTTCCCCGCCATTCGCAAATCCGTCAGCACAATCCTAAACTCCACTTGGCTCATCAAATCGAACGCTTCGTCGGCCCCTGCGGCCACATAGACGTCGTATTTATCTTCAAGCGCTGCCTGAAGGCCCACGCGCGTGGCTTCTTCATCATCAACTATCAAAAGAGGTATCGGCATGGGACAAAAAGTCGCACTTTTATGATAAAAAGTCAAATTATTTTATCAGGTGAGCCAAAATAGCGCAGTTAGTTGCTAACAAGCTGTCCCTTGGAAAGCCGCCGAAAGGCATTCTCAAGAAGCTCTTTGACCTTTTGGTCGCGAGTCTTACTCACAGAACTGCCCATCAAAATGACGAGTACGCGCTGCCCTCCTCGCTGCGCCGTCGCCGCCAGACAAAAACCGGCATCGTTGGTAAAACCTGTTTTGAGGCCGTCAACACCCGCGACGCGTCCAAGAAGGTGGTTGTGATTTTTCATCGGCACGACCGTCTCGGGGGAACGCGTTTGCAGCCCAAAAGTGCGATTTTGGACGGAAGTATATTTGACGACGTCGGTCTTTCGCAAAAGATAGCAGCAGAGTTTGGCAAAATCGCGGGCTGTCGTAACATCGCCTTGGCTGCGACGGCGGCTCGGCGGCGGAAGGCCATGAGGCGTGCGGAAAGTCGTGCTATTCATGCCCAAGGCCCGCGCCTTGGCATTCATAAGTGCTATAAAATCGGGTACAGTCCCTCCAGCGACCCGCGCAAGCGCATGCGCCGCGTCATTCGCCGAACGGATCATCATGGCGTAAAGCAACTCCTCGACGCTAAAAACTTCTCCGGCGGAAAGATTAACCTGCGTGCCGCCCATGCCCGCATCGGCCGCCGTAATTCGCACGGGAGTCGAAAGGCTCAACGCGCCCGAAGCCAACTTGTCGTGCAGCACCGCAAAAGTCATGAGCTTGGTCATGCTCGCCGGCGCCAAAACGGCATCGGCTTGGTATTCGCTCAAAACCCGGCCCTCCATCGGATCGAGGACGATAAACGCCTTGTAATCACGCGCCGCAGTGGATGCCCCGTGGACTGGCAGAGCCGCAAAGATTGTGCAGAAAAGCGCCCCAGCGAGAAGTCCCACTCGCAAAAAAACAGGGAATTTTCTAAAAAAACAACGCATTGCGAACAGCTTAACGGACAAGCAAAAGTGATGCAACTTTTCTTGAGATAAATGTAATTCCCTCGCATTCAGGGATGGACAGAGCACGCAAAAAGGCATTTAAAGGGTTATGCGCGTTTTGATGGTCGCCACGGAAATGGCCCCGGTCGTCTCGGTCGGGGACCTCGGGCAGTCTGTTGGCTTGCTTGCGCGTGCGCTTAAAAAACTCGGGCACGACGTCCGAGTGGTCTTGCCCGCTTATGGCTGTATCGGCGACCGCGGCCAAGGTCACCCGCAACCACTCTGCGTGGGCGTGGGCTTTGAAAAGCGCCTTTGCAAGGTCTGGGAGCGCATCGAGGACGACATCCCCGTCTATTTGATTGAGTACAATCTCTTTTTTGCCCGCAACGAGGTTTACAATTCGGCTTGGGGGGCTTGTCAGGACAATGACCACCGTTTTGTCTTTTTTTCGCGCGCGGCCATTGAGCTGTGCGATTTTCTCAAATGGCAACCCGACATCTTCCATTGCCACGACTGGATGACCGCGCTTTTGCCCGTCTATTTAAGTACGCTTGACCGCACCCGTGCACAGGCCAAGGCCGCAACACTCCTGACTATTCACGATTTGCAATTTCAAGGCGCATTTTACTCGGGGCTGGTGGAGTGGGCGGGGCTCGATCGCAAAGAAGTTTTCCGCTCTGACAATCTTGAGAGCTACGAAGGGGTGAATCTCCTCAAAGGCGGCATCTACAACGCCACCAAAATCTCCACCGTCTCGCCTACGCATGCGCAGGAAATACAGACGCCGCGAGGAGGCTGCGGGCTGGAAGGCGTTCTCAAATTCCGCCGCGACGATCTCTCGGGCATTCTGGAGGGGGTGGACGGAAGTCGTTGGGATCCCGCCAGCGACGACGCGTTGCCCTTTCGTTATAGCGCACAAAATCCATCCGGAAAGGCTCGCTGCAAAGAAGAGCTGCAAAAAAGCTCGGGGCTGGCGGAGGACGCCGAGGCGCCTTTACTGGGGATGACGCTCCCGCTTTCTCATCAGCAAGGCGCCGACTTGGTGAGCGCTATGGTTCCACGGCTTGTCACTCATACGCGTGCGCAGCTTGTCCTTTGTGGCAGCGGAGACGAGTCGCTGCAGTGGGGCCTTTCGGCGCTCGCCTCCAAATACCCCGGGCGCGTGGCTGTCTTTATTGGCAATGACGCCAAGCGCATCCACCAGATTCACGCCGGCGCCGATGCGATGCTTTTTCCCTGCCGTTTTTCGCCGCGAGGAGCGAACGTGGGGGCGGCCCTTCGTTACGGCGCGCTGCCGATCGCACGCGCAACCGGAGGACTGAAGGATTGTGTTGAGCCTCTCGGAGACGGCAATGGTGAGGGAACGGGATTTCTTTTTGAACAGCCCAATCCGGACGCGCTCTTTGCCGCAGTGGAAAACGCTTGCGCGCTGTATATTGGGAAGCCGCAACGTTGGCAGGAGCTCATGCGCCGCGCAATGGAAAAAGACTTGAGCTGGAGCCGCACGGCAGACGCCTATGCAGCCCTCTATGCCGAAGCGGCGGCAAAACGACAACCGAAAATTTAAGTCTTTCGCCGCCCTACCGCAGCGCCCCAAAAAGACGGCAACAAACAACGCGCTCGAGTGCAAAAAACGTCTTGCGGAAAGCAGGAAATAATGGATGCTTATGGCATGACAGACAATCAAGAAATTCCGACGCCCCCGCAAAAAGGGCCCTATCAAAACATCAATCCCGCGCTAATGCTGGAGGCCCTTAAACAATCTGGTCAAAAAGCCGATGAAGAAGAGTTGCAGCTCAAAGGCAAAATTGTGAGCGAAAGAAAAGAACTACGGGATAAATATGGGACCAGATTCGCAAAAAATTACCTTTGAAAATTTAGATTCGCCATCGCACATGAAATTACTGCTTCAGGTAATAAGAACACCCGAACTTGGCAAAAAACATTTGCATTCGTTGGACAAAGAACTAGACCAAAAGGCATATGAAGAACTTTGGCAAAACCCCGACAAAAGCATTCCGCCTGAAATACGAAATTTTTAGAAAGCTACTGACTGTTTCTTAGCGCGAAGGGCAAGCTGAAGGACTTTGCGCCGCCGCCTCGGCCATGCGCGCATATTTTTCGTAGCGCGCATCGACAAAGGACTGCGCCAGCGCCGCAAGCTTGGCCGCACGCTCGGGATTCTCGGCCTTGAGGGCCTTGAAACGCGCTTCGGCCATAAGCGCTTCTTCGATCGGGCGTTTGGGCTTGGGAGAGTCGAGTTTTAAGGTCGGACTGCGGCGGGGATCGTAGCGATACAAAAGCCATGAGCCCGTCTCGACGGCAAGCTTTTGGTGGTCGAGCCCGCAGGAGAGATCGAAACCGTGCGCAACGCAATGACTGTAGGCAATCACCAGCGACGGCCCCGAGAAGTTTTCCGCTTCCTGAAGCACTTGAAGAGTCTGCGAATCTTTGGCGCCGAAAGCGATGGAGGCCACATACACGTTGCCGTAACCCATCATCATAAGCCCCAAATCCTTTTTGCCGACACCCTTGCCGGAAGCCGCAAACTTGGCAATCGCCCCCAATGGCGTCGATTTGGATTGCTGGCCTCCCGTATTGGAATAAACCTCCGTATCCAGCACGAGAATATTCACTTTGCGGCCTTGGCTTAGCACATGATCGAGCCCGCCAAAACCAATGTCGTAGGCCCAACCGTCGCCGCCCACAATCCAGAGCGATTTTTTGACAAGCTCATCGGCGAGGCCCTCAAGAAGCCCTGCCTTGGGCGCTTCCTTCTTGAGCGCACGCAGCGCCACCTTCAGCTCGATGACGCGTTCGCGCTGGGCGGAGATGCCCGCATCGGTTGACTGATCGGCCTCCAAAAGCACCTTGACGCGCGCGTCGCCAAGCTTGGGCGAAAGCTCCATCAAAAGCTCGGTGGCCATCGCAATTTTTTTGTCGAGCGCCAAACGAATGCCGTAACCGAACTCCGCATTGTCCTCGAAGAGCGAATTGGCCCAAGCTGGGCCGCGGCCTTGCGCGTTGCGCGTGTAGGGGGTCGTCGGCAGATTGCCGCCGTAGATAGACGAGCAACCTGTCGCATTGGCCATGTAGAGGCGGTCGCCGTAAAGCTGGGTAAGCAGGCGGATGTAGGGCGTCTCGCCGCAACCCGCACAGGCGCCGCTAAACTCAAAAAGAGGCTCTTTGAATTGCGTGGCCTTGACCTCGACTCCCAGCTCTTCGCGGCGCGGGAGCGGCAGCTTCTGGAAGAAGTCCCAGTTTTTCTTTTCGCGTTCAACAATTGCCTCGTGCGGCACCATGTCCAACGACTTGTGCTTGGGATTGGCCTTGTCCGCCGCGGGGCAGACTTGCGAACACAGCGAACAACCCGTGCAATCCTCGGGAGCCACCTGAATCGTGAAACGCTTGCCGACGAAATCTTTGCTTTTGAAGTCAACCGAAGTGAAGCTCTGCGGGGCCCCTTCGAGCGCACTTGGCTCGTAAAACTTGGCGCGAATCGCCGAGTGGGGGCACACGAATACGCACTTGCCGCACTGGATACAGAGCTTTTCGTCCCACTGCGGAAGCTGCAAAGCAATATTGCGTTTTTCAAACCTCGTGGTGCCCGTGGGCCAAGCGCCATCCACAGGAAAAGCGCTTACCGGAAGCCGATCACCCTCTTCGCCCAGCATCACCGCCGTCACTTTTTTGACAAAGTCGGGAGTCTCGTCGCCAAACTGCACGCCTTCATCGGTGGATGTAACGGAAGTGCCCACCTTGACCTCGTGGAGATGTTCAAGTGTGGCATCCACCGCCTTGAAGTTCTTTTGCACCACATCGGCACCCTTGCGCGCGTAGGTCTTTTCGATCGCCTTTTTGATAGCGGCAATGGCTTGCTCTTTGGGCAGAACGCCCGAGATGGCAAAAAAGCACGTCTGCATAATCGTATTGATGCGTCCGCCCATGCCGCTGGCCTTGGCTACCGCAAAAGCGTCGATCGTGTAGAGCTTGAGCTTTTTCTCCAAGATCTGCCGCTGGGCCATCCGCGGGAGATGATCCCAGAGCTTCTCGGGAGCATATAGCGAATTGACGAGTACCACCGCCCCGGGAGCGGCGTTTTTGAGCAGGTCAAGCCGCTCCAAAAACTGAAAATTGTGCACGGCCACGAAAGGCGCCTGCGAAATCAAATAAGGGGCGCGAATCGGCAGTTTGCCAAAGCGCAAGTGCGAAGTGGTCATACTGCCGGCCTTGCGCGAGTCGTAAACAAAATACGCCTGCGCGTTCATGCCTGTTTCGTCGCCAATAATCTTGATCGAATTTTTGTTGGCACCCACCGTTCCGTCGGAACCCAGCCCATAAAAGAGTGCCTCGAAAAGCGAGGGCTCCTTGGGCAAATGAAAGCCCTCGTCGTAGGGAATCGAAAGGTGCGTCACATCGTCATTGATGCCAACGGTAAAGTTGTGATTGAGCGAGCCCGCCGCCAGCGCCGCAAAAACTCCCGCGGCCATCGCCGGCGTAAATTCCTTGGACGCCAGTCCATAACGGCCACCGCAAATAGCCACCGCGCGCCCATGCGTGGCACACGCCGTAACGACATCTTGATAAAGCGGCTCGCCAAGGCTGCCGGGCTCTTTGGTTCGGTCGAGCACCGCCACGCGCTTGACGCTTTGGGGAAGCGCCATCAAGAGTGCTTCGACGCTAAAGGGCCGGAAAAGACGCACCTTGACGACTCCCGTCTTGGCGCCCTTGGAGTTCAAATAAATGCTTGTGGCCGCGAGCGTCTCGCAGGCGGAACCCATCGCCACAACCACCTCCGTCGCTTGTGGATGGCCTTCGTACTCGACAAGCCCATAAGGGCGTCCGGTGATGCGCGCAAATTTTGCCATCACGGCGGAAAGCTTCTCCGGCAGGGTCGAGTAAAACGCATTGACGGCCTCGCGGGCTTGAAAATAAACGTCCGGATTTTGTGCCGTACCGCGCAGAACCGGAGAATCGGGAGTCGAGGCGCGGTTGCGGAATTGCTCGAGCGCCAAGGGATCAATAAGGTCTTGGAGCTGTTTGTCGGAAAGCTCCTCGTAGGTATTCACCTCGTGGGAAGTGCGGAAGCCATCGAAAAAGTGCATAAATGGTACGCGCGTTTCAAGGCTTGCCGCATGAGCGATGGCAGCCAAATCGTGCGCCTCTTGCGCCGTATTGCTGCAAAGCATCGCAAAACCCGTTTGGCGGCAGGCCATCACGTCAGACTGGTCGCCAAAAATCGAAAGCGCATGGGTGGCCAGCGCGCGCGCCGTCACATGCATCGTGAAAGGTGTAAGCTCCCCCGCAATCTTATACATATTGGGAATCATGAGCAAAAGCCCTTGCGAAGCCGTAAAGGTAGTCGTCAGGCTGCCGGTCGTAAGCGCCCCGTGCACGGCACCCGCCACGCCCGCCTCACTTTGCATCTCGGCAATATCTGGCGCAAAGCCCCAGATGTTCTTTTTACCCTTGGCAGCCCATTCGTCGCAGCTCTCGGCCATCGGAGACGAAGGGGTTATCGGATAAATGGCGATATTTTCGCTTAGGCGGTAAGCAACGCTGGCGCAAGCCTCGTTGGCATCAGTAACCTTATGACTGGAATGCATTGTAATATTTTAAGGAACACCCCCGCGAAGGGTCAAGCAAGCATACCCGCACAAAACAACGCAAAATGCCCGCATTTTAAGCCATACGAGAAATATGCCGTTATCTCTTTTTCTCCCTTGCGTTTTGGTAAAAACAGCGCTTAAAGGAAATAAACTCAGGCGCCGGAAGCGAATCGAATACAATGGCCCATCCATCCAGCGAAAAAAATACCGTCACCTCCCAAGCTACTCCGGCAGCCCAAAGCGCCAATCTTGGTTTCCCACGCATCGGCGCCCAGCGCGAGCTTAAAAAAGCCGTCGAAGCCTATTGGAAAGGAAGCTCTTCGCAAGCGGAACTTCTCGCCACCGCCAAGGAGCTGCGCCAGCGTCATTGGCGCTGGCAGCGCGAGGCCGGTCTAACCTTCATCCCCTCCAACGATTTTTCGTTCTACGACCACGTTCTGGATACCATTGCAATGCTGGGCGCCGTCCCTGAACGGTTCCACTTCTCGGGCGGAAAAGTCGATCTCGACACCTTCTTCGCCATGGCGCGTGGCAATAGCACAGCAGTACCTTTGGAGATGACCAAATGGTTCGATACCAATTACCACTATTTGGTCCCCGAGTTCGAGCCAGAGATGACGTTTGCGCTTGGCTCCACAAAGATCGTCGATGAATTTTGGGAGGCTAAAGAGTTGGGCATCCTCACGCGCCCCGTCCTCCTTGGGCCGCTGAGCTTTTTGCTCTTGGGCAAGGCAAAGGCCCCAACTGTGGCGCTCGCGGACATCCTCGAAAAAATACTCCCCGTCTACGCCGAGGTGCTCGAGCGCCTGAGTCGCGCCGGCGCCGAGTGGGTGCAGCTCGACGAGCCCTGTTTGGTGCTCGACCTGCCGCAGGAGTCGCTTGCGCTTTTCCAGTCGGCCTATGACAAGCTCTGTACGTTGACAGCACGGCCAAAGTTTTGCCTTACCGCTTATTTTGCCTCCATCGCCGACAAGCTCGAAGCCATCGCCGCGCATCGTTTCGAGGCGCTGCATATCGATCTTGTGCGGGCGGGCGAGCAACTCGAAAAAGTTCTCGCCAAGCTTCCGGAACAAATGCTCCTTTCGCTGGGCGTCGTCAATGGCCGAAACATCTGGAAAACGAATCTGGCCACCGCCGCCGTTCTTATCGACAAAGCCAAGGCGCGGCTGGGCGCCTCACGGCTTATCATCGCGCCGTCCTGCTCGCTCTTGCACGCGCCAATTGACGTCTCCACCGAAAGCAAACTCGCGCCCGCCCTCAAGGAACGTCTGGCCTTCGCGCGCCAAAAGCTCGCCGAAGTGGCGACCCTTGAGCGCTATGCCAATGGCGGCCGCCAGACAATCGCCGAAGACTACGCCGCCAATCTCGCGCTTTTTGAACGTGTGCGCACTTCGGCCGAAATCCACGATCCAAAAGTCCAAGAACGCATGGCCTCTTTGAGCGAAACGATGTTTAGGCGACACAGCACCTATGCCGAGCGCGGCGCGGCGCAGGAGGAATTCTTGAAGCTCCCCCTTTTCCCGACGACGACCATTGGCTCGTTCCCGCAGACTGCGCAAATCCGCATGGCGCGCGCCGATTACAAGGCTGGACGACTCTCCGCGGTCGAATACGCGCGTCAAATGCGTGCGGAAATCGAGCGCATCGTGCGCTTTCAGGAAAAAATAGGCCTCGACGTGCTGGTGCACGGCGAACCGGAGCGTAATGACATGGTAGAGTATTTCGGCGAACAGCTCTCGGGCTTTGCCTTCACGCAAAATGGCTGGGTGCAAAGTTACGGCTCGCGCTGCGTCAAGCCACCCGTGATTTTCGCCGACGTCTCGCGGCCACGTCCGATGACCGTCGATTGGGCCACCTACGCGCAATCCTTGAGCGAGCGCCCCGTCAAGGGGATGCTCACCGGTCCCATTACGATTTTGCAGTGGTCTTTCGTCCGCGAAGATCAGCCGCGGCGCGATACGGCTTGGCAAATCGCCCTCGCCATCCGTGATGAGGTGGCCGATCTTGAGCGCGCCGGCATTCGCATCATTCAGATTGACGAACCCGCCCTGCGCGAGGGCACGCCATTAAGAAGCACCGATTGGGATCGCTATTTTGATTGGTCGGTGAAGGCCTTCCGGCTGGCGACCTCGGGCGTTTCGGACCGCACGCAGGTCCACTCGCACATGTGTTATAGCAACTTTAACGACATTATGCCGGCAATCGCAGCACTCGATGCCGACGTCATTTCCATTGAGGCGTCGCGCTCGGACGCGGAACTGCTGGAGGCTTTCGCGGATTTCGACTATCCAAATGCCATTGGGCCAGGGGTTTACGACATCCACTCGCCCCGCGTACCATCGGTTGAAGAAATGTCGGAACTGCTGCGGCAAATCCTCAAGCACCTCGACAAGAAACAGGTGTGGGTAAATCCCGACTGCGGACTAAAAACCCGCGGCTGGCTGGAAGTGGAGGCGGCGCTCCAAAACATGGTAGCGGCGGCAATGAAGCTGCGAGATGCGAAATAGGCGTTTGCCCTGGCTTAGTTGAACGCCTTGTGCAAGAGCACAGGCATCCGGGAACAATGCATTTTTCCCCGCTCGACTTGCGCCAAAGGCTTCCTGTAGGCTTTAGGCATGGATTTTTCTCCGAAGCTTGTCGATCGGCATATTTTTTGGCAATGGTTCCGCACTTTCGGCGCCGCAATGCTTGTAACTGTGGGGCTTTTGCTCTTGGAGCGCATGTACGATACCCTCCCCGACCTGCTGGGCTTTGGCGCAAAATATTTCGAGATCGTCGTTTATTATCTCATCCTCATCCCGGGCTTTCTGCCCATTCTCATTCCGCTGGCGCTGCTTATTTCGCTCCTTTTTTCGCTGGGAACGCTCCGCAAAAACAACGAAATCACCGCCATGCGCGCAGGAGGCCTCTCCCTGTGGCAAATCACCCGCACGCTGTGGATTTCCTCGGCGGCGCTTTCGGCCTTGCTCTTTTACTTGAGCGCCAATGTGATTCCCCAGACCGTCGAACGCTCGCGAGAGGTCTGGGACAACTTCGCCTACAACCGCCAGCTCGAAACGACTACCTCCGATAAGGTTGGCCTTATTTACAACCTGACCTTCTACGATGCCAAAGAGCGCCATCTTTGGTACATCAACCGTTTTAGCCAATACACCTACATGGCCTATGGCCTGACGGTCAGCCAGATGGCCGAAAATGGCAATGAACGCGAGCGCATCATCGCCAACCAAGCGTATTTCGACGACTACCTTGGCTATTGGGTGATGGAGGATGGCCGTAAAATCACCTTCGACCCAACGACCAATGAACCCACTCGCTCGGTGGCTTTTGACCGCGAAAGTTTTAAGCACCTCACGGAAAATCCTACGCTCATGCAGGCGCTCGAGAAAAAGCCCAACTCGCTTTCGATCAAAGAGCTGCGCACGCTTATTTCACGACTGGAGGCTGACCCGCGCCTGAATAGCTATCTGGTGCAATACCAAAATCTTTTGGCGGCTCCGTGGGGCTGCTTGCTTGTGGTCGGCATCGCGCTGCCCTTTGCGCTTGGCGGCACCAACCGCAATCCGATGGTGAGCGCATCGCAGTCGGTGGGCATCTTTTTTATCTATTATCTTGCTGAGCGAATCTTTGGGCTTCTGGGTAGTCGTGAGGTTTTGAACCCGATTTTGGCCGCGTGGCTGCCCACTCTTCTAGCGGCTGCAGCGATCCCGTTGCTTTTCAAACGCAAATTGGGCTAAGGCCTTATACCACCGGAATAAACGCGCGCAGGTAGGGATTGTCCGCGACCTTCGAAAGCATCACCGGATACTCATGCCCGCCCTCACGATAGGTTCCTGCGCGCTCGAAAAAATAGCGCCGCATCAGCCGCTCGGAGACTTTCGTAAACGCAATCGAATAAACATGCGTAATAAGCAACTCCCATTTCCGCGCAATTTCCGCGACTTCGCCGAAAATCGACTTGATCAAATACGGCGCGTGCGTGCGGTTCTCGACGATGAGGGAGGCCCAATAAAGATATGGCAGGCCATACTCGCCCGCTTGCCAAGGCGGCATCTGATTTTCACGGATAGCCCCCTGTAAAATATTTTGATAGGTCGCAGCGTTGGTCAGAACCAAAGAACAGTAACCCGAAACCGATCCGGTTTCATTCAATGTGATGTTTCTAAAGGCAAACTGCGACTCATACCATCCCGGCGGCGGCGCGCTCACGTCAAAGCCCTCGGAAAAGTATTTTTCTATCAAGGGAAGATAATGAGCCCGATAAGAGGTACATTCCAAAGAGTTTATGACTTTTGTGCCCATACAGAAAGGCTACCGCAATCGAGTTTTATGTGCAATCCGCCATTTATACCACCGGAATAAACGTGCGCAGGTAAGGATTGTCCGCGACCTTCGAAAGCATCACCGGATACTCATGCCCGCCCTCACGATAGGTTCCTGCGCGCTCGAAAAAATAGCGCCGCATCAGCCGCTCGGAGACTTTCGTAAACGCAATCGAATAAACATGCGTAATAAGCAACTCCCATTTCCGCGCAGTTTCCGCCACTTCGCTAAAAATCGACTTGATCAAATACGGCGCGTGCGTCCGGTTCTCAACGATAAGCGTCGGCCAATAAAGATATGGCAGACCATATTCGCCTGCCTCCCAAGGCGGCATCTCATGCTCACGGATTTTGCCATTCAGAATATTTTTAAACGTAGCCTCGTTCGTCAAAAGTACCGCGGCGTAACTTGTTACCTCGTCTCTTTCATCCACCGTCACATTTGTAAAATAAAATTCCGAGTGCCCCCACGACGGAATCGCGTTCATCTGCGTGACAAAATCACCTTCAAAGTATTTATCCATCAGCGCATGATACTTCGGCTTGTAAGGTTCCCGTTGGGCTGTTTTGACAACTCGGACTTGCATTTTGAAAAATTTCTATACCACCGGAATAAACGCGCGCAAGTAAGGATTGTCCGCGACCTTCGAAAGCATCACCGGATACTCGTGTCCGCCATCGCGGTAGGTTCCCACACGCTCGAAAAAATAGCGCCGCATCAGCCGCTCGGAGACTTTCGTAAACGCAATCGAATAAACATGCGTAATAAGCAACTCCCATTTCCGCGCAGTTTCCGCCACTTCGCTAAAAATCGACTTGATCAAATACGGCGCGTGCGTCCGGTTCTCAACGATAAGCGTCGGCCAATAAAGATATGGCAGACCATATTCGCCTGCCTCCCAAGGCGGCATCTCATGCTCACGGATTTTGCCATTCAGAATGTTTTTAAAGGTAGCCTCGTTTGTCAAAAGCACCGCCACATATGTCCCAACGGAACCATCCTCGTTGAGCGTGATATTTGAAAAATAAAAGGGCGAATCGGACCACGAAACAAACTCCTTCGGATCCGTGACAAAATCCTTGGCGAAATATTTATCTATAAAGGGATGATACATGGTGCGATATTCGCCTCTCTGCGGGGTTTTGATGACACGGACGCTCATGGCTGCAAGCATACACAAATCGCACTTAAATACAAGTCTTGCGCCTATGCCCAACCCCTTCTACAATAGCGACGTGGCCGATATTGCCCTCGAAATCAAGGATCTTCACGCCGCCTATGGCGAGCTGCCCGTTTTGCGCGGAATCAATCTTTCTTTGGAACAAGGGAAACTCACAGCTCTCATGGGCCCCAATGGCGCCGGCAAATCGACGGTACTGAAGGCCATTTTCGGGCTAGTCCGCATCACGCAAGGGGAAGTATGGGTCTCGCATGGCGCCCCACCCGCCCTCGGCCCTATCAAGCCCGATCCCGAGCGGCTTATTCATTATGGCGTTTCGTTTGTGCCGCAGGGAAGGCAGATTTTTTCCACCCTGACCGTCGAGCAGAATCTCGAAATGGGCGGCTATATCCTGCCCAGCAAAAAGGCCATTATCGAACACATGGAGGTGCCTTACAGTCTTTTTCCCTTCCTCAAGGATGTGCGCAAAAAACGCGCTGGAATGCTCTCTGGCGGGCAACAGCAAATGCTCGCGGTGGCGCGGGGACTGATGACCGACCCCAAAATTTTGCTCTTGGATGAACCCACGCTGGGGCTCTCACCCAAGATGGTTTCGGAGATGTTTCAGAAAATTCTTGAGATCAATCGCACACTCAAGCTCACCGTCTGCGTGGTCGAGCACAATATCAAAACGCTTTTTGCGCTGGTGCACTCGGCCGTTATTTTGAGCCACGGCACCGTCTTTGCCTGCGGCACTCCCGCCGAACTCGAAGCCGCCGACGCCCTTTCCAAGGTATTCCTTGCGCATTAGCGCCGTGCCAAGGGACTTCAAGCCATTTGGCCCCCGTGGGGCTGTCATTCGGAATTGCCTTTATTTTAGGAAGTTTTAAACTGGCCGCATGCCACGAAAAGATTGGATGTATTACGCCGCTTATGCGGTTTTGGTCATTGGGACAATTGTCGCACTGGCGATGAGTGAACGTCCCTTGCCTTCCACGGTTGTCGCGTTGGCGCTTTTTAGCTTCAATACCGCAGCGATTCTCTTCCTCGCGCCCGCCGTTTTGAATTTCATCGTGCAAATGCGCGAGGCTTCTTCGACGCGCAGCGAGGTTCGCGCGGCTCTCAATGATCTCAAAGGCCAGCTGGAAAACCTTCAGCAAAAGGTTAGCATCGATCAGGTCTCGCTGGGCTCCGCCTTGGCAATGACTGCTCAAGCTTCTCCTGCGGGCGCCCATGTCGCGCGCATTTCTTCGATCGTCTCGCCGCAAGCGCAAACTGAGCGCAAACATCCCGCGCCGCTTTTTGCGAAAAAAGAGACCGAAGACTTCCATCCGCCCTTCCCGACCCATCATGCCGAACAGATGGGCCTCTTTGGTTCGGTAGCCACTCATACGCCCGCCTCGTCATCAGCCTCGCCGGCGCTTACTCAAACGATTTCGGGCCCCAGCGCAGAAGTCTCAATGGTCGCGACCGTCGAAGCCGTCCCGCCTGCCCTCGTTAGCGAGGAAGCAAACAATCAAACTCCCATAGCTGACGCGGCCAAGGGACCTATCACTCTGCTTTTGACGGCTCACATTGACGAAAATGACGTCCTGTGTCTGCGCGGCGAAGGAGGCGGCCTCAACTGGCAGGAAGGAGTACCGCTGAATTACGAAGGCAATGACCGCTGGAGCTATAAAATCCCCGAGGCTACCGCACCCGTTGTCTGCCGCGTCTATCTCAACGACGAAATCTCCGCTTTTGGCGAGGACCTGCTGCTTAATCCCGGGCAGACGCTCGACATCGCACCCAGTTTCCCTAAGATAGAAGCGTGAAAGTTGTCTTTCAGCTCAAAGAATCTCCCGCGCGGCGTTTTTTACGTTACGCGTTGTGGGTTATACTGCTGCTTGGCGCGATTGCGCTGGTAAGCTCGTTTGCGCGGCTGACGCTACAAAGTCTCAAAGAAGGCGCGTTCAAGCAAGATGCGGCTCAACTGCTTTTTTATGCGCCGGAGAAAGCGCTTGATATTTCAGAAAAGCTCTACAAGGCAAGCCCATCGCCCAAAACATTTTTGTCGTTTATCAAGACGGCCGCGCAAACCCAAAACTGGTTTTTGGCCGATTTGCTCTTGGAAAATGAACGCAACGCACAAAATTTCGAACTGCGCGCCTATAGGGCCATCGTGTTGGCTCGAACTTCTCCAGTAGAGCTACCACAAGCTGTCCTCGCGCTTGGACGCGATATTCCCGCAAGTGATGCGCAACGGCTTTTGCTCGCGCGCGTGGCGCTCGTAAGCCGCGATGGCGACTTGAATATTCGCGCGCGCAAAGCATTGCAAGACGTGCAAACCGACACGCTCACGGCGCAGGCACGGCTGCTCAAGGCGCAACTGGCTTTTTTAAATGGCGAGATAGACGGCGCCAGTGAACTTGCAAAAGAGTTGGTGGGAAGAAATCTTACTACGGCGGAGGCTGTCGAACTGCTGGAGCTTTGCGAAAAAATCAATTTACCGGAGGGCGCCGATTACCGCAGCGCGCTCAAGGTTCGCGCTCGTGAAAATCCGCTTATGGCACTTGTACTGGCGCGCTATCTGACGCGCAAAGATTCGCCCGAGACAGGTGCGCTTTTTCTGACAAGCCTGCCGGAAGCCATCAGGGGACACGGCGAGGTGGCTCTTTTGCAGGCGGAGTTGCTTTACAACTCGGGAAATCTACCAACGCTCAAAACGTTGCTTGCCAATTTTCCAGATCCAGCTTTGGGGCCTGCGCTGGCCTCGCTTGTTTCCGGAGACCCCGCAGTATTTTTTGCCGCGCTCGATGCCAAACAGCTTTTTTCGTTTGTGCGCTTTGCGCGCGGAACCGGTTTTTACGCCGCAGAGAATCAGGCGCTGTTGCTTCTAAATGCGCAAGCGCCCTCCCTTTGGAGCCTCTACGAGGCGACAGTAGCCGCCGAAAAAATGCGAGACGAATCAGCTATTCTTGAAGCGTGGCGAGCGCTTGCCAAAGCCCTGCCGCAAAACGTCCTTGTGGCAGCTCAACGCGCCTACTGGCAATTGCTCGCAAACCCCGAAGACAAAGGAACAATCGAAGAGGCTTACCAAACGCTTAAAGCCGCCGCCCAAAAACACCCCTCGCGCAGCGAGATTGCGGCGGTATTGGCACTCGCTCACGAAAGACTTGGGAACTTGACCGATGCACTTTTGGCGTTGCCAGCTTCGCCGGCAACCCAACGCGAAAAACTAATTGGAGCGGTCATCACCGCCAAGGCCAATCAATTTGAAAAAGCCAAAAAGCTCTTTGCAGAAATTGATGAAAAGAAGCTGACATCCGCCGAAAGGGCCCTCTATAACGAGGCGGCGCAAAAGCTTCAGGCCAACGCTCCGTTGCAACGCCTCTTCGACTTCATCCAAACTTCACAATAAATCTGGCTCTTTGCCTCATGTCCGTTTTTGCTCAAGTTGCCCTTCCCGGAGTCCCCAAACCTCTCAGCTATCGCGTTGAGGACGCACAGCAGGTGACGGTAAAATCAGGCGCGCTTGTGCGCGTGCCACTCGGGAAAAAAGTTGAAACGGGCGTCGTAATGGGGCTTTCGCAAAAGCCTCCCGCTGGTGGTTTTAAAATCAAAAGCGTTTACGAGGCGCTTTTCCCTCACGCTGTTTTGACCGATGAGCTTTTGCGGCTATGCGAGTGGATGGCCGAAACTTACGCTTCACCGCTGGGGGCCGTCATCGAAACGGTGATTCCGTCGGTTGTCCGGCAGGGGGCGCGCGAAAAAATTGAAAAAAGTTTTGTGAAGGTGGAGGGCGCCGCCGCTCCCGTTAGGCTGGGCGCCCAACAAAAAGAATTGCTGGAGCGATTTGCGCTTTTGCCGCCGGGCGCCGAGGTGGGCTTTGCGGAGCTTCACGAGTGGAAAATTTCGCTTTCCATCGCGCACGGACTTGTAAAAAAAGGTCTTTTGCGCCTGGTGGAAAAACGCGCGCATCGTCACGCCTACAATGACGACCTCTCCGATGCCGAAATCGTCGCGAGTGCGCCCCCGCCCCTTATGCCTGAACAAGCAGAGGCCGTCGCGCGTTTTGCGGAGATGCTCCGTGAGGGGCAAACGAAGCCACAACTGCTTCACGGCGTCACGGGCTCCGGCAAAACGGAAGTGTATTTGCGTCTTATCTCGCAGGTACTCGACTCTGGTGGCACCGCCCTTATGCTGGTGCCGGAAGTTGCCCTCACCCCCCAAATGATAGGCCGACTGCGGGGACGTTTTGGCAATGACCCGGCGCATTGCGTCGTGTGGCACAGTCATCTTTCCGCTGGCGAGCGTGCGGATGCCTATCGCGCCATCTTGGAAGGCAAAACGAAGATCGTCGTGGGAGCGCGTTCCGCGCTGTTTGCACCGCTCAAAAATTTGAAGCTTATTGTTTTGGATGAGGAGCACGAAAACGCCTATAAGCAGGAGGAGGCCCCGCGCTATCACACCCGCGAAGCCGCCCTCAAGCGTGCGGAACTCTGCGGCGCCCTATGCATTCTGGGCTCGGCAACGCCTTCGCTTGAAGCGCTCTTGATGGCACGCGAAGGACATCTGGGGTTACAGACGATGGCGCATCGGATTGACTCGCGGCCGATGCCCGTGGTGCACGTGGTGGATCTGCGCCGGAGCCTAGGCAAAACGCCTTGGCTTTCGACACTCTTAAAGGAAAAAATCACCGATCGGCTGGAGAAGGGCGAACAGATTTTGCTTTTTCTCAATCGGCGGGGCCACTCGACCAGTTTCCTATGCAAGGAATGCGGCTATATTGCCATGTGCGACCAATGCAGCATCGCGATGACTTATCATGCCGACATTGGCAAATTGCGTTGCCACTTGTGCGGGCGCGAGGCCGTGGCTCCCCTGCGCTGCCCGCAATGCAGCTCGGAGCAGGTGCGCTGGCGGGGGGTCGGCACGCAAAAAGTCGAGAGCCTGATCAAACTGCTTTTTCCCAAAGCGCGCGTGGCCCGGGTGGACGCGGATGCGATGGCGCAAAAAAATACGCTGCGCGAGATCTTTGCGAATTTCCGTCGCGGCAAACTCGATATTTTGGTGGGGACGCAAATGATCGCCAAGGGGCTCGACTTCCCCAACGTCACGCTGGTCGGAATGGTGGATGCCGATCTTTCGCTTCACCAGCCGGACTTTCGCGCGGCCGAACGCACGTTCCAGCTGCTTGTGCAGGTCGCAGGACGCGCTGGCCGCGGCGATCGCACGGGCGAGGTTGTGGTGCAGACTTTTCTGCCACACGCCCCCACGTTGCAATACGCGCGGCGTGTCGATTACGAAGGCTTTGCCGAGGAGGAGCTGGGGCATCGCAAAGAGGCGGGATATCCTCCCTATCGGCATTTGATCAGCCATCTTTTCAAGGCGCCCAGCCTCGAAAAGCTCTCGTTTTATTGCGAGGCTTGGGCGCGGGAGGTTTGCAAAAAACTTCCGCAAATGGAAGTGCGGGGTCCTTCGCCGGCGCCGATCGAACGCATCGAGGGGCTTTACCGTTATCAGGTGTGGTATTTGTGCGAGCACACGGAAGCGGTGCTGCCGAAGCTCCTTGAGTTGCGCGAAGGCTTTCCCTTCGACTCGTCAATCACCGACACCCTCGACGTGGACCCGACAGCGCTGATGTAATCTATTTTTTCAAATCCCGCAATCCCCGCTCGGTGGCAATTTTACGCTGCAAGGTCATGAGGGCCTCCAAAAGCGCTTCGGGACGCGGCGGGCAGCCCGAAACGTAAACGTCCACCGGCAAAATATGATCGACCCCCTGCATGACGGCATAGTTGCGGTACATCCCCCCCGTCGACGCGCAGGCGCCCATGGCGACCACCCATTTGGGGTTGGGCATTTGGTCGTAGAGGCGGCGCACTTGCCCGGCCATTTTATAGGTGAGCGTTCCGGCCACAATCATGCAGTCGCACTGGCGGGGGCTAAAACGCATGACTTCCATCCCAAAACGCGCGATATCGAACTTGGGCGCGCCCGTTGCCATCAGCTCGATCGCACAACATGCCAGCCCCATCGGCATTGGCCAGACGGAATTCTTGCGCACCCAATCCACGGCGGCATCCAGGCGCGTAAGCACAAAATTGCCCTCGGTCTTCGTGTCATAACCAAGGGCCGATACCTTTTCATTCTCCAAAGATTGAGCCACCCTTCCACCCTAAAAGATCTGGCCAAATTTGCAATCCCGATTGTTTTTTCGAGACTGTACTGATTTGCTTGCCTCAATGAGGCGTTCATTATAGCATCGAAAGATGCCTTTTTTAAACCACTCCTCCGGCCTTTATCAGTATTGGGCGCCTCAAACGCCCATTCCGGCTTTAAGCAAGGTCCGCTTTTTCTACTCAACCGCTGCGGCGGGCAATATGAGCGTCAAACGGGAGCTTCTCAATCCTGTGCAAACGGCGGTCAAGCTGACGCAGGAGCTCCATTCTCTCAATTCTCAACCCAAGCCTAACGCAAGCCGCGAGGAGCTTTGCTATCAGGCGGTCGCTGCACGGATGAGGCGCCTGCGGACATCCTTGAGGCTGGGGACTGGCGCCTTTGCTTTGGCGAGTTGCATCGACACGTCGACCTTCACCAATCCCAATCTTTCGCTGCAAACGCTTCCCGAAGCCACGCGCGTCCTTTTTCAAACATGGAAGGCCGTCGCCGCACAATGCCACCAATCCCGCCCTTTCGATTGCCAAAGCTGGCCCACAGGCGAAGCGCAAATCACGCGCGAGTCCAACATTGCGCTTTCCTATCCGCTTAACGGCTGTGCGCCCGTGGCGCTCGTAAGCCTTGAAGTGCCCGCCGTAGCGCTCATCCACGCCAGTCGGCGCAATTGCACCGAGACCTCTCTTTTTAAGGCAGCAGTGGGAAATTTCACAGTGCACCCCAAAATGTACGGCCGCCGTGCGCGCAGGTTGCGGCTATCGCACATCCTCGCCATCATAGGCCCGCATCAGCGCAACTGCTGCTATCATCTCCGTACGCTCCACAAACCCCTTGAAGACTACTGCCGCAAGCACGATGCAAACTTCCAACGCCTAAAAACAGTTGGCAAAAGCGATTTTTTGACGCGGAATTCGGACAGCAGCTTGGCAATAAGCCTCGAGAATATCATTATTGAAAGGCTACTCCGCGCGGGTATTCCCTCCGAAAACATCGTCACGGGAGCCCCGTGCACGCATTGCGCCAACGACGAGATGGGCAAAAGAATTTTCCATCCCGCACCCGTACGGACGGACTTTAACTCGCCGCAGCTCCCCTCTGCGCGCCACCTTGGCGGCATCTTTATCCAAAAACCCGCAAAGAGCCTGCCGGGGCTGGAGTCGCTCTAAATTATCGCTCTGATTACCTTGTATTTCGCATCCTCGAAAACTTTTTCGACGCTCGAGAAGTGCGCCTTGAGGAAACCTTCGTACGGGCAAAATCGATGCGCCGCCACCCAAAGTGCTCCACCCTTGCAGACACAAGACGCCGCTTGCGAAAGCCACCTTTGGGCTACCGAAAAATCAGCAGCCCCTCCTTGCGCCACAAAGGGAGGATTGGCCGCTATCAGGTCGAACTTTTCTACCGGTCCAATTCCCGCAAGTCCATCGGCACAAAGAATTTTCTCTGCCCCAAGATCATTGGCCTGAAAGGTGCGTCGCACGCCGGCAATCGCATTAGCGTCGTCGTCCGTGAGCGTAAGCCGCAACCGGGGCTCTTTCTTGACCGCCCACGCACCAAGGGCGCCATTGCCGCAGCCCAAGTCGAGCATGCGCAAATCTGGCCGCAGAAACTCTTCGATTGCCTCAGCCAAGCAGTCCGCCAGAGGATCGACCGCCGAGGGAATACCCGCGAGCGTCCAAAGGCATAAGCGCACACCGCGCACCTCCGCTTGCGTTTCGCTCCACAGGCCCTCCGAAGAAATCTCGAGAGGCAAAGAGCGTCGCCACAGGCTCACGCGACCAATATCTTTGAGCGGGAATTTTGCCACACCCTCCATCCGTTCGGCCAAGTACTTTTCGACTGAGGCCACACCCAAGCGCTTCTCGCCCACGAGCACCAGCTCACTCGCACGCGCCGAGGCATACTCGGCCACCTTAAGCGAAAGCTCCTTGTCCTTGTCCACGCCAAGGGCCACGCTGCGTAAGGGTTCCTCATCCGCAAAAAGCGCTTCCAGCGACACAAGCTCCGCGCCCTCGCTTGCCGCCGCGCTCGCTTTAAAAACCTTCGCGCGGCTTACTCCCAACGCACGCCGCAGCGTCGCAGAATTTATCAGCACGCTTACGGGCACACTCCCAATCTCCAGCGCTTCGAGTTTGGCCTTTAGACGTTCATAGTCGGACATCCAAGTATCTTCTCCAAAGGCTTGCCCCGAGTCAATGGCACGTAATATTTGCAGAACTCCTCAGGCCGCAAGACCAAAAGTCCGGGAGCACCCCTCACGCCGTGAAGATGGTGGTCCATCGTCATCAGCATGCCCGCCCTGGCAGTTATAGCGGTGCCCAGGACTCCCAAATCTTTCTCGTCAAGACAGCCAAAGGCAAATCTCGGCAAGTAACATGGCTCCACCTTGACCGTCGCCGCATCCACCTCCCCCAAAAATTCCCCCATATGCCGCTCGTAGGCGTCTGGATGCCGCTTGCACCTCTCGAGCGCCTTTCTCAAAACGCGACAAATTTCCTCACGGATATAATCGGAAGTCGCAAGCGTATAGGGAGAAGGTTTTTTCTTTTTCGGTCGGATAATCTCCCAAACTTGCTTGGCCACAGCGTCTCCCTTGCGGTGCTTCGTTGTGTTGCGCCCCAACTCCGCGCCTCCGTGTCGTGATGAAAAAAGGCTCAACCAAATGCAGGTATCCAAAACAAGCGTGCGCGGACTGGTATCTTCGCGAACACATTCGCCTAGAGTGCGGCTCGAGGCGCTCGGGTAAAAAACCGTTTTCCCCGCCGATGAGCCGTCAATTCTCGGATAGACAACACATCCGGGAGGATGATTCATATTCCCGGTGTTGTCCGTGTGCATAGGTTGTTATCGTTGCGAAAGAGGATGAGGGGCGTCCTCAATTGGACACCCAAGGATGGAATGCAATGGCCTACGCTTAATCAGCCCATCATGATAGTTGCAAAATGTCTTCGGATCAAAAATCTTTAATCCCGGAATTCTTTCTACTCCCAAAATATGGTGATCAGAGCTGACAAGCGCGCCAACTCTTGTCGGAAACTCTGTCTCACCTCTTACCGAAAGCGCAGTCCCAATAATGGGAAGATCATCATCATCGTCACAACCAAACTTTTGGTGGGGTATAACGCACGGTACAACTTTTACCGTCTTATCGGCCACCTCTCTCAAAAAAAGATCCACACGAGCTTTATAATCGCGCACCTTCCTTTGGCATCGCTTTCTGCCGCAGAGTACGCTCCGCAATTCATTCAAAATATAATCCGAGATTACGACAAAATGGCCTTCCGTTCCCGGAAGTGTAGCCAGACGCCACGCCAGGTTCGCCCACCTGCCCGTCTCCCGAACACGTTCCCCTTGCCCAGAAAAACCAAGCATCGGATTTTCATGCGCAAACACATCCACCAACACACTCGTATCAAAGACGACACCCAGAGGATCACTTACCCGCCCCAAGCAAGTGGAAAGTCTAGGCCCATCCGTCTGTGTTTGTAGGGGCGGTTTTTCGTCGTGTGACTTATGGGGGCGAAAGTATTTGCGCGCTCTGGCCTCAGGAACGCGGGGGTAGATCTGGCACCCCTCAGGGGGGTCCTCCAAAATCCGACGCTGCATGATGTTCCCTAGTGTGCACATTTTGCAGCTCCAAATCAACAGCTTTTTTTAAAAACAGAAGTTTTTTAGTGCTCGGGCGAAAGTTCGAGTTTTTCTCGGTTCCGACGGATTTCTTTACGGAAATACGCCACGTCTCCGCCGACAAAAAGCCCCAATCCCGCCGAAACATTTGCCGGCAGCCCCCCCAGCGCCAAACTTTGGCCAATCGCCACCAAATTAAGAGCTGCGCAGGTCAAAAGCGAGGCATTGCGCAGCGCAAAACCGCAAGGTTTTTTTCGAAGCCCCACCCAAAAGCTCTTTGCGATAAGTGCGCCCATTCCCGCAAGGAGCGCCACTCCGACCTCACGAGGCCCAACCGCCCCAGCCGTAAGGGCTCCCAACTTGGCCCCAAGGGGCGCGAGGAGTTTGGGATACATGAGCCCCACGGGCAGCGCAAAAGCCCACTCTGGCGAAAGCGCCATCTGCGCCCAACGACTTTTCCCGCCAAGCCACGCCCGAAAACCCTCCTTTTGCCGCAACCCCAAAAGGACCGCCACCACTCCCACGGCGAGGCCATTTGCCATTTTTAAGGCGGCCTCGGGCGGAGTAGCGCCCCCAAGCTCCGTCATCCAATGGGGCAAGGCGGAAATATCGCGACCAGAAAGCTCCGCCCATTGAGCCGCACCGACTGAAGCATTGAAAAGATGAAACGCGGCATTTACAAAGTGAGGATTGACCGTGTGTGTAAAAAATTGCGAAAGTCGTCCTTTTTTTTGCGAGTCCTCTCCCGTAAATGAATTGGCAAGCGAGACCGCTACCGATCCGGCGAGCTTTGCAGTGTTAAGTCCCCATACGAAGGGGGAAGCACGCTGGTAAATCAAATAATAGCCCGCATTCCACCAAACCCCCTCATGCAAGAGTGCCGAAGAAAGCTTACCGAAAAATGTTTTTCGGATTTTTTGTGGAGGCGCCGGAGCTGGCATATAGGCAATTATGCGCCGTTTTGCCACGCACACAACCTTAAACGAACGAAAACTACTCTCCGTCCTCGCCGATCGCGCTTACCGGACAATGAGAGAGAGCCTCGCGGCAAAGTTCCTCTTCGGCAGGAGTTACGGGCTGTTTTTTTACAATTGAATAGCCATTATCCTCGTCGCGCGCGAAGTTTTCGGGCGCCGTTTCGCGGCAGAGGTCGCAATCGATGCACTGGTCATCCACGTAAAACTTCCCGGCCACGGAGCCGGCGTTGCGGTTTTCTTTGTTAGCCATAAGTTACATGCTAGCAAAAGTCACTGAACACGACAACCCAAAAAACTCGACACTTCTTGCAAAAAAATGCCGAAAGGAATACGCTGGAGGTTGATTTTATGAAATTTATCGATCTGAGCAGCCCGCTTGATATTGGCTCAAATTGCATGTATTTGGAGCTGGGACCGTTCCGATTGATTGTGGACGCGGGGGTACATCCGAAAATCACGGGCAAAGAGACGCTGCCGGACTTCTCGAAAATACCCGCGAGCTATCTCGATGCCATTTTGCTTACGCATGCGCACTTGGAGCACTTGGGGGCTTTGCCGGTTCTCTCGCGGCTTTTTCCCACAACCCCCATCATTTGCTCCGAGCCCACCGCCGTGCTTTCGCAACGCATGCTGCAAAATTCCGTCAGCATCATGTATCTGCAACGCGAGGAGCTTCACCTGAAGGAATATCCGCTATACACGCGCGGCGAAATCGAAGGCGTGGCACACCGGATACTCTCCACCCCGTTCCGGCGGAGGCGCGTGCTGGAGGCGCAGGGGGAGGAGCTGGCCGTCACGCTTTTTCCGGCGGGGCACATCGCGGGGGCCTCCAGTTTTCTGCTGGAGTACAAACATCGCAAGATTTTCATTACGGGCGACATTTCCTTCCACTCACAATTTACAATCTCCGGCGCCAGCCTCCCCGAAGGCGGCGTGGATACCCTTATCATGGAAACAACCCGTGGCGCGACCGCTCGCGGGGCCAGCCGCGAGGAAGAACTTGAGCGGCTCATTATGGCGCTCAACGATACGATTGCCGCCAAAGGTTCGGTCCTTATTCCCGTCTTTGCTCTGGGTCGGATGCAGGAGATGCTCACGCTTTTCTGGAACGCCAAGCGCGAAGGCAATCTGCCGGACTGCCCGATTTTTTGCTCAGGGCTGGGGGTCGATTTGATTGACTATTACGACGAGCTGCATCGCAAAAATCAGCCCGTGCTCTTCAGTCGCAAGATAGCCAAAGAGCTTAAAATCAAGCCCTTGCCGGAATACATCGATCCCCTTCACGGCGGCGTCCGGCAGCAAGGCATCTATCTGGTCTCCAGCGGCATGATGGTGGAAAAAACCCCCTCCTATGCGGTGGCGGCCAGCCTACTCGACGATCCGCGCTCGTCGGTGCTTTTCGTAGGTTACTGCGATGCCGAGACCCCTGGCGGCGAAATTCTGGCCTTGCGCCACGGCGAGAAATATCTTTTCACGGCCTTTGACCGCGAAGTGGAGCTTCGGGCGCGAGTGGAGAAATTCGACCTTTCGGGACATGCCGACCGCGAGGAGCTTTTACAAATGGCGCGCACCTTCTCGCCGCGCAAAGTGATTCTCACGCATGGCGAGCCTGCCGCGAGGATCTATTTTGAGGAAAAGCTGGGAGCTGAAGTCCCGGGCGGGACGCTGGTGCCGCAATCGGGTAAGGTGTACGAAGTATAGGCAAAACCTTCTTTTTTGAGCCTATAATTTCCATCTTGAAAAGCCACCCACATCTGCCGTAGAACCTTGCATAAATGCAGTCCACCTCAGGGCTGTACCGGAGCACAAAAAAACGCTTATGGCAAACGTCCGACACAACAAATATCTCACCTTCATGCTCGCCGACGAGGGGTATGGCATCTCGATCCAAAAGGTCAAAGAGATCAACGAGATGATGGCTATCACCCCGATTCCGGAGAGTCCCGCCTATATGAAGGGCATTATCAATCTCCGCGGTCGCATCATCCCCGTCATCGACCTGCGCGAGCGCTTCGGCATGACCACCACTTCAGGCGGCGCCGATCAACGCAATTGCATTATCGTCTGCGAAATTCAGACCGCCTCTGGCAATCACCCCACGGGCCTCATCGTCGACTCCGTCAGCGAAGTCTGCGAAATTAAGCCCGAGTGGATTGAGGAAAACGTCGTTTTGGGCGCCCGCGTGCGTTCGGACTACATTTTGGGCATCGCCAAGGTCAATGACCAAGTGAAAATCCTCCTTAACATCGACAAGGTTCTTTCCGCCGACGAAACCGAGGCCATGCAAGAAGTGGCCAAGGAAAAAGCGGAATAGCGGCGCAACAGCCTTTGCAAGAGCCTCGGCCGAAACGCCGAGGCTTTTTTGCCAACGCCTTTTGCTCGACCTTTGCCATCGAAACGCCATAATGGGGATATGGCAACGACTGTTTTTAGCATCGCCAACCAAAAAGGCGGCGTCGGCAAGACCACGACCGCGATCCATCTGGGGGCCGCCCTTGCCGAAAAAGGCATCCGCACGCTTGTCATCGACCTTGACCCCCAGGCAAATGCCACAAGCGCCTTGGGGCTGGAAAAAGAAGCGGGAGCCTCCATCTACGGCGTGCTGCATGGTGAGGAAAACATCTTTGATAAAATCGTCGAGACGGGGCGCAAAAACCTTTCCCTCATCCGCAGCGAAATCGATCTGGCGGCGATCGAGGTCGAGCTGGGCCAAAAAGAAGCATACCTAAGCGTCATGCGCCAAGCCCTGCGCCCCCTTGTCGAAAGCGATCGCTTCCGCGTCATCATCGTCGATGCGCCGCCGGCTCTTGGGATGCTCAGCATGAACGCGCTCGCCGCGGCGGATTATCTGCTTATCACGCTGCAATGCGAATATCTTGCCATGGAAGGCTTGGGGCAGATTTTGAAGGTCCTCGAAGATCTCAAAAAAAGCGGCGCCAACCCCACCCTTGAGCTGGGCGGCATCATCATGACGATGTATGACCTGCGGACGAATCTCTGCCGGCAGGTGGTCGATGAGGTTTCGCGGCACCTTGCCGACAAGCGCTTCCAAACGCTCATCCCGCGCACCATTCGCCTGGGCGAGGCGCCGAGCTTTGGCCAGACCCTTTTCGAGTACGACAAGGACAATCCCGCGTGCTCGTCTTTCCGCGCCCTTGCGAGGGAAGTCATCGAACGCTTCGCGCTGAAGGAAAAGGCGACGGCGAAAGTCCCCGAAGAAGCCGCCGCACAATGAGGGTTTTCAAAATGCCCAAAGGCACAAAAGATTTGGGGGTTCGCGACAAAAAGCTCCTCGAGCAGGCGCTGACGCATTCCTCTTACGCGCACATCCACCACACCTGCGACAACGAACGTCTGGAGTTTTTGGGAGACGCGATTCTTTCGGCGATTGTGGCCGAAGCGCTTTACCGCAAACATCCGGCGTGGACGGAAGGCCAGCTCACAGAGCTGCGCGCGCAAATCGTTCGCGGAAAAAGTCTTGCAGAGGCTGCACGCACGCTTGGGCTCGAAGCGCACCTGCGCCACACGCTAGGCGACTCAAGCAACCCCCAGGCCATGCAAAACCTCCTTGAGCAAGCCTTCGAGGCCCTCGTAGGCGCAATGTTTCTCGAAAAAGGTTACGAAAAGACAAAGTCCTTCATCTTAAAAAACATGCCGCTCCAGCCTCAAAGTGCGGCGTCCCTCGCCTTCAATCCCAAAGGCGCGCTTCAAGAATTTTTACAACCCCAAGTGGCGACAAACGCGATCGAGTACCGCCTTCTCTCAAGCTCCGGCCCGGGCCATGCGCAGATTTTTACAATTGCACTCCTCGTCCAAGGGAAGGAAATTGCACAGGGCATCGGCCTAAGTAAAAAGGCCGCCGAGGAGAGGGCCGCACTCGAAGCGCTTGCGGCACTAAAGAAATCAGCTCAAAAAAAGGCTAGACATTAAGCCTACTTTACGCAAACTGTTCTAACGCCGCCTTTTGCGAAAAATCATGTCCTTGCCCAAACCCAAAATTCTCATCGTTGACGATCAGCCCGCCAACATCATGCTTTTGCAACGCAAGTTGGAAAAGGAAGGGCTGGATGTGATGGTGGCTTTCAATGGCAAGCAGTGCCTTCAACTTTGCGAGGCGACCGTGCCCGACATCATTTTGCTCGACGTTATGATGCCCGAGATGGATGGCATCGAGACCTGCCAGAAGCTCAAGGCCAATCCGCGCATGCAGGCGGTCCCCGTCCTTTTCATCACCGCCAAAAACACCAAAGAAGGCAAACTCGAGGGCCTCAATGTGGGAGCGGTCGATTACATTACCAAGCCCATCGATCTCGACGAAACCCTTGCGCGGGTTAATACCCAGCTAAAGGTCAAGAGCCTCTTCGAGCAAAACATACGCCTTCAGCAAAAGCTCGCCGAAGCGCGTCAGGCGGCGGCGATCGGCGCGATTACCGAAGGCATCGCACACAATTTGAATAACCTCATGGGGGTGGTGGTCGGCTATCTCGACTTGCTCAAAACCGACGCCTCGGTCCCCGAAAACGCCGCGCGACGCATCGGCCACATCGACATCGCGGTTCAAAAGATGGTCAAAATCGTCAAGACGCTCACGACCATTTCGGTCAACGAAACAGTCCCGCTTTCGGAGATGCCTCTGCACCCGCTTCTCTCCGCCTCAGTCGCACGCTTCCACAGCGAGTACAAGATCGATGCTCCCATCGAGCTGCGCGACGAAACCAACAGCGTGGTAGTGCACACCAATCAGGAGGTCCTCGAAAACGTCATCGGCAAGCTCCTCATGAACGCGGTCGAGAGCTACCCTGCCGAGGCCCCGCAGCGTCCGGTGGAGGTGGTCTGCACCCGCGCAGATCAAGGCGGCAAAGAAATGATTCTCATCAACATACTCGATCGTGGCAATGGGCTCGACCCCACCGTCGCTGACCAAATTTTTGATCCCTTCATCAGCTCCAAACACGAGGTCGGGCGCGGCTTGGGCCTGACCCTCGCGCGCCACCTGATTCGCTGCATGGGCGGGGAACTGACCGTAGAAAACCGCTCCGATGGCGTCGCCGGCGTCTGCGCGACCATCGCTCACCCGCTGGTACCCGAAGTCGGCAAAGCGCTGGCATAGAGCTGCGGAGCCGGTTTACCCACGAAATTGCGCTGCGTCTGATGACGGTTTCGCACGCTTGGGATTCTGCGGAAAGCGCCCCTCCTCCACACGCCTGCGTTGCTCAAACATCTCGCGAATCGACCAAAGGCAACTGAAACCCAGGACGCCCAACGCAGCTGAAAGAATTTTCTCGGCGACAAAAAGCGAAGCGCCGATAGCACAAATACCTGCCAGAAGAAAGATCCGCCAAAAACCCACGCCAAAATAATATTCAGCCTTGATAACGAGTGGATGGAAGGCTCCGATAATCAAAAACGCGACCGCACCCACAATCAGCCCGTCAAAATGCATACCCAAAATTCTGCGGAAAGTTGCCACCAACTCCAAGTAAATTTTTCAATTCTGCGCTTGATATCATCTTTTTGAAGTGCCATATTTGCCGGATGCCGCAAATGCAGTTGTCGGAAATCCTCGAACGCCTTGGGAGCGTGAACGCTCTCGCCGAAACCGATACTCCGGTGCTTGCGGATGCTCTTATTGCTACGCTTACAACCGCCGAAAGCGAAGTTATGCTTTCGCGGGCGCTCGGAAGCTGTATTGAGAGTGATGCCGTCAAAACAAAAGACTTTCTCGCAGCTTGCCTTGGCCAAATTCCCGCCACCTCCAAAAACACTCCCCGCGCAAACACATTGGCCGCGGCATGGCATAAGGCATACGAGGCGTGCTATACAACAGCCGGCTATCAATTTCACTACCTTAGGGCGCTTAAAGATTCCGTCAAAAGTGAGACTTTACTAATGAGTTTAGTCGTCGAAAACATGCACATGATACAACAAAGGCCGCAACAGGCGGCCCCCCTGCTTGGAAGTATCCACAGGAGTCGCCCCGCAGGGCTCAGGCGTCACGATTTTATCCCTCCCCTCCCAGGCAATGCCGTGAATACTGGCGCTGTCACCTCAATTTTCTGATAAAAACGCAACCTACTTTTTAACGTCCTTTTTTTCGGCAGCCTTGAGCGTTGCATCTGCACCCTTCAGGAAAGGCGTTTTCCTTTTGAGGTCTTCCGGCTCCAAGAGCACGAGCGTCCCTTTTGCGGCGGAATCCTCTTCCCAAAAATAATCCGAAAAAGGCGGGAACATTTCTTTTTCGCGAATCGCGCGATAAATGCTATTGCGGGCGTACTTTTCCGAAAGATTCGCACGTGGAGCAATGTACGCGGCCGCCACATCTACGCTGGGGAATCTAGCCACAAGTTTGCCGTTCTTTTTGCAAACAACGCCCATGGCCTCTTTTTTGCGGCGGATTTTTGGAAACTGGAGCTTCTCGAAAATCTCAATTTTCCCCTCGAATGGATTTAACTTTTTTGCCACATTCCAATTATGCTTGTAATACGTTAGCAATTCCATTGTAATTTATGTGTAACAAGCGTAATCTTATGAAAAAGCCAAAAAGCACCAGCAGCAAAGGTCGCCTCCAGGTGCGCCCGCTTCTGGGACTGACCTATTGCATGACGCGCGGCGCCATCCATATTCCTTTCACGCCGGAAAACCTCCGCATTCTGCGCAGCTGGGGTTGGAAACGTCCGCGCGCAAAAAAGACCTGCAAGCCCAAAATCCATTGGGTCACCAGCGGACAGTAAAGACAAAATTCCTCAACACACGTCAAAAAGGCCGCCTTTTGTTAATTAGTTTCCGGCTTAGCGATACTACGCCGTGACAGGCGCTTTACCTACACGAAATAATTCTTCTAAGGGCGGCCTTTTTCTGCGTGCGCGGGGGAGCTAATCTCTTTCGCGCACGGTTGTGTCGGGATGGCTATTTGCGTAACCAGGAGCGACATAGCGACCACTTTCGGCGCTTCTGTAGCTAACTTCTGAAGTTTGGACGCTGGCCTTGAGCGTGTTCACCGACATTGCGGCACACGCGATTATTGCTATCGTTAGGATTGTTTTCATTTTTTTGTTCCCGACAAGCGTAAATTAAGATGTTTTCCATTCGAACTTCATTAGACACTTTAGCTATTTAATTTTTTACTTTCATAATTGTAAACTCATGTATCTTACCGTTTTCATCCTTTACCTCAAGTATCACACCTTCCAAAGACGCTCCAAAATCCGGATCCTGAAAATCAACCCCTACATGCAATGATTCACCGACAGGGCTAGGATCATACCAACTTACAAAACGAGCAAAAGAAATAGAAACAAGAAGCCCGAAGAGAAATAAAAATAAGATTGTTCTCATTTCGGGAATGGTAGATTTCTACATCAGGATTAGCAATACCAATCGTTTATAATAGGCCTCCCCCCTTCCCTTTTATCCCCGAACGCTTCGGTTTTTCGTGCGCAAGCGGTGGAGGCGTTCGGTAAAGCCGCCTTCGGAGAGGAAGTTTTCTTCGAGCGAAGATATTTGGCGATCGAGAAGGCTACAGGCAACGGCAATAAGGGCCAAGGCGCCGTTAGCGGAAATCTCGGCGTAGGCGGACGGCTTGGACTTGATGGACGCAGCAGACTTAGTGCGAACCTCGCAAGCCCACTTCGCAACATCATCGGCCGATTGCGGACGCGCCGAGACCAATTTTGCGCGACGAGAATCCTCGCGAGCCCACAAGGGCAAATCGCGTTGGCGAAGAAAATCTTCGTAGTCGAGGCGGAGTTCCTCGAGGCTCGCACGGGCGACATTGGTAAGTTTAAATTCGGTTTTGCGAGAAGTGGAAGAGGCTTGACTGCCCTCTGCAATATTTTGCACACCCGAGCGAGCCGCTTGTACCATTTGGTCGTGAGTACGGCTGCGTTTTTCGATGTAGCGGTCGCAAAAACGAACCGTGACGTCGTAAGCCAACCGCGCAATTTGAAAGCTCTTGAGTTTCCTATAACCGCCGTGCGGAGGAATAAGCTTCTCCATGAAGTCCATTTTGTCCATAGAGTCCACAAAAGCAAATGAAAAGGCATGGACATAAATAGACCGAATCGACGAAGTGGACAAAGAAAAGCAGAACATCGCCAAAACGCAAAGGCCCGTTAACCTTTAGGGTTAACGGGCCTGTAGACTGGCAATAACCTACTCTCACGGGGTAAGAATACCCAGCTACCATTGGCGAATGCGAGCTTAACGAGCGTGTTCGAGATGGGAACGTGTGTTTCCTCGCTTCTATGGTCACCAGAGTTGTTTCCTCCACCCACTCCTATTGCCAAGAGCGGGCTTCACAGGGAAATTCAGTGTAGTAAAATCTTCGAATCTTTTTCAAACGTATCTCAATTAACTTTTCTGCGTTATCCGAAACTGAGCAGTTGAATGAAACGCCTAGCGGAAGTTTTACCTTCCGGCATTACATACAACAAACAGTTAAAAGATTTTGAATCATTAGTACCGCTAAGCTCAACGTATTGCTACGCTTACACCGGCGGCCTATCAACGTCGTAGTCTTCGACGATTCTCAATGAGATCTTATCTTGGGAGATGTTTGACGCTTAGATGCTTTCAGCGTTTCTCATTTCCATGCTTAGCTACCCGGCGCTACTGCTGACGCAATAACCGGAACACCAGAGGCATGTCATTCCCGGTCCTCTCGTACTAAGGAATGAACCCCTCAAATCTCAAACGCCCACAGAGGATAGAGGACCGACCTGTCTCACGACGGTCTGAACCCAGCTCGCGTACCACTTTAACCGGCGAACAGCCGGACCCTTGGGAGCTTCTCCACCCCCAGGATGTGATGAGCCGACATCGAGGTGCCAAACCGGGCCGTCGCTGTGAACGCTTGGGCCCGATAAGCCTGTTATCCCTAGCGTACCTTTTATCCTTTAAGCGATAGGCATTCCATATTGCTCTACCGGATCACTTGGGCCTACTTTCGTAACTGCTCGACTTGTTGGTCTCACAGTAAAGCTTCCTTATATCCATACACTCTAAGGCCTGATTGCCAACCAGGCTGAGGAAACCTTCGCGACCCTCCGTTACTTTTTGGGAGGGGACCGCCCCAGTCAAACTGACCCGCTAACACTGTCTCACAGCCAGATAATGGCATGTGGTTAGATATCTCATCGACGAAGAGTGGTATTTCAACGGTGGCTCCGCCGGATCCTGGAACCCAGCCTCAAAGCCTCCCACCTATTCTACGCAACGAAAATAAAATATCAATATCAGCTTACAGTAAAGGTGCATAGGGTCTTTCCGTCCTTCTGCAGGGAGGCGGCATCTTTACCGCCACTACAATTTCACCGAGCTTCTCTCTGAGACAATGCAGAACTCGTTACATGTTTCGTGCGCGTCAGAACTTACCTGACAAGGAATTTCGCTACCTTAGGACGATTATAGTTATCGCCGACATTCACGGGGGCTTAGTCCCGAAGCGTTAACAACGGGTTTTCACCTTTCCGCATTGGTCACATGTCACTCTGTATACTTCGTCTTCCGACTTTGCACAGAGCTGTGTTTTTGATAAACAGTCGTTCCTGCTACTTTACTGAGACCCTACTTTCATAGGGCACCCCTTCTTGCGAACTTACGGGGCTATTATGTCGAGTTCCTTGGAGAGATTTCACTCGCGCGCCTTAGAATATTCATCCCGGACACCTGTGTCGGTTTTGGTACGGGTGCTCATTAAACTCACACCGAAGCTTTTCTCGGCAGCATAGCTTAGTGCCTTCGCCCTTTCCGTAGATTGGGCTCCCCCACCGCTCAGCCTTGTGCCCCCCGGATTTACCTAAGGGACGGCCTAACGGCTTGGACGCGGACGATCAACGCCGCGCACACATCACTTCCTGCGTCACTCCTGTGCTGATAACGCTTAACGAACAGTAGCGGAATATTAACCGCTTGGACATCGACTACTCCTTCCGGCCTCGTCTTAGTGCCCGACTAACCCAGGGAAGACGACCTTGACCCTGGAAACCTTGTCCTTTCGGCGAGGAGGAATTTAACCTCCTTTATCGTTACTCATGCCTAGATAGTCACTTCCAGAAAATCCACAGTCGGTTCCCCTTCTGCTTCGTCTTCGCTGGAACGCTCTCCTACCCCTTAGCATTGCTGCTAAAGCCACGACTTCGGTACATAACTTAAGTCCCGATCATATTCGGCGCGAAATCGCTCGATGGGTCAGCTGTTACGCACTGTTTAAATGATGGCTGCCTCTAAGCCAACATCCCCATTGTCTAAGCAACTTCACATCCTTTTTCCACTGAGTTATGTTTTGGGACCTTAATCGGTGGTACTGGTTGTTTCCATCTCGACTATGGAGGTTATCCCCCACAGTCCGACTGCCGGAATTCATTCGCTGGTATTCGGAGTTTGGTAAGGGTCGGTACCCGGGTGTGGGCCCTAACCTTTTCAGTGCTCTACCTCCAACGATCAGCTTCCGACGCTATACGTCAATATATTTCGGAGAGAACGAGCTATCACGCAGTTTGATTAACCTTTCATTCCTAACCACAGGTCATCCGACACATTCTCAAGGGTGACCGGTTCGGACCTCCACAGAGTTTTACCTCTGCTTCATCCTGCCCATGGTTAGATCACACACGCTTCGCGTCTAATTGCCGCAGACTTAACGCCCTATTCAGACTCGCTTTCGCTGCGCCTCCGCCACGTTGTGGCTTAAGCTTGCCGACGACAATAACTCCTAGGCCCATTATACCAAAGGTACGCCATCATCCCACAAGGGGACTCTGACTGATTGTGAGCGCAGGGTTTCAGGTCTATTTCACTCCCCTAACAGGGGTTCTTTTCGCCTTTCCCTCGCGGTACTAGTTCGCTATCGGTCGATAAATGTATTTAGGCTTATGCCATGGTCGGCACAGATTCACACCAGATTTCACGTGTCCGGTGCTACTTGGGATACTCCTAGACCAGTTTTGATTTTCGTCCACGGGGCTTTCACCCTCTCTGGCCGCTTTTTCCAAAGCGTTGAACTAATCGCGACTGTATCACATTGGAGTCCCGCAACCCTGAAGGGATAAATCCCCGCAGTTTAGCCTCTTCCCCTTTCGCTCGCCGCTACACAGGGAATCACTTCGTTTTCTTTTCCTGGGCGTACTAAGATGTTTCAACTCCGCCCGTTAGCATCGCCGGTCTATGAATTCAACCGGAGATAGTTGAGTATAACCTCAACTGCGTTGCCGCATTCGGAGATCCCCGGATCAAAGCTTGAGTACAGCTCCCCGAGGCGTATCGTCGTTTTCCACGTCCTTCATCGCCATTTATCGCCAAGGCATCCACCTTGCGCTCTTAACTATCTTTTCAAACTGCTTGTGCATGTTAACGCCTCGATTGCACTTTCGCGCAACCGCTTCTAGGCGCTTCATTCACCTGCTCTAATTACCATCAAGTCTTGCGACTTGGTGGTTCCAATAATGTGCAAACCTTACGGTTTGCACCTCGTTTGCGGTTTGCATCGCGTTCACGACGCAAACCAAGACTCTACTACACTGTCAAAGAACAGAAATGTTTCTTCTGTTTTAGAAAAGTTTCGATGGTTTTGGAGCCTACCGGGCTCGAACCGGTGACCTTCTGGATGCAAACCAGACGCTCTACCAGCTGAGCTAAGACCCCAGAAAACTGGGCCCAAGTGGACTTGAACCACTGACCCTGCGCTTATCAAGCGCATGCTCTAACCAACTGAGCTATGAGCCCTAAAGTATCAGGGAGTGGCAACATGCCCCTCGGAAATCGAAACTCTTCTGTCAAAGAACTTGCGTCCTTTTGAAAACTACTTTGTGCGATGCGATGGCCTCACTCCCCCGACCGAAATCGGGGACGACCTGTGCTAAGAAACGGGTTGTGTCTTAGCGTCTCCTTAGAAAGGAGGTGATCCAGCGGCAGGTTCCCCTGCCGCTACCTTGTTACAACTTCGTCCCAATTACCAGCACTGCCTTAGGGCCCTGTCTCCTTGCGGTTAACACAGGCACTTCGGGCGGAACCGGCTTTCATGACGTGACGGGCGGTGTGTACAAGGCCCGGGAACGTATTCAC
>CAZIRU010000008.1:0-59780 GCA_964541905.1 uncultured Verrucomicrobiota bacterium
CTATCCCTAGCTTGCGCGAAAGGTTGCGGACGCGCCGACCTTCGGGGGTGTAGCCTCGGACCGAAAAGGAAACGCGAAATGGGCGCCGAGCAAAATCCTCGGCCGTTTCCCTCGCCACATGGCGCGTTATGACCTGCTGCTCAAGTACACGTGAGGGCTTAACTACAAGCATCTGTCCGTACTCTATTTCCGCCGGAGAGTTTAATTGGACGTTGTAAAACAGCCAGCAAGGAAAGCACGCGGCATCTGGCGCAGAGACGGCGCGAGACGAAACTATGGCTAAGCCTCCTAAGGGGCGCATGATCTCAGCGGCTTGTATTGTGACCTGTTCCCGCGGCTCTGCAGGCTCCATCATCCGATTGAAAAAACGCCGGTCCATAGGCGCTTATAATACAATTGGCATTTCCTTATTGCAAGGGGAAAAGGGCGAAAAGGGTGAGGGACTTGCGGGAGGAAATGTATTGGATTTGACAGGAGCGAAAATGGGCAGTATGATTGAGGTTGTATGACGAACGTCCTTCAAAACCCATTCCCCCCCTCGGCGGAGCTGCAAGTGCACCGCTGCAGAGCTACGTTGCGACTTAGCGCCGGAGCGATTCCGGCACGGATGGTTGTCGCTTATGAGCCACGCCGCTCCAGTGATGAACTGGGCAAGGTTACGATTGGCGTGACGTCTATTTCTATGGAAGAGGCAACGAGAATTGCGACGGAACAAGCGCTTCCTGCTTCCAAGCTCTATTTGGCGCTGCGCATGGATATTGATTCGGCGCGCGTGGAGACAAGCCCGACTGGCGATCTTGTTATTGAACCGGAGGCGATTTCCAAAATCAACGTCACTTTTTGCCCGCGTTTAGATGCTGAGAAATCTCCTGGCATACAGGCGAAAGACCCTCTTTTCTACAGCGGGATTTTTACGCAGATTATTGGGCGCTTTGCGCCGAAGCGCGAGGCGGAGCAAGTGCAGGTTGAATAAGCTAAGGACATTTTTTAAAGCAGAAAGCCCAAGACATTCGTCTTGGGCTTTTTTACGATCAAATCTGCTGGCGTCTTAGCTTTTGGATGCCTCTTTGGCCAGAACCTCGTCGCTTAGGCGGATATTGAGTTCCTCAAGCTGTTTTTGCGTGACAAAAGATGGGCTTTGCGTCATGAGGCACTGGCCCTTCTGCGTCTTGGGGAAGGCCACCACGTCGCGGATGGACGAAACCCCGCAAAGCAAAGCCACGACCCGATCGAAACCCAACGCGATGCCGCCATGCGGGGGCGCGCCGTATTGGAAGGCCTCGAGCATGTAGCCAAAACGGCTTGCGACCACCTCCGGCTTAATTTTGAGGACGTCCTCAAAAACGACCTTTTGCAGCTCGGGCTGGTGAATGCGGATCGAGCCGCCGCCGATTTCAAAGCCGTTCAAAACGATGTCGTAGTGCTGGCCACGGACCTTGAGCGGCTCCTCCTTCATGAAGGGAATGTCCTCGGTGACGGGAGAGGTGAAGGGATGGTGGCTCGAAACGTAGCCGCCCTTTTCCTCGTCGTAGCTCATGAGCGGGAAATCCACCACCCAGAGGAAATTGAATTGCTTGGGGTCGATCGCAAGAAGACCGCGCTTTTGCTGGAGCTGTGCGCAGTCGATGCGGACCTTGCCCAAGATCTCGCAGGCTTTTGTCCAGTCGGGTGCGGCCGAGAAGAGAATGAGGTCGCCGTCCTCCATGTTAAGCGTCTTGGCGAGCGTGGCCTTTTCCGCGTCGCTAAAGAACTTGACCATGGGGGCCTTCCATTCACCGCCTTCGACCTTGATGAAGGCAAGTCCCTTGGCGCCCATGCCGCGCGCGGTTTCCTCAAGGCCCTTGAGCTCCCCTTGCGAAACGTTGGCGAGGCCCTTGGCATTCAAAGCCTTGATGGTGCCGCCCTTCGTGGCGATCTCGGCAAAGAGCTTGAAAGCGCTGGGCTTGAAAAATTCCGTGACGTCGGAGAGCTCGAGGCCGTAGCGGGTGTCGGGCTTGTCGATGCCAAAGCGGTTCATGACGTCCTTGAAGGTCAGGCGCGGGAAGGGCGTTGCAATGTCCATGCCAAGCGACTTTTTCCAGATTTTTTTGAGCATGCCCTCGATCAGGCGATAGATGTCCTCGCGTTCGATAAAGGACATCTCGATATCGATTTGGGTGAACTCGAGCTGGCGATCGGCGCGGAGGTTCTCGTCGCGGTAGCAGCGCGCCAGCTGGTAATACTTTTCCATGCCGGCCACCATGAGCATTTGTTTGAACTGCTGCGGCGACTGCGTGAGCGCGTAAAACTGTCCCGGGTTGAAGCGCGAAGGCACGAGGAACTCTCGCGCGCCTTCGGGGGTGCTTTTGAAAAAGGTGGGCGTCTCGATCTCGTAGAAGCCTTCGTTGTCGAGGTATTCGCGCGTGGCCACGGCGGCGAGGTGGCGCGTCTTGAGGCAGTTGTGCATCTTGCGCCGACGTAAATCCAAATAGCGGTAGGTCAGGCGCAGGTCTTCGTTGACGCCTTCGGAGCCTTGGTCGTCGAGCGGGAAGGGTGGCGTCTTGGCGATATTGTGAACTTTGACGGTATCGACCTTGACTTCGATTTCGCCCGTTTTGATTTTGGAATTGGCCGTGCCTGCCGCGCGCGTCGCGACGGTGCCGGTGACCTCGATCACGCTTTCGCTTTTGAGATTGGGGATCGTGGACGCATGGGTCTGCGGATTCAAAACAAGTTGCGTGAGTCCTTCGCGATCGCGCAGATCGACGAACGTGATGCCGCCGTGGTCGCGGCAGCTATCCACCCAGCCAATCAGTCGAACCGTCTGGCCGACGGCGGCTTGGGTGAGTTCTCCACAGGTGTGTGAGCGCAACATAAGGCTCCCATTTTGGCAGTTTGGGGTCGGGGAGTCAATGCCGAGGGAGATCTGTTAAAAAGCTCTACAGCCTACCCGTGAAAGCTCGCGGATACACTCGTGGCAGGCATCGGTGACGTCATAGCGGTAGGGCTTTATATATGCTGGAAGGTTTTTTATCCAGCCGGCCATTGAATGTAGAAATTTGTTTGAAAGTGCTGCTGGATTGCCGCTAACCTTGCCAAGTTGATAGGCTGCGGTGGCCTGACGCAAAAAAGGAGGAATGGCTTGCGCCAAGACGCCCAAGTGCGATTCATCATTGCGCGGGGCGGATTCTTGATTGAGCACGCGAGAGGAGACGTAAAGCTTTGAGGCAAAGAGGGAGAGGGGATCCAAAACACTGACCCTTTCAGCGCCGGGGCAAGCCAGCCGTAAAACGATGCCTTGCGGCGGAGCCCCTTCTGGGCCATCCCAGCCCGGTACGCGAGAGAGAAACTGCACTTTTCTTGGTTTTTCGCCTGCACGTTCAAAACAAAGCTCGCGCATGGTTGAAGAAATTTCTGTAACTTCATCGAAAAAATCGATGGGGCTGTAGGGTAAGCCTAGTATGCGGGATAAGGACTCAACGACAGGTTCGCCTGCGCGAATATCCAAATCTTTGGATTTAATCTCGGGTGCATTTGGCGCGTAAGTTCGGCGCACGCATTCTACTCCAAGTCCTCCCATGAGCGCATATTGAGAGCCAAACTGGAGTGCCTCCAATTTCTCAAAGACGAAGGCGAAATCTTCCAGCCGGAAGGTGCCCACATACTGCGAAACCTTAATTTCTTTTCTTAGGATTCGATCAAAATTCATGCAGCACTATTATAACATGCCATGTACTAGTTCTTTGCGAGAATTTGTTTACGGATTTTTTACAAAAATTCGACGGGAAGTTGAGGGACTTCTATCGTACGGGGTTCATAACCGTCGAGCCCTTCGCTTTGTGCCACACGCTCATAGAGCCGGCAAAATGTATCACGCTCACCATTATCCCAGGGCTTGTGGGTTAAAAACATTTTTATTCTTGGATTCCATTCCAATTCCGACCTTCCAGGTATGTTATAAAGCACGTTAGCGGTATGTTGGGTTGTTCTAAATTCCCACTTGTCCATCGGCCTGCGCTTTTCGAGCGGCTTGAGCGCTTCACGGCGGGCAATCATATGAATGGCGTGCAAGCGCTTCCAGCATTGCCACTCCACTTTGGTTGCAGGCGCACCGTATTTTTGAATTTTGAGGCTCTGGATATAAGCCCTTCTAAACTCCCTAATGACGGGGGAATAGAGCTTGGGACAAAGCCTGCCAAGAAACTTCTGTGAACGTGCCCAAATCCAGCAGCCCAAAGCAAATTGGCCCAGCCGTGTTTTGGCGGGAGGGGCAAGATAGCGGTAATGCGGCGCGGGGAGCTGATCCGCTCGCGGATACCGTTTCCATCCTTCTGGCCACTGCATTCTGAATAATACCCCAAAAGGCCCGTTTGTGCAAGGGCTCGCAGTAGTCTGGCCAATATATGGCAGGTTTGTTTGCGGGGGGGGCTGGCGTGGCGCTATTACGCGGTGATTAAGGAGAACTCTTGCTTTTTCATCGCTTGGGTGACGTTTTGCCAGAACGCAGCCCGAGTTTCGGGATCATCGGATTCCAAGCCGGGCATCATTTTTTGCGAGTTTGCGACTCATGCTGCAAGCTTAGAACTGGTCGCATCTTGTGTCGATATCAATTTGAGTGAAAACTTGGCCTAAATTGTGGTATCGGCGGGGCTTTGCTGGCGTTGCTCAAAAGCCGTGATGCAGGGATTTTCCACGCCGCATTCGCGCATAATGGACATAAAGAGCGTGCGCTGTAGAGCTTCCGGCTGTGCCTCAAAGCCAGTTGTGGAGCCTTGCCGCGGCAGAAAGCGAATGCGTGCTTCGGAGGACTCCTGCGGGATTATTTTGAAAGCGGGCGAGACTTCGATGCGCGCTTGGGTGAGGGTGATGCAGGCTGCAAGAGTGCTCAAGGTGGGCCTTTCAAAGCCAAAAACAACAATATTGGAGGCTTCCGGCAGCTCGCGGGAAGAGACGCCGATAAGAACTTCTCCAGGCGCCGTGCTGCGGACGGGGTGGGTATAGGCTATTACTGCGTGGAGCGTGCCCGCGAACCCTTCACCGCAATTCAGCGTCAGGGGCCGTATGCTTTTGTTGGTGATTGTGCCTCCAAGACCGTCAATGGCCCCGAATAGTCGAGAACTGCCGAATCTGCGTGCCATAAAGAGTCTTTTAAAGTGTCTGCTCGCCTAAAGACAGGAGCGAGCGCTCGTGGCAAAGAGGGCCCAGCCCGTACATGGTCATGACAGTTTGTAAAAGCCGACCATAGGTGCCGTCCCAAAGCAGGTCGGGACTGAGCTTGGAGGCGAATTGCACCGTGGCGGTTGAGTCCTGAGTCGGGCTCACCATGACGGTGCTGGCGTTGAGCTTGCCCAAGGAAACTTTTGTCGCGACAATTTGCGCCGCAAAGGGTGATTCGTTGTGTGGGATTTGCTCGGAGGTTGCCATCTCGAAAGCCGTCTCGAGGCTTTCACCAAGCCCGATCACGAGCGTTTGCGGCAGCAACTGTGGCGCATTGTTGCGGTGGGCGACAACGGCGTAAATGGGAGTGCCGACTTGGCCCAAAAGCCCATCCGTGCCAGGCGCCTCGTCCGAGGGAAGCGAAATTCTACGGCTAAGGCTGCAAAGCGGCTGCAGAGGTTGGAGCGGGGAAGGGAAACGGAGTGCGAGCATAAACGGAAATCATATACCAAAAATGCGGCATTTGGCAAGTAAAAACCAGTCTACACCTATGAATTTTCTTCGGCCTTTTCGAGGACAAGCTCGGCTTCACTCAAGCGTTTTTGGCAAGCTTTCAGGAGCTTTTGGCCCTCCGCAAAAGACGCAATCACGGCCTCCAGGGGAGTGTCGGGGGCCTCGAGCTTTTTGACGAGCGCTTCCAGCGCCTCCAGCGATTTTTCAAAGGAGGGTTCATCGTTGCCGCCATTTACATTCTTGGCCATGAAGGAATTATTTGGATTTTGGCTGGAACAGGCAAGGGAGAAAGTGTTAGGGTGGCTGCATGCATTGGATCTTTTATGTTGTTTTGGGGGTTATTTTGTTAAAACTTGCGCTTCAGTTGCTTCTGGAGGCGCTCAACCGCTCTTTTGCGCGCGCTCAGGCCGACAAAGTGCCGCCGCACCTTGAGGGGATTGTGACCCCAGAGGCTCATGCGGCCTCGGCAAGCTATACGCTCGAGCACAGTTCGCTTGATCTTGGCGAGATGATCTTTGGCGTAGTTTTAAAAATCGTCGTCATTAGCTGTGGGGTGTTGCCAGCTGTTTATATCGGGGTTATCGGGAACTTTGGCTTATGGAATTTTTGGGCGCAAGCGCTTGGTATAAGCCTTATTGGAATTATACTGAGCTTGTTTTTTTGGCCCTTCGATTGGGCGGCAACCTTTGGCATCGAGCAAAAATATGGCTTTAATCGCCAGACGCCCCAAATCTGGCTGACCGATCAGCTCAAGGGCTATGCGGTGAGTCTGGTTTTGTCGGTGCCGCTTTTGACGTTGGTTTTGTGGATGGCTTCGGGCGGGCTCAAAAACTGGTGGCTATGGGTATTTCTGGTAATGATGGCCTTTGAGCTTGTGCTTGAGTTTCTCTATCCGGCCTTTATCGAGCCGCTCTTCAATAAATTTACGCCGCTCCCCGACGGGCCTTTGAAGGAACGGCTTTCGGCGCTTTGTCAGCGTGCGGGGGTGAACTTCAAAAAAATCCTCGTGATGGATGCCAGCCGCCGCACGCGCCACGCCAACGCGTATTTTGCCGGCATTGGCGACTCGCGCCGGATCGTGCTTTACGATACCCTCCTTGAGCAGCTCTCCGACGAGGAAGTGGAGGCGGTTTTGGCGCACGAGATTGGGCACATGAAGCACCAGCATACCTTGCGCGGGCTTTATGTCAGCGGAGCGTGGCAGCTCTTGGGGCTTTTTATCCTCAATGCGCTTTTGGATTGGGCCACCTTTTATCGGGCGTTTGGCTTTTCGATCGCCGAAGGGAAGGCGGGCGTGTTTTTGCTTTTGAGCATTATCGCGGGCGCGTTTACGTTTTGGTTGCGGCCGCTCATGGCGCAATGGTATCGCACCAACGAATATCAGGCGGATGCGACCGCGTCGAAGCTCGTGGGACGTCCGCAGCCGCTGCTGTCGGGTCTTAAAAAGCTCACAAAAGAGAGCCTGCATTCGATTGAAGATCATCCTCTTTCGCATGCCTTCTATGCTTCGCATCCCACGCTCAGGCAGCGTGAAGTGGCACTCGAAAAGCTCTTTCCCGCGCAATGAAAAAGGTGCTCGCAGTTTTGGGACTGTGGCTTATCTGCGCGGCGGCGCTTTGCGCGCAGACCTTGCGCGTGGCGGCTTATAATGTCCAAAACTGGAACAGCTGCGATCGGCTGGTGGAGGGGGTTTATCGCATGGGCTATCCCAAGCCCGAAATTGAAAAGGCGGCCGTGGTGGCCAATATCGTCGCGCTGCGTCCGGATGTCTTGGCCCTCGAAGAAATGGGGCCGCAGGAGTATCTCGACGAGTTGCAGCATCGGCTGCGGGTCTCGGGGGTGGTCTATCCTTATGCGGCGTTGCTCAAGGGCCCCGATTCGGCGCGGCACTTGGCGCTTTTGAGCAAAGTGCCCTTTGAGGTTTTTCACTTTCGCGCGCTCAAGCTCAAATATTTTGATGAGGAGCGTCGCGTCTGTCGCGGGCTTTTGGAGGCGAGGTTTTCTTCAGGCGCTCAGGCGTGGCGCATTTTTGTGGTGCATCTAAAAAGCCGCGCAAGCGAGCGTGAGGACGATCCGCAATCCGAAAAGCTGCGCATTGCCGAGGCGCAGGCTATCCGCGAGCAGATCCTGCGCGTGACCGAGCCCGAGACGGCCTATCTGGTGGTGGGTGACTTTAACGATGCGCCGCGGTCGTCGGCCCTCAAGCGTTTTTTGCAAAAAGGCTCGCGGACGCTGGCGCTCATGTTGCCGCTTGAGGATTCGCGCGGCGAGATGTGGACGCACCGCTGGGAAAAGGAGGGCGCTTACAGCCGCATTGATTATATTCTGGCTTCTCCCGCGATGCACGCCGCGATTGTCGGGGGCAGCGGCAAAATTTACGACGGCCCAGGGGTGATGCTTGGCAGCGATCACCGGCCCGTGATGGTGGAAATCGACCTTGCCAAAATAGGAGTTGCGCGAGACGAAGCGCAGGGGGCCGACGCGGAAAATCTGAAGGGAGAGGCTGAGGATGGACGTTGAAGTGGGGTTGGGGTTTTTGCTTTTTCTGGGAATTGCCTTTGGCACCCTCTTTGGCGCGCCCGTGGCCCTTTTTTACATGGCGGCGGGAGGACTGGGAGGACTTTGGAGTCTTGTGTGGGTGGTGCCGGCGCTCTTTCTGCACATGCTGGGGGCCTCTCTTTTAACACGGAGCGTTTTGAGGCCCATGCTTGCGCGCTGGGTCTCGCGCTTTGAAGAGCGTCTGCCGGATGTCCACTCGATGGGGGTGCGCAAGGTGATTTGGCTGACGCGGTTTTTGCCGATTCCGCTTTTTGTGCAAAGCTATTTTTTGTGTCTGTGCGGCGTGAGCTGGACTGACTTTTGCCTCCATTCGATTTTGACGCAGATTATTTTTGCGGTGGCCTTCATGGTGGCGGGCGAGGCGCTCATGAAAGGACATTGGATGTTGCTTGTGGGTGCGGCGGCGGCGATAATGCTGCTTGTCTTATTTGTACGCAGCCGTGGAAAAAACACCTCCGCCCACCGATAAAATTTATTCCGTTAGCGACGTCAATGCGCTCGCGGAAGGCGTCTTGCGCACGCACATAGGGGAGGTGTGGGTGCGCGGCGAAATCTCCGCCCTCAAAACGCAAGCGAGCGGACACGTTTACTTTTCTTTGAAGGACGCGCAAGGGGTTTTGAACGTCGCGCTTTTTAAAGGTGCGGCGCTGCGCGTGCCGTTTAAACTTGAGGAGGGCCGGCAAATTCTCGTCTTTGGGACGCTCGCAATCTATTCGCCCACGGGCCGCTATCAAATGGTGGCGCGGTTTGTCTTGGAGGAGGGCTTAGGCCGCTTGCAGCAGGAATTTGAGCGGCTCAAAAAAATGCTGGAGGCGCAGGGCCTTTTTGCCCGCGAAAACAAAATTCCGCTCCCGCGCCTGCCGCGTGCGGTCGTTTTTGTGACGTCGCCAACGGGGGCCGTCTGGCATGACTTTACGCGTATCCTTGAGCGCCGCGACTGGCGCGGACGCGCGATTCTTTTGCCCTGCCGCGTGCAGGGGGCCGAGGCTGCGGCCGATCTGGTGGCCAAGCTGCGGCGCGCCGACGAGTTGCCGGGGGTGGAGCTTATCGTGGTGGGCCGCGGCGGCGGGAGCGTGGAGGATTTGTGGTGTTTTAACGACGAGCGGGTCGTGCGCGCGGTGGCGGCGCTGCGCCGTCCGGTTATTTCGGCGGTCGGCCACGAGACGGATTTTACCCTTTGCGATTTTGCGGCGGACTTTCGCGCGGAAACGCCGAGCGCCGCTGCGGAACTTATCGCGGGTTTTTTTAACGACGAACGCGTGCGCCTTCAAAACCTCGAAGCGCTCCTTTTGCGTGCGCTGCGCGTGGCCGTGCGTAATGCTTTCGCGCGGCTCGAATTTCTGGAGGCGCGGCTGGCATCGCGTTCGCCAAGGACGCTCCTTGCGCGGGCGTTGCAGCGGTTGGACGAGCTTTCGGAGCGCCTCGCGCGGGGGGCTCGTTTGCGGGCGAGTTCCGCTGCCGAGCGTCTCAAGACAGCTGCGGCGCGCTTGCGCGGGCTCGACCCCGCTTTGACGCTTGAACGCGGTTATGTGCTGGTGCGCGGCGAGGGAGGTGCCTTGCGTACGCGTGCGGCAGCGGTGCGCGAGGGTGAGGCGCTCGAGCTTACCTTTGCGGATGGAAAACGAAAGGCGACCTTGTAGGTGGGTTTCCTCGTCCAACTTTGATTTGCCTCCGCAGCGAAGAATTGCCTATACTGGGCTCGTGATTTCCCATCTTCGGATCAAAAATCTCGCACTCTTGGAGAGCGTTGAACTTGAGTTGCCGCGTGAATTTATCGCCATTACCGGCGAAACGGGTGCGGGTAAAAGTGTTTTAGTGGGGGCCTTGCGGCTTTTGGCGGGCGCACGTGCCGAAAAGGGAATCGTCCGCGAAGGGGCCGAGAGTTGCGAAGTGGATGCGGCCTTGCAGCTCCAAACGCCCGAGCAAATCAATGCGCTTTTGGCGCAGGCCGGCCTTCCCGAATGCGAGGACGGACAGCTTCTCCTTTTCCGCCAGCTCAGCGCGACGGGCAAACCTGGCAAAATTTCGATTAACGGCCAGCTTTCCTCCGTGACGGTGCTCCAGCAGCTGGGGACCTTGTGGCTGGAATACAACAGCCCCGAGGCAGTCACCGAGCTCTACGCGCCCGCGGAACAGCTGGCGATTTTGGACGCCTATGCGGGAGTGGATTTGCGCCCCTACAAGGAGGCGTATCGGACATTTAAGGCTGCCGCCGAAAAGCTCCAACGTGCCCAGACGACCGATCGCTTGAGTGCCGACGAACTTGCTTTCCTCGAGCAGCAGCTCGAAAAAATCGATGCGCTGCGCCTGAGTGCCGAACGGATCGAGTGGCTGGAGGGGGAATACAAACGCTTGGCCTCGCGCGACGAGGAGTTGCTGACAGCTTCGGCCGTCTCGGAGGGTTTTGCTTCGGCGCGGCGGCTCCAGTTGGTTTTGAACCGCGCGCGCAATCTCGCGGAGAATAACAAAAGCTACGCCGAGCTTTCGCGTCGGCTGGAGTCGCTCCTGATAGAAATGGACGATCAGGAGTCGTCTTGGCGCGATACCGCACTCAAAAACGAGCTCTCGGCCCAAGAGCGCGAGCATATTCAAGGAATGATGGGCGCGTGGCTGGAGCTTAAGAGGCGCCACACCTCGCTTGAGGGCGTGATGCGCTATCGCGAGGAGATCGTGGACAAAATCCAGCTCCAGCAAAACATGGATTTTTTTATTTCGCAATACGAGCGCGAAGCAAAGCTTTCGCTGGAGGTCGTAACCCTCGAGCAGCAGAAGCTTCTGCGGGTGCGGAAAACAGCTGCAGGCAAATTGATTGCCGAGGTGCTGCCGCACTTGAAGCGCCTGGGCTTGCCCAAGGCGCAGCTTGAGGGCCGCTTTGCCCCCACCGAGCCGACGCCCAATGGGGGAGTGGAGTTTGAATTTTTCTTCAATGCCAATCCCGGGCAAACCCTCAAGCCCCTTGCGCAGATTGCTTCCTCGGGCGAGCTTGCCCGCGTGATGCTTTCGTTCAAGACGGTGCTGATAGCGGCCAGCTCCAAGCCGGTCATCGTTTTTGACGAGGTGGATGCCAATGTGGGCGGTGAGGTCGCCACGGCAGTCGCGGAGCTTCTGCACAAAATGGGCCGCGCCTTTCAAGTCTTTTGCATCACCCATCTGCCGCAGGTCGCCGCCAAGGCCAATTTCCATCTGCTGGTGCGCAAAGATCTCAAAAAGCACTCGACCAGCGTCTCGATCGAGGCGATTGAGGACGAGCGCAAACGTCTGGAAGAGTTGGCGCGGATGCTTGGCGATCGGGGAGCGGCGACGGCGTTGGAGCATGCCCGCGCTCTGATGAAAGAGTAATTAAAAAGCCGCGAGGTTTTTCCCGCGGCTTTGAAAATTTTGCTGGAGCCTAATACGTTGGATTGGCGCGCAGACGCTGCAGCTCCTGTTGCGCGGCAGCCTCGCGGGCGCGATACGCTTCGATTTCCCTGGCGCGAGCCAAAGCCGCTTCTTGTTCACGGCGAATTTGGGACACTTGCGCCTCAAGGGCTTCGGCGCGCTGGCGTGCGGCCAAGACCTCCGGCGAATCCACCGAATAGCCATAGCTCATGAGCCTTGCGCGTTCCGCTTCGGCTTGCGCGCGGGCAGCTTCGGCGCGTTCGGCGGCCAATTGGCGTTCATAGGCCATCCGTTCGGCTTCGCGCTGATCTTGTGCGTCGCCATACACGCCGCCCGCGAGGGCTCCGAGTGCGCCGCCAATCGCAGCGCCCTCAAGACCGCGTCCGCTTTGATGGCCGATGATGCCGCCCAAGGCTGCACCTCCCAGCCCGCCAACGACGGCGCCTTGCTGTGTGCGGGGCCCAGCGCTTTCGCAGCCGCTCAAAAAGAGGGCCGCAAGAAGTGAAGTGGAGAAAAAAAGCTTTTTCATAACGTTCCGAGCCTACGACACTCTTGGCCCTCGTTTCAAGTTCAATAAAAACGTTTTTTTCGGGTTCCGTTTACGTTGTTGGTTGCGCGCTAGTTATGCATGTGCCGCCCAAACTTCCTTGCCAAAATTTTTGGCTGCGGCTAGGGTGGAGTTGCCCGTGCAGCTTAACCCTTACAATTTCAAGCAATACCTTTCGGCTCCTCGACTTCATCCCGAGTCGCTCTCATGGCTTATATTTTGGGCGGCCTTTGCCTGTTTGGCCTTGTGGCTCCAACCCTATTTCGCCCCGTCCTCGGTCGCCTTCGACTTGCCCAAGGTCTCGCGAGTGGGGATTGGCTCGCCCCCTTCGGCCTTCGTGGTTTGCACCCATAGCGGCTATATCTACCAGAACCGTTTTTTCCCCTCGGAGGAAGCGCTCTTGAGTGCGCTCAAAGAGCTTGCCTCTCGCGAGACGCTGCTTTTGGCGGCGGCGTCCAATACGACCTTGGCGGAGCTTCTGCCGCTTTTGGAAAAGCTCGAGCCCTTGGGCTTTAAAGAAGTTGCCTTTACCGTCCGCCCCTGATGAGTCCACTTGCTTCCAGATGTTCGGCTGTGTTTGTGAGCGTGCTGAGCGTTGCGCTGACTTTGCCGCAGGTGGCTTGGGCGGCTTCCTATCTCCCGTGGCAACCGGAATACGAACTGTTTTGTCCGCCCATTATGACGCCGCGTCGAACTCTTGCTGCGGCGCGTCGCGAGGGGCCGCTTCCTGTGGCGGTGCCGATGATGGATTTTGCGCCCGTGCTCTCAAGCGTGCAAGTGCCGCTCGATCCGACGGCTGTGCTTTTGGGGCAGGCTCCGTACTTTTCGGGCGTGAGCGCTTCGGAGGAGTTTGCGCCGCTCGTCAGAATTGGCTCGGGAACCAAGCCACTTGAGGGAGGCTGGCTTTTTGAGATGCCGTTTCATTTTGTTGCGGTCAAGTCGGGCGAGTCTTACACGCTCATGGCTTCGTGGCCTAAGACTGCCACACTCGAAACCATTGCTGCGGTGCGCGAGGCTGTCGGTGAGTTGCTTGCGGGTGCGCTCGATGGGACATACGAGGGCCGCGTGGAATAGCGGCGCTGCAATCGAGGGTTCCATTAAGGTATTTTTACAGGCTTAAAAATTCGCAAGAAATGACCTTGACGGCCCTTCTGCGATTTGCTATTCTGGGGCCTCTTTTAACAATATGGCAGACAAGACTATTGAACAACGTGTGGCCGAAATCATTACTGGCCAACTCAACGTAAACGCCGAGCAGGTGGTTCCCACGGCCCGCTTTGTTGAAGACCTTGGGGCCGACTCACTCGATTTGGTCGAGCTGATCATGGCCTTCGAAGAGGAATTTAAAAACGAAATCGGCGGAGAGATTCCCGAAAGCGAAGCCGAGAATCTCAAGACGGTGGGCAACGTCGTTGCGTTTATCGAATCCAAGCTCAAGAAGTAATTTAAGCGCCGGCTCTTAAAGGCTGGCGTTTTTTTTAACCTCTTGTTAGAACGCAAGAATGGCCCATCGTGTCGTTATTACAGGTTTGGGGGTGATCCACGGGCTTGCCGAGGATCCCGAGGTGTTTTATGACGCCCTTATTCATGGCAAGAGTGGTATCGATCGCATTACGGGTTTCGATCCCTTGGAGTATCCCTCGCAGGTTGCCTCCGAGTGCAAGACCTTCAATCCGGAGGCGCACATGGATCCCAAAGAGGCCCGCCGTAACGATCGTTTTGTGCAATTTGCCGTGGCGGCCGCCAAAAACGCCGCCGCGATGGCCGGCTTGCAGGTTTCGGAGGCCGAAGCGGATAGAGTGGGCGTTATTATCGGTTCGGGGGTCGGCGGCATCAAGACGACCGAAGAACAGGTCCGCGTGAGCGTCGAAAAGGGTCCGCGTCGCGTCTCGCCCTTTACGATTCCGATGCTTATTTGCAATATGGCTTCCGGCGTGGTCGCCATCCATCTGAATGCGCGCGGCCCCAATTACGCGGTCGTGAGCGCTTGTGCTTCGGGTTCCCATGCGATTGGCGATGCCTACGATATTTTGCGTCGCGGCATAGCCGACGTGATGCTGGCCGGAGGAGCCGAGGCGGCCGTTACTCCGATGACTTTTGCCAGCTTTTGTTCGATGAAGGCGCTTGCGGCGGATTTCAATTCCGAGCCTGAGCGCGCGTCGCGTCCCTTCGACGCCCAACGGTGCGGCTTTGTGATGGGGGAGGGCGCCGGCATTCTGGTGCTGGAGACGCTCGAGCACGCCAAGGCGCGCGGTGCGACGATTCTCGCGGAGTTGGTCGGTAGCGGCGCCAGCTGCGATGCCTTTCACATCACCCAGCCCGAACCGGAAGGCAAAGGCATGACCCTTTGCATCAAGCGCGCGCTTGAGGGCATCGATCCCGCCTCGGTGGACTATATCAATGCGCATGGCACCTCGACTGCCTACAACGACAAGATCGAGACGCTCGTTTTCAAAAAAGTCTTTGGCGAGCACGCCCGCAAAGTGGCGATCTCCTCCACCAAATCCATGACGGGCCACCTTTTGGGCGCCGCGGGCGGCATCGAGGCGATTATCGCGGTGCAAACCATTCGCCACGGCATCATCCCGCCGACTATCAATTACGAGTTTCCCGATCCCGAGTGTGACTTGAGCTACACGCCCAATAAAGCCGTCGAGAGAAAAGTACGTATCGCCATTTCCGACAATTTGGGCTTTGGCGGCCAGAATGCGTGTTTGGTCTTTAAGGCGTTTGAAGACTAGCCGGATTTCCATCACAAGCGGGCGTCTTTGGCGGGCTGCCCCCAACTTTTACTTTGCCTGTGCGCTTATTCCTGGCGGAGCTTTTTGCCACGGATAACCTTCGGCCGCCTGCTTAAAGCCCAGCTCAAAAAGTGCGCCCATCTCCGCCGGATCGAAGAGCTCTTTTGCAAGCGAGATGTGCGTGGGCGGGATATACGCGAGGTTAAAATCGCCGTTTGTTTCGCGACAGAAGGTGTAGATGCGATACAAATCCCCGACGCTTTGCTCGTTGGTCATCGTGTCGATCGTCCGCCCCGTGATCGCCGCTATTTTGTCGGCAATTTCCCTGTATTCGGGCACCACATAGCCATTGCGGACGATATAAATCGCGTACTTCTCCGGCAGGGTCAATTTACGCTCGGCCACCGCCTCTCCCAAGCCCTCCAGCACGTTGTAGATGAAAAAGACTTGATTGATAATCCCGCCATCCACGTGCATTTCGTCGTAAGTTTTGCCGTCGAGCTCCACGTCAAAATAAACCGGCGAGGTCATGATGGGGATTGAGGCCGAAGCGAGGATGATCTTGCGAAAAAGCTGTGCGGCCTCCGGCTGCTGCGAGGCGGCAATCTTGCCCATGTCCCATACCACCAGCCTTTGCGCGTCGAGATTGGTCGTGCCCACATATAGCCGGCGTCCCTGCCGATGCGCTTCCGCCACTTCCTGCAAAAACGCCTCATCAAAATATTTCTCCAACAGTCGCTCCAGCGGCCCCATGCTCGCCAGCGAATTCGGACGCAACTTTATCCTTACAACGTCGTGCGTGGCGTAGCTGGTGTAAAAATCCTTCAGTGCTGCATCATGCGCGCTTCCCAAAAAAGCAAAAGGCGCCATAATCGCTCCCGTGCTGATGCCGGTTACAATCCTAAACTCCGGCCGGTCGCCGTGTGCTGTCCAGCCGCAAAGCAAGCCTGCGCCATATGCTCCATTGGCGCCGCCTCCCGAGAGCGCCAGCACCGAAGTCGCCCGCTTTTGCAGCTCGCCTTGCGCTAAGAGCTTTTCAAAATCCTCTTTAAAGGCCTCGTTGCGCGTTCCGCTAAAGGCACGGATGTCTTTCATCCCCCAGACGCTTGCTTGAGCAAGATAATCGCCCGGGGGGGCGTGCCGCACCACGCTTGCGCAACCCGTTAGCGTCAAGGCAACTGCAGCCACCCAAAACCGCAAACCCACGCGCGCGATAGATTCTGTGCTCATTTCCGAAAAGGTCTCTAAAAAAAGCCGGCAAATGTCAACGCCGCAAATCGTCGCCCAAATTTGTTTCTTTTTCACCGCGCGCTTGACTTTGTTTGAGTTTGGTCTTTGCATAACACCCATATGCGCAAGGCTCTTCCCTTCATCCTGCTGACGGTTCTGGCCCTACTGGCTTCCGGCTGCCGCAGCAATCGCTCACCCTCGGAGTCCGATACGGTACTCCGCTCCGCTTACAGCGACTCCGCCACGGCCGACTACGTCAGCGGCGATACCGTCAATGTGGATGACTCGCTTGCGGCGCAGGGGCTCGCCTCGCGCTCGGGCTCGTTTGCTTCCATCTCCGAAAGCGACGTTACGCGTGGGGTTCTCCCTTCCGTTTATTTCGACTTCGACAAGGCGGCGATACGCTCATCCGAGCGCGAAAAGCTCCAGCAGGCTTCCGACTATCTCAAGACCAATCCCTCGCGCCGCATCCTCATCGAGGGCCATTGCGACTGGCGGGGCACTTCCGAGTACAATCTGGGCTTGGGCGATCGCCGCGCGCGTTCGGCCAAGGAGTACTTGACGACCTTGGGGATCGAAGAAAGCCGCATTGGGACGGTGTCCAAGGGTGACCTTGAGGCTATCCAAAATGGCTCCGAGGACCAGATGGCGCAGGATCGCCGCGCAGATTTACTGCTGATCAATAACTGAGAGCTCTCACATTTTTCAAAGCACCGCAGTCATTTGGGCGCGGTGCTTTTTTATTCGCTTACTCGATTTCCGGCGGCCACTTGAGCCACTCTTGCCATTGGGGCGCCTCGCAGCTTTGTACCCACGCCGTCAGAAGGAGGATGGCTACAAGCGCGAGGATTAGCCGTGCTTGCCACTCCCAAAATCTTCCGCTTAGGCGTAAAAACATCCATAGCAGTGCCAGCAGTCCCACTCCTGCCACGACGAGCGTGTCCGTGATGGGTAACTTTGCTTCCGGTGCCAGCCACCCAAATAGGCCCGCCCCAAAAGTTAAAATAAGCGTTGCCATCCCCAGCCCCCGTCCCAAGATGACTTCACCTTTTCCTTCGCGGACGGCGCTGAGCGCAAATGTTACCTCCGAAATGCATAGCGGTACTGTTAGCGTTGCGCCGAGAACAAAAGGCGGCAATTGCCATCGTATGAGAGCGCCCTGGGCGCATACCCCCAGATAATAGCATCCTCCCACGAGCGCCAGCGCGCCAATGAGCGTTTTGCCGATAATGCTTTCGGTCGAGACGCCAAAAGAAAAGCCCCTTCCAAAGGCAGAGGGCCCATAGCACGAGCTTTTCCCGTGTACATAGCGAAAGACGAGATAGACGACGCCCAAAACCAAAAGTGTTGGGGTTTTAATGGGGGCGCGTGCGCCCAACTGCTCAAGAGCAAAAAGCATCGCCCAAAATCCGATGAGCATCGGCAGGTCAATATTCACCCAGCGTTTGCGCAGGGCCACCGAAAATATGGAGGCCGCAATTGCCATCGGAAGCACGACCGGCAAGAACCCGCCGCCAAGGACAACCCCGAGCGCCGCCTGCGCGAAGCCCCCCTGCGCCAGAAATCCCGCGAGCAAAAAAAACGGCAGCGTGCTAACGACCGTCGTGGCCACCAGCCCCACAAAAAGCGGCTCCGTCTTCCCTGCCAAAAGCAAGGTCGAAACGCCCTCATTGAGATATTCCGCGCCCAGCAAAATCACCCAATACACAACCGCAATCCCCAGGAAGAGAAAAATCTCTGGCATTTGAAGTGGGTCGATCCAACTAGGCATAATAAAAATTTATTTGGGCTTTTTCGCCCAAGTTGCGGAAAGAATTTATAACGGCATTTTTCCGTTTCGGCGGAATTGCAAAATTTCGCAGTTCCTTTCAGCTTTCGCGGTGCTAATGGGTTTGACTTTCCTCTAAAAAAGCGGCACGCTAATGGGCCTAAAAAAATGGCTACCGATTACAAAGCGACCTTGAATTTGCCCGTGACGAAATTTCCGATGCGGGCGAGCTTGGGTACACGCGAGGAGCCCCGCGCGCAGCATTGGGAAGCCGAAAAGATTTACGCCAAGCTTCTCGCGCGCAATGCCAAGGGTCCGGCCTTCATTCTGCACGAGGGTCCGCCCTTTACCAATGGCGCGGCGCATTTGGGACATTTCCTCAATCGCGCGCTCAAGGATATCGTCATTCGCTACAAGGCGATGAATGGTTTTTGGACGCCCTTCGGTTTTGGGTGGGACTGCCACGGGTTGCCGATCGAGCATCAAGTGGCCAAAGAGCTGCGCGAAGAAAAGAAAACGCTTCCGCCCTCGGCCTTGCGGGCGCGCTGTGCGGAGTTTGCCGAGGCCAAGCTTACGGCCATGCGCGAGCAGTTCCGCCGCATAGGAGTGTGGGCGAGCCCCGCCTACGAATACAAAACCAAGGAGCCCGCCTACGAGGCCGAGGAGCTGCGTTCCTTTGCCAATTTCGTTGAGCAGGGCTTGGTCTATCGCGACTTGCGACCGGTCATCTGGTCGATTCCCTGCAAGACCGCGCTTGCCGAAGCCGAAATCGAATACCACGACCACACAAGCCCGTCGATTTGGGTGGGGCTTTGGACGATCGATGCGCCCGCTACGGCGTTTGTCATTTGGACGACCACCCCTTGGACGATTCCGTCAAATGTGGCAGTTGCCTTGAGTCCTCGGATGGACTACGTCGAGGTTCTTCACGCTGGCAAAAAATACATTGTCGCGGCGAGCCTCGCGCAGAATTTCATTGCTGCTGCCAAGCTCCAAGGCGCCACTTTGGGCGCCACGCAAAAGGGCTCGGCCTACGAGGGGCGCACCTACGCGCATCCTTTCATGGCACACAAGGGGCGCGTCATCCTTGCCGACTTTGTTTCTGCCGAGGACGGCACGGGTTGCGTTCACATAGCGCCTGGGCACGGCATGGAGGACTATTTGGCGGGCAAGGCCAAGGGCCTCGAAGTTTACAGCCCCCTCGACGACGAGGGCCGCTATCGCGACGATGGCCGCATCCCGCCGCAGCTCGTGGGCCTCACCACTCTCGAAAAGGACGGCCATAGCGAGGCCAACGACGCGGTGATCGCCTTGCTAAAAGAAAAACACGCGCTTTTGGCGCAAGCGGCGCATCCCCATCAATATCCTTTCTGCTGGCGCTCCAAGACGCCGATTGTTTTCCGCGCGCTCGAGCAATGGTTCATCGGCCTCGACCGAGGCGGCATGCGCCAAAAAGTCCTCGCGGCAGTCGAAGGGGCGCGCTGGATTCCCGAGCAGGGCCGCAGTCGCATCGTGGGCTCCATCGAAAGCCGTCCCGACTGGTGCATCAGCCGCCAGCGTTCATGGGGGCTTCCGATTCCGGCCTTTTCCGACGCTTCCGGCCGCCGCTTTATCGACGCTGCGGTTATCCGCGCCCTTGCCGACAAGGTGGCCACCTCCGGCTCCAACATTTTCTTCGAGCAGACGGCCTCCGAGCTTCTCGCCGGCCTGTCGCTTCCGTCTGAGTGGCCCGCACCCTCGGCGCTCAAGCCCGAGACCGATACGCTTGATGTGTGGCTTGACTCTGCCGCCAGCTATCTGGCTTTGCGCCGCGCCCATTCGGAGTTGCCCGCTCAAGCCGACCTTTATTTGGAGGGTTCCGACCAACATCGCGGTTGGTTCCAGTCCTCTCTTTGGATGAATATCGTCTCGCGCGGGATGGCCCCCTACAAGACCGTGCTCACCCACGGCTTCATCCTCGACTCCGATAAAGAAAAGCTCTCCAAGAGTCGCGGCGCGCTGCCTTTTGGCGAGATGGCGCAAAAATACGGTGCCGACGTCTTGCGCCTGTGGGCGGCCTCTCAAAATTATCAAGGCGACGTCATCTTAAGCGACGAGGTCCTCGCAAGCGTTTCGGCGTCCTACATGACCCTGCGCAATACGCTACGTTACCAGCTTGCCAATTTAAACGGCTTTGATGCGGCGCGTGAGTCTCTTGCGCCTTCCGAGCTTCGCCCGCTCGATCGTTGGGCGTTGGGCAAAGCGTCGGCTCTTTTGGCCGAGGCCACCGCTGCCTACGAGTCTTACGATTTCGCGCGTGTCTATCAGCTCACGTTGCGTTTTTGCCAAGCGACTCTTTCGGCGGTCTATCACGACGTCATCAAAGACCGCCTTTATACTTGCGCTGTGGGTTCTCTCGAGCGCCGCAGCGCCTTGACGGCCCTCGAAGCAATTTTTGGCGTGCTCGTGCGCGTGCTGGCGCCGATTATGCCTTTTACAACGGACGAGGCGTGGGCTTACCGCCAAAGCGACTCCGATTTTGCGCCGCAGAGCCTCCATTTGGAGGTGTGGCCCAAGGAAGTCACGGGCGCGCCGAACGCCGACGAGCTGGCGGCTTTTGACGCGCTTTTGCCTTTGCGCGAGAAGGCCAATGAAAAGCTGGAGGTCCTCCGCCAAGCCAAGACGATCGGCAAGTCCTTGGAGGCCAAGCTCATATTCCGAGGCGACGTTTCGGCGCTGGAGCGCTTCAAGGCCGACGATTTGTCTGAACTTTTTATTGTATCTGGGGTAGAATTACAAAAGGGCGAGGGGAGTTTGAACGTGGAGGCCCAAAAGGCCGCGCTCCACAAATGCCCCCGCTGCTGGCGTTTTGTGAGTCCCGCCGAGGACCGCCTGTGCGACAGGTGCCAAGCCACTTTGGCAATTTCAACCTCCAAAACTCATGGCTAAAAAATCCCCCCAAAAAAAGAACGCCCGCGCCGCCAAGCCACGCGCCAAAACTGCCGCCAAAAAGCAGCCTCTCCAAAAACTTTCCAAAAAAACTTCCACTCATAAAAACAACTCAAAAATCAAACACCCAACACCCCAAAAATCTATGAAAAAAACCATTTCCAAAAAGAATTCCTCGCCAGCCAAGCCGGTTGCGCCCAAGTCGCCCGCTCCCGCCGCCAAAAAGGCCGCGCCTGTGGACAAATCCGCCAACGAGCAGCGCATCAAGCACGTCCTCAAAAAGCTGACGGGCATCACCAAAAACACCCCCTCGGTCTTTCGTCTTCCTTCGCGTCGCCAAACTCCGGTGGCCTTTTCTTTAAGCGAGGTCCGCGACTTGATCAAGACCAAGCCCGATCGTGCGGACAAGTCTGCCAAGACGGTTGTGCCGGCCCCCAAAAAACCAGTCGTCGAGCCGGAGGTGAAGGTCAAGCCGCGCGTCCTCAAAAGCGCGACCCTCGACGATCTTTTGGGTGGCCCCAAGCCCAAGAGCGCGACCATCTATGACGAAAAGCGCGTGCCCAAAGCGCTTTTGCCCTACTACAAAAAACTTATCACCATGCGCGACGAGCTTCTGGTGACGGTGGAGGAGCGCTCCGAGCAGACCTTGCGTGCGTCGGCCAAGGAGTCCTCCGGCGATCTTTCCAGCTACAGCCAGCACATCGCCGATGCGGGGACCGACGCCTACGACTACGATTTTGCTCTCTCGCAAGTCTCCTCCGACAAAGAGATGCTCCGCGAGGTCGAGGCGGCCATCAGTCGCATTTTCGCTGGCACCTACGGCCTTTGCGAGGTGACGGGCAAGCCGATCAGCCGCGAGCGTCTCAAGGCGGTTCCTTTCACTCGTTTTTCCAAGGAGGGCCAGGACCAATACGAGCGGCTGCGCCGTCGTTCGTCCCAGAGGGTAGGTCTTTCCTCCAGCGACGAAAGTGACGATATAGAAGTTGCCGGAGGCGACGATGAAAGCGGAGAAGTTTAAGCGCTATCGAGTTTTTTGGGGACTGATTGTCGGGACGTTGCTTCTCGACCAGTTCACCAAATATCTCGTTCAGCTGGCGGAATACCATCAGGGGGGCACGTTTTTGTTCTCGCTGGGGAGCTTTGCCAATATTGTTTATGTCCGCAATACGGGTGCAGCGTGGGGGATGATGGCGGGGAGCAGTTATGTGCTGGGGGTGTTGGCGATTGTCGCGCTTTTGACGATCTATCTTTTGCGCCGTGCGCTGGGCTTGCACACACTCGCGATGCAGGTGGCGTTTGGCCTTTTGATAGCTGGGATCGCGGGCAATATGATCGACCGGCTTTGTTTGGGTTATGTGGTGGATTTCATCGACCTGAATTTTGGCCTGTTCCGTTTTCCGGCCTTCAATATCGCGGATGTCGGCATTACGGTGGGCGTTGCGCTTTACATCCTTTACAGCTCCTTCCCGCAGTCGCTCCGGCGCTTCCGTGCGCAAGCCCCGCAGCAACCCCAACCGTAGGCAAACCGGCGCTACTCCACGTTTGCGGCCTGTTCGCGCAGCCGCTCGACTTCATTTTTGGCGCTCAAGGCGGTCTGCACCAGCTCAAGCTGCGTGGATTTGTTGCCGAGGGTGTTCCACTCGCGCAAAAACTCCTGCAGCAGAAACTCGATTTGCCTTCCGACGCTTCCCTTTGCCGCGAGCAGCCCGTCCATTGCCTTGAGGTGGCCGCGTAGGCGCGTAATTTCCTCGGCAATGTCCACCCTGTCTGCAAAAAGCGCCAGCTCTTTGAGCACTCTTTCGTCCTTGGTCTCGACGGCCAGGCCGGCCTGCTCAAGGTTTTTCATCAGCCGCTCGCGTTGCAACGCGACGGTCTGCCCAGAGAGCTTTTCGGCGCGCGCAAGCAGCTCCCGAATCGTTTTGAGTCGCGCGCGAAAATCTTTTTGCAGATGCGCGCCTTCTTTGAGCTGCGTTTTTCGACATTCCGCGATAGCAATCGTGACGGCTTCGAGCGTTGCGGCTTCGACCTTTTTTTCGTCAAAGCCCGCATTGCCTCCCTCGCGCAAAAGCGCAAGGACCGCGTTTGCGTCGGGAGCAAAGGGGACCTTGAGCCCTTTGCAGATTTTTTTCGCCTCGGCGATTTTTTTCTCCACCGCACCGCTAGTTTTTTTAAGCTCCAGCCTCACGGCAAGCTGCACCTTGCCCCGCTCAAATTCCGTCTTCATCCGCGCGTAAAGCTTTCCCTCCAGGCCCCCCAGCTCGCGGGGTGTTGCCACAAAGATTTCCTGCCCCCGTTTGTTGATTGAGCCCAAAGTGACTTCGACGGAGCCACCGTCGAAACTCTTTCGCGCGCGTGCAAAACCCGTCATGCTTTTCATAAGCGCATCCTAACGCTTTCGCCTCGCGCAAACCAGCCTAATCGTCAATGGCCTAACTCTTCATCGCGCAAAGCTCGGTGAGCACGCCAAAGGTCGATTTCGGGTGTAAAAACGCCACGAGCTTATTGCACGCCCCTTCAAAAGGGATCTCGTTAATAAGCTTGGTGCCATTTTCGGCGGCGTGTTTGAGGTCGCCGCAGAGGTCGCTGGAGTAAAAGGCGATATGATGAACACCTTCGCCGCGTTTTTCCAAAAACTTGGCGATGGGGCTTTCGGGATCGGTGGGCTCGAGCAGCTCGATATGCACTTCTCCGCAAACGAAGAAGGCCGTTTTGACCTTCTGGCTTTCGACGGTCTCGATTTTCTCGAGTTTAAGCCCCAGTGTTTTTTCGTAGTGGCTGCGGCACTCCTCGATAGATTTGACCGCTATTCCGATATGATCGATTTTTTGAATCATAAGTTGATTGTGAAGATGCGGGGGTGCTTTTACAAACACTTTTCTACAAGGCGCAGGAGTGAGTCGTTTTTACGAGCAAGTTTCCTGAGAGCCCCAAGTTAGCTCGTTATCCGAGCTGGCCATATTGTAGTACTCGAATTTGATAAAGGCGGCGGAACGAAGCGTAAATATTACGCGACCTTCATCCAGCCCACCGTCCAAGTCGAAGAGATAAGTGCCATCCCCCGAAGACCGCGAGCCGACGGCAAAGGTAAAGCTATCCGAAAGACTTGTTGCTGAAAGACTGGAAATACTGACGGGAGAAGATTGCGCGGCCCCGTTTATGTATAGCGTCAAATACCCATCACGATCGAAGGTTGCACTGAAATATCGCCACGTGCCATCTTTTATAGCACCGGATAGAACACCGTTATCCGTATTTTTATCGCGAATTTGAACCTCCATCTTTCCGGAAGAGCCTATACCTCCCATGCCATAGCCGCGACCACTACCGTGCAGATACCCTTTGCCCATAAAGCCTGTATAAGTCTCAGTGCTGGAGTCCCACCGCACCCAGATGGAGAGCGTTAGGTCGTTGAGTCCAATGTCCATAACATCACCGCCGTACAAATAGTCGTCGGTGCCGTCATGTTCGGAGCCGCCATTTACTTTGCCCGAGGCCGCGGTGGCGTTGTAAGCCGTCAGGGTGCGTCCGTTGCCGCTTGAATCCGCGCCGGAGAGCGTAGTGCCGTTATCAAGATGATAGACGGCTTCGTAGCCGCTCCAAGTGCCGGAAGTGTTGGAGCCATCGGAGGTGTCTTCCGTACGATAATATACGTAGATGTACGTTGTGCCATCGGAGAGGACGGTCGGAATTCTCACCCAATAAACGGCTGTCAAGGCGCCGCCCGAAACGCTGTGCAGACACCGTTCGTAGGGCAAGGCCGTGCTGCCGTCGGAAGAGGTGAACCGAATGTCGTAGCCGTCGGAATTGGTATCGCCGCCGATATCGGTATCGCTGGAAATTTTCACAAGCAGCGGGAAGTTTGTCAGGTCTTCGTCCACATAGTCCCCCTTGATGGTGATTTTTTTGCGGTGCGTGTAAGCGCACCCGTCCACCGTCCACGTGGACGCTTCTTCCTCTGATTCTACCATACCATCAGTGACTGTGGTAAAATGAAAGCGATTTCCTTCGTGGGTTGCAGAGATTTTTGAAATATCCAAATCCCCCGTATTTGGCAAAAAGTTATGCTTGCGCCCGTCGTCGGCGGTAAAGCCCGTCCTTAGGGCTTCGACAACCGCCCCGATTTTCGCCGTGGTCGTAACGCCCCTAAGCGAGTGTGCCCTGGAAATTCCTCCTGCCATCCGATATTCTTCGAGCGCGCGGTTAAGGGTAACCAGTTGCCGTGCCTGCGCATCCTCTTTGGCTTTGGTGACATAATTGGCCAGATAAAATCCCGCGGCTGTCAAAAGTGCCAGAATCATGGCGCCCACAATCATAAGTTCGTGAATCGTATACCCCTTGGGCTGTTTCATGAGCCCCATGCTTTCAAAAACTCCTCTCCAAGACAAGCCATAAATCCCTCTTGACGTCCGCGTGGGAGCTTTGCTACAATGTCTGTCTATGGCTTTGACAATTCGCTTGCAATGTGGCGGTTCCAAAAAGAATCCGCATTACCGTATGGTGGTGGCCGAGCGCGCTTCGCGCCGCGATGGCCGCTACGTGGAGCTTTTGGGGCACTACTCCCCGCGCGACACCGACACCAAGCGCTATCTCGACTTGGACATGGCGCGCGTGGAACATTGGCTCAAGGTGGGAGCGCTTCCGACGGATAGCGCTCGCACGCTGATTACACGCGCCCGCAAAGCCGCCCCCGCCGCCAAGGCATAGGGGCTATTTTTACACTTTACCGAGGCCATCCTTGCTTGAGGGTGGCCTTTTTGTTAAAATCGCTTTTATGCGCATTGACCTGCTCACACTTTTTCCTGCGATGGCCGAGGGTTTCCTTTCGGAGAGCATTCTTGCGCGCGCGCAGGAGCAGGGCCTCGTCAGCCTTTCCGTCCACGACCTGCGCCGGTGGTCCAACGACCCCGTGCACCACAAGGTTGACGACCGTCCTTTTGGGGGAGGCCCGGGGATGCTTTTGAAGCCCGAGCCGATTTTCGATTCCATTTCCGACTTGAAGGCCCAAGCCGTTGCCGCCGACCCATCGGCCAAGCCCCACGTGGTCTATTTGGCCCCCGATGGCGAGCTTTTATCGGCAAAAATTGCCCAGCGTCTCTCTCGTTACTCGCATCTGATTTTCCTCTCCGGCCACTACGAGGGCATTGACGAACGTGCGCGCCAAAGCTGCATCGACGAAGAAATTTCCATAGGCGAATATATTTTAACAAATGGGACGCTTCCGGCATGCGTGGTGATCGACTGTCTATGCCGATTTATCCCGGGTGTTTTGGGCAACGAAGAATCGTTGACAAACGAGAGTTTTTGTCATAACATGATGTCTTTTCCGCAGTATACGCGCCCGACAGAGTACAAGGGAATGAAAGTTCCCGAAGTGCTTTTGCAGGGCAACCACGCCGAGATTGCCTCTTGGCGTCGCGCGCAGGCGGCGGAGAGAAAACGCAAACAAACTCCTCTTTTCTAAGTATTTATGAAACCCATTCTCAAAGAAATTACCGCCTCGCAGCTCAAAGAGGTCGCCTCCTTCAAGGTTGGCGACGGCGTGCGGGTTCACACGCGCGTGCGCGAGGGCGACAAAGAGCGCATCCAGATTTTTGCCGGCATCGTGATTGCCCGCCGAGGGGAGGGGATTGAGAGCACTTTCACCGTTCGCCGCATTGCCTCCGGCATTGGCGTCGAGCGTGTTTTCCCCATCCACTCGCCGAATATCGAAAAGATCGAGGTTGATCGCGAAGCGGTTGTGGGCCGCGCTCGTATGTACTATATGCGCGAGCGCATTGGCAAGGCCGCGACCAAGGTCAACGAAAAGCGCCTCCTCGAGAGACAGACCTCCGAAGCTCCGGCTTCCGAGGCCAAGTAGCATTTTTCGCGGAGAATCCGCCTTTCAAAGGCCGCCTTTTTTGGCGGCCTTTTTGCGTTGGCTACCCTTTACCTTCCAGCCTCCGCAAATACGCCTCCATCCTGGGCCCTCGCCCCATAAGCCTTTTAAAGAGCTTCTCCGCCGGTTCAGAATTTCCGCGGCTCAAAATTGCGTCGCGATAGGCCCTGCCGACCTTTTCCGACAAGATCCCGTGCGCTTCAAAATACCCCCAGACGTCGGCCTCCAGCACATTGCACCACTGATAACTGTAATAACCTGCGGCATAACCGCCGCCCCAGAGGTGTCCGAAGCTGAAAACTCCGGTTGGGATTTTTGTATGATAGGGGAGTTGGTAGTCACGCAGTGCTTTTTCGAGGGCGGCATCAATGTCGGCTGGGGGCGTTCGACAAGTGTGCAGATACATATCCAGCGTGCCGAAGCTAAGTTGTCTGAGCGTCCAGAGCCCCTGCAAAAAGAACCTCAAAGCTCGCAACTGTTCAATTTTTTGGTCATCAAGAGGCTCGTCGGTTTTGTAGTGATGCGCGATTTTTTTCAGATACGCGGCGTTGGTGCAATAATTTTCCAGCAATTGCGAAGGCAGCTCGACAAAGTCGAGAGCGACGCGAGTACCGCTCAGACTCAAAATTGGAACCTCGGTGAGGAGTCCGTGGAGCAGATGACCGAACTCGTGATAGAGCGTTGTTACCTCGTCGTGAGTCAAAAGCGAAGGGGTATCGACGCTTGGCGGCATAAAGTTGCCGGCGATGACGTCAATCCCTGGGGAGGTTTTGCCATCGGAAGCAGTCCGGATCGAAACAATATCGTTGTGCCAGGCGCCGGAGCGTTTGCCAGGCCTTGGGAAAAAGTCAGTGTAAAAGCCTCCGATGAGCCGCGCGCCGTCAAAGATTTCGTAATACTCGACGTCTGGATGCCAGGAGGCGTGGCCCTCGAGCTTGCGAATTTCGATGCCGAAGAGCGTTCGGGCCAGATCGAAAAGGCTCTCGCGGACGCGGGTAAATTCAAAATAAGGCCGCAGGGCTTCGGTCTCGAGCGAGAGCTCACGTTCCTGCAGCCGTTCCATGTAATAAGATCTATCGTAGGCCTCGAAAGGCGAGGCATCTCCGAGGTCGCGTTTCAATTTTTTAAGTTTATCAAATTCCGCGAGCGCCAAATTTCGGACTTTCCGGGTAAGTTTTCGGATGAAGGCTTTTATTTTTGCCGGACGGTTAAGCATTCGCTCTTCGACGGTATAGGAGGCGAAGTCGCGATAGCCCAATAGGCGGGCCGTTCGTTGGCGCAGTTCGAGCATTCGCGCAACAATGGCGCGCGTTTCAAAGGGAGGCTGCCGTCCGCATTGCAGCGCGGCGTTGCAAAATTCTTTTCGCAGCTCGGCGCTGGAGGCGTGTGCCGCGATCGCCACAAGCGAAGGTTCCTCGAGTCCAAAGATATAGCCGTCTCGGCCTTTATTTTTGGCAGCAGTTTTCCCCAAAGCAAGCGCGGCAGGCGGAAGACCGCGCAAAGGCCCGGCTTCGGCGCCGTCAGGGAAATGTTTTTCAAAAGCGTTGATGGCGTCGATATTTTTTTGGCAGAAGGTCTCGGCGAGGCTCGTAAATTCTTTTTCGATGGCGACGAATTCCGTCTTTTTTTGGGGCGAGAGCTCGGAGCCGGAGCGCCGGAAGCCTTTGACGGTTCCTTTTAGATGTCTTTTTTGCAAGGGCGTTAAGTTGCGCGCGGTTCTGCGAACGTGTTTGACGCGCGTCCAGAGGGCGCTATTGACGGCTACGCCAGAATAAAACTCAGTAACCATCGGCAGATATTTTTCCATGAGCGCGCGAATTTCCGGAGAGTCATTGACGCTGGCAAGATGTCCGGCAATCGACCACGCCTGATCGAGCTCGACGGTAAAATTTACAAGCGCCAAGACGAAGTTTTGATAATTAACGCTCTCGAGCGGCAGTTCTTCGAGGGCTTTTTGTCGTTCGCGCGCGAGTTCCAGCCCCCGTTCAATTTTGGCCGTTAAGGCCTGTGGGGTAAGGGCCGCCCAATCGAGCGGATAAGGGAGCCCTTGCGGCTCATTTTTAAAAGTTGCGTGATTTTTTGACATTCCCCCCGACTTTAGCGACAATTCTCCCATGCCGAAAGCCTTAATTTGTCGTGCGGCCGGAGACTGGCGCGAGGTCCTCGAGCTGCGCGAAGTTTCTTTGCCCGCGGCGCCGTTGCCAGGGATGGCGCGTGTGAAGCTTCTTGCGGCGGCGGTTCACCCGTCCGACTTTGGGATGATCGCGGGTACCTATGGCAAGGCGCGCGAGTTTCCTTGCGTGATGGGCCGCGAAGGAGTGGGGGAGGTGGTGGCCTTGGGCGCAGGGGCCACGAGCGTTTCCGTCGGCGACTATGTCCGCCTCCCGGAAGCCGGCGGGGTCTGGGCCGAGCTGTCCGACGTTCCTTCGGTCGAGCTCTACCCGCTCCCCAAAAATCTCCCTCCCGAGGCGCTTGCGCTTTCGTTCGTCAATCCGCCAACGGCCTTGCGCGTTCTCGAAGATTTTGCGAACCTCTCCGCGGGCGACGCGGTTCTTACCAATGCCGGCAAAAGCGCGGTGAGCGTGGCGTTTATCCAGCTGGCCGCCGCACGCGGTCTCAAGCCACACGCGGTGGTGCGCAACAAAATTCCCGAGGACGAGGCCCTCCTCAAAAAACTGGGCGCCGAGGTGGTTTGGGACGAGACCGACGAATATTTCAAAAAAATCCGCGTCTCTTTGGCGCTTAACCAAGTCGGCGGCAAAAGCGCGCTCTCGCTTCTGAAGGCCCTCCGCGAGGGAGGCGTATGCGTGACGATCGGTGGCGCCTCGCGCGAGGATGTTCGTTTCCCCACCCGCGAACTTATTTTTAACGACGTGGTCTTGCGTGGTTTTTGGATGGACCGCACTTACCGCACCCACACGCGCGCCGAAATTTTGACGATGCTCGAAAAAATCTGGAGCGCGCTCGCCTCCGGTACGCTCACGCAGCCGGTCGCCGCCACTTTTCCGCTCTCCGACTTCGTCTCCGCGCTCACAGCCGCGCAAGCGCCCTCCCGCTTCGGCAAAATTTTGTTTGTAAACACTTGATTTCGGCGGTGCGGCCTCCGGCCTTGAAGGGCCTTCCTCCGCCTTCCTTCCGCCCTCTTTCCTCCTCGCGTTTTTTGCCTTCGCCGCGCTCCCTTTCGGGCCCTTCGCTCGCTCCTCCTGCGTCGTCGCTCGCGCACCGCCAATACAAAAGCGCCGCATCCCTCCCGATACCTTTCCCTTAAGCTTTGCCAAGGCCCTCTTGGGTCTCAAAGCTTGCGCCCGCCTTCTCGAGGGCCTTCCCCAATTTTCCTTCGGGCGTCTTTTCCTCGCCCAGTGCCTCCGCGAGCGCCTTTTTCACCGTTTCATTGGCATCCGCGCCGCACCAGCGTGCATATTCCTCGGCGGCCTTTCGATAGCCCGCCTGCGCCAAACTAGCGATTCCTACCACTGCGAGTTCATCCATGGCCCCAGGGGCCATGCTGACGCACCAGCGCGCATAATCTACCGCGGCACCTTCCCAACCTGCCTGAGCAAATCCTGCAACCCCCGCTTTTAAGATTTCAGCCTTTTGCTCTTTGGGGGCGTCCACGAACCCCTTGTGCGCAAATGCCTCCGCGGCGATTGTACCACCTGTTTGAGCAAAACCAGCGACTCCCGCTTGTAAGAGTTCAGCTTCCTGATCTTTGCCGAAATACTTAAACCCATAGTCTGCCAGTTTGTCTGCGGCACCTTCGCGATCCGCCTGTCTCAAGGCGACGATTCCCGCTTTCAAGAATTCAGCCCTTTCGATATAGCGGGCAGAATTTATACCCCACAGCGCCAGTCTTTCTGCTGCCGCTGTTTCGCCAGCCCGAGCCAAGCCTGTGATCCCTGCTTTTAAGAGCTCGGCCTTTTGCGCATCTGGTGCGCGTAGCACCAAAAACTTTGAGGCGCATGCGGCTGCACCAAAATCCTTTTTGGCTATCAATCCATCAACGAACTTGCACGCAGCTTCCATCAGGGGCGTGTTCAGAGCCATAACCTGCTCAACTTGTCCGTACAACTCTTGAAGATCTGCCATAATAAGGTCATTGTACATTCTTCCAAAAAATTATTCAAGTAATAATAGATAAGAATCTTATTATTTAGCGTTTTGACGATGGCGGGCTTCTTCCTCAACGCCAAGAGCGCCGCATTTCTGCGGCGCCCCCGTACAGTTATTATGAGGCAAACCTCGGTCAAATTATTCCACGGTGCCTTTCAAAACCACTCGGACGCTGCCCGAGCCGCTTGCGTAGGTCACATAAATTTGTCTATTGGAGCTGCGCGCTGCGGCAAGCGTTGCGCTGGCCACTCCTGTTGAACAGCTATGCGAGCTGACAAGGGTGGTGCCCGAAGTCGTCTCGCCGACGTTCAAAACGATGCCGTTGCCGCCGACGCTCCAAATTTTTTCGATGATATGACCTTCGGGCAGCACCACGCGGGCGCTTCCGCCGAGGTAGCCGCTTGCGGTCAAGTCGGCCGTGAGCTGCCAGTCGCGTTTGGCGACGAGGTGCGTGCAACCGCTTGCGCTCAAAAGCGCGTGGTGCGCATTGCCGCTGCGGTCGCGAAGCTCAAAGCCGCAACCGGCATCGCAATCGAGGTCCCACAGTCCCCCGATATACTGCAACGTGCTTGAGCTTGTAAGGTTGTTGGTAATGGTTGCCGAGGCAATTTCGATTTCTAGTCCTCCGGTTGCGTTGGTGTTGCCGGAGCCATTCCCGTAGGTTGTGCCATTGATGACGATCGAATCGCTGCCGCTGGTTTTCAAATAAACTTTTTTGCCGACGGTCAAACTCGCTGCGGTGTAAATATTTGTAAGGCTGCCCCACCTGTCCTCGAGCGCGGCGCCGCCCAAAGCCTGATAGGCGCTGACTTCGTCGTCCGCCAGCCCGCGATTCCACATTGCCGCCGCAAGGATTGTCCCTCGGAAGGGACTTGTTCCGGCGCTATCCGCGGCGCCAAGAACGGAAAAGGCTCCGGTGTAGTTGAGGCTGTCGGCGACGGTCGCCTCTAGCGCGCCGTCGAGATACATCGTGAGCATTCCCTCGGCTTTTTTGAGCCGCACCCATACCGCTTCGTCAGTTGCCACACTACTGGCGCTCTCCAGCATGTCGCCAAGGCCCGAGATGCCGGCGATGAGTGTATTTCCCGCGCCAAAGCGCAGCGTGAGCGCGTTTGAAGCGGCGCCGCCAATTAAATAATTATCGCTTCCCCACGCATCCCGCTTGAGGAGAAAGAGGAAGTCAAAATTGCTTCTGCCGAGCGTAAGCGCGGGGAGCGTCATAAACCCTCCGCTTAAAATAACTCCGCCGCGCGGACGCAGGGTGCTTGTGTCCACTTCGGCCATGACGGAGCCGGCAAGCTTTCCGTCGGCGCCCAAGACGGGGACATTTCCCGAAGAGGTGCCCGCATTCAGAACCGCGGCGCTCCCCAGTCCCAAGTTGAGCCGCGATGCCGAAGCGCTGGCGAGCTCCGAGAGATTTTGCGCCCCCTGCAAATACCGCGCATCGCTTTGGGTGGAGGTATAATAGAGGTCTCCCGTTTCGGGCGGCTCGGAGATGCTTCCCGAAGCGCCGTCCTCCAAAACGCTCACAGGCCCCGCGGCGACGGTGATAACGCGGCCTGGGTCGTCGCTGGTGAGTGCCCAAAGGACAAGCCACTTGTGTCCTGCGGCGATATTGGCCTGAGCCGCCGTAAACGTGAAGGCTCCGTGCTGTGCCGTGCCGGCATTCCAGTCGGCGGCGGCAAGGGCTGTGTTAAGATTTGCGGCCGTGAGCGTTTTTGTCATCAAGACTTCCGCGCTGGGCTCCGGAGGCGTGTGGAGCTCGTCGGAATTTTTTATTTCCAGCGTGACGGAGGTGATGTTGGAAACATCCAAAAGCGTTGAGCCGGAAAAGAGCGCGAACTCCACCTGCAAATCGTTTCCGCGATAAAAGGCGGGCGTAAAGTTGGTGAGCGCGTCGCAAGGTGCGTCGAGCCTGGCTGCGTCGGCGGCAAGGCGTATTCTTCTGCGAGAAAGGGTGGTCATGGGGATGAGCTTCTAAAGATTGACCGTCGCGGAGGTCTCAAGGACAAGCTCGACGGCGTTGGTGGTGAGGGTTCCAGAGTTGTGATTCCAAGGGTAGGTCACCCGCGGCGTGAGGGCGCTCGCGGCTCCTTCGGGCGTAAAGGCGCAGAGGGCCTTGAGGGCGAGTTGGGCAGCCAAGGGCGCCGAAAGGCCGCTTGCGTTGGTCAAAAGATTTTCGATAATTCTCACGCGGCAGATGAGTGGCGAAAACGTGACCGCGCTTCCCGCCAAGGCCGCGCCGGTGGGAGTGGGAATCTTGACCAAGACCGACAGCCCGACCTTGGCGGCAAGCTTTTCGTCGAGCTTGCCCTCCAGCGTGTCGGCGCGATCGACGACAATCTCAAGGGTGCGCAGGGCTTCGGTGCGCCGGAGTTTGTCGGCGATCGAGGCCTGAATTTTTTCGGTAAAGCTAAGCATTTTGCGTGAGTTTCTTGACGATGTGTTTGCGAGCGGCTTTTCCTCCCGCGAGCAGCGCGCCGCCGAGGAGGCGTGCGAGCTTCCAGAGGCGCAGCGCGGCGTGTTGGAGCACTTCGGCGCAGGTGAAGAAGAAATCTTTGAGTGTGTTCATGTTTTTTTTTGAGGATCTTTAGGAGAGTTTTTTGAGGGCATCGCCCGTCGCAGAGCGGCTGCGGCTGCGCAGGAGCTGCATAGTCGCCGAGGTGCCGCCAACGCCGGAATAGTCGGCCGTGGCGGGAGCTTCGACGGCGAGGGAGCGCGCGAGAATTTTATTCAAAGTCCCGCGTGCGGCCGAGATGAGGGTCTTTTGTTCGGTCGTAAGCGAGAGCCCGGGCAGGCGCGTCTGCGCAAGCTCGAGCGTCAAAAACGCGACGGCGCTTTTGAGCGCTTCGGGAAAAGTCCCGCTTGCGGCCTCGACGGGAAGCCCCGCCGACGTGATGACGTTGCGGACGTGCAAAATGACCTCTTCGATCATTTGCGGCAGAGGGTCGTCCTGGGTGGCGGCGAGGGCGCGCGTACGCAGCGCGCGAAGTTGCGCCGAGGCCAGATATTCGTTGAGCTCATCGGCAGTAAGAGTGGTCCAAGCCATAAGTTATGCGCTTTCTTGTGCGGGGTTGAGGTCGCTTGCGGACAGCTCGGCCGTCTCGAGGGCTTCGAGGAGGTCGCGGAATTTTTCAAAAGACGGATCGCTTTGGAAGAGTGCGGTATTGACCGCGTAGGAGCCCGCGTGCGCGCCCGAGAGGATCAGGCGTGGGGCCACGTTGCAGCACTCCGAAGCCTGCCAATCGGTGGCCTCGTAGAGAGCCCGAGGGATGATAAAAAAGGTCTGCATAGTTAAACGTTTCTTGCGAGAGTTGTTTGAAAGGCGTCTACGGCCGCCGCCAGCGCGGAGGCTTGCGAGGAGGTGAGCCCTTCGCTGGAGACGAACGCAAAGGCCAGATTGACATTCGTTAGCGAAAGGGCGGCGCCATTATGGATTCCCAAAAGAATCATGCCGTTGGTCAGTCCCGTCAGGTCGGGCGTGTCGATGCCAGTAGATTCGGAAGACTGCGCGCCTCTGTAATAGCCGCGGATTTTTGTGTCTCCCGTCAGTCGCGAGATGGCAAGCAGTCGCGTATGCGCGCTGCCAAGTGCGTCGCCTACCTTGGTTGAATCGGTTGCGCCGGCATTGCCCGAGAAGTTGTCCTCGTAGCTGTCGTAGTAATAGCCTTGGTAAGGGTTGCTGCCAATGCGTTCGCCAAGGTCCTGCTGGTAGTTGTTTCCGGCGCTGCGGCGATAGCAGCCAAAGCTGGCGCTGCGGCTGTTGAGCTGCGAGAGCGCATAGGCGGTTAGTCCCAGCGCTCCATAGCCCGTTGCGCCATCGCCGGCAATGCCGTTTGCGTTGTGCGCGACGGTGCCGTTCCAGACGATATTGTAGGTGCCCGGGCTTTTCGCGTTGATTGAGTGAGCCGCGGCGGTGCCACCAACGAAGGGATACAGCGCTACAAAATGGCTCCAGAGCGCGGCGGTTTTGAGCGCCTCCACAAGGGTATTGACGGCCCCTTTTTGCGTTGCGCTCAAGCTCGCGCCGGTAGCCTCAACGGCGGTCAGGTAGGTTTGCGCGTCGGCATCAAATCCCGATGCGGTTGCAAACTTCAGCAAATAGAGTTCTTTGTCTTTCATATATGCGGGATTTTTCAAGCTCGGTAGGGGTTAGGCGATTTCGACAAGCGTGGCATCGAGGGTGACATCGGCGCCCAAGGCGTCGGCATTGATCCACGCGTGGACGTTGGGCCCTTCGAGAAGGGTCGGCTCGCTCTTAAAGACGAAAACGCCGCTGGAGGTCTGGACAGGCTTGCAGGTGAGCACAAGCGAGGGCCGCAATTGCGAAGGGGCGTCGTCATCGTCAAGGGTGAAGGGGGTGGCTGACAGAATAATCTGGAAGGTGGCTTCGGGCGTGGGGAGCGAAGCGCCGGTAGTCACCCTGGCGTGAAGGCTCACAAGGTGTTTGGTGAGGCTCGTCGAAGTGGCGCTCAAGGCGCTGCCTCCGGCGGAGGGGATGGTTTCGGATGAGTAGAGAGTGGACATGGAATTTTAAAGGTTGGAAATTTGGAGTCCCCCTTTGACCGGCCGCCCGAATAAACGGACGACCGGCATATTAGGGGAGGAACACGTTTGATGGTGATTAGCTTATAGCCAGCTTGCGGATGCCGAGATCGGAGGTAACTACGATATTGCTGTAGTGCTCGACGGTCAGATCGGTGTATTTGGCGTGTTCGTCCACGTAAACGCGGTAGGCGCCCTGTTCGGTGGGCGTCACAAAACGCTTGAGATTGGAAGGCTCGTCCTTGATGCCGCTTTGCTCGGCATAGTAGGCATAGACGGAGTTGCCGAGGATATTCGCCTTGGCTGTTTCGCTCGACTGATAGCGCGCGCGGAGAATCCGGACGCCCTCCACAAAGAGCTTGGGGGCCAGTTCATCGGGGGTCAGTCCCGCGCTGCGCGAGGCTCCGGCATTGTCCTGCTGGTCATAGGCGTCGGCGCGCTTGAACCACGCTCCTTCGCCAAAAAGGACGCGATTGGGGCTTACTCCCGTCACGTTGGCGGCCGCGGCGATCGCGTCGCGGACGTCGGCGTCGGGATTGGCGGAGGCGCCCCACGTCTTGGAGGCGCTTACGGCTGCCCCATCGAGCGCGGCCACCGCGCGGCGGAGTTCGTTGCGCAGGAGGCGCTGCAAAAGCAGCTGCACATAGCGCTCCTGATAGTTGCCGTCGGGTTCTTCGTCGTGATCGATGCGGATAGTGAGCCCTTTGTTAAAGACTTTCGACTGGACTGCGTCGCCGGTGTAATCGACGCGCTTGAAGGCAGCACCGATCGCGCGCACGTCGTCAGTCTCGGAGAGGAAGGCCTCGGCGTTTGAGGCGCGGCGGAATTCAAACCGACGCTGCACAAAAACCGGTGGCGCGATGAAGTCGAGGAGCGTTTGCAGATCGCTGCCGTCCTTCCACGCCACGGCAAAAGTCGTGAGGGGCTCGGAGAGGTTGGTGGCGGCAAAACGGCTTTCGTTGGCCGCGCAGATGACGCCGGAGGGTTGCTGGCCGTTGTCGGCGGGCAGGGAATTGGAAATATTTTCGGACATGGTATTGGAAATAAAGGTGAAGGAAGGTTAGACGGACTGGGTGACGCCGACGCAGGGGATGAATTCGACGATGCCGCCCGAAGAGGCTGCGTTTAAGGCGATGCCATAAACGTAGTAGGTGCCTGTGCTTTGCAGCGCCACATCGACGGCCTTCGAGTCGGTATTGGAGGTGAGGAGGCTGCCGATGGAGATCGCGCCGCCCGCCAAGGCGCGCAGCGTGGAGCCGCTGGCGCCCATGAGCGACACCGAAACTGCGTCGCCGATTTCTTCGGCTTCGTCGGTAATAACGCCGATGGCGCGAGAGCCCGTCGAGGTGTTGCCGGAGCCGGCAAGCGCGATTTGTCCGGCGCTGGAGCCGGGTTTGCCAAAGAGATGCTTTGCGGAGATGGCGCTAGACGCGGTGAAGGTCATGCGTCCCTCGGCGTGCACGCCTTCGGCGACGTTGGAGAGAATAAGGGTGGATTTCATTGGATGAGAGATGGAGAGTTGGATTTGAGCTGAGAAATTTCAGTTGGAAAATTTTTGGAAGATTCCGCGGCGGGTTTCCTTGATGGCGTTCCAAGCGGTCGGGAAATCTTCGCCGGTGTTGGACATGCGCTCTTCGACGGCGCGCACAAATTCGGCGCGGGCGGAGGCGCGAGTGGCCTGATAGGGCGTGAGCGCTTCGCTTAAGAAGGGCTTGGCCGCAAGTGCGCGTGCGCGAGGCATGGCCGCCAATTCGTTGGCGGCGCAGTCCGATTGAGTGAGTCGCTTTTGCCATTCTTCCCGTTCGCCCAGCGCGATTTGCCCGCGTTCAAGGGCCAGATCGAGCTGCGCGTTGATGAGCGAAAGGCGTTCGGTGACGGCGGCCGTCGAGACGCTCAAGCGTTCGATTGCGGCGGAGACCTCCGGCACCGACGCGCCATCCTCAAGCCCCAGCGAACGCGCCACGCGGGGCAACTCGCGGCGCACTTCTGCGCTCAGACGGGCGTCGCGTGCGGCGTTGGCGATCGCGGGGCCGGCGATATTGGGGGTATTGGTCAGCCCAACCGAGATAAGCTCGACGGGTTCCCACGCGCCTTCGCCGAGCGACCGCAGCTTCCAGCGCGGCGAGAGGAATTTGTAGTGCGCGTTTTGCAGAAGTGCCGCGCCCGCTTCGCTCCACTTGGGGCGGATGTAGAGCCCATCCTCACGGGCTTCGAGGGCCGCAATCCACGCATAGGCGCGCGTGTCGGAGTGGCCAACGCTTCCGCGAAATTCGGGATCGTCGGGGTGGCCGATGTAGATCGGCAGTCCGCCAAAGGCGCGCTTGAGGCGGCCCAGAAGCGAGTCGAAAACCGCAACGATTTGTTGCGCGGCTTTGCGGGTGAAGCGCTGCAGACCGTGCGCGTGCGGGTGATCGCCGTAGCGCGCGAGAAGGAGCCAAGGCTCCTGCGTCGGGTTTTGCGGCGCGAGGGGGAGCGTATTTTCTGTCGCAATCATGGGTGTGGAGGATTTGAGATTTTAAAATTAGGCGTTCGTTTCGGTTTGAGGCGCGGCGGCTTGGAGGACGTCGCCGACTTTGGCGGCCTGTCTTTCGGTGGGCATGGTGAGACCCAGGCGTTCGTAAAGCGTTTGCGCGGGGATGGGGAGTTCGAGATTTTTAAGCAGCGTGAAGGTGGCGATTTCGCGCTCGAGTTGCGCGCTGGGACGCAGCTCGAAGCTCACGCGGACGGCCTCGCGCGGCCCAAAAAAAGTGCGGATGAAGGGAGCGAGCAGCTGGGTGTTGAGCGTATCGGCAAGCCATTGCGCGTCGTATTCCTCAAGCAGCGACGTCTCGTCTTTTTGCAGGCTCGCACCCGTCGCCGAACGCGAAATGGTCGAGAGATCGCTCCCGCGCCAGAGAGCCGCGAGGGCCTGATCCATCCGCTCGATGAGCGCGCCGTAGGGAAGTGCGCCCTTGGTCGAAAGGTCAATCGCCTCGATGCTGGCGCCTTTGGAAAGGAGCGCTGTAAATTCCGCGCCAAAGCTCTCGACCGCCTCGCGCGCGCTTTCCCACTCGGGCGAGCCAGGCAGCGCGTCGGTCGTGCCCTTGACCCCCGGCATGCCGTTGCGTTCGCAGTAGATCAGCCAATCGCGCAACGGCAGGTGTTTGTAAAGATAAGCGATCGAGCTTGCGACCATCAGTCCTTCGCCGACGGCCACCAGCCACTCGCGTTCATCAAGCGGCGTCAGCGCACCGCCTTCGCCGACAAAATGCAGCAGGCCGTTTTTGTGCTCGAAGTGCCACAGCGGAACAAATTGCAGTTGGGCCGAGGGCGTTGTGTCGTCAAGCCGCACAAAACGCAGCTCGCAGCACGCATAGCGCTTGCCAACGGCGTCCATGAGCATCTCGATCAAAAGTGGCAGACCGCCGCGGAGATTTTTGTCGGTGGCGCTGCGGACGGAAAGCGTGGAAAAAAGTTTTTCGGCGGCCTCGCGCTGAACGAGGGCTTCGGGACTTTCGTCGGTCGTTTCGATGTGCCACGGGAGCCGCGCCGGAGCCTTTTTGCGCTTGCCGGCCACTCCTTTTAAAATGTCGTCGCGCTCTTCGATGGCCTGAAAAGTCTGGGCGGCGTTCGCAAAATAGCCGGAGGCAAACTCGTCGAGCTGGCGCGAGAGCGACTGCGGCGTGAGGTTGGCGATGGGGCTGAAATGCAGCCGAGAGGATTGGGGAAGGGTGAGCATTTGATTAGAGAATTTTGTTTTTTATTCGTGAAAGAGGCGCGATCTCGATGCGGCCGCCTAGGGGTGAAAAGCGGCGCGCAGACGAGATCGCGAGGGCCAAGGCCCAAAAGTGATCGGCGTGTCCGGTGGCGTCGCGCGGAGCGCTGAAGCGCACGGAGCCGGTGGAAGAGTAGGATTTTTCGACGCTGGTGAGATCGTCGCGGAGCGCGGCAGAAGCGGGAATGCGGAGTGCGCGGCGCTCGAAAATGTCTTTCATCTCGTAGGCCAGTTGGGCCTTGGAGCCTTCGGTAAAGTGCTCGGCAGAAACGCGCGCGGAGCCGTAACGCTCGCGGGCGCGCTCGGCGAATTGCGCTCCCAAGCCGGTCGCGTCGATCGCTATGCCGCGACAGTTGGGGTGGGTCGCAAAGCGTTCGAGCGCCGCCTCTTGCTCGGCAAAAGGCGTGTTTTCGAGGGTGCGAATCGCCCGCGTAAAAAGCGTATCGCCGAGTTTTTCCAAGACGAAAATGACCGTGCGGTCGTGCGTGCGGCCCAAATCCACTCCAATAAAAAGCGGGCCGGTAAGCGTCGGCGGCAACGCTTCGTCCGTTTGCGCCGCAAGCACAAGAGACATCGGCAGAAAGCTCGTCTCGCCATAGCAGGGGTCGCAGAGATACTCCTGCCGGAAGGCCGCTTCGTCGGCGCATTGCGAGCGGATGTAGTCGAAATAATTTTGCTCGGTCATCCTTTGGCGGGGATCGTCGGAGGGCAGTTTGGTTTTGAGCCGCGCGAGAAAACCTTGCGCGAGGGCGTCCTCGAGGGTCACGCGATGATGCGAAAAATTCTTGGGGTTGCCGTGCTGGATCTCGACAAGGAGCGAGTTGAAAAAATTGTTGGCTCCCCGATGGGTGGAGATGATTTCGAGACGTCCGCCCCAAGTGACTCCCGGAAGCGCGATCGTGTAGAGCTCGCGCGGATCGGGATGCAACGCAAATTCGTCCAGCAGGCGCGTGCCGCGCTTTCCCGCCTGCGCGTTGGGATTGGACGAAAGCGCATGAATCGCGCGTCCCGAGGCAAACCTTAGCGACCGCGCCACGAGCGGCGTTTCGTCCTCCAAAAGCGCGCGGTCGAGCCGCTCGGCGGCCTGATGAAGCACTTCGGCAAAGGCCGCACAGTCCTCAATGAAAAGCTCCGCCTGCAACTCGTCGCGCGACGAAACCCAGCTATCGGTGCGGACTTCTCCGGCAGCCTGTTCGCGCACGAGCGCATAGGCCGCCGCAAAACTCATCCCCACTTGACGCGACTTTTCCATGATTTTCAACGGCGAGCGATCTTCGATCCAGCGGCGCTGATAGGGGAGAAAATATTGACTGGAGGAAAATGACGACATGCGGGAAAAGTTTAGCTAAGCGGACAAAGTGTGTTGGTTTTGTGCGTTGGGGCTGCTCTGCCATGAAGGGTTGCCAAGGGTGAGGCGCGTCTTTCAAGCGCGTGCAGGAGAGGCTCGAGAATCTCGCCGAGGGGACGTGGGTCGCCGGAGGAGGCGCGTGGTAAAAGAGGTGTGTACATGGGCGTTAGAGGAGCTTGAGTTTTTGTTCAATGTCTGCCGTGGTGGCGGCGTCGAGAGGCGTTTTGGAGGCAGGGGCGTCGGGCCGCGTGGCGAGATCTTCGCGCAGCTCCAACGCGCGGCGGGAGGTGAGGGCGCTAAAGAGTTTTTCGATGAGCGCTCCCCATTTGAGGCGCTCTTCCGGCGTCTCGGCGTTTACGAGTGCGTCGTAGATGCCTTGCCAAAGCACGACCATCATCGCGTCTCCCATTTTTTCGGCGCCCAAGGACGAGCGGAAAATCGCGTCGAGTTCTTCGCGCGTGGTTTGCAGCGTGCGCAGAAAGGTCGCAAAGGTGGCGGAGTCGCTCATAGCAAGCCCTCCGTTTGAAGATAGTCGCGGCCCGAGGCGCTCAGGCGGTAGCGCGGCGCGGGATCGAGCGGCTTGACGACAAGCTCGAGGAAGCCTTTTTGCATGAGGTAGAGCAACTCGCTGGAGAGCGCTTGGGGAGAGGTCTGGAAGCCTGCCGTGCGCTGGCCCAAAAGCAGCGTTTCGGTCGAAAGGGAGGCTGGAAGTGCCGCCGCGAGGGCGTTGAGCAGGCAGTTGCGATAGAGTTCGGAAGAGGAGGTGGACATGGCGATAAAAATTTGAAGAGGGATTTGGAGGTTAGCTGAGGTAGGAGCGCTCCTGAAGCCGGTCGATTTTTACCGTCAGCTCGGCGAGGCGCTGGAGCGTGATTTGCGTTTGCGCCGTGAGCGCCGCGATTTGCTCGGCGTTGCGATGGACAAGGTCGGTGAGCGCGTCGAGTTGCTCGCGCATGTACGAGAAAGTGCTCTCAAACTCAGCCTTGGGCAGATAGGTCAGCTTGGGGTCGGGATGCTCGCGCGTGTGTTCGCGGATTTGCAGGAGGATGAGATACCCTCCCAAAAGCGAGAGGCTGATGAGCACCGCGATGCCGAAAAGTGAAGCGTTGTCGAGATTCATAGGTGTGTTTTTTTAGTGTTGGGCGAGCGAGCCGCCAAAGTAGAGTCCGATGATGGCCGCCAGCATGTGTGTATCCAGCGGGGTGATGACCAGCCCCTGCGCGTTTTGCCAGATCGTCTTGGCTACCCCTCCGCAAAAGAGAAAGCCCTTTTGCATCTCGGTGTAACCGATCACCACCGGCACCGATGGGAAAAAGACCGCGACGATTTTTGGGAAAGCGATGATGAAAAAAACCGAAAGAAGCGCGATCGCGCGACGCGTCCATTGGAAATGGGGGTTCTCGTAGCGGCGTGCAAGGTCCACGATTTTGGCGCGCGCAGAGAGCGCGTGGAGCTGCAAGAGTTTTTCCTGCCGCCGCGCCTGCACAAACATCGAGATGAGTTTTGAGAGCGTCCCCAAAAGCGAGGAGCCCAAAAAAGTCAGAGTTTCCAGAGGGAGTGAATTCATAACGCGGTACATCTTATCAAGAAAAATTAAACGTGTCATTTGCTCGGCGTGCTTGGCGTGCTCGGCGTGCTTGGCGTGCAGCACTTTTACACTTTTTTAACGAAAAAGGGGTGTTTTATTAGGCAAAAATGATGTGCTTTTTACAAATTTTCCGGAATATTTACACGAAAGAAATATCTTTTACATTTCTAAAAAGGGGAAAATTGCCCCCTCGAAAGGTTTGAAAGAGAAAGTGCACAATAGCGCCCCCCTCGCACGGCTCCGCCGTCCGTCGCTGTCCACCCCGACCCTTCAAAGGGAGATTTTACCGCGCTTACGCGCACATATCGCCGCTTGAGCGGCTGCACATAAAAGGGGGTTCACCGCGCCGATGGCGCAACGTAACCGTGGGTTGAAACCCACGGCTACCCGCCTGCCTGCGGCAGGAGAACCACTACGCGGTTCTTGAGAGTGTGCCTAAAGGCAACAAGTACGGGGGATTCCGGCTTCGCGCAAAGGAGTGTGCCTAAAGGCGCAACAAGTACGGGGGGTTCCGGCTTCGCGGCTACGGCGTGACAGGTAAAACCCACGGCTAATTATAGAAGCAATTCACATTAACACTGGCACACAAAGAAGCGTCGCGCTGCGACGCGGAGGTACAGATGTTATTTGAAAATACTACAACTCGACGGGGACGCCACTGGCCATGCGGCGCAGCATGAAGGGCGTTTCGAGCCAGCCGTTTGCGTGCATGACGCTTTTGCCTGCGGCAAGGTCTAGCTCGCGTGGCGTCTTAAGCAGCGCCAAAAGCTCTTCGTGCGTCGGCAAGCGCGTGTGCGCGGCGTAGAAGTCCTCAACCGTGTCGATGAGAATCTGGACGAGATCGTAGGCGTGCGGCGCATCGGTGACGAAATCGTGGCCGAAGCGTGCGCGGAATTTTTCGCGGAACTCCGCCGTCGCCCAAAGATCGGAAGGATAGATGCTGCCATCAATCATCTGGCGCGCCTCGGGCGAGTAATAGTCGAGGTAGCCGGTCGTGACGCCCAAGGGAATTTGCAGCTGGCGGGCCTGACGATTGAAAATCTCGTCTTGGGGAGGCTCGAACATCTGCAGAGTTGCGTCTGGGTGCGTTTCGGCAAGGCGCATGAGGTAAACGCGGAAATCGCGCTCGGAAGGGGCGAGCTGCTCCTCGAAAACAAGCTCCATGCTGGAGGCTTTTAGCAGTGGCTTGAGCGCAGCGATCACACGATTGTTGCCGATGTGCACCGACGAAGCAACCGCTATGCGCTTGCAGCCGGCCGCCTTGAAAATTTCCAGAACGCGCGCCGCGAAACCTTCCATGCTGGGGCCGTAGATGAGCGTCCAGCGGTAGCGCTCGACGATTTTGGAATCCCACGCGATGGTAAAATGGAGCGTCTGGGTGCTTTCGGCGATGGGCGCAACCACGTTGGCCGCAGGTGACCAAAGAGAAATTGCGACGTCAATTTTATTCAGGGAGGTCAAGCGCTGGATCGCGGTATTGTTCAGGCGCGGCTGGTTTTGCGAGTCCTCGTAGAAGACTTGGTAGCGCACGGAGGTGGTGGGGTGTTCTTCGAGCGCAAGCGTGGCGCCCTCGCGGACGTCCTGACCGATATTGGCAAAATCGCCCGTCAGCGGCGCGATGATGCCAATTTTGAAAACAGGACGGGCCGGCTCGGCCGCCCAGAGCGTTCCCGCAACTGAGCAAAGCGCAGCAAACAAAACCAAAGAGTGGCGCATTGCTGGAGTGTGGCGCGTTTTGCCAAAAAAGGCAAGACGAGGCTATCGCGAAGGGCTATTGCTCCCTAGGCGCTTGTCTTGAGAATGCTCACGAACACTTCCTGGGGGATCGAGACTTTGCCGATCTGCTTCATTTTCTTTTTGCCCTCTTTTTGCTTTTCGAGGAGCTTGCGTTTGCGCGAAATGTCGCCGCCGTAGCACTTGGCCAGCACGTCTTTGCGCAACGCGCTAATCGTCTCGCGGGCGATGACCTTGGCGCCGATCGAGGCCTGAATAGCCACCTTGAAGAGTTGCTGCGGCAAAATCTCCTTGAGCTTGGCGCAAATCGCGCGGCCCTTGCCCTCCGCCTTGGTGCGGTGGACGACTGTCGCAAAAGGCTCGACGCCCTCGCCATTGACGAGAATGTCGAGGCGCACCAGCTCGCTTTCGCGGTAGTCGGACATTTCGTAGTCCATCGAGCCATAGCCGGACGTCAGCGACTTGAGCTTGTCATTGAAGTCGATCAGAATTTCGTTGAGCGGCAAGTCGGCGCTGAGCAAAATGCGTTTTTCGTCGAGTGTTTCGGTATGCGTGCAGGTGCCGCGTTTTTCCATGATCAGCGAGAGCACGTCGCCGATGGAAGTATTGGGGATAAGGATGGTCGCTTTGATGGTGGGCTCGAGAATGCACTCGTAGGTGCCGTCCTGCGGCATGCGCAGGGGATTCTCGAAGGACTCAAGCCGGCCATCGTGATAGCGCACTTGATAGATGACCGAAGGATAGGTGGAGAGAATGTCCAGATCGTACTCGCGGCGGAGGCGTTCCATGACGATCTCCATGTGCAAGAGCCCCAAAAAGCCGCAGCGAAAACCAAACCCCAGCGCGGCGGAACTTTCGGCGGAGTAGGTCAGCGCCGCATCGTTGAGCCGGAGCTTGCCCATCGAGGACTTCAATTTTTCGTAATCGTCGCTGTCGATCGTGTACACTCCCGCAAAAACCATCGAGCGCATCGGCTTGAAGCCCGGCAGCATCTCGGTGGCGGGAAATTTTGCAAGCGTGAGGGTGTCGCCAATATTGATGTCGGCAACGGTTTTGAGATTGGTCACCACATAGCCTACATAGCCGGCATCGAGCGTCTCGGCCTTGCGCTTTTCAGGATGGAAATTGCCAACCTCAAGCACTTCGGCTTCAAGGTCGTCGGAGAGCATCTTGATGCGATCGCCGCGCTTGAGCGTGCCCGAAAAAACACGGACATAGCAGACGACCCCCTGATAAGAATCAAATTGGCTATCGAAAATAAGCGCGCGCGTGCGGGGATAGTCGGCCAGCCGCGGCGAGGGAACGCGCGTAAGAATGGCCGCGAGAATCTCGGGAATGCCCAGCCCCGATTTGCCGCTGGCCAAAATGGCGTCCTCGGCGGGAATCGCCAGAATGTCCTCGAGCTGGCGTCGGCAAAGCTCGACATTGGCGGAAGGGAGATCGATTTTGTTGATGACGGGAATGATCGAGAGGCCCTGCTTCATCGCCAGATGGGCATTGGCCACCGTCTGGGCCTCGATGCCCTGTGCGGCGTCCACTAGCAGAAGGGCGCCTTCGCACGCGGCCAGGCTGCGCGAGACTTCGTAGGAAAAGTCAACGTGCCCGGGGGTGTCGATCAGGTTAAGCGCGTACTCCTGGCCGTCGGGGGCGCTGTAGCGCATATTGACCGGATGATTTTTGATCGTGATGCCGCGCTCGCGTTCCAAATCCATGGCGTCGAGGTGCTGCGCGGTCAAAACGCGGTCGGAAACCGTCCGGGTGGCCTGCAACAAACGATCGCTCAATGTCGTCTTGCCGTGATCGACATGGGCGATGATACAAAAGTTGCGGGTGCGCTCGAGCGGAATGGACATGAGGGGACAAGCTTAACGCAAAAATCTAGCGGGGTCAAAGGGAAAGGACTAGCGTTAACACTCCCTAGGCAGGACTCCCCCATCCGGCCCCTCCGGAAGCGGGGACTTCCGAGGGGCTGGCCGAGAAGCGCTTAGACGTAGATGTCGATTGGGCCCCAGCCATAGATGGCTTCGGCGGAGACTTTGGGAGTCTCGGACGAGGGCACGCAGAAGGCCGGGTCGTAAACCCGTGTGGAGACGGGTGTGGGTTCTTGGCGGCGTCCGAACTGAGTTGCAGTGCGGGGCGTCGACCGGGGTTGAGGGGTTGTTGGGGTGGTTTCCATAGGAAAACAAAAAAGCCGAACTTTTTTGAAGTTCGGCTGGTTGGTTTTAAAGTGGTTTTTCTTTTATGATGCTTTAAATCCAGCCGAACGCAGGCCAAGCTTGGCGGCATTAAGCGCGATAAGCATGGCGGCGACGGACTGGACGCAATGTTGCATCAGGGGGAATTATCGGAGCTTTTCGCAAAAAACGCAAGAGTTTTTTTCACGCGCTTGCGCGCCCCAAAAAACGCGCTTAGAAGTACAGCGCTTCGATGCCCATGCGATTGGGATAGTCGTCGAGGCTGGCCACGCGCAAGGTTTGCGGCTCGATGACCTTCCAGCCTTCGTCGGTGCGGACGACCACGACGCTGTGGAGCGAATTGCGCGAGGAGAGTACGCGGCCAAAACTGCGACGCTGATTAACGACGGCGATCGCACAAGCGACCTCTCCCAAGCTCGCGTAGCCGGCCAGATAGCTTTCAACGGCCAGCTCGCTGCGGAAAAGCTCCGCAAAGTTATCGCAATCGAAGCTCTCCGCCCCGCCACGCACGCGCAGGCTATTTAAGGTTTTGCGATAGCGCGGCAGGAAGGTTTTTGTAAGCCACGTCCCTTCCACCGGCTGATATGAGCGGCTGGCCAAAAAGATCCCACCCCATCCGAGTTGCGACTGCGCCTGAAGCTCTTGAACCATCCCTCGCGAAGGCAACAAAAAGGGCGCCTGCGCAAAAACGAGCGGACTTATTAGCATTAACGAAAGTCCTATATAAATGGCACCCTTCACGCCTATTAAATTAGGCATTTGAAAGGGCTTTTTAAGCCGAAAGCGTCCTATTTACGATTATTTATCAAATGAATTTAGGCGCATAGGGACGGTTGTAAGTTGGACGTAAAAATCAAGGCTCAAAGGCCGAAATGTTTCTGGATAGCGCGGTTCCGGAAAGGAGCTTTCCGGAAACTTTGGGGGCGGGAAAGCCGGCAATTGTGACGCTCCAAAACATAGACGGCCGGAATATTTTGCCGATGCAATTTGGCATACTTCGGTGGGTCAAGTTGGCGCATTGCGGCGCCGAACCAAAAAGCGAAAGGCGCGGAAAATATTATTAATCAATAATATGCGCGCCTTCCATAAGCGGCATGGGTTATGCAACAGCCTCGCGCACCATCCAAAAAGAAAGAATGCACATGAAAAATCTACCTGCACAATACAATCCCTATCGCGGTCTTTTGAGCAACCGCTTGTGGAATTCGTTCTTCGGCCCGGGCTTCTGGGGCGAGGAAGATGAGTCCGCCTTTTTACCCTCGGTGGACGTTATCGAAAACGAGAAAGACTATTGCATCCGCGCTGAGCTGCCCGGCATCCGCAAAGAGGACGTTCACGTCAACTTTGAAGGAGGCGTCTTGACCCTCTCGGGCGAGCGCAAGCAAAACAAGGACGACAAGGACGCCCGTTACCATCGCGTCGAGTCCTGCTATGGACACTTCTCGCGTTCTTTTACGCTTCCGGGTGATACCGAAAGTGATAAAATCAATGCGGAGTTTAAAGATGGCGTCTTGACGGTGCGGATTCCCAAGAGCAAGTCCGCCAACCCCAAAGAAATCGCTATCCAGTAAACTCCGCAAAATAAAACCGTAAACGAAAGATGACGCTAAAGAAAAACACCCTACTTAACGCCGCGCGGCTCGGAGCCCTCGGACTCTTGACGGCCGCGCCAAACGCTTACGCTCTCGGGCCTTGGTGGGACCCTTTCGGGGACCTTTGGGGCCGTGGCGGCGCGGAATATCGTCAGGTGATGTTTCCAGTAAACATCACCGATGAGCAGAATATCTATGTGGTGCGTGCCGATCTGCCCGGAATGCGCAAGGAGGACCTCGCTGTCACCTTTGAGTATGGCATCCTGACCATTTCGGGTAAACGTGAGGCTCAAAAGACTCCCGAGAAGTCGAAAGTGTATCTTTCGGAAGGCTACTACGGGAGCTTTAGCCGGTCGTTTAGCATGCCTGCCGATGCGGATCCCAATCAGGTCAAGGCGGAATTCCGCGATGGCGTTCTGACGATCCAAATCGCCAAAAATCCCGAGCAAAAGGCCAGAAGCATCGAGATAAAGTAGCAATCACCAAAAAGCCCGTCCAATTTTGGACGGGCTTCAAAACACTATACGAGGGCCAAATTATTGCTCCATCACCGCTTGGGCGTATTTGCGCAGACGTGCCAGCGCGTAGCTTTGGATCTGGCAGACGCGCGCTTCGGTGATTTTGAAAATCTTGGCGATTTCGCTTACGCGCATGCCTTCAAAATAATACATGGCCAGAATCTGACGATGACGCTTGGGCATGCTCTCGATGCGGCTGGAAAGCATCGCCACCAGCTCCCGCTTGGAGCACAAGTCCACCATCGGCGTATTCGACTCGTCGGCGATCACCTCGTGGAGCGACTTGGTTTCGTGGTCGGCATTTTGAAAGGCGCCGTCAAGCGAGACCAGGTTGATGGGCTTAACGCGCGTGACAATCTTGGTATATTGCTTTTCGGAAAGGTTCAGCGACTTGCGGATTTCCTGATCGGAAGGGGGGCGTCCGAGCTTTTGCTCGAGCTTGGAGGTGGCATCCTGAATTTTGCGGACCTTGGCGCGGGCCGAACGCGGAAGGCAGTCCAGCCGGCGCAGTTCGTCATAGATGGCGCCGCGAACGCGCGTTTTGACGTAGGCTTTGAAAGTCTCTTTGGTTTCTTTGTTGTAGCGCTTGGTGGCCGCAATAAGCCCCATAAGGCCCACGCTGTGAAGGTCTTCCGCATCTACATGGGCGGGAAGATGGACCATTAAGCGGTTGACAATCTGCCGCACCAGCGGACGATAGAAATCCACGAGGTCTTTGGAGACGTATTTAAAATGCGCCACGTTGCGATGACGGCGATCGACTTTGAAAAAAGGCGTAGGGACAAGCTGGAGGGTGGCAGAGGCCGAAGAAGCCTCACGGTTGTCTAAGAGAGCGGCGATCATATTTTTTCGGGGTTGTCTCCGAGCGATTGTTGGACAACCGGTTTGGAGAGAGCAGTCGAAGTGCCAATTTTCATGGCGCTTTTACATTTGTTAAATTTACAATTCGCTCGCAGGCCGCTCGACTTAAGCGCGATTTGTAAAAAAATGCTCTACGACGCCGCTTCGGGGCCCTGTAGAGTTTTATAAGACGTTAATAGTTAGTAAAATATAAAATTTTGTAAAAACCGAAAAGACCGCGGTGTTTTTTGAACTTTTCTCTAAAGGGTAGGGCGTTTTGCGCCGTTAGTAGGCAGCTTTTGCCTTGCGAGCCGCGATTACAGCGGCCACGGGAATTTCTTGCGAAGAATCCCCAGACTGGCAAAAATCCCGAGCGTATAGCTTACTTGCAGGAAAATCGCCGGTAGCCGGCCGATATGGTCGGCATTCAAGTCGCCCAGCTCAAGCAAGCCACGGGCCAGCGAAAGAGAAAGCAGGAGCGTAGTGCCGGTTGTCAGAAACCCAAGCAGACGCAGATTGCGCGCCGCCTGCAGGCTTACGGCCAGACTGCGATTGATGGCCTGCGTCAGGACGCGCGGACGTCCGCTGGGCGCATGCGTGAGCAACTGCGAAAGCTCTTGCGTCACTCCAATCCATTCCATGCCTGTAAATTCGGAATTGAATTGCCTAAAATAACTCCGCCTTTGCCTTTTTAAACAAAAATTACAAATCTGCCTAATTTAAGGCTGAGTTATGGCTGGGCGGCGTGCCGGCGCACTGAATTTTGCCTTTGCTGCACGAGAAGTCCCTATAATTTACCGCTTGCGCATTTCGCATTTACACTTGATAAAAGTCTTTCCGAGCCGTCTTAAAAGCTTCCCTGCCTTTTGAGGGCCGGAATATTTCTTATGTCATCCGCAAAAGTTCCTTCCACACGCGTTTCGCAACCGTCTTTCGCTTTCACGCTTGAAAATACCGCCGACGCCCTTAAGGCCTCGATTCTGAATCACCTCAAATACACCCTCGCGCGCGATACGCATACCGCCACGCGGCACGACTGGTGGTGGGCGACTTGCCTTGCGATTCGCGATCGCGTGATGGAACGCTTTATCGCCACGATGGGCGGGCAGACCGGCACGAGCGCCAAACGCGTTTACTATCTTTCGCTCGAATACCTCATGGGGAGGCTCATGCGCGACAATCTGGTCTCGATGGGTATTTGCGATCAAGCGGCCGAGGCGCTCAAGGGCTTGGGGATGTCTTTGTGCGACATCATCGACGAAGAGGACGACATGGGTTTGGGCAATGGCGGCTTGGGAAGGCTGGCGGCGTGCTTTATGGATAGCCTCGCAACTCTCGATTATCCGGCAGTCGGCTATGGCATCTACTATGAGTATGGGCTTTTCAAGCAGGAAATCCGCGACGCGCAACAGCTTGAGCGTCCCGACAACTGGCAAAAGTATGGCAACCCGTGGGTGGTCACGCGCAAGGAACACGAAGTGGGCGTGCAGCTCTACGGGCACGTGGAGGATCGCGTGGATGAGCGCGGGCAATATCGTCCGATGTGGGTGAATACCATGCAAATCATGGGAGTGCCGCACGATATTCCGATCGTCGGCTACGGCACCGATACGGTGAATTTCCTGCGCCTGTGGGAGAGCAAGGCCTCTTCCGACTTTGATTTTGCGACGTTCAATCGCGGCAGCTATATGGATGCCGTGCACGAAAAGATAAGCGGCGAGACGATTACCAAGGTGCTCTATCCCAACGACGAATCCGCGGAAGGCAAAGAGCTGCGGCTCAAGCAACAATATTTCTTTGTGGCGTGCTCCCTGCGCGACATCATCCGCCGCTTCAAAAAGCAAAAGAATTGGCGCTGGGCCGAGTTCCCCAAGCACGCGGCTTTGCAGCTCAACGACACCCATCCGGCGATCGCCGTGGCGGAGCTGATGCGCGTTCTGATTGACGAGGAAGATTTGCTGTGGGAGGAGGCGTGGCGGATTACCTCGTCGGTCGTCAACTACACCAACCACACGATCATGCCCGAGGCGCTCGAACGGTGGCCCCTGTGGCTTTTCCAAAAGATGCTGCCGCGCCACTTGCAGATTATTTTTGAGATCAACCGCCGCTTTTTGGAAACGGTCGCCCAAAAGTGGCCCGGCGATGTCGAAAAGATCCGCAGCCTTTCGATCATCGAAGAAGGGGATGTGCAGATGGTTCGCATGGCCAATTTGGCGACGATCGCCAGCAATGCCGTCAATGGCGTCGCGGCGCTCCACACGGAGCTGCTCAAGAAAACAATCTTTGCGGATTTTCACGCGCTCTGGCCCAAGAAAATCCAGAATAAAACCAACGGCATCACTCCCCGCCGCTGGCTCAAGGATTGCAATCCGGCGCTCGCGGGACTGATCGATCGTTCGATAGGCCCCGACTGGGCGCGCGATTTGGATAAACTCAAGGAGCTGGAGAAGTTCGCTGACGACAAGTCGTTCCAAGAGGAGTTTTCCAAGATCAAACGTGCGAATAAGGAAGCGCTCGCGGAGGTCATCCTCGCCGAGTGCGGAGTGTCGGTGGACCCCAGCTCGCTTTTTGACGTCCAGATCAAGCGCCTCCACGAGTACAAGCGGCAGCACCTCAATTTGCTCTACATCCTCTCGCTCTATCACGAGCTTTTGGATAATCCCAACTTGGACGTCGCGCCGCGCACGTTCATTTTTGGCGCCAAGGCCGCGCCGGGCTACGCGTTGGCCAAAAAAATCATCTATGCCATCAATGCCGTCGGCAACGTCATCAATCGCGACGCGCGCATCAAGGGCAAGCTCAAGGTGGTCTATATGCCCAACTATTGCGTAACGCTGGCCGAGAAAATCATTCCCGCCGCGGAAGTTTCCCAGCAGATCTCCCTTGCCGGCAAAGAGGCCAGCGGCACAGGCAACATGAAGCTGGCTTTGAACGGCGCGCTGACCCTCGGTACCCTCGATGGCGCCAATGTCGAAATCTTGGAGCAGGTGGGACGCGAGAATATCTTCATCTTTGGCATGACCGTCGAAGAGGTCGAGTCGCTGCGCCGCCGCGGTTACAATCCCTACGAGTTCTACAATGGCAATGGTGGGTTGCGTCGCGCCGTGGATGCGCTCTCAAGCGGAGCCTTCACGCCCCGCGATCCGCAGGCGCTTTTGCCCCTCTACAATAACCTCCTCCAAGGGGGCGATCCCTATATGGCACTCGCCGATTTTGAAAGCTATCGCACTTCCCAACGCGCGATCGATAAAGCCTATCGCGACCCGAAAGCTTGGTGGAAAAAAGCCATCCTCAATACCGCTCGCATGGGCTTTTTTTCCTCCGATCGCACCATCCGGCAATACGCGGAGGAGATCTGGGGGATCAAACCCGTCAAAGCGCGCACGCTCGACTAATTTTGCGTTTTGCTCGGCGCTTTGGGCGGATTGCGGCGTTGGAGCCGGGCTGGCTTCGCCCCGCGAAAAAACACTTCTGATGAGCATTTTTTCGCGGACGCCCTCTGCGTTCGATTCGGTCATGTATTTTAATACACTCCCTCATTCCTGTGTAGCCGCTCAAGCGGCGATGTATGCGCGTAAGCGCGGTAAAACCTCCCTTTGAAGGGTTGGGGTGGACAGCCTCGCTCCAGCCTTGCACTCCATCCCAAATCGCCTTCGCAAAACGCAAAATGGAATTGCTCGATTCTTTTGGCGCGGTGATTTTGCGTCGCAGCGCGACGCCTCTACCCATCGTGCGATGTCTGTCATGTAGGCAAAAAATACCCAAATACCCCCTTTATAACCCCCCAGGTGAAGCGCCTCCTATTTTAGCAGAAAAGTGAAATTTGTCAAGTCTTTTCCAATATAATTTGCACCCTTAGCGCGCCACGGATTCTTGAGTTTCGACGTGAGAGGGTGTGGGAACGGCCGGTTTTTGAAGGCTGGCCAGTTGATCGCGGATGACGGCTGCTTCTTCGTAATCCTCAAGTGATACAGCCGCTTTCATCGCGCGCTCAAGAAGCTCGACGCGGCGGCGCAGCGGAATTTGAAAGGGTTCTCCGTGCGGGGCTTTGCCGGCGTGAGCGGTGGCATTCTGAATTTTGGGCAAGAGCGGCTTGATGAGCCCTGCAAAAGTCGTGTAGCACAAGGGGCATCCGGCGCGGCCCTTGCTGCGCAAGAGGCTTGCGCTCATGCCGCAGCGGCAAACAAGCTCGGAGGCGGGATTGTGAAGCATCGAAGCGCCATCGAGCAGCTCCCACGCCTTGGGATGGAACAGGCCGGCGGTGATGGCGTGGTAGAGACAAAACTTTTTTTGTGTGACCTTGCCAAAAGCGTCCACTTGGCTCACGAAGATCGTCGCCTTTTTGCCGCAAGTGGAGCACACGTGCGCCACCTCTTGCGCAACTTTGCCGCTGGTGTGCTTGACGACGACTTTGTCGAAGCTGAATTCATGGTTGGGTTGAAAAAAGTGCGGCATACCGATAATAATATTCTCCACAATTTCCGCCGCGAGGCCAGCAAAAACACAGCTGCGCGCTCAAAAGGCGATTTACAAGGGATTTAGCGCTCAAACTTTTTTTGCAGTTCTTCGGTGGTCAGGTGCCACAGGGTGGGGGCGCCCGAAGGGGTTTTGAGCGGCATTTGGCAATGCAACAACTCGTCCACGAGACGGTCGAGGGCCTCCGGATGCACCGCCGAGGCCCGGGCATGCGAAGCCGCGAGGCTGCAAAGCCGCTGGTGGCGGGCGTTTTCGTCGGCCGGGGCGTCTTCGGCGAGCGCCGAAAGCTCTGCCAAAAAAAGCACCTCCGGTTCGCCGGTAAAGCCGTTTGCGTCCGTCAGCCACGCGGGAATGCGCTCCAGCCGCCAGGTGTCGCGCCCAAAGGGTTCAACGCCAAAACCTATTTGGGCAAGAAATGAGCAGTTGCGCTTGAGCGCTTCGGCCAAAGGGCCCTCCAAATGTAAAAGAGCCGGCGTCAAGAGGGCTTGGGAGGGGGCCTCGTGAGCTTTGAACGAGGCTTCGATTTTTTCGAAGGCGATGCGCTCTTGGGCGTTGGGGAGGCAAACAAGGGCAAAGCCCTCGGGAGTGGAAAAAAGCGCGAAATCTTTTTTGAGGAGGCTCAAAAATTGCCAGCCGTGGCCGCGCTGGGCCGCTTCGGCCAAGGGCAGCGGCGCTTGGGTGGGCGTTAGGGACGGCAGACGCGGCGCGGCGCTAAAAGGGGTGAGCGTCCCTGCCGAAAAAGTGGGCGTGCGCGTGGCGAAAGGGGGGTGGGAGGCAAGTGAGGCGAAAGTCGGCAGGCTGGACGAAGGCGTTGCGGCGGGCGTGTGGCCGAGAAGCTCCCGATTGACGGCCACCCCCAGTCCGCGAAACAAAAAGGCGAGGCGTTCGCGCTCGGCGCGGAAGCGAATTTCGCGCTTGGCGGGATGGACGTTGACGTCGATTTCGCTTGCGGGCAGCTCGAGAAATAAGAAAACCGAAGGATAGTGGCCGCGGCTCATCGTTGGACCATAGACATCGCGCAAGGCCAGCGAAAAGATGCGGCTTTCGACCGCGCGGCCATTCACGAAAAAGAACAGGCGGTCGCGGGTAGGCTTGAGCTCCCCAACGGGAGAGGCGAAGCCTGTCAGCTTGTCGGGGCCTTCGGTCAGCTCGACTTGGCGCAGAGGGCCCAGCGTTTTGCCAAAAAGAGACGTCAGGCGCTCGTGCAACGTCTGGGCAGCCGGAAGTTCGATGAGTGTGCGGCGGCCCTCCTGTGCGCGAAAAGCCACCTCGGGATGCGCCAGCGAGAGGGCCTTGACGACTTCCAAGCAAAGGCCCAGCTCGGTACTATCGCTTTTTAAAAATTTGCGGCGCGCGGGGACATTGTAGAAGAGATGCTCGACGCGGATACTGGTGCCGCTTTCGCCTGCCGCCGGCCCTTCGTGTGTGCGGCGCCCTCCCTCGACGCGCAGCTCGAAGGCTTCGGGAAAACCGGCCGCACGGGTTTTGAGCGTCAGATACGAAATGGAAGCAATCGAGGGCAGCGCCTCCCCGCGAAAGCCCATCGTGCGCACCTGCAGAAGGTCTTCAAAACTCGCAATCTTGGAAGTGGCGTGCTGCTCAAGCGACAAGCGCGCATCTTCTTCGGTCATGCCGCAACCGTCGTCGATGATTTCGATAAGCTCGCGTCCCGCCTTGCGCAGGCGCACTTCTATGCGTTGCGCTCCGGCGTCGAGACTGTTTTCGACAAGCTCCTTGACGACCGAGGCCGGACGTTCGATGACCTCGCCGGCGGCGATTTGATTGACGAGGGAGGGGGGGAGCAGGGAAATCTTGGGCATGCCTAGGGGTGAGCGGGGGTTAGCGGCAGGCGGATGGTGAAGGCGACCCCTTTGCCGACGTCGGAGACAACGGTAATCTCGCCGCCGTGCGCCTCGACAATTTTTTTGACAATCACGAGCCCCAGCCCTACGCCAAAAACCATTTCGCCATGCGGAGAATTGCGCCCGCCCGAGCGGAAGGGTTTGAAAAGATTGGGCAAATCGCCCTTGGGGATGCCTGCGCCTTGGTCGATGACCGAGAGCTCGCAATGAGTGGGTTGCTCGACGATGCGGACTTTGATGGAGGTTTTTTCGGGAGAGAACTTGATGGAATTGATGAGGAGATTTTCGAGTACTTGCGAAAGCCGCGCGGGATCGACCGAGAGCTCGCTTTGCATTTTGTTCTCGAGGACGAACTCAATTTGCTTGGCCTTCGCCAGCGGCGCAAGCGCTCCGAGAATCGCCTGGCAAAACGGCCCCATGCGCACCGGCTCCAAGCGCAGCGGAATTTGCCCAGCTTCGATGGCGGAGACGTCGAGGATGTCGTGCAGGAGGGTGGTCATGCTTTGGCAGCGCGAGACGATAAGTCCCACAAGCTCGTCGTGCTCGGAGGGCGAAAGGCCGTTTGCGCGCAGCAGCTCGGCGGTCGTTTGTATCTGCGCAATCGGATTGCGCAAGTCGTGCGCGGCCATCCCCAAAAAGAGGTTCTTTTCTTCGTTGAGCTGGATGAGCCGCTCGTAGAGCTGGGCCTTATCCAGCGCCAACGCCAACGGTTGGGCCAGCGTCCGGAAAGCTTCGATGTGCTCTTTGCGATAGGCGTTGGGCTTGGTGGACGAGAAAAACAAAAAGCCAATCGGCGTATCGGCGCGCGTGATGGGGCAGGTGAGGCTTGAACGGATGCCCTCGTCCAAAACAAGCCGCGTGGATTCCGATTCGGGATGGTCGTGCGCGTATTGCTTGAGGTCGCCGATGATGCGCGGCTCGCCGGTGAGCAGCACCTTTTCCAGCGACGAACCCTTCAGCGGCGCCGCGTAGCCCTTCTTGAGATAGACCTCGCTGTAACGACAGCGCGCCCACTTGGCCACCGCTTCGTAAGTCTTGTTTTCAACCAAGCTGAACCCTATGCGATCGTAAGGCAGCAGCTCCACGAAACTTTCGAAGATGTCTTCGAGAATCTCTTCCACTTGGAGGCCGTGGTTGATTTGCTGAAGCGTTTTTACGAGACGCCGAAGAAACTCGCGCTCCTCGACGTTGGAGGCGAAGGCGGGATGAGTCGTGGGAGTTGCCATAGAAAAGAAATCTACAAAGAAGGGGTATCTACAAAGCTTGCGGACATTTTGAAATTGTGCAAGCCTAAGGACATGGATGTGGATGCAAAAGGTGACCCTCTGCCTAAGCCTGCCGAAGGGTGGGGAAGTCGCCTCAAAGTGTTAGGAGCCCTTCTGGCCATGTATGCGGGCATCCTGCTGCTTGCGGGCCTCCTGCAACCTTATGTGGCGGCACTTTTGAAAGCCGTTGGCTGGCAGCACCCCGCCGGAAGAATTTTTGATAGGCTTCGTTATTTGGGACTGGCCGTCGCGCTGCCGTTTTTGTGGAAGGCCGCCGGACTTAAAAAATTTCGAGACTTGGGCTGGACGCGCTGGGGAGATGCTTTGGGCTGGATGCTCGGCGGCTTCTTTGCGGCGTGCTTGACGATGATCGTTGCCGCCGGAGCGGGAGGCATGGCCATAAAAGATGTCGCTTGGGTCGTGCGCGTGTCCCTTTCTGCTGCCGTCTCGGCGGTGGTCGTCGCCTTTGTCGAGGAGTTTGTCTTTAGAGGCGTCTTCCAGCGGCTGCTTCAACGCTATGGCGGAACGGTTTTTGCCATCGTTTTTGGGTCGCTTGTCTTTGCGGTTTTGCACGGCAAGGCGGCCTTGAGCGATGCCCAAGCTGCCGCAACGCCTGAGTGGCTGCACGGACTCTATTTGGCGTGGCTGAGCTTGAGCGAGCCTCTGGGGGTATTGAGCTGGGGGATGGTGGGCAATTTATTCCTATTTGCGGCGGCGTTGGCGCTGCTCTATTATAAGACGGGCTCGCTGCTCGTGCCGATGGGACTGCATTCGGGGGCGGTGCTGGCCACGCTCACCGTCGGGCGTTTCGTCCGGCGCGCACATCCCGGAATGTCGTCGCGATTTTTTATCGAGACCCCTGCGACAGCCATCTTGCTCGCTATTGCGGTAGCCGTGGCGCTGCTGTGGAAGCCGCGGCCGAAAGAGTCTTGAAACGACGATAGCGCAACGGGAATGAAAGCGTTACGGTCGTCCCGCGCGAGGGTTGGCTTTCCACTTTTACGCTGCCGTGATGGGCGTGCATGATTTTTTGTACAATCGTAAGACCCAAGCCCGTGCCGCCTTTTTTGGTCGTGTAGTAGGGCTCGAAAAGATGCGTGAGGTGTTCGTTGCGAATGCCGCTGCCGCCATCGATGAAATGCAAGTGCAAGAATTGCTCGTCGAGACTCGCACGGATTTTGATCAGGCTGCCGACAGGACTTGCTTCGCGGGCGTTTTTCAGAAGATTGAAATAGACCTGCTTGACTTGCTCGGGATCGGCCATCACAGGCGGCAGTGCCCCAGGAAGCTCTACCTCTACGCGAATCTTCGCGCCCGTAAGCTCCGGAAGCAGCACCGAAACGACCTCTTCGAGCGTTTGCAACAAATCGGTCGAGGTAAGATTCGGCGCCGATGGACGCAAGGCATTTAAAAAATTGCGGATGATCTGATCGAGCCGGCGGACTTCGTCGAGGCTGATCTTTACCGAACGCGTGATCGCTTGGCCCTTGGGGGAAAGCTTTTCTTTTTCCAATGCGCGTTCGATCACCTGCAAGTGAATTTGCAGGGCGTTGAGGGGGTTGCCAAGCTCGTGCGCGACTCCCGCCGCAAGCTGCGTGAGTGCGTTCATGCGCGTGCTTTCGCTCTCGCGCAGCCGGCCCTCATGTATGTCGGTTTGGTCGCTTAGGACCAGAAGAATTTGCTCGCGCAAGTCGGTGGCGTAGAGCCGCAGCTGGCGCGTCACAGGGTAGTGGACCTCCAGCGATTGCACGACTGCGCCCGAGAGATTCAGCGTCCCGTCGGAGGTTACCTTCAGAAGCGTTTTAATCTCCGGGGCCGCGCGCCACAGATTGGGCAGCTCTTGCGCCTGCTCGTCAAACCCTAGAATCTTTTTGGCGGAGGCGTTGATCAGCTCGATCTTGCCCCAACGGTCGATCAGCAGAACCCCTTCCTGAAGACTGTGCAAAACCGCGCTCAAAATCGCGCGCTCGCAGCAGAGTTTTTCGGTCAGATGCGAAAGATCTTCGCGGTCAAGCTCGCGTAGGTGGCCAAGAGCGCGATCGACGCCCTTGCGACGGGAAGAATGAGGAGAAGAGGGCATGCTAAAGAGGGAGTTTTAAGATTTCTTCGACTTTTTGAGTTAAATCAGCGGGGCCGGAGTATTCAACAACTTTGCGCGCGAGGAGCTTAGTTGAGCGGCTCGTGGCTACTCCTTTGCGATGCAGACAAATAATCGGTTTGCCAAGGCTCTCCGCCCAGCCCAGTTCGATTCCCATGCCCGTGGACGCGTAGGAGATTTCCGCCAAAATGAGATCGCAGTTCCGTATGATCTCTTTGGATATTTGCATTTTTGCAGCGCTCTCGTGTGGAAAGATGAATTCGCAGGCATCAATTTTTTTACATTTTTTGAGCGGCTGGTAGAGTTCATTATGGAAATCGAAGGCGCTGGAATGGGCTAGATAGATCCTCACTCAACCATTATAGCGAAAAGCAGCTAAAAAACAAGTTGGCGAATGGCGCGTGAAATGCTTAGAATGGTTGTCTGGAGAGGTGGCAGAGCGGTCTAATGCTCCGGTCTTGAAAACCGGTGGGCTCGCAAGGGCCCCGGGAGTTCGAATCTCCCCCTCTCCGTATCGTTTTACGTTTCAAATACCTGTGTAACTAATTTTTGTTTTTTTACAAAACTATGACAAAAAGTATGACACAGGGCGGGGAAAAGGTTGGATGTTTTTGAATGTTTTCTTTGGAAATCGTAGAATTTTAAGAACGAAAAAAAACATAGTTCACGACTTTTCGCTGGTTCGAAAAATAGCTTTATTCGAAAGCTAGTCAAGGCTGAATAGCTCGGTCTATGCAGATGCCATTTTTCACAATACCGGGTCGGCGAATTTCGAGCTTTTGGCCTTCGGGCTAGGCTGAGGTGGCGGAGACAGAGGAAAGATGTTCTAGAGTCGTAAATCGAACTATTAATAAATCCTTACAAGTTCGATTTGTTTTCAGGCATGTCCGAGTTATTAAGGAATCCTTTATAACTCGTTTTTTAAAAGAAAACCGCGCTTAAGGGCAACTGTCAAGTAATCCTTGATAGTTCGATACCTGTGACTTTTATCAAAGGATTAATAATTTGTCGGCTGCTCTAATTTAATATGTTCTGGGATTTAAGTTTAGCGATGGTGTACAAATTACAAGCGCATTTGAGCCGCGCGTCAGAGCGACATAAAGGTTTCGGATACTAAGATCGGTAGTGCTTGGGCCCCCGAAAACTGAGCCAGTTGAAATGAGACTGAAGGTTGGGGATA
>CAZIRU010000009.1:0-57532 GCA_964541905.1 uncultured Verrucomicrobiota bacterium
ACCCCCCTGCCCAAAGTCTCATCTTGAGTGGTACTAAGCGTGGGGGCCAAGCAGCATGCTCGGCACTCGTAATACACCCAAACCTTTGCGAAGATTATTTTGGAGGCAGAAGCAGGCAGCGCCGAGTAAAACGAGGGAGCCTATCTTAATAGGTGACCGAGTTAAACGCAGAGGGCGACCGAAAAAGAATGCCTTACGGGGTGTTCTTTTTCGGCGAAGAGCCCGCGCGCAACGAACTTCTGCGCGCCAAAATAATCAAGCAAAAATCCCGCGGTGCCGATGGTTATTGGAAGGCTCGTAACCTCTTTATGCTAGAGGTGGGTCCCGTATCAGCGGCCGCAGCAGTCCGGTTGACGGCGTTGCTTTGGCGGCCGAGGCACAGGTCCCGTAAGTGTAAGCTTGTGAGGAGTGAGTGCACTTCACGCCGGTCGCACACCGCAGGACACACACATCTTACCTGCGTTAAGGCCAAAAGCAAGCCTAACGGTTGGGGCCCGACGCGCTATTTGAAAGTCTCGAAGGCCGTGCGCACGGCTTCAGTCAAATACTTGATGCTCGAAGAGATCGACTCCTCGGCGCTAGTCCCACGCGGAGCAATTGGTATGATTCTTGCCTCATTAAGCGGCGGCGGCAACTTGGACTGCTCTCCTGCAACAAACTGCCCCACAAAGCAATACAGCCGCTTGCCGCGTCCCGCCGAACGCGCGATGACATACTGCGGCGCCTTGCCTTCCAGCGAACCCATATCAAACTTGCCCTCCCCTGTAATGACAATATTGGCTTTTTCCACGCGATCGTTGAAACGCAACCAGCGATCCGCCAGTTCCACGCCGGCGACTTTTTCCGTTTTGAAGGCCGCCGCAAGACCTACCGCAAGGCCACCCGAAGCTCCACTGCCGGGTTCCTCCAAAAGCGACCGCGGCGCGCCAAAGTGACTCAAAATCAGCTCGGCCATACGGGCGGTCTGTTCCTCCAACCGCAGCAAGTCGGGACGCTTCAGGCCCTTTTGGGCGCCAAAAAGCGTCGCGGCTCCGCGAGGCCCCAAAAGCTTGTTCTGCACATTGGGCGCCAGCAAAATGCGCGGAAGCTTTTTTGAAGGGATCTCGCCTTCGAGCGCCACAACGCGCGGCCAATCGTGAGGAGTCAAGTGAGTAAGCAGATCGCCATTTTCCGCGCGGAAACGCAAGCCCAGCGCTTCCAGAGCGCCCAAGCCCATATCGTGCGTCGCGCTTCCGCCGAGCCCAACCACCAAAAGCGCCGGCTTTAGCTCCAGCGCCAGCCGGATGAGCTCGCCGACGCCATAACTTGAGGTGTACCACAGGTTGCGCTCGTCGCGTTTAAGATGCGCCAACCCGCAAGCCTGCGCGGCTTCCACAATCGCGACAGTTCCATGATCGGGAAGCTTGAGCCACGACTTGCTCGAAAGACTAAAGTTCGAGCAATCCACCACGCCAAAGTGCGCCTCCACTTCTTTGAAGTTGGGGCCTTGCACCGTGGTGTAAACCAGCTCGCCGTGACGCGCTTGCGTCAAAATGGAAGCGAACCCATCACTGCCGTCCGAGAGGGGGCACAGCTCGACCTCCCACGTCGGATGATCTTTGCGAATTGCGCTGGCCGCGACGGCGCAGGCCTCCCCGGCAGTCATCGAATCCTTAAATTTGTCAAAGGCCAGCAATACCCTCATGCATAGAGTCTAACAGCGATCCGCCGCCGACTCAAGAGCAACCGCAGTCGGCGCTGCGTGCTCGCGCCGCAATGCGATGAGCGAAAGATGCTCGAGAATTTCCTCGGGCGTAGCGGTGGCAGTGCCAGGCTTGCCGACCACCACTCCGGCGGCCATGTTTGCGAGCTTGGCGGCCTCAAGCATCCCGACGCCGGAGGCGAGCGCACAGCCCAACGCCGCGACAAAAGTATCTCCGGCACCCGTCACGTCGCAAAGCCGCTGGATATACGCACGCTCGCGATGGCACGCTCCTTCGCGCGAGGTGAGCAAGAACCCTTCCTCGCTCATGGTGACGACCAAATATGGCAACGCCCATCTTTTGTGAAGCTCGGCGCAAACCTCCTCCGCCGGAAAAGGCTGCACCGATGCGTCGTATCCCGCCAAGAGCAAAGCCTCTTTGCGATTGGGCGTGATAACATCCACCCGTCCCGCAAAATCAACGCGATTTTTGGGCTTGGGGTCCAGCAATACGGGAATCTTGCGCCCCTTCTGTTTGGCCTCGTCGGCCACGACGCGCAAAAGCGCATCGGTCACCACCCCCTTGGCGTAATCCGAAACGATCACCGCATCGCTTTGGGCCACCTTGGCGCGCAAAAGTTTTTCTTCCGCCTCGTCCACCAAAAGCTTGTAAAGTTCTGCCGGGCCTTCGCTATCCAGCCGGCAGATTTGCTGGCTCCCATTTGCCAAAACACGTTCCTTAAAAATCGTCGGCGCTTCTTCGCGCATAAGCAGGCCCTCACAACCCACCCCCTTGCGCTCGAGAATTTCGATGAGCGCCTTTCCTGCCAAATCCGTGCCGCACACGCCCACAAGGTCTGCGTGGACGCCCAAAGCTGCCGCGCCAAGGGCGACGTTGGCAGCCCCACCCGCACGATTTTCGCGCCGCTGGACCTCCACCACTGGGACAGGCGCTTCGGGGCTGATGCGATTGACGCCTCCATGCACGTAGCCGTCGAGCATCACATCGCCAATCACCAAGACCTTGCGGCCGTTCATTTTTTCAAAAATCTCGCGCATAAAAGCTCCCGTGTCGGCCGTCAGGCTTTCACAAGTTTAGCCTCCATCCGGTTAAGCGACTCAATCAAGTTCTCCTGCGAAGCCACGCTCCACATCAACTGCTGCCCTTTGTAATAGTCCTCCCAGAATTTTCGCACAGTCTCGCTCAGATAAAAGTTGGTCGCCAAAAATACAAATTCCTCCTGCCGATCATAGGGCAGCGTTCGCGTGGCGTAACAGGCCGGCAGGTCAAGATTCGCTTCCACCGAGCGCTCAAGGTTGTAATTGGTCAGGTTGATAAGGCCCAGTTCAAAAGTATCAAGCTGATATTGCACAAGCGCCGGCTCCTGCATCACGGCCCCTCCCATCAAGAGAATGTGCAGCAAACTGGCCTGCTTAAACTCCGCATTTTTCATGAGCTCCAAGAGCTTCGTATTCGCCAGCTCCAGCTGCTCCGAAGAGACCAGCTTGTGCTCCACCAGCGCCAGCCCAAACGAGCGATTGGCCCTCAAAAAAAGCGGACGGTAGGCTTCAAATTCAAGCATTTTCAAAAGTCTCCTGCAAAAGTTTGGCAAGCGCCTCCACTCCTTCGAGCGTCGCGCATGAAATCCACATTACCGTCTCTTTGGATTTACTCAATCCCAAAGCGGGACGCTTTTGCAACAAGTCAATTTTGTTGGCGACCACGATTCTGGGTTTTTTGAGCATCTCCTCCGAATACGCTTCCAGCTCTTTGATGAGCGCCTTGTAATCTTTTTTGGGGTCGCGTCCGTCGCTGCCAGCGGCGTCGACAAGGATAAGGAGCAGCTTGCAGCGCTCAATATGCTTCAAAAATTTTAATCCCAGCCCCTTGTCGCGGTGCGCGTCCTCGATAATTCCCGGGATATCGGCAATGACAATTTTTTTGCCACCGCTCTTCATGCGGCCGAGCTGTGGATTGAGCGTCGTGAAAGGATAGGCCGCGACTTTGCTTTGGGCATTGGTGAGGGCGTTGATGAGGGTGGATTTTCCGGCATTTGGAAATCCCACCAGCCCCACGTCGGCGATGCTTTTTAATTCCAGCCGGAACGTGCCACTCTCGCCAGGTTTGCCGGGAGTAATTTTGCGCGGTGCACGATTGATCGAAGACTTGAAGTGCACATTGCCCAAGCCTCCGCGACCGCCGCGCAAGAGCCGCACCTCCGTGCCATTTTGCGTGAGGTCCGCCACTTTTTTCCCGCTCAAGGTATCGTAAACTTCCGTCCCCTCAGGCACTTTCAAAACCACATCCTTGCCATCTCTCCCCGCGCATTTGGCGCCCATGCCGCCCTGTCCGTGCGGGGCCTTCCATTCAGGCTCGTAGAGATACGCGCTTAGGTCGGAGGTATTTTCGTCGCAGCGCAAAATGACGCTGCCGCCATTGCCGCCGTCGCCGCCATCGGGCCCCCCCTTGGGAATAAATTTCTCACGGCGGAAACTCAAGCAGCCATCGCCGCCCTTTCCGGCCTGAAGCCTGACAGTTACTTCATCGACAAATGGCATAAGACCTCCATCCTAGCAAAAAGCCGGCCCGAAAGCAAATCTGGCCGCAAGTCTCTAAGCCAAAAAATCCAGTTGCGAGCCCACCGGCTTCCTCGGGAAGGGCGGACAATTCTTAGGCGGCGTTGGCTCCACCTTGCGCCGGGCTTCAACGTGCTGCACAGCATCCGGGTGCATCACCGTGACTGCGCCCTTCGCCTCGCCCAATAGCCGCCTGCTTTGCATAAACTAGGCCGCTTGAACCGTTGCGGGGGTGGGTCCGTCCGTCTCGGGCAACTCGCCATCGACCTTGTAAGGGCAATAGGATTCCTCGACAGCAGTCAAGACCCGCTCCAGCAGGCGTACATGCGCATCGCTTGGCATTGAATTTAAAACTGCTTCATGCACACTGCCGACAGAATCAGTAGCCGAGCTTCTGAGTACTCCGAGCACTTCCTTACATGTACCAGGCGTAAGAGCATATGGGTTTGCCATGTATTGTTTTTCCCAAACCTTTAACGCGCGCAGCGAAAGGCTCTTCCAAGTCTTCGAGCCCAGACAACTCGCCGAAGCTACGAGCTCCGGCAAAAATCCATCGGGGCAGCTTTTGCAGCGGCAAACTCCGGCCACCAAGCGCTTCATCGCCTTGTAGGTCTCTTTGGAAGGACCCGCGCTTTCGCTGAGCAGTCGAACTTTTACCGCGTAACCCGCCAAATCCAACATTGATGGGACTTTATGTCCCTGCGACAGTTTAACAAAACTGCGCCGGCGCACTTGTCCGAACCGTCCACGTGTGAACAACCTCTTAGCTGAATCAAACATTATACCAATACTGACGCTTTTTTGTCGAATTCGCAAGCGCAAAGCGCAGTTTTTTTGCAAAAAACTTACGCTACCGTCACCTCTTTGCAAAGATAAACGTCCTGAATCGCATTCAGCAACTTGGCGCCTTCAGACATGGGGCGTTGGAAGGCTTTGCGGCCCGAAATGAGCCCCATGCCACCCGCACGCTTATTGATAACCGCTGTCGCCACCGCTTCGGCAAAATCGTTCTCACCGGAAGCCCCGCCCGAGTTGATAAGCCCCGCGCGCCCCATGTAGCAATTCGCCACCTGATAGCGCGTCAGATCAATGGGGTGGTCGCTGGTCAGCTCCGAGTAAATCCGCTTGTCAATCTTGCCATAGGAGCTCTCTCCCGTATTGAGGGCCGTGTAGCCGCCGTTGCATTCAGGCAATTTTTGCTTAATTATATCCGCCTCAATCGTCACGCCGAGGTGATTCGCCTGCCCAGTCAAGTCGGCCGAGACGTGATAATCCTTATCCTTCTTGAATGCATTGTTGCGCAAGTAGCACCACAGAATCGTCGCCATGCCATACTCGTGTGCGGCGGCAAAGGCTTGCGCGACCTCGATAATTTGCCGCCCCGCATTCTCAGAGCCAAAATAAATCGTAGCGCCCACGGCAGCCGCGCCCATATCGGCGGCCTGCTTGACGGTCCCAAACATAATTTCGTCGGCCTTGTTGGGATAGGTCAGCAATTCGTTGTGATTAATTTTGACGATAAACGGAATCTTGTGCGCATACTTGCGCGAGGTGAGCCCCAACACGCCGTAAGTCGAGGCGACGCCATTGCACCCGCCTTCGATGGCAAGCCTCACGATATTCTCAGCATCAAAATAAATCGGGTTCTTTGCAAACGACGCCCCCGCCGAGTGCTCAATACCCTGATCGACCGGCAAGATCGAAACGTAGCCCGTTCCGGCAAGCCTCCCTGTCGAAAAGAGTCGCTGCAAATTCGCCAGCACCTTGTTGGAGCGATTCGATGGCGCAAAGATGCGATCAACGAAATCCGGCCCGGGCAGATGAAGGGCTTCTTTTTTTATTTTTGGGGTATTAAAACCCAGGAGTGATTCGGCCTTCGGCCCAAGAAGTTTTTGAATTTCGGAGTACATACGCCACGAGCTAATGACCTCTTTTTCCAAAGGACAAGCAAAAATTACACCCGCATCCCCTTTCTTGGGTGATAAAGCGCATGCGTTTCTATGAGGTGTTGCGGCTCCACCGCCGTGTAAATTTGCGTGGTCGAGATCGACGAGTGCCCCAACAGGCCCTGAATAATCCGCAAATCCGCCCCACCCTTCAAAAGTTCCGTGGCAAAGCTGTGCCGCAGCGCATGGGGTTTGACGAGTTCCGTCGGCACGCCCGCGCGCTTGGCATAAACCTTGAGCGCATACCACACCGCGCAGCGCGCCAAGGCCCCACCCTTCGCGCCAATAAAAACCGCCGAAGTCTCGCGGAGTTTTTTGGTAGGCGTGCGTTTGGGGGCTTGGGCATGTTTAATAAAAGGCGTGGCCGCCTCCGCCAGAAAATAATTTCTTCCCGCTTCCAGATAATGTTTGAGCGCCTCAAGTGCGCGCGAGCCCACGGGCACGATGCGCTCCTTCGAGCCCTTGCCCATGACGCGCAAAAGCCCCGCCTCGAGATCAAAGTCATGGAGCGTCAGCGCGCACAATTCGCTCACGCGCAACCCCGAAGAGAACAGCAGCTCCAAAATCGCACGGTCGCGCAGCCCCGCGGGAGTCCCCTCGCCGATTGCCGCCAAAAGCTTTTCCACCTGTCCGAGCGTAAGCGTATGCGGCAGCTTGCGTTTCACTCGCGGGGTCGCGATGCGTTCGGTAAAGTCCTCTTTCAAGACCTTTTCCACAAACAGATGCCGCAAGAACATTCTGAGCGCCGTGATTTTTCTGGCGACCGATGCAACCTTCAGCTCGCGCGTTTTCGACGAAGTCAGCTCCGCCAAAAACGCGCTTATTTGAACCATTGTCAGTTCCTCACAACGCCGCACGCCCCGCGCCCGCAAAAACGCCAGACATTGCCGCAAGTCGCGCTCATAGCTCTCCTGCGTACGCGCGCTGGCGCCTTTTTCAAGCTGAAAATACGCCAAATAGCGCTCCAGGGCCTCATCGAGGTCGTTTTTTGAGGCTTGATGCAAACCGCGCGTCATGGTAGAATAGTTTTTTGCCTTTATGCCCAGCGTCAAGATCGAAAACATTTCCCCCACCCGCAAACGCGTTGTCGTCGGAGTCGACGCCAAGGAAATCGCCGTCGCCGAAGAACAGGTGACGCGCGAAATCGTTTCCGAAGCCAAGCTCGACGGTTTCCGTCCGGGCAAGGCGCCGGTGGGGCTAGTCAAGGCCCGCTACGCCAAGGTCATCGCCGACGAGCTCAATAACAAAGTCATCCGCGAGAGCTACCAGAAGGCGCTCAAAGAGGCCAAGCTCGACTTTTGCGCGGTCGTGGATGTCGAGGGCGGCGTCACAGAGGCCAAGCGCAATACCAACGTCGTTGTGACGGTGGACATCTATCCCGAAATCAAGCTCCCCAAATACAAAGAGCTTCCGGTCAAGCTTACTAAGATTTCGATCGACGAAAAGGAAGTCACTCAGACGATCGACCTCATTCGCGGCCAGCGCGCGCAATTCGAGCCAGTCGAGCGCGAAGCGCGCACAGGCGACTACGTCCGCCTCAATTACACCGGCACGCTTGACGGCAAACTGGTCGCTGAGCTTGTGACCGACAAACCCATCTACGGCACCCAAAAGAACACCTGGGAAGAGGCCGGCAACCACGACTACGGCATCAAGGCCATTTCCGAAGGCGTCCTCGGCATGAAAAAGGACGAGAAAAAAACCGTTGTGATGGAGTTCGACAAAAAATTTGAAGTCCCGACGATTGCGGGCAAAAAGGTCATCTACGAGCTCGAGCTTTTGGAAGTCCGCGAGAAAAAGCTACCCGAGATGAACGAGGAGTTTTTCAAGAGCGTGGGCGTCAAGGGCGAAGCCGAATTGCGTACGCAAATCCGTGCGTCCATCGAAAAACGCGCCCAAGAGGAGCAGGAGAGCGCCAAGCAGGAGCAAATTTCCGAAGCGCTCTTGAAGGCCGTTGGCAAGCTGAACCTGCCCGAGAGCCTCGTGCAGGCCGAAAGCCAGGAGCTAGTCAATGACATCGTGGCCGAAAACCAACGCAGGGGCGTCAAGGACGAAGAAATTCAAAAGAACCAAAAGGAGCTTGTCGCCAAAGCCAAGGAGGCCGCGGAGCGCCGCGTCAAACTGCGGATGGTTTTGCGCGAGATCGCCAAAGTCGAAAACCTCGAAGTCACCGAAGACGACTTCAAGCGTTTCGTGATGGGCGAGTCGATGCGTCGCCAATGCCCGCCCGACAAGGTGGTCAAAGAGCTTTCCACCGATCGGGAACGCATGAGCAATCTCTCGCAAGCCCTCAAGCTCGGCAAAGCGATGAAGCTGCTCCTCGACTCCGCCAAAATCGAAGAAACCGACGCTCTCCCCGACGAAAAGAAGTCAAAATAACCGCTCACGGAAAAACTCTTTACACTTCTTATTCCCTGGCTCTGCTGACAAATTCCGGCGGCACAGACGATTTCTTTTGAAAAGGTGGGCGCATGGGGTTAAAACGTGGCGTGCTGAAGGAAAAAATAACCATAGGAGTTTCAACCGCATTCCAAGATGCGGGCGATGCCACTCGCGCCATAGAGATAGCAAAAGGCTTGAAAAAATATCAACCCGCGGGCGTGCAATTACGGATAGTTTTTTTGTCACACGGAAGCCGTTTTGAAGAACGCGCGCTAAAGGCTGGCTTTGAGATTTACCATGCCGAGCCGAAGATGAGCGGCGTCGGTATGCACGAAGATTTTTACTATGCGCCCGAAAAAGGAGAGCTTATCGGCAAAAAATCCATTGCTTTTGAGCTCATCAAGGGCGAATTGAAGGCTTACCGCGAATTGCGCCCCGATCTTGTGCTGCATGGATTTTGGCCAATCGCCGGCGTGGCGCGCCGGATGCTGGAGCCCGAGATTCCGGGAGTCTGTTTTGTCCCGCTTCCCCTGACAGAAGCCTTTCTGGATGTAATACCGGATGTACCGGAGCAGCTCAAACTCCTTGCTTGGCTTCCCTACAAGATTCGGATGGGGATTTTCCGCAGCATACCCAAATTCATAAAAAGAAGAATTCCCCTTCTGCGGCAAAGCAATATTCGTGCGGCAGCCCGTGAAAACGGCTGGAAGGGTGCGCCGCTGGAGAATCTTTTTGACCTCCTGCGGGCCGATCTGACCCTTGTCAACGACTTGCCCGATTACTATAACACAAATTTTTTCCCTTCCAATGTAACTTTTACCGGGCCGGTGTTTGCCCGCGCCGAAAGCGATGCGGCCCTCGAAGGGCCAATCGGCGAAATCTTCTCGCCGCAAAATAAAAGACTTAAAGTTTTTTGCACGCTTGGAAGCTCCGGCACTCAAAAACAACTCTTGGAAGTGGTCAAAACGTTTACTTTCGGTGAAGGCTTAAACTGGGATGCCGTCATTCTTTCGCCTGCGGCGGTTTGCCCCGTGGAAATGGCGCGCGCAGCATTGGGTGCCCGTAAGGGCGTTTATATCACCGATGCGTTTATCCCCGCGCAAAAGGCAAACGCACTAGCGGATGTAACGGTCTGCCACGGCGGTCAAGGAACCCTTCAAACCGCACTCGTTTGTGGTACGCCCTTCGTGGGTGTGGCCATGCAGCAAGAGCAGTTTATCAATCTTTGCAACGCCTCGCAGCATGGCGCGGGTATTCGGATTCCCAAGGCCCGTTGGACGGCGCAGGCCATCCGCAAAGCGATTCAGCGCATAGCCCAGGATGGCAGCTACAAGGCTGCCGCGCGCCAACTGGGCAATAGGATAAAGGCCGAAGACGGCGTAAAAAAAAGCGCCGAGGCTATTTGGAAGCTCATTGAAACCTTGCCCGAAAAAAGCCCGTGTGCATGCGATTCCTGAAGCCCTTTTAAATTCCCTCCCCCCGATTCGCCTTCCAAATTTTCTTCCCGCGCCTTAATATACTTGCATGGATTTTTCCTCGCTCCTTCAAGCCGCCGCAAAAAAGGCGGGGTTCGACGACTCTTTCTCCACCGATTTAAAGCTTTCCGAGCCCAAATTTGGCGACTGGCAGCTCAATGGCGCGCTTGCCTACGCCAAGGCGCACGGCTTGAATCCGCGCGAGGTGGCGCAAAAATTCGTGGAGGCCCTCGCGCTCGACCCGGCCAAAATCAAGGTTTCCATCGCCGGCCCGGGTTTTGTGAATTTCACCTTTACCCCCACCGCGCTCGCCGAAGAGCTCTCGGGTCTGCGCAATGCCACCGACGTCACGCCACCGCTTTTTAAAGGCCAGAAAATCCTTCTCGACTACGGCAGCCCCAATCTTGGCAAAGAGCTCCACATCGGCCACTTCCGCGCCTACAATATCGGGATTGCGGTTGGCAATCTGCTCGAAGCCTGCGGCGCCACGCTGCGTCGCGACAACCACTACAGCGACTGGGGGACCACCTTCGGCTATATCATTTACGCCCTCAAAAAAACCGGCGCCACGCTCGACGCCAACGATGCCGAGGTCATCGCCAAACTCGAAGCGCTTTACAAGTCCGCCAACGCCGAGGCCAAGGAAAATCCGGCCGTCACCGAGGCCGCTCGCGCCGAAACCGCGCGCTTGCAGTCCGGCGACCCCGAAAACACCGCCCTGTGGAAAAAAATCGTTTCCGTCAATCTCGCCGCTTTGAAGCGCTTCCACCAGAAATTCGGCGCGCGCTACGACACGCTTTTGGGCGAGAGCTTCTACAATGACAAGCTCGAGCGCGTTTACCGCGAGCTCACCGAGTTGGGACTTGCCAAGCTTGATGACGGCGCGCTCGTGATTTTCCATCCCGAGCACCCGCGCTTCAAAACCCAGCCATTCATCATCCGCAAAAGTGACGGCGCGGCAAATTACGCCAGCACCGATCTGGCAACCATGCTCTACCGCGTGGAGGTTGAGCGTGCCGCGCGCATCTACATCGTGACCGACGCCCGCCAAGCCGACCACTTCGAGCAGCTATGGCTGACCGTGCAAAAATGGTTTACGGCCAAGGGCTACCCGTTGCCGGTCTTCGCGCATATTTCCCACGGGACCATCATGGGCGAGGATGGCCGTCCGCTCAAAACCCGCAGCGGCGAAAACGTCAAGCTCCGCGAGCTGCTTGAGGAGGCGGTTGAGCGCGCCGCCAAAATTGTCGAAGAGAAAAATCCATCGCTTTCCGCGGCGGAAAAAGCGCACATCGCCGAGGTCATCGGGGGCGATGCCATCCGTTACGCCGACCTCGCGCAAAACCGCACCAGCGACTATCAATTTGTGTGGGACCGCCTGCTTTCCTTCGAGGGCAACACGGCGCCCTACCTTCTCTATGCCATCGCACGCATTTACAGCCTTTTCGAAAAGCTTGGCCGCAGCCTGAACACCGATTTGGGTCGCATCGCCACGCTCCAAACCGATTCCGAAATCGCCCTGGCGCGCAAGCTCCTTCAAGCCTCTCACTTTATCGGTCTGGCGGCGGCGGATTTGCGCCCGCATTATTTGTGCACCTATCTTTACGAACTCGCGGGAGTCTTCAGCGCCTTCTACAATTCCGACCACATCCAAGGCGAACCCCCCGAGGTCCAAACGCGCCGGCTTTTTCTGGCACAAAAGGCGTTACTGGTCCTTGAGACCGGAATGCACCTCTTGGGCCTCGAGACTCTTAAGAAGATGTAATTGCGCAGTTTCCTGCGCTTGACTTTTCCGACGGCTGTCTTACATTACCCGGCTATGGCCACGCCCACACACAAGCTATCGCCGCTTCCCTACGGCTTCGATGCGTTGGAGCCCCATCTCGACGCCAAAACGCTCGAGGTCCACTTCACCAAGCACCATCAAGGCTACGTCGATGGTCTCAATAAGGCCCTCAAAGACCCGGCCGCCGAACCCTATTCCAATCTCGAAATTGAGGAGCTGCTTTTCAATATCCAGCGCATTCCTGCAGTCGTTCAGATCCCCATCCGCAACAATGCGGGAGGCCACTTCAATCACACGCTTTACTGGAATATTCTCACCCCCAAGCAAAAAAGCTCCACGCCCGTCGGCGACTCCGCCAAGGCTATAAGCGAGACTTTTGGCGGCTTTGAAAAGTTCAAAGAAGCTTTCAACGAGGCTGGCATGAAGCGCTTTGCCAGCGGCTGGGCGTGGCTGATCGTCAACTACGAAAACAAGCTTGAGATCACTCAAACACCGTATCACGACTGTCCGCTCATGGATGGCGTTGTCAGCCGCCCGGGGTTGCCGATCATGGTAGTGGACGTCTGGGAGCACGCCTATTATCTCAAGTTCCAGAATCGCCGCGCCGACTACCTTGAGGCGCTGTGGAATCTCTACAATTGGGAGCAGATCGAAAGCTACTACCAGATGGCAATGAAGGCGGCGACAATGAGCACCGAAAACGGCAGCGCCCCCAAGTCCAAGTAAGCCACGATCAACACGGTATTGCCCTGCTTGAGGCCGCCATCGCAATTTCTGCAAAGAAATTCTTAATAGGCGGCTTGGAGCGTGTTCAAAACGCGAGTTCCACACCCAGCTTTGCCAGCTCCGCGGGCAAATCCATTCCGCGCGTAATCTTGACCGTACCAAGCCCAGCCGCCCGTGCCTGTACAAGTTTGTGTTCGGAATCGTCCAGCATCACCGTTTCTTCCGGCCGCGACTTGGCGCGCTCAAGCGCGAGCCTAAAAATCTCCGGCCCATCACCTTTGCGCATCCCCACCTCTTGCGAAAGAATAACGCGCTCTCTTTTCAATCCGGCAAATATTTCCGCGTACCGCTCCTGCATATACGCGGTATGGAACGCATTGGTGTCCGAAATAATTCCGACCTTCAAGCCCTTCATAACCGCCGCGTCCTTGCATTTTAAAACATCCTGATTAACCCCCGTCAGCATTCGCTTGATAGCCTCCGCAAAATCATCAACCGTGCCGGTGTAGCCAAAATCCTCCGACAAAAAGCGAACGGTTCCCTCCAAAAATTCTTCGCTCGAAATCCCTCCCACCGGAAAAGATCTTTCAAATTCCGCCACGCGGCCTTCGTCATAATAGTTTGCCCAAAACTGCACGGAAGTTTTGTCGTCCATTTTTTGAAGACGGGGGCACTTCGCCTCCAGCGCGCGATTCAGCGGCAAGAAATCAATATTCAAGAGCACCCCGCCGATATCAAAAAAAATCGTATCAATGCCCATAAAATTATTTTTTGACCGCCTCAAGGGCCACCAGCTGCAAATAATGCGGCTTGATTTTTTCGAGAGCCGCGCGGACTTTGGCAAAGCTCTCCGCCAGCGCCTCCAAGCACGGCTTCATGGCAAATTCGTTTGAGAGCTGATGTTTGAGGGCGTTTTGGTAACAGCTCTTCGCAAGGTTTTCGTAATAGTTGAGCCCCGCTACAGTGTAATTTTTCTTCGCCTTGTAAAGCGTATCGCCATAAATCGCGGAAAGAAAAAGCGCCCGATTGGCCAGCTCCACCGAAAGCACAAAATAGTCGTAATCCTTCGCCAAGCGCAGCGCTTCCACATAATCGGCCGTATGCACGCCCGGGCGCGGAGCGGTTGGGAACTTCACCAGCGCCTCCGCCAAAAAGGCCGCGAGCTGCCGGCTTTGCAGCCCCTCCGCACGCAGGGCAGGACGCAGCAAAATGTAAAAATACAACTCGCGCGAGACCGGCACTTGCCCTTGCGCCTTTTCAAGCGCTTTCACGAGCGTCGGGCTGTCCAAAACCGCGTCGCGCATACCAGTATCGCTCAAGAGTTTGAGCAAACTTTCGCTTTCTGCCTCTTTTTGCGTCAAGGTCGTCACCACAAAACGAATATCGCTTTGGCTCAAGTGCTCCCTAAGCTTTCCTTTGATGAGCTCCTGCGGCAACTTCATCGCACAAGCCTAACGCAAAAATCCCAGACCTACAACGAAATTTGAATCTGGCGGGACGCCCCTCATTAATTTTATGTAAATTTTACTTAGAAAAGCTTGACAGTTTTTATCCGCCTCCGCAGAAGACCACGCCTTTAGAGCGTGTTCAGAATCTCTTCGCCGTATTGCGCCGCATAATTTGCTGATAAACAATAATGAGCGGCGCCCTTCGGGTTGGGCGCTTTTGTGTTTTGGCGGCGTTTCTCGTTCGCATTTCGGGCTTCTAGCCCGTGTTGCTCACTCGAAGAACCCCGATTTCATCGGGGTTTGGCCTTGCCAAAACGCCAAAATCATCCCAACAATACTGCCAAGTAGATTCTGAACACGCTCTTATGCGTTGATGAAGGCGGCAAGTTTGCTTCTGACTACGGCGTGATGTCGCACCTTGCGTGCGTAGCGCAAGCAACCACGGGTTTACTCATGGGGCTCCATTTTCTGCTAAAATAGATGGCGTTTCACCTGGGGGTTTTAAAGTTGGTATTTGGGTAAGCCTTACCTATACGACAGACATCGCACGAGGAATAGAAATATCGTGCTGCGATGCGGGAGGTGGGGCCTAGCGGCCCTGAGTGGCAAAGAGGATTGGGGAAGGTATTACCATAGAAATCAAACGCTCTGCGTATCTCGGGTCCTAGGGCCATGCGGCCCTAGCGTATCTTGGGTTCTAGGGCCTTGCGGCCCTAGTGGCCCTAGTAGGCTTGGGCCCAGACCGCAGCCGGCTTGCCATTGACGGTCATGCCCGTGGGCAGACAGCGCACGGTGGCGGCATACTTTTCGGCCATCTCGTCGACGAGCGACTCAAAGCCCTCCCAAGGGGTCAGCGCAAAACCGGGCGCGCCTTCGGCGTCTTCGAAGAACTTGCGCAGCGCTTCGGGGGTCTTGCACTCGCGCGTATTCTCCTTTTGCAGGCGTTCGGCACGCGCATAAATTTCGTCGTGAATCGACTTGAGCGAAGCCGGCGCGTTCTTGACGAAGGTCTCGATCTTCTCGGTCATCTTGGCGCTTGCGTTCCACGTGCGCGGCAGATAAACCAGCTCCCCCTTCTCCAAATCGCGAGGACCAATTTCCACTTTTATCGGCACACCTTTCTTGATCCACTCCCAATTTTTAACCCCGCCGTTTAAATCGCGCGCGTCCACTTCTGCGCGGATCGGCACGCCAAAAGCAGTCTTTTTTTCGAGCGCCGCCTTGAGATCGTTGGCGGCTTTCAAAACCGCCTCGCGGCTCTCGGGCTTGCTCAAGACCGGAACAATGGCCACCTGCACGGGGGCAATCGCCGGCGGCAGGACAAGACCATTGTCGTCGCTATGAGTGACGATCACCGAGCCGATAAGGCGCGTCGAAACGCCCCAGCTCGAAGTCCACGCATACTCGTCCTTGTTCTCGCGGCTTACAAATTTGATGTCGTAGCCGCGCGAAAAAGTTTGCCCGAGGAAATGCGACGTCCCCGCTTGAATCGCTTTTTTGTCCTGCGCCATAACCTCAACGCCATACGTTTCCTCCGCTCCTGGAAAACGCTCTGCGGGAATCTTCGGCCCGCAAAAGGATGGAAGCGCCAGCACGTCCTTGGCAAAAGTCCGATAGACCTCCAGCATCTTGAGAGTCTCGGCCTCGGCTTCCTGTTTGGTTTCGTGGGCCGTGTGGCCCTCCTGCCAAAGAAACTCTGTCGTGCGCAAAAAGAGCCGCGTGCGCATCTCCCAACGGACGATATTCGCCCATTGATTGATTAGGATTGGCAAGTCGCGATAGGACTGCACCCATTTGCTAAAGGAGGAGCCGATAATCGTTTCGCTCGTGGGCCGCACGACGAGCGGCTCCTCAAGCTTCGACTCGGGATCGGGCATGAGCGCGCCTTTGCCATCGCTTATCAAACGGTGATGCGTGACAACCGCACATTCCTTGGCAAAACCATTCACATGCTTGGCCTCACGCGAAAAGTAAGAGAGCGGAATGAAGAGTGGAAAATAGGCATTTTTATGCCCAGTTTCTTTGATGCGCCGATCGAGCTCGCGCTGCAAAAGCTCCCAAACGCCGTAGCCCCAAGGCTTGATGACCATGCAGCCGCGGACTTCGCTGGTCTCGGCCATGTCGGCGGCCTTCACAACCTGCTGGTACCACTCCGGGAAGTTCTCGCGGCGCGTGGGCGAAATGGCAGGGGTCAAATTGGCCGTTTGCGATTTCTGGGGGCTCTCGGACTTGGATGGCGTACTCATACGAGGGTTATTGTAGGACTTTTGCGGCCTGCAACGCCAGCATAACTTGGAGGATTGACATTACTTATGAAAAGGTATAAGTTATGCCTATGTCGGAAACCTCTGCGCTGCGGAATTTCATGAATATCCACGTCCTGACTGGCAAACTGGAAGTGCCGGTCTTTGCGGCGGAAAGTCCTATTGACCAACCAAGGGTTAGAGGCACTCGGCCGCTTTCAAGTTTGGTCGGCAATTATGGGAGCCATCAAGCATACACGCTCACAGCTGATTTTGCAGTGAATATGAAACTCATTCTACGTTTCCTAAAAAGAAGATTCCCTCAACTGATTGAAGACGGAATGAGCACCAATATGGGGCTGGGTTTTGTAAAGATTAGCCAGAAAAATCTTGTGATGATGCTCGGGCCGAGGTGGGGCAGCAGTGGCGAAAGAGCTAACGAGCTCTATTTGTTCAGAGATGGAGTTTTCAGCGTACCTGAGATTACATCATTTAACGAAGAGAGCGGCGCACTAGGGCATTTTTTGCTTCCGGATAGCTGCCTGCAGAGTGGACAAAATCCGCTTAATAATTTGCCGACCCTTGCGCGCAACATTGAGAAAATGGCAGAGCACCAACTGCCGCCGCACAAGCTTGAAATCCCGGCCGAAATCTAGCCCCCGCGCTTCCGCCAGAAACTTTCTTGTCTTGGGTGGGCGCGTGCGCTAGACTTGCGGTATTATGTCCGCCTCGTCGCAAGGGAAGCCTGTCATTTTGACGGGTATCAAGCCGACCGGTAAACTCCATATCGGTAATTACATCGGCGCGATCAATTCCTGGCGGAAAATGCAGGACAACTACGACGCGCTCTTTTTTATCGCCGACCTGCATTCGCTGACCATCACCCCTACCCCCGACGAAATCCGCCGCGATACGCGCGACCTGATCCTTTGGATGCTCGCGGGAGGGCTTGACCCCAAGAGGTGTCACATCTTTTTGCAGTCGCATGTGCCCGGACACGCCGAGCTGGCGTGGGTGCTGGGTTGCCTGACTCCCGTCGGGCAGATGGAGCGCATGACGCAATATAAGGACTACGTCGCGCGCGGCATCAACGCCTATGGGGGGATCCTTTATTATCCGGTGCTCATGGCCGCCGACATTTTGCTCTACAATGCCGACGTGGTTCCCGTCGGCGAAGATCAAAAGCAGCACGTCGAGCTCACGCGCGACTTGGCGGAGAAGTTCAACCGCGTCTATGCCTCGGAGCGGCCGTTCTTCAAAGTGCCGGAGTGCGTCCTCAACAAGGTCGGAGCGCGGGTGATGTCGCTGCAAAGCCCCGAAAAGAAGATGTCCAAAAGCGATGACGACCCGCAAGGAACGATTCTTTTGGAGGACGCGCCTGAAATCATGCGCAAGAAAATCATGTCGGCGGTAACCGATAGCGGCTGTGAAGTTTTGGCGCGCGAGGACAAGCCCGGCATCGGCAACTTACTGACCATCATGTCGGCGCTTGGCGGCAAAAGCATTCCCGAGCTGGAAAAAGAATTCGCTGGCAAAAAATATGGGGAGTTCAAAAAGGCCGTCGCCGAAACGGTGCTCGAAGCGATGGCCCCCGTGCAGGCGCGCTACCGCGAGCTAAACGCGGACGAGGCCTATCTGCAAAAAGTTCTCGCTGACGGCGCCGCGTATGTGCGCCCGCGCGCAGCGGCGGTTCTGCAGGCGGTGTATGAACGCATCGGGCTGATCAAGGCAAAATAGGGCGGATGAGCCTTGTCTCAAACACTAAAAATGCGCCTCAATCAAGAGGCGCATTTTTTAAAGCGTACCGAACGCTCCCTAGCTGCGGGCCGGCGCTCGCGAGGACTTCTCCACGATCTTGGCGAGAAGCTGCGAGGGCACCTGCTCGAAATGCGAGGGTTCCATCGTATAGGTGGCGCGGCCCTTGGAGAGCGAACGCACGTCGGTTGCATAGCCAAACATCAGCTCAAGCGGAACGTGGGCGTTGATGGCCACGTAGGTCGGCTTGATATCGACATCCTGGACTTGGCCACGACGGCGGTTGAGGTCGCCAATGATGTCGCCCTGATACTCGGCCGGAGTTTCGACCTGCACCTTCATGATGGGCTCGAGCAAAATCGGAGAGCAGACCTTCATGGCTTCCTTGAAAGCGAAAATGCCCGCCATTTTGAACGCCAGTTCGTTGGAGTCCACCTCGTGGTAGGAACCATCCACAATCGAGACCTTGACATCCACCACCGGATAGCCCGCGACGGTGCCGTTGAGCGCGGCTTCGCGAATGCCTTCCATCGTCGGTTTGATGTATTCTTTGGGAATGACACCTCCGACGATCTCGTCGATAACTTCGATGCCCTTGCCCTTTTCGTTGGGCTCCATCTTGATGACCGCGTGACCGTATTGGCCGCGCCCACCCGACTGACGGATAAATTTGCCGATGCCATCGCCGGAAGCGGTAACCGTTTCGCGATAGGCGATCTGCGGCTTGCCCGTGGCGGCCTGCACCTTGAATTCGCGCAGGAGACGATTGCGGATAATATCCAAATGCAGCTCGCCCATGCCGGAGATAATCGTTTGGCCCGTTTCGGAGTCGGAGGAAACGCGGAAGGTCGGGTCCTCGGCCATCAGCTGCTGAAGCGAGTTGGAAAGCTTCTCCTGATCGGCCTTGGTTGCGGGCTCGATGGACATCGAGATAACCGGATCGGCAAAGGTCGGCGGCTCGAGGCGCAACTCGGCGTCTTCGGAGCAAAGGGTATCGCCCGTGCGGACGTCCTTGGCGCCAATGATCGCGCAGATGTCGCCGGAGTAGGCCGCTTCGATGTCCTGCAACTGGTCGGCCTTAATGACGGCCAGACGGCTGAGACGCTCGGTCTTACGCGTGCGGGGATTGTAGAGCGCGTCGCCCTTTTTGATCACACCGCGATAGTTGCGGATGAAAGTCAGGCGGCCAAAAAACGGATTGCTCCAAAGCTTGAAAACCAATGCGGCCGGCTTGGCAGTATCGTCGGCCTTGACAAGAACTTCCTTGCCATCGGCGTCCTGAGCCTTGATGTCCTCAACGTCCAACGGACCCGGGAGGTAATTGACGATCGCGTCCATGAGCATCTGCACGCCCTTGTTCTTGAAGGACGAGCCCGGGATGACCGGAACGAATTTCAGCGTCATGATGGCCTTGCGGATGCCCAGCATCATTTCCGGCTCGGTAAGCGGCGTGCCACTCAAATATTTTTCCATGAGCGCATCGTCAAACTCGGCAATCCCTTCGGTCAGCTTCTCGTGGTATTCCTTGGCCTTTGCTGCGTAGTCGGCGGGAATTTCCTCCACCGTAAAACGCACGCCAGAGACGTCGGTGGTATCATACACGAGCGCCTTCATCTTGACCAAATCGATAAGCCCCAAGAATTTGTCTTCGGCCCCAATCGGCAAATAGAGCGGATGCGCATTGCCGCCCAAACGCTTGCGAATGCCCTCGACCGCGCCGTAAAAATTGGCGCCGGTGCGGTCCATCTTGTTGATGTAGGCGATGCGCGGCACGCCGTATTTGTTCATCTGGCGCCAGACCGTTTCGGACTGGGGCTGGACGCCTGCCACGGCGCAAAAAGTGGCAATGGCGCCGTCAAGGACGCGCATGGCACGCTCGACCTCGGCGGTAAAATCCACATGCCCGGGTGTGTCGATCAAATTGATGTGGTGCTTGATGCCGGAGAAAGGGCCTTCCTTCGTGGTCCAGTTGCAAGACACTGCGGCGGAAGTGATTGTGATGCCGCGCTCGCGCTCCTGTTCCATCCAGTCGGTGGTCGTATTGCCCTCGTGGACTTCACCCGTCTTGTGGATGACGCCTGCGTAGAAAAGAATGCGTTCGGTGGTAGTGGTCTTGCCAGCGTCAATGTGCGCGGCAATACCCATGTTGCGGGTGTATTCCAACGGCGCAGCGCGGCCAGCAGCGTTGGCAGAAGAGAGTTGTGTGGTGGGTGCCATGTGAATAAACGTAAAAAGATTAAGAGTTAAGGATAACAGATTTGTAAAATGAATGCAAGTGCGAATCTCCCGCGACATAGCCTATTCAGAGGCCGCCGCGAACCTCCGCGCTTGTGGGACTGGTTTATGGCCCGTTGGTCCGGCTGACTGTCCAACCCTTGCTCGTAGCGACAGTATCATCCACACCTGTTGTGGCTGCGCCGGCACCAATATAGATTGTGCTGACAACCCCTCCGTTGGCATCGGACAACAAGCCAAAAAGATTGTTAATCGCAGAGGCCGAGCCTACGAGCGACGGATTTCCGAAGGCACGCATGTAGGAGATGTTTGCCATGGTGGCTGGAAAAGTGATGGAGGTAAAAGTCCCCGTGTTGGACCATGTGTGGACCATCAATATAACAAGGGCGGGATTATTGCTAATATCCAGCGTTGTCATCGGATTGCTTTGGCAATAGAGATATTGCAGTAGCGTGCAGTTTGAAACATCCAACGACGAGAGGGAGTTGCTATAAATTGAAAGAGTCTGTAGCGCAGTATTGTTGCTTAAATCGATCGAACTAAGTAAATTTTGATGGCAAACGAGATGTAGTAGGCCCGTGTTGCCGCTAACATCCAGCGCCGTCGCGCCCGTACTTGCGCACTCTAAACGCAAAAGACCACTCTGCGCACTTAAGTCCACGTTTCCGACCGCATTACCTGAATAGAGCAATCGCGTTAGAAGGGGGTTGTGGCTTACATCCAAAGACGTGAGGCTATTGTTGGAGCACTCAACTTCGACAAGTTTTGTGTTTTGGGACAGATCCAAAGTTGAAAGGTTATTCAAGCTACACAGTAGTGACAGCAATTTTGTATTTTTTGATACATCCAAGGACGAAAGGTTGTTTCCTCCCGTACTCAAGTTTGTCAGTTCTGTGCACCCGGATATGTCAATGGTCGTCAGACTGTTGTGGATGCAATTGATGGTCTTTAGCGCCGTTGTGCTTGTTGGCAGTTTTATTGAGGTAATGTAATTATAATAACAATTCAGAGTCACCATTGCGGTGAGATTCCGGACATCCAACGCCGTCACGTTGCCCCTGCTGGAAGAAGAAGGCCCCGGGCACTCCACTTTGGTAATGACACCTGATTTTGTACTATCGGCCGCGCCCGCACAAGCCCAGAAGGTAGCATAAGCGCCCACGATAGGGGCAGTCGCCGCGCTTGAATAAATAAGCGGGTCCGCGCTCCCGACCTGAATCGCCCAATAGCTTGTTCCCGAACAGGTAATTTTAAGGCCAATCCCGCTGCTTCCCGAAAAAGTAATCGAACCCACGCCAAAGCCAAGCTGGTTTTCTGAAGTAGGCGTGTCCGCAGCAAGCGTTTCACCGATGTACCCGTCATAACCGTAGAAACGATAAGTTGCCAAATTCCCAACCGCCTGCAGACTCCTCGCAGGATAAGTAATCGCACCATCCAAAAACTGATGCGTCTGGCCCACCCAGTCGACCGGCGTCCTAAGCTGCCGCAAGACTCTCCCAATCGACGCGCCGACAGTAAGTCCCCGCGTTGTGCCGCCTTGCGTTTTATAGCGCGTCAGGGCATCATTGAGCACGAAAAGCACTTGCTTTTTGGCGACCTGCTTACTCTCGGCCAGGTAGCTCGCAACAAAATATATCCCAATCGCCGTAAGCGCTGCAACAATCGCCAAGACAGCCAGTATCTCTATAAATGTAAATGCCCTTCGCGTCCTTTTCACCATAGTCCAGAGTATCTATTTTACTATTCTCGCGTCAAGGCTAACCTAATTTATCAGAGGTGGTTACTCAATTCTTTTGTGTTTTGCGAAGGCGATTTTCGATGCAGAGTTAGGCCGAGGGGAGCAACCCCCTTCCCTACACCCTCCTCGATGAGGGTTTCACCGCAGCGCTTCATCGCCGCTTCAGCGGCTACACTAAGACGTCGGCGTAGACCTATAGGTCACGACGACGAGAGGCACAAAGGCGAGTCTCTAAAAGCGCCGAGCAAAACGCAAAATTACCACTTCAGGTGGGCAAAGGCGCGATTCGCCTGCGCCATCTTGTGCGTATCTTCCTTTTTCTTCACGACGTTGCCTGTGTTATTGTAGGCATCGACGATTTCGCCGGCGAGGGATTCCATCATGCCCTTGCCTTTGCGATCGGCGGCCGCGGCAACAATCCAGCGGACACCGAGGCTCATCTGGCGCTCAAAGGGAATCTCCACGGGGACCTGATAGGTGGCGCCACCCACGCGGCGGCTCTTGACCTCCAGCTTGGGGCGGGCGTTTTCGAGCGCGCCATTGAGGCAATCCACCGGATCGCCCTTTTGCAGCTTGTCGCTGACGATGGCAAAGGCGCCATAGACAATACGCTTGGCCAGCGACTTTTTGCCGCGCTCCATCACGGTATTGATCAGGCGGGAAACGAGCGGGCTATTGTAGCGCTCGTCGGGGGCGAAAGTTCTTTTGGAAACGGCTCTTCTTCTTGGCATAGGAAATATTTTTTAGGCGGCTGCGGGTTTGGCGGCTTTGGGACGCTTGACTCCATATTTGGAACGGGAACGACGGCGCTTTTCGACTCCTCCGCAGTCCAGACGACCGCGAACAATATGATAGCGCACGCCCGGAAGATCTTTGACGCGCCCACCGCGGATCATGACAATCGAGTGCTCCTGAAGGGTGTGGCCCTCGTCGGGAATATAGGCGATGACTTCGTAGCCGTTGGTCAGGCGCACCTTGGCGACCTTGCGGACGGCGGAATTGGGTTTCTTGGGGGTGCGGGTGGTCACCTGCACGCAGACGCCACGACGAAACGGCCCCGCGCCCAACGCTGGCGTCTTTTTCTTGGTGACGACCTTGCGGCGGGGATTGCGGACGAGTTGATTGATGGTTGGCATGATAGCAAAAGTCTAGTTTTGCACGTTATATTTACAAACGCAAGCACTTTTTTTGGAAGGGCGTTCCTCGACCCCACGAAAATCCAACGCAGGCAGGCGTTTGGGCCAGCCCCTTGCAATTAAGCGCGGGGCTGGACTGGTTTTTGCGTTGCGGTGGGGGAAGGTTTCGTTTTTGACTAGAACTATGGCAGAAGGAAAGCATTGTTACTTTTGCGGGAAGAAGGCCACCGTGCACTTTACGCAGATACTCAACAACAAGATCCTCAAAATGGACTTGTGCGAGAGTTGCGCCAAACAACACGGCATAGGTGATGCCGCAGGCTTGGGGCTGGGGGAGCTTTTGAGCAAAACAGGCCTTTTTTCCGACGATACCCCAACGGAGGTCACCTGCCCCCAGTGCGGCTTTAGCTTGAACGAGCCCCAGTTCAAAAACATGGGGCGACTGGGCTGCCCCCACTGCTACGACGAGTTTCACGCTACCCTTTCGAGCGTGCTGAAGGATTTGCACCCCCAGCAGGCTCACAAAGGCAAGTCGCCCCACAATTTGCTGGGACGTCAGGCCACACGCGAAAAAATGAAAAAACTGGAACAGGAAATGCAACTTGCCATCAAAGCCGAAAACTATGAAAAGGCCGCCGCGCTCAGGGACGAAATCGCAGCGCTTAAGGAAAGCTTGCGCGGTCTCGACAAAAATTCGGGCCAAAAGGATTCTTAAAAAATCACCTAAACACCTGATCATGCGCATAAACCCTCTATTTGAAACGACTCCAACACCCGTCGATCCGGCGAGCTTGCAGTACCCTGTAGTCATCTCTTCGCGCGTAAGGCTGGCCCGAAATCTCAAGGAAGTCCCCTTTCCCAACTGGTGCGAACCGGCACAGCGGCGAGACATTTTGGCGCAGTGCGCGGAGGCTATCCGGCACACCCCTCAAATGAAGGATGCTTACTTTTTTGAAATGGAGCAGCTCAGCGAGGGCGAACGCCAAATCCTGGTCGAAAAACATTTGATCTCGAAAGAACTCGCCGAAAATCCACAAGGAGCCGGTGTCATGATTTCAAAAGATCTCGCCTACTCCATTATGATCAACGAGGAAGACCATCTTAGGATGCAGACCCTCCGCGCCGGATTTAATTTCAAAAAGCTCTGGAAGGGACTTGATGCCATAGATACCGCCCTTGAAGATGACCTCGATTTTGCCTTTAGCGAAGAGCTGGGCTATCTCACCGCCTGCCCCACCAACCTCGGCACCGGTATCCGCGCCAGCGTCATGATGCACCTGCCCAGCCTCGCCCTCTCGGGAGATATGGAAAAAATCATCCGCGCCATAAGCCAGATGGGTATGGCCGTGCGCGGACTTTACGGGGAAGGCTCCGAAGCCATCGGCTCGGTCTTTCAAATTTCCAACCAGCAGACCCTTGGTCTTTCGGAAGACGACATTATCCGCAACCAAACGCGGGTCGTTCTGGCCATCATCGAACAGGAGCAAAATGCCCGTGGCCGCCTTTTGGAAAACGACAGCTCCGGCCTTTGCGACAAGATCTCCAGGGCCTATGGCCTTTTACAGTCGTCCTATAAGATTACTTCCTCGGAGGCCATGAATCTACTCGGACTTTTGAGGCTGGGGGTCGATTTGCACGCCCTGCCCGAGGGTGCCCGAAGTGAAATCGATCGGCTCTTTACAGCCTGCCAGCCCGGCCATATATTGACGCTCTCGGAAAAAGCCACGACTCCGGATAAAAGAGATACTTTTAGGGCTAATTACCTCAAAAAACAGTTCAAGAAGTTCCCGCAGCTGGATTTCAAGAACATAAATTGATAATCAAGCATTTTTGCAAAAAGCCGTATAAAACATATGATGGATCCTTCACAGAATTTCACGCCCCGCGCGCAACAGGTCCTTTCGCTCTCCCGTAAGGAAGCCGAACGCTTTCACCATAACTATATAGGAACCGAACATTTGCTCTTGGGCCTTATCAATTTGGGACAAGGCGTCGCCGTCAATGTCCTGCAAAAAATGGGCCTGGATTTGGAGACCGTTCGCGCCGCAGTTGAAAAACAGGTCGGCATGGGCCCCGAACAAATGGCTGCCGAAGCCATCCCCTTTACCCCCCGCGTCAAAAAAGTCCTGGCGCTTGCCTCGAAAGAAGCCAAGGCGCTCAATCATAGCTATATCGGCACGGAGCACTTGCTCTTGGGCCTCCTCCGCGAGGGCGAAGGCGTGGCTGCTCGGGTTTTGAAGAGCCTGGATGTGGACATTGAACGCTGCCGTCAGGAGATTCTGGCAGAGCTGGATCCGAATTTCACCCCGCAGGAGAGTTTTGAAAGCGAAGGCGGAAGCGCAGAGGCGGAAGGCGCCGCAATGTCGGCTTCGGAAAGCGGCTCCGCCGAGATAGGCGGCGCAGGAGTTAAAAAAGAACAAAAAACCCCTGCCCTAAAAGCCTTTGGCAGAGACTTGACCGAAATGGCCAAAAATGGCGAGCTGGACCCCGTCATCGGGCGCAAGCCGGAGATTCGCCGCATGATCCAAATCTTGTGCCGCAGGCAAAAGAACAACCCCGTCCTTATCGGGGAAGCCGGAGTAGGCAAAACAGCCATTGTCGAAGGGTTGGCGCTGGCGATTGCTTCGGGAGACGTACCCGACATCCTCGCCGATAAAAAACTTATTTCGCTCGACCTCGCGCTGATGGTGGCCGGCACCAAGTATCGCGGACAGTTTGAAGAGCGCATCAAGGCCGTGATGGATGAAATCAAACGTGTCAAAAACGTCATCATCTTTATCGACGAGCTGCATACCATCGTCGGCGCCGGCGCCGCAGAAGGAGCCATGGACGCCAGTAATATCTTTAAGCCCGCCCTCTCGCGCGGCGATCTGCAATGCATAGGCGCCACCACCCTTTCGGAGTATCGCAAGTATATCGAAAAAGATAGCGCGCTGGAGCGGCGCTTCCAGTCGATCATCGTCAATCCGCCCACCGTGGACGAGACCTTGCAAATTTTGAAAGGGATTCGCGGGAAGTATGAGGATCATCACAAAATCCGGTATAGTGACGAGGCGCTTGAGATGGCCATAAGGCTCTCGGACCGCTACATCACCGCGCGCTATTTGCCAGACAAGGCGATTGACGTCATGGATGAGGCCGGTTCGCGTGCCCGCATCTCCACGATGGACAAACCCGTGGAAGTTGAACAGCTAGGCGCCGAGATCGAAAAGGTCTGCGCGCGAAAAGAAGAGGCCATCTCCAGACAAAAATTTGAAGAGGCCGCCTCGTTGCGCGATAAGGAAAAACAACTGCGCGAAAAACGCGAGGAGCTTTTGGACGAGGCCAAGAAAAAACGCGAGAATGCCAACATCGTCGTAAGCGTTGACGATATTATGCAGGTCGTCAGCGACTGGACCGGCGTCCCGCTCAAGCGCATGGAGCAAAAGGAAACGCAGCGCCTGTTGCAACTTGAGGACGAGTTCCGCAAACGTGTCATCGGCCAAGACGAGGCCACGGGTGCCATCGCCCGCGCGTTGCGCCGCAGCCGCGCAGATTTGAAGGACCCCAAGCGGCCCATCGGTTCGTTTATGTTCATGGGGCCGACGGGCGTTGGCAAAACGCATTTGGCAAAGACCATTGCAGAACTGATGTTTGGAGACGCCGAGGCGTTGGTGCAAATCGACATGAGCGAGTATATGGACAAGTTTACCGTCTCGCGCATGGTCGGGTCGCCCCCCGGATATGTCGGGCACGACGAAGGCGGGCAACTCACCGAGCTGGTGCGACGCAGGCCCTACAGCGTCATCCTCTTCGACGAAGTAGAAAAGGCCCACCCCGATGTACTGCAAATCCTCTTACAGGTCCTCGAAGAAGGGCGCCTGACCGATGCCCTCGGCCGCAGCGTCGATTTCCGCAACACCGTCATCATCATGACGACCAACGTCGGCGCCGCACAGATCCAAAAAAGCTCAAGCTTGGGCTTTGGCGACAACAACTCAAGCGCGATTGATTATGAAAAAATGAAGGAACGCGTGATGGACGAGAGTAAAAAGGTCTTTAAGCCCGAGTTCCTCAACCGTATCAGCGACATCATCATCTTCCGCCCGCTTGAACGCGAGAGCATCGTCAAGATCCTCGACATTGAGCTGGAAAAAGTCTTGCAGCGGCTCAAGAGCCATGAGCTGACCCTTGAGCTTGGCGACACCGCCAAGGCGCTCTTAATCCAGAACGGTTATGACGAGAAGTATGGCGCCAGGCCCCTCAAGCGCGCCGTCGAACGCTATTTGGAGGACCCCCTGGCAGAGTCGATTTTGAGAGGCGAGCTGACCAAGGGCGAACTCATCCGAGTGGAAGCCGAGGGCGACCATCTTGTCTTTGAGCAGGCGCCCCAGAAGGCCGCAAAAAAACCTCGCAAGCCCAAAGAAGAACCTGTGCAGAAATAAGCGGCATCGCGCGAAAAACGCTTGCGCAGTTTTAAAACGCGAAAAACACGCTCTTAAAAGGTTTCCAGTTCGGCCTGTACAGCCGAGATCGTCTCATCAAGCGTGCTGGTCCCCGCCGTAAGACCAACGTAAGTCTCGTGATCGAAATCGTCACGGCAAAGCTCGCCGGAACCTTCTACATGAAGCGCCTTAAGCCCCGCAGCCTTGGCGCGCTCAACCAAATGCGCGGTATTGTTGGAATTTTTCCCGCCCACAACAACAAGCGTTTTGACTTGCGTCAAAAGCCGCTCCAAGGCCTCCTGGCGCCCCCGCGTCGGTTGGCAAATCGTGTTTTCGAAATGCACTTGGGCGTGGGAATTTTGCCGACGAATGGCCTCCACTATCGCCTCGGCCTCGCTCAAGCGCATCGTCGTCTGCGCGATAATGCCAATTTTCTTCTCTTCGCTCCAAGTCTTGACTTCAGCGGAAGTCTTGAGAACCTCGAAACGCTTAAGGTCCCCAACAAGACCAACGACCTCCACATGCTTCCGTTTGCCAATCACCACTACAAAATAGCCCTCCCGCTCCAACTGCACCGCCGCATCGTGCGCCTTGCGAACCAACGGACATGTTGTATCGATAAGCGTCTTGCCCGCCACACGGAGACGTTCACGTTCGGCATCGCTTGCTCCGTGGGCTGTTATAAGGACGCTTGGTGTTTCAGGAATACCCGCATCCCCCTCCTCCATCGAATGAAACCCCCTCTGCTTGAGCTCCTCCAACACCACCGGATTGTGCAAAAGTTCGCCGCGCACGGTAACCGCCGCAGGATCTTTTAACTCACGCATGATTTCCAGGGCCTTGCGAACCCCAAAACACATTCCCATGGCCTCGGCTCTCATCACCTGCATATTTCAAAATTTAGCTTATATTACGCTAAAAGACTAGCCCAAAACAACCCGACCCGCGAATTTGTTAACTTACAGGCGTAACATAGGTAAGAATACGCCATTATAGCAAATTATTAACAATCAAACTCCTATTATCCATTTATTAAAAAAAAAATTTGTCGAAAATAGCCTTGACCCTTGCTTCTTATTCTTTTCAGTAGAAAGTCTCATTTTTTATGTCAAAGCAATCCCCTCAGTTGACTTGGTGCATTGTCCGTCTGGGAAAAGACGGGAATTGGTGGGTGGACGAGGTCTCGGACCCCATCCACTGGGACACTGATGCGCTTTCGATCATCGACCCCCGTCAAATCACTCACATCGTCGAACTCTGCGAGCCCCTGCGCGAGTATGGCTTTGATCTGGATTTGATTGATGACGCGTTCTTTACCTTCCGCGTAGATAAGGAAGTCGCCGATGGCAAAATCCGGCTCGTTCGCTATCGCGACAGCCTCTTGGGCAATGAGGAAAAACTTTTCGCACTCCCAGACATCCTCAATGAGGACAAAGGCCCCTATGCGGAGATGCTCCAAGAAATGACCCGCGCACGCGTCAAACTGCTCAACGACACACTCGACCTTGAACACCCGCTCACTGTCGATGAGATCGAGGAGATGCTTACCGAACACAGCAATCTGGAGTACGGCGAGGGTCGCGCTTCGCACGTCTTTGCCGAAATCACGAATATCTTGGAATACGTCCCAGAGGGCTTTGAGGATGAGATGGACGAAGCGCAAGCGCGAACAGCCACCGCCACCGACAATATCCCCGAAATCGAAGAAGCCGAAGACGAAAAAATAGAGGCCGACGAAACCATGCGCTGGGGCGACGAGGATAAAGAGGACGAGGACGAGGACGAAGAAGACGATTCCTATGAGGACGACGAAGAAGAGGACGATGACGATGAGCCAAAAGCTCCTCGCAAGTCTCCAAAAAAGCCTGCGCCTAAGCCCACCAAGAAGAGTCCAAAGGCAACGGTAAAAAAGCTGAAGAAAAAGTAAGTTACTTTTCGGCTTGCGCCAAACAGGCAGGCAATCGCAAGATTCACGGATGAAGAAAACGCACCCGCTTGTTTGTGCCGCACTTATTTTGATCGCGGTCGGATGCCTGCTGCGGCTGGCCCAGTATGCCACACGTGAATCCTTTTGGAAGGACGAAACGGGGCTGGCCGTCAACTTTTTTGACCGGACGCTCGCGAATATCCATGAGCCCTTTGCAAATATTCAGGCGGCGCCAATCGGGTTTTTGCAGGTAAGCAAAATCGCCGAGATGACCTTCGGGCACAACGAAAAGGCACTGTGGCTATTGCCGCTGGTGGCTTCGCTTGCTGCATTGGTTGTTGCAGCGGCGGCATGGAGAAAAGAACTTCGGGGGCTGCCCTGGGTTTTGGCTCTTGGCGCGCTCTCTCTTGACGGCACGCTTTTGACTCACACCACGCAATTCAAGCCTTACGCGCTCGACGTATTGACAACACTCATAATTTGTTGGGCGTTTTTTTACGAGCGGCGCACCGGAAAATGGCTACCCTATCTTGCGGCAGGACTTTTTGGGTTGTGGATGAGCTACACCTCCGTCTTTGTCCTTGCGGGGCTGGGGCTTTGGCAGCTCGCAACGGCAGCACGCCAAAAGGGGGAGTATCTTCGCACACTCTTTGCCAATGCAGCCTTGGGCGCGGTTTTCTTGGTGCTGTATTTTGGCAACTATATCCTTCTGGATGAAGGGGGCGGATTCCATCGTTTTTGGGCCGACAATTTTGTGCCCGGGGGACTGGCGTTTTTTGACTTTGTGGCAGATGAGCTCGGCAAGGTCATCGGTTATCTTTTTGGCCAACGCCAGTGGCTGTGGCTGGTTATTTTTACCGTCTTGGGTGCCATACGCGCATGGCATATCAAACGTTATCTTTTGGCGCTCTTGCTGCCAATCCTGCTCACCTTAATCGCCTCAATGCTAAGGCTTTACCCTGTGTATGACCGATTGGTGCTTTTTTGGGTGCCGCTCTTAATTCCATTTTTGGCGCTTGGCCTAGGTTGGCTATGGGAGGCCCTCCACGAGCAACGCCGCACCCTTGCCGTCGCATTCATTTTTTGCGTAGCGCTGCCCTACGCTTATCCGCTGCGCGCCATCGGCAATGGAGATCCACAGCAACTCAAGCAGGTTACTCTTGAGGTCGTCAAGCAAGCGCATAAGGGCGACATTATTTATATGCATCCCAGAAGCGTGCATTTGTACAATTACTATTTTCATCGTTACCCGCCCCAAGCAGGAGTCCAAGTTATTGACGGCAGCAAAGACGATCCGCTCGAGCTTTACAAACTCATCAAAGAAAGATACGCCGGCAAACGAGTATTTTTCATCTACACCGAGCCTTGCTATGCCATTGACGAAATTCAGGTTTTTGGCACGCAGGCCCTGCGACAGAAAGAGGTTGTTTCTTTCAGAGAATATAGAGTTGCAGGATTTCTGGAATTACGAGTGCGAGGGCTGGCCGAATAAAAGGCACCCGCGATCGGGCGCAAAGACGGCTTAGAGCCTATCCCGATAGGAGAGCGTAGGCGAGGCGCGAGGATTTTTGTTTTTTAGCAAGGCTTCGGAGGAGGAAGTGGGCTAGAAGCCCATACTCCGGGGGAGAAACGCCGCTAAAAGACAAAAAGACCGCGAGTTTCTCGTCCGCGCCAGCTAACCTATCGGGATGGGCTCTTAACCCTTGCGCACCCATTCCTGACCGGAGGGCGTGTCTTTGACAAGGATGCCACAGGCGGCCAGTTGATCGCGAAGTTCGTCTGAGCGTTTCCACTCTTTGGCGGCGCGAGCGGCCGCACGAGAGTCGAGAAGCGTTTGCTCCTCCGGCGAGAGGGCGCCTTTGGTCACAGTTGTAAGCCCCAGCGAAAAGACTTCGTCAAAACAGGAGATGAGGAAGCGTTTTTGGGCGGGGGTCAGTTCGGTTGAGCGCACGGCTTCCCAAAAGACCGCAAGAGCTGCCGGCGTATTGAGGTCGTCGGCCAAAGCCGCGTCGAAACGCTCGATAAAAGCACTCGTCTGCGCGTCGGGCGAGATTGAGGCAGGCACAGCGCTCCACTCTTGAAGCTTCTCGAGAAGAGCCACGTAGGCACTCTGCGCGCTCATCAGAGCATCCCAGCCGAACATCATCTGGCTGCGATAGTGCGAGCCGAGAATCAGCAATCGAAAGGCCAGCGGATGCGCGCCATTCTCTTTCATCAGCGCCAAAGAAAGCTTTGCCCCCTTCGATTTCGATATTTTTCCTCCCGCATCGATAAGGAATTCGTTGTGCAGCCAATAGCGCACCCACGGGGTTTTTTCGGGATGATTATGGCAGAAGCAACCCTCGGACTGGGCAATTTCGTTGGTATGGTGAATATTCGTAAGATCGGCCCCGCCGCAGTGAATGTCGAATTGTTCGCCCAAGTATTTTGCTGACATCGCCGAGCACTCGATATGCCATCCTGGGAAACCTTCGCCCCAAGGAGATGGCCATTTCATCACCTGATTGGGGAATTTTGAAAGCGTGAACCACAAGACAAAATCCTCTGGATTTTTTTTGCGGCTGTCGGCCTCCACGCGCGCGTATTCGGCACTGGCCGAACGCTTGCTGCCCCACAATACTCCGTAGTCAGGGAACTTGGCCGTGTCGAAATAGACATTGCCGTCAACGGTGTAGGTGTAGCCATTGGCCTCAAGTTTTTTGACCATTTCGATCATCTCGGCGATATGCTCGGTCGCGCGGCAGACGACATCAGGCCGCTTAATGTTGAGCTCGGCGCAGTCTTTGAAAAATGCGTCCTCGTAAAAACGTGCAATGTCCCACGGACTTTTGCCTTCGCGCTTCATGGCCAATACCATTTTATCGTCGCCTTCGTCAGCATCGGAAGAAAGGTGCCCCACATCGGTAATGTTCATGACATGTTTGACTGTATAGCCAAAACGCCGGAGCGCTTTGACCAAAACATCCCAACGCGCACAGGACATCAGGTTCCCCGGATGCGCAAAAAAACTGACGGTCGGGCCGCAGCAATACACGCCTACCTGATCGTCGCGTAGGGGATGAAAGTCCTCCTTCGCGCGCGTGAGGGTGTTGGTCAGCTGAAGTGTGCGCGGCATGGGGCTATTATAAAATGGCGTGCACGGACAAGTCAAAGAGTTATGAAAATCGCTTCTACTCCTTCTTAAACGGCGGCTTGGAGAAGATCGAGTCCTCGACGTCGAGCTGGAAAAAGTATTGTTGGAAGGGCGGATTGGCGCCCTTGGACCAGCGTACCGTCCCGTCCTGCTTGAAGCCCAAGTGGCGGTAGAGCTTGTGCGCGCGCGGACGGGCGGTGTTGCTCCAGCCTTCGATGTGGCGGATTTTCTTCTCGCGGATTTCATTGGCCGCCCAATGCAGAAGCGGCAGGATGCAGCCCTGCCCCTGATGTTTCGGGTGCATAAAAAAATAATCGAAGGTAATCACCCCCGGCTTGCCCTCGTTTCGATAGTAGCCCAGACAGCCAATAAGCTGCGCAGGTGCGTTGCCAACTTGGCGCTCCAAGACCGCGAAAGCCCCTCCACGCTCGGCGTAGTACGGCCCTGCGCGCAAAAGATGCTCGTCTATGCCGCCCGGCTCGGTGAAGGTGTGCCAATTGAACGCCGCAAAAACCTCGTCCATCATCGCGATCACCGCGCGCGCGTCGCGCTCCTCCCAAAGCCGCACGGTCAATTTGGCCTTGGTCAGCGGACGCAAAAAAGCAAAGGGAAGCTCCATCAGTTCATTTTAACGCACCTGCCCCAATCGGTCAAACCCCGCAAAACGCCCTTGAAAAAGCGGCGCGGGCGTTCTAAAATGAGCCCGCTATGAATCCGCTCGAAACTCTGCGTCACTCCGCCAGTCACATAATGGCGGCGGCCATCCTGCGCCTTTTTCCACAGGCGCGCCTCGACATTGGGCCGGCAACCGAGACTGGATTTTATTATGACATTGATTTGGACAAAAAATTGACGGCGGAGGATTTGGAGAAAATTGAGGCCGAAATGAAAAAAATCATCGGCGAAAATCATCCGTTCGTTCGCAGTGAGGTCTCGCGCGACGAGGCCAAAAAAATCATCGCCAAGGCCGGACAGGAAGCCTACAAGCTGGGTCGCCTTGACGACATTACCGAAGGCGAAAAAATTTCGTTCTACAAAAGCGGCGAATTTATCGATCTCTGCGCGGGGCCGCACGTCGAAGCGACTAGGAAAGTGGGAGCGGTCAAGCTCCTGACCGTCGCCGGCGCCTATCATCGCGGAGACGAACACAACAAACAGCTCCAGCGCATTTACGGAGTCGCGTTCCCGACGCAAAAGGAGCTCGACGAGCACCTCAAAAACCTTGAGGAGGCCAAGAAGCGCGATCATCGCAAGCTCGGTGCCGAGCATCATCTTTTCCACATCGATAACGATGTGGGCCAGGGCATGATTCTCTGGACGCCCAGGGGCGCGATCATCCGGCAGGAGCTGCAAAATTTCATCGGCGAAGAATTGCGCAAACAGGGCTACGATCAGGTTTTCACCCCCCACATCGGCAAGCTTACGCTCTTCAAGACTTCCGGACACTTCCCCTATTATCAGGACTCGCAATTCCCGCCCGTCGTTGACCGCGAGGCGCTCGACAAGGTCTTGGGCGAGGGCTGCTCATGTTGCGAAATGATGCACCGGCTGGAGAGCGTCGGCGCGAAATTCGCGGCGGAAATCAACGAGCGCACCGGCAAGGAATCGATCGGCGCCGATCGCGTGATGGATGAAAAAAAGCTCATCGACGGCTATCTGCTAAAGCCGATGAATTGCCCCTTCCATATCAAAATTTACGATTCGCAGCCGCGCAGCTATCGCGATTTGCCGCTGCGCTTGGCAGAATTTGGCACGGTCTATCGCTGGGAACAAAGCGGCGAACTCAATGGCATGACGCGCGTCCGTGGCTTTACGCAAGACGACGCGCATCTTTTCTGCACCGAGGAGCAACTTGCGGCGGAGGTGCAGGGATGTTTGGCGCTTGTAAAAATCGTTTTGAAGATGCTTGGCATGAAAAACTTTCGCGTGCGCGTGGGCTTGCGCGACCCCGACTCGAATAAATACACCGGCACCGCAGAGAATTGGGACAAGGCCGAGGCGGCCGTCCGCAATGCCGCCAAGACGCTCGAAGTGCCCTTCACGGAGGAGCCCGGAGAAGCGGCCTTTTACGGCCCCAAGATTGATTTCGTCGTCAAGGACGTGATTGGCCGCGAGTGGCAGCTGGGGACTGTGCAGGTCGATTACAACTTGCCGATTCGCTTTGATCTGAACTACATCGGCGCGGACAACCAAAAGCATCGGCCGGTGATGATTCATCGCGCGCCCTTCGGGAGCATGGAGCGCTTTTGCGGAGTGCTTATCGAGCACTTCGGCGCAAACTTCCCGCTGTGGCTTTCGCCCGAACAGGTGCGTCTTATCACGATTACCGACGCGCAAAAGCACTACGCGGACGAGGTCTTGGCGGCCTTGAAAGCGGCGGGTATCCGCGCGAGCGTGGACGACTCATCGGACAAGCTCGGCGGGAAAATTCGCCGCGCTGAGACCGAAAAAACGCCCTATATGTTTGTGCTTGGCGGCAAAGAGGCGGAGGCCAAGGCCGTCGCGATTCGCTCCCGCATCACCAAGGCCAACGATAACAAAACCGTGCCAATGGCGGAAGCGATTGCGATACTAAAGGCGGAAATCGCCGCCAAGAAGCTGCCGGACGGGATGGAGTGAGGAAAACTGTTTGACATCAGATAGACAAAGAATAATAACCTCATTCATGTTGATAGATATACTGCTCACTCTCCTAGTCTCGGCATGTAGTATTGGCACCAGCTATCATGCATTTGCCTCACGTTCTCGGCTTCCCTGCGGGAGTTATTTCAGAGCCGATGGTAAAGCTGCTCATATATTTACAATTTTACTCATAGCAACAGTTATCGCCTGTATCATATTGCGCGGTTGGCACGCTTTTTGGATAATACCATTAGGATCGCTTGTATTACCTCCAATTTTTGTTCCAATATTTGGAGTCCATTCACAGTTTCTTTCCATAGTTGCAGCCGTCATCTTGACATTACTAATATTTTTAATGCAGGGTTCTTAATTACGGATTTTTATCCCATCTTTTTTACTAAAATCAACGAGATAACAAGTATGTTTTTTAAAAAAAGAATATCCATACACGAAGCCTGCAAAAGCTATATAGACCTTATCGATCAGTCTTCACCAGGAATTACAGCAAATATAAAAAATACTATAGCTAAGGTGTCGGGAAGAGAGAAAATTTCTTGGCCTAGCAATGATGAATTTAACGCTCATTTGTCAGGTTTTTATGTCTCAGTAGCCGTTTGTTCTCAGGCGGTAACCATATTTGGGGCGGATTTCGCGAGCAAAATCATTAAGGATATATCAACCCAATATACATTAGCTTATGAATCAGAAAAAAATGATGACCTTAAAGAAAAAATGTACCGCAAAATAGATATAGTAGCCAATTGCTATACCTCTTTCTATCTGAAACAAATACAATCAGGCAATGAAAGCGCTTTCCTCGATTTAATCGAGCTATTTTACAGATCGATATTTGCAGAATGCAATCCTGATGAAAGTAATTGGGCGCTGGAGAGATTTTTTATTTTATTTCCATTTATTCAAAATATCCTAATAGCAAGCGATGTTTCTCCATTCTGGAAATCAATAAAAGAAAATTACGCTGTTAGCTAATCGTTCTTTTGATATTAAATTTCTCAAAAAATCACCTATCACACTCTCCCATCACAAAATCGAAGCTTCCTAAAATCACCACCACATCCGCGAGGAGGTGGCCGGGGACGAGTTTGGGCAGGATGCTCAAATTGCAGAAGCTTGGGCCGCGAATTTTTACGCGGTAGGGAACGCCTCCGCCACGGCTGACAATGTAAAAGCCCAAGCTCCCCTTCGGATTTTCGGCCTCGAAATAAATTTCGCCCGGAGGGATTTGCGGGCCTTCGGTCGTAAGCATGAAATTCTGAATAAGCTCCTCCATTTTGGTGAGCACCGCAGTTTTTTCGGGAAGCACCACCTTGCGCGCTTCGTGCGCCGCGATCGGCCCCGAGGGCATCTTTTCGAGGGCTTGGCGCACAATCCGCACGCTTTGGCGGATCTCTTCCATGCGCACCAAATAGCGCGCGTAGCAGTCCCCCGTCGTCGCCACCGCCACGTCAAAGTCGTATTGCTCGTAGCCCAAGTAGGGCTTGTCGCGGCGCAAATCCAGCGGCACGCCGCTCGCACGCAAGTTGGGCCCCGTAAGCGCATAGGCCAATGCGTCCTCCTTGGTAATGACGCCGATTCCCTTTGTGCGATCGATAAAAATTTTGTTGCGCGTCAGGAGCACGTCAATGTCATCGACGGTCTTTAAAATTTCGTCGCAGACCTGAAGGGCCCGCGTGCTCCAGCCCTCGGGGATGTCGCGAACAATCCCACCAATGCGCGTAAAACTTGTCATCATGCGCGCGCCGGTAAGCTCCTCAAAGAGCTTGTAGATTTTTTCGCGTTCGGTGAAGGCGTAGGTAAAAACGCTCCACGCCCCGGCGTCCATCGCAAAGGCGCCAATCCCCAGCAGGTGGCTTGAGATGCGCGAAAGCTCGCAACACGCCACGCGAATCGCCGCGCAGCGCGCCGGCACGGCGACGCCCGCAAGTTTCTCGACCGCCAGCGCAAAGGCGACATTATTGGAAATTGGCGAGAGATAATCCATCCGGTCGGTATAGGGGATGAATTGATTGTAAGTCATGTTCTCGGCGGTTTTTTCGTCGCCGCGGTGCAGATAGCCGATGACAGGCTCGCACTTGCGGACCACTTCGCCGTCGAGCTCGAGTTGAAGCCGGAAAACGCCATGCGTCGAAGGATGCGAAGGCCCCAGCGAAAGCGAAAGCGTTTCGGCCGCGCGCGGAAGTTCGGTCGTCGGCATCAGCGCTTCTCCTTTCTTTCGCTCCAACTTTCGTCCTTGCCGCGAGGTTCGCGCGTGCGCATCGAGGCGGACTGCGCCGCAACGAATGGCCCGCCGACCATCGGCGCGGGACGCACGGAAGCGGCCATCAGCTCAGCAACCTCCTCGTCGGGCAGCGGCACGGGAATGCCCGCAAGGGGAAAATCTTTACGCAAAGGATGGTACGGGTAGCCCTCCCACATGAGGATGCGCCGCAAATCGGGATGGCCCTCAAAAACAATGCCGAAGAAATCATAACACTCGCGCTCGTGCCAATTGGCCGCCGGCCACAGGTCGGTCACGCTCGGCGCCGTGGGTTCCGGACTTGGCGCGCAAAAGCTCGCCACGCGGACATATTCGTGGGTGGTGGGATTAAAAAGATGATAGACCATCTCGAAGCGCGGCGAGGCATTTACTCCATGATCGACCGCTGTCAAATCCATAAGCATCGGGAACGTCAGCTGCAACGCTGCGAGGGTATCCTTGAGCGCACCGATCGGGCAATTGTAGCCACGACAGTCCGCGCTTGGACGCTCCGTAAGATTTTTGGACGGTTCCATTTTAAGAGTGCATCCCCCACTTTAGATATTCCGCGAGCATTCTCAAGGCTTTTCGCAATTGGAAAATGGACGGCATGTTTCGCACTTGCAAACGCGACGCGCAGCCAGCAAAATTGCCGCATGAGAGTGGGAAGCGTTTGGAAATTCACTTTGGCCATCTTGGTATTAGGCGGCGGCCTGTGGGCCAAGGAACTGATAAAGGTTGGCGTCATTCTGCCGCTGACGGGAAATCAATCAAACATAGGAGAAGATGTGCGCAATGCACTATCAATGAAGCAGGATACCGTAAAAACGCACCAAACCAAATATGACTATCAAATTCTTTTCGAGGACGGACAAAACCTGCCGCGCGTTTCGGTCGAGGCGTTCCATAAACTTGTCAATATCGATGAGGTCAAACTGATAATGACCCTGTATTCCGGACCGGGAGTTCCCGTCAGTGTTATCGCCAACAACAAAGGAATTCTCCATATCGGATGCGCATTTTCCAATGACGTTGCACGAGGCTACTTGAATTTTAACAACTTTTCGCGTCCCGAACACTCTGCCCAAAAACTTCTCGATTATCTAAACGCCGCCGGCTATAAAAACGTTGCTATAATAAGCCAACAACAAGCAGGGACCAATGCGTTAGAGGATGCCTTTTCCAAAAAGGCAATGGAAGCTTGCATCACGCTGGTAGCTAAAGAAAAATTTGCGCCAAGCGAACGTGATTTTCGCGTTCCTTTACTTAGGATTCGCCAAGCTCAACCCGACGTTTTGCTTATTCACGCATTTGATCCAGAAGCTTCTATCATTCGCAGGCAAATGGCGCAGATGGGATTTAATCCTCCCATCTGCGCCATGGGACATTGGGGCGCAATAACCCAAAACACATTTGATGGAATTCCGTATATTGAGGCAAATGGTAATGAGACATTTTCCAAAAGTTTCAAAGAACGATTTGGTCATTATCCATCTTATTTTGCCGCTTATTTAACAGATTCGCTCTCGATGTTTATTGATGCATGTGAAAGTTTTCCGAGTACGAGCATTCCGTCAGCAACCTATATTGCAAATTGGCTAGAAAATGTAAAAGACTATCAGGGGGTCATGGGGAACCTCTCTTGTATTAACCATTGGTTCGATTCACCGCCCGCCATCGTCATTCAGACTCTCGAAAGCCGCCACACGGTTTCGCTTGAGGAAGCGGTAGAAATCGCACATAAAAAGTGGGGCGCACCGAAAGGTGGAGTCGAAAGAAACCCCTAAACACAAAGTAATTTATGAAGAAGAAACTCCTACTCGTCCTGGTTGTCAAAAAGCTCCTATTGCTGATTTTTGCTCTTTGTGCCTTGAATCTCTCGGCCAAGGACACCGTAAAAATCGGGGTTATCCTGCCGCTGACGGGAAACAACGCCAACTTGGGCGAAGCCTGTATGGAGGTGCTCAAGGTTTTCGAGGCCGATTTGGCGCAAAAAGAAACGCGGCATGAATATAAGTTTATTGTTGAGGACGACCAGATGATGGGACGACTCACGGCGCAAGCGGCTAACAAGCTACTTAATATCGATCACGTTCGTGCGCTTTGTTCTTTTGCGTCTGGCCCCGGAAATGTCGTGGCCCCCATGACGGAGCAGAAGAAAATATTGAATCTGTGCGCGGTGGCGTCGGACACAAATATTTGCGGAAAGCATGAGTTTTCGTTTTTGCATTGGCTCAAGCCTTCCGACGAAATGGCCGATTACGTCAAACTCTTGCAGGCCCTTAAAATAAAACGCCTTGCGTATATAGGCGTAAAACATCAGGGAGCTTATGTCCTCTTGGATGAGTTCAAACGTCAAGCGCCGGAAGCCGGAATCGAAATCACCGCCATAGAGAATTTCAACCCGGGAGAGCGTGATTTCCGCGTGCAGCTCGCCAAAATAAAAGAGACGAAGCCCGAGGCGATCTTTCCTCTCGCATTTTCGCCGGAGCTGCAAATTATTTTGCGGCGGATGAAAGAGCTAGGACTGCCAATGGTGGCGCCCACCGTCGAGGTATATGACTTTATTGAAGGAGCGGATGCTCCATTAGTTGAGGGACAATATTACATCTCGGCGGCACCCACCCCTGCTGAGCTTCAGGCGCGCGCGCAAGAGGTATTGGGACGCCCGATTGCGGGTTATGCGCAACCGCAATATTATAGCACCTTGCAGCTCCTCGTGGCGGCTTTCGAGAACTCACCAACGGCCTCGCCCATCGAAGCGCGGGACTTTCTAGCATCGCTCAAAGATTACCGAACGATTTTGGGCACGCTGAGTTGCGAAGAGAACCGGCTGATCCCAAACCCAACGGCAGTTTACCAAATTCGCGGAGGCAAAGCGGTGGAGGTAGGCATCGCGGAAGTCAGGTAGCTTTATGGAAATAACGCTCGCCTTGTGGATAGCGGACGCATAGGCTCGGAAGCGGAAAATGCCCGTGCTCCTTGCCATTCTGACTGCCATTAGCCTCGCCTTTATCGCATCGGCTTCCGGTGGGCTGGGCGGGGACGTTCACTTTTGGCAAAAGCAGCTTGTTTTTGCGGGAGTCGGGTTTGGCGCGTATTTTTTTGTCAGCCGCATCCACTATCGCCTGTTTTTGGAATATGGCCATTGGGTTTATTATCTGGGCATTATTAGCCTAGTCATGCTCTTTGTCCCGGGCATCGGAAAGGCCGGAAGCTCTTGGGGAGCAAGCCGTTGGTTCTCGCTAGGCCCCCTCTCCTTCCAGCCCGCAGAGCTGGCCAAAATGGGCACGCTCCTTATGGTTTGCAGCATTCTGGCGCGCTCAAAGGTTGGAACGCTAGGTCAGTCGTTAATGGCCTTGCTAAAGGTAGCGGTGGCTGTTATGATACCCTTTGTTTTAATCTTCGCCCAACCCGATTTGGGATCGGCGATGGTTTTGCCGCCCATGACTTTGGCGCTCCTTTACGTTTCCAATTTGACCTCCGCTTTCTTTAGAACGGTGGCACTTGTTGCATTGGCACTACTGGCGCTACTGGCGGTTGACTTGACCCGCTATGTGGATTTTGTCCATCAGAACAATCTGACTTTTTCCGATCCCGAACATCGCGGGCTTTACGAAAAGCATTCACTTTTTCCGCTCAAAGATTACCAGCGCAACCGGATTCTTGCCTTCGCAAACCCCAGCTTGGTCGATCCTTCGGGCACCGGCGTAAGCTGGAATCAGCGGCAAAGCCTTATCACAGTCGGCTCCGGCGGTCTCATCGGCAAGGGCTGGAACGAGGGCACACAGGCACGGCTGGGCTATCTGCCGCAGACCGTGGCTCATAACGATTTTATCTTCTCGGTCATCGCCGAGGAATCCGGATTTATAGGGGCAGCGTTGACTCTTGCGCTCTTTGCGATCCTCATTGCACATACACTCATCACCGCTCACCGCTCCGCCGACCGTTTTGGCAGGCTGCTCTCGGTGGGGGTGTGCGCGATTCTTATGACGCACATCTTTGTGAACGTGGCAATGACGATCGGACTGATGCCAGTCAAGGGAATACCGCTGCCCTTCGTCAGCTACGGGGGCTCGTTCCTTTTAAGCGCATTTTTGCTCATGGGCATGGTGGCGTCAGTTGAACGCTTCAGGCTCTTTCGAGACGCTTAAGGGAATAGTCTTCGGCTGGCAACCCAACCGAATCCAATGAATAACGAAAACTACGACAACGAAATGCAGCGGCCCCCCGAGCGCGATGAAAGCGACTTCGATTCCAAAAGGGCGCGCAATGAAGCGCAGGAGCGCGCTAAAAAACGCCCGCTGCTGCAAAAAATAGCCAACGCCATCCAAGGCAAAAAACCCCCTTACACCGAAATCATCGTCAGTTGCGAGCCGCTCGAACGCCGCGTGGCGCTCCTGGTGGACGGGATTTTGCAGAAGCTCGAAATCGAGCGCACCGGAGAGAGCCGCATGGTCGGCGCCATCTTCAAGGGCAAAATCCAAAATCACGAGACGGGACTCAAGGCTGCCTTTGTGGACATCGGCACCGACAAAAACGCCTTTTTGCACTACTGGGACATTCTCCCTCCGGAGCAAAATGAACAGTACGAAATCGTCCGCGAAAACCGCAAGTCCACTCCCGCCAAAAAACCTACGCTCAGGGAGATTCCTTCGCTTTATCCAATCGGCACCGACATCGTCGTACAGATCATCAAGGCACAAATCGGAACAAAGGGCCCGCGCACGACAACTAACGTGGCTATCCCCGGACGTTATATGGTGCTGATGCCCTTTAGCGGCGAATGCGGCGTCTCGCGCAAAATCGAAGACCCCAAGGAACGTGGCCGGCTCAAGGCGATTCTCAAAAAACTCACCATTCCCGAAGGGATGGGGGTCATCATCCGCACCGCCGGCGAAGGCAAACGCTGGACATATTTTGTGCGCGATCTGCACATGCTCTTGGGCGAATGGTCCAAGATTCAGGAGCGCATGAAAACCGACAAGCCCACGCTCCTCTATGAGGAGCCCAACATCGTCGAACGCTCGGCGCGCGATTTCCTTACCGAGGAAGTCGATCGCATTCTTATCGACAACACCGCCGACTATGACCATCTCTGCGACTACATCGAGCAAATCTCGCCTCGCTCAAAGCAGAAGGTGGCGCTCTATGGCGAGACCATTCCGATCTTCGAGCGCTATAACATCGAACGACAGATCGAACAGACCTTCCAGCGCAAGGTACCGCTGCCTTCAGGCGGCGAAATCGTCATTGACGAAACCGAGGCGCTTACCGCCATCGACGTCAATACCGGCGCACACAAAAACCGCAATGGCGACCGTGGCGGCAACAACGTCATCTTGCAGGTGAACCTCGAAGCCGCCAAGGAAATCGCACGTCAGGTAAGATTGCGCAATATCGGAGGCCTTCTCGTCATCGACTTTATCGACATGAAGCAAAAGCGCGACCGCAATACGATTTACTCAGTCATGCGACGCGAAATGTCCGGAGACCGCGCCAAAACACATGTACTGCCGCTTTCACAGCTGGGGCTTATGCAAATTTCGCGCCAACGCCACTCCGAAAGTAATGCGCGCGGCATCTATACGCAGTGTCCCTATTGCGGAGGCAAAGGCATCGTCAAAAGCCCGCGCACCTTGAGCGTCGAAATCCAACGGCGCGTAGTGAGCATCCTAAAACGGCTGCGCGCCGGCAAAGATGATGCCGCCAAAGAGCCGGTGGTGCAAATGCGCATTCTTTGCCATCCGACCGCGATGGAGCGCATCCGCGAGGAGGACGAAACGCTGCTTTTGGAAATTGAAAAGCATTACAATGCCAAGCTTTCGTTCCGGGCCGACCCGGCCTTCCACGCCGAGAACTTCAAAGTGCTCGATGCGGCCTCAGGAGCAGAGCTGAGGTAAAGCCAGCATCCATTTTTAAAAAAATCCCCGGAGAAATTCGGGGATTTTTAATTTACACAAAACGTTTCGAAAGGCGCTTGAGCCGGTTACGCAAAGCAATGTAAGGCTTAGGCGGACCGAGATACTCGCACACACCCATGAATTGCCCCGTCAAATCATACTGCACAAAAACGATTTTCTTTTCGTCAAACATCCAGTATTCGAAAGCAAACGGCAACACATTCATCTCCGGCAAATCGCCAAAGTCGCGCGTAAAAGTCCACACCTTCAGTCCCAGCTCCGTCTGCTTTTTGTAGCAAGCCAGTTCGTAGCGCTCGTAGGCAGTCCGCTTGCGGCTCAAACGACGTATGCGCCACATTTGCGCGCCGCGTTCGCGCGCCTTGCCGATAAGTTTTTCCCACGGATTGAATTTAAGCTCAGCCGGCAATCGCCCATGCCTTTTGAAATATGCGAGCTCCTTATCTTCTCCACTCACGCGGTACTCCGGCAGCGTTTCCAGCCTAAAAGCCTCTTTTTTATAATTGGTGAAGAGCTTGTCGAAAACCGAGTAAGCAATAGGCCGTAAAAGTTTTTTATCCATGCGGCAACTTTATACGGACGATTGACTTTTGCAAGCTCGAAGAAGCCTACGCCACATCGGGCATCTCGCCGGAGTTCTCGGAATTTTTTTCGGAGGTCTTGCCCACGCGTAGAAGGCGGGGTTTGCGTTTGCCCTCCACAACCGACTGGTTGATGACCACTTCCTCAATATCCTTTTCGTGCGGGATTTGATACATCACATCGGTCATGACCTTTTCCATAATCGAGCGCAAGCCACGTGCACCCGTTTTGAGCTCGGTCGCTTTTTTGGCAATCGCCGTAATCGCGTCGCGCGTAAAGGTCAGCTCTACGCCTTCAATCGCAAAAAGCTTGCGGTACTGCTTGACCAGCGCGTTTTTGGGTTTTGTCAAAATATGCTCAAACTCGTCAATGCCCAGAGGATTCAACACGCTCACCACCGGAAGGCGACCGATAAATTCGGGGATCATCCCGAACTTGACAAGATCCTCCGGCGTCACCGCGCGCAAAATATTCGTCGGGTCCTCCTGAACTTGCGCCTCGGTTTCGCTCTCCGGCGCCCCATAGCCCAAAACCTTCAGGCCAAAACGGCGATGGATCATCTTGTCGAGTCCCACGAAGGCCCCGCCGCAAATAAAAAGAATATTGGCTGTATTCACCTGCAAGTATTCCTGCGAAGGATGTTTGCGGCCACCCTGCGGGGGCACGTTGCAAACAGTCCCCTCCAAAATTTTGAGGAGCGCCTGCTGGACGCCTTCGCCGGAAACGTCGCGGGTAATGGAAACGTTTTCGGTCTTGCGGGCGATTTTGTCGATCTCGTCCACGTAAACGATACCCATCTCGGCGCGCTTGAGGTCGTAATTGGCGTTTTGCACAAGCCGCAAAATAATATTTTCGACGTCCTCGCCAACGTATCCTGCTTCGGTCAAGGTCGTCGCGTCCGAAATTGCAAAGGGCACGTCAAGAATCCGCGCGAGCGTCCGGGCGAGATAGGTCTTGCCGGTACCGGTGGGCCCGACCATCAAAATGTTGCTTTTTTCGATTTCCACATCGCTTAGAGCTTCGGTGGCAATAATCGGGCGCGTCTCGCCCACGGCTCCGCCCTGAAGAGACTTCAAACGCTTGTAATGATTATAAACCGCAACCGAAAGAACCTTTTTTGTTTCCTCTTGGCCAATAATATACTCATCCAGACGACTTTTTATCTCATCTGGGCGCAAAAGCTTAAAGGCAATATTTGTGGGCGCAGTCTCGCCAGAGGCCCCTTCCGTCGGGGCCGGCTTCAAATCTTTTTCGATAATCGTTTTGCAAACGCTCACGCAACCGTCGCAGATATACACCCCTGCCGGGCCCGCAATCATTTTGCGGGCCTCCGCCTGCGATTTCCCGCAGAAGCTGCAGAAGGTCATGCGTGTTGGCTTAGCCATAGAAATTTACTTTGGGATGCCCGCTTTTGGCGAGGCGCTCCAGAAATTATTTTGAGACGGCCGTCTCCAGAAGCGCGGCTTCTTTTGGGCTTGTGACCACTTTATCCACCAGGCCATAGGCCAGCGCCTCGTCGGGGGTCATGAAATTGTCGCGGTCAGAGTCCTTGGCGATTTGCTCCGCGCTTTTGCCGGTGTGGCGCGCCAAAACCTCATTCAAAATTTTCCGCCAACGGATGATTTCCTTGGCCGCGATCGAAATATCGGCCGTCTGGCCCGAAGCCCCCCCGGAAGGCTGGTGGATCATGATGCGGCTGTGCGGGAGCGCAAAACGCTTACCCTTTGTCCCCGCCGCCAAAAGCACCGCCCCCATGCTGGCGGCCTTGCCGATACAATAGGTCACCACGTCGCACTTAAGGAACTGCATCGTGTCGTAAATTGCCATGCCATCGTGGACGGAACCGCCAGGAGAATTGATATAGACATGGATGTCCTTTTTTGGATCCTCCATTTGTAAATAGAGCATCTGGGCAATAACGCCATTAGCGACATAATCGTCGATTGGGGAACCGATAAAAATGATGCGGTCCTTAAGCAATCGGGAATAAATATCCCAATGGCGTTCGGTACGCCCATCGTTTTCTACAACACTCGGAATAGGGAGATAATAGCTCATAAAGGTTTCTATGCGTCTCATAAGACGGATTTTTTGTCATAAACGCAAGGTTTTTTGTTATAAAAAGGCCAAAAAACGTTCAGCAATTTGGTATTTTAAAGAACCTGAGAATTTTTGATGTCTCATTCGGATAAAGGCGGGCGGTTTTCTCAACGCTGAGATGCTCAACAAGTGTCACGACCGTATCCAATGTAATCTCGGGATAGTGCCGACGCATAATCGCCAACATCGCCTCGTTATCAGGTCGATGGGCATCAAAACCAATTTTGCGCCCAATATTTCTCAATTGGATTTTAGAAACCTCTTTAACCCAAACAACCGTTTTTTGTGTTTTTGAGCTGTTGTAATAAACCAGAAAGCCAGTCGAAAAATCACCCTCGTTGAAGCGAATCGTATCGAGTTTCAGGCCGTCCAAAAGCGCCTGCCAGCGTCGATCAACAAGCTCGCAAGATTGTATAGTCTTCATAAGCCCTACCTTCCCCCGGTAATCAGCCCGCGCTCGCAATGCTCGAGGAACTTGGTGAGCATCTGGCAGACGCGGCCTTCGGGGTTTAGCTGCTCCAGCAAATATTTCGCATAGTTTTCAAACGTGTGTCCGCGATGGAAAATCTTGAACGCACGGAAGGCCTCCTCGATTTCCTCCTGTGTAAAACCGTTGCGCTCCATCCCGACTTTGTTGATGCCGCCCAAAGTGGCGTGATTGCCCTGCGCGAGCATAAAGGGCGGAAAATCTTTTACAAGCGCCGAGGCACCTCCGAGCATCGTATAAGCCCCCACATGCACAAACTGGTGTACACCCGCAAGTCCACCAATAATCGCATAATCATCAACAATCACATGTCCCGCAAGGGTAGCGTTGTTAGACATCACAATATGCGAGCCGACCTGACAATCGTGCGCGATGTGCGTGTAGGCCAAAAAATGATTATGCGAGCCAATGCGCGTTGGAATCTCCTCGGTTGTGCCGCTATGGACGGTGCAAAACTCGCGAAAGTCGTTGTCCTCGCCAATAAGAAGCTCCGGTTCGCCGCCCTTGAACTTGAGGTCTTGTGTAGCACCTCCAATGTACGCGTAAGGGTGGATTTTGTTGCGCGCGCCAAGAGTCGTGTGGCCATCGACGGTTGCATGGTGGCACACAACGCACCCCTCGTCTAATTTGACTTTGGGCCCAACAAACGCATAGGCGCCAATTTCAACCGAGTCATGCAACTGTGCCGAAGACGAAACGATGGCAGTTGGGTGAATATTTGGCATCGAGGAAAGTATAGCGAAGCCGCCGCTTTCTGCAACTTTTTACAATCTATAATCGTAAAACCTGCCCTCTAAACGTAGACGGCGTGCGGGAAAGAATGCCCTTCAGGGGGTGTTCTCCGGCAAAGAGCCGGGGCGCAACGAACCTCCGAATCAAAAGAATCGAGCAAAACGCAAAATTACTTTGCCAGCATAAACATAAGCTCGGCTGAGGATACGACCTTGCCACCGACTTCGCATTGGCCCGTGGCGGTCGCGACCGAGTTGCCGCGAATCTTCTGAAGCTTGACCTTGATAACGAGCTGGTCGCCCGGGGTCACGGCCTGACGGAACTTCACCTCATTGCAGCTCATAAAAAAGGCCAGCTGGCCTTGCTTTTCGGCCTTGCGCAGCATAAGGATGCCGGCGGTTTGCGCCATTGCTTCAATTTGCAAGACCCCCGGCATGACGGGCATTCCCGGATAGTGGCCCTGAAAGAAAGGTTCGTTGATGGTGACGTTTTTGATGGCCGTAAGCTCATTCGTCTCATCATCGATTTTCACCACCCGATCCACCATCAAAAAGGGATAACGGTGGGGCAAAAAATCCATCACGCGGCGAATATCAAGCTGAGTTTCGGCCGGATCTACGACAACCGGCGCGCTAGGGACAAGAGGTTTCTTTTTGGTCTCGGAAGACCTAGAAGTCTGAAGTCTTTCGTAAAGCGCCGCAGTGAGCTTGGAATTGAGCGCATGCGAGGGCCGCACGGCGATGATATGCGCACGCAGGCTCTGCCCCAAGAGCGCAAGGTCTCCCAAAACGTCGAGCATTTTGTGGCGTACGAGCTCGTCCTTGAAGCGCAGGGGTTCCTTGCTCAAAATTTGCTCGCCCTTGATGACGATCGCGCAATCAATGGAGCCACCCTTGATCTTCCCCATCTGGATGAGCGGCTCGATTTCCTCAAAGAAAACAAACGTCCGTGCGGCGGCAATCTGCGTAAGGAAATTCTCACGCGTCAGCGTCAGCGAAAGATGTTGGGTGTGACGGCCATAGTCATCCGCCGAGGTGCAGGTAAGCTTGAAAGCATCGCATGGCAGTGCGATAAGCGAACGGTTGCCTTCTGTCACCGTCACGGGCTCGTCCAAGACAAACTCCGGCGCATCTTTTTCCTGCTCGGTCGGGACGCCCTCCAGCAGCAAATTCGTCCAAGGCTGCGCCGAGCCGTCCAAGATCGGCAGCTCGGGACCCGTCAACTCGACCAGAACGTTCGTGATACCCATGCCCCACAAGGCGGCCAAAAGATGCTCGGGGGTCAAAACCTTGGCATCGGCCGAAGCGATGGCGGTTGCCCGGGTCAAGTCCTCCGCAATGTTTGTCACCAGCGGCAAAACGGTCGGCTGGCCATAAAGATCTAATCGTTTAAATACAATACCGTGATCGACAGGGGCGGGCCGCAAGGTCGCCGTGACGTCGAGGCCGGAGTGTAGGCCCTTGCCGCTAATACGAACGGGATTTCCGAGAGTAAACTGACGCATAAGGCGAGAGCGTAGAGGGCTTTCTAAAAAATGGCGAGGCTCAAAATGCGATGGTTTTTTGCGCAATTCATGAAATTTTTACAAAAAGCGGCGCTGAAATAGGCATAATTGTGCTACTATGTGCTATACTCTCCCCATGCCGGCAGAATTTACTCCGGGAAAGGATATTGTTTCGGTGGCCCGAAATGGCCTCGAGACTCCTTTGGTCGGCGTCTCGGCAGATGGACGCAGCCCCGCGATTGGCATCACACGTCCCCCTTGGCATCGCGAAAAGCTCCCCAAACGATCGCGTCGACGCCCAAACGGTTTTCAGGAAAACATGATAGATTGGCGCGTGAGCGAAACGCCGGTGCAGGAGCAAACTTATGCGAGTCTTTTGGAAGGAGCTCCGCTCGACATTCGCCAATTGATAGCGCATTACGCCTTTTTGCACCGATAGGATTGACTCCTTTACGTTCCGCAGAAGGCGGCAATCCTGCCTTGCCATCGTGTCGGTCTTGAACGAAAATGGCAAAACATGCTTGCTTTTGTTCATTCGGGTGCGCTTTTGGGGATCGAAGCCCATCCGGTCATGGTGGAAGTCAATAGCGGACAAAGCGGCGAATTTAAAACGGTCGTGGTCGGGCTACCGGACGCAGCGGTAAAGGAGTCGCAGGACCGCGTCGCGAGCGCCTTGAGCAATAGCGGCTTCAAAGAGCCCAAGTATCGCACGACGGTAAATTTGGCACCGGGCGACCTGCGAAAAGAAGGCCCCCTTTACGATTTGCCGATTGCGCTTTGCATGCTGGCTGCCACCGATCAGCTTAAACCCGAGCCGCTGCGGGAATTTTTGGTGGCAGGAGAACTTTCTCTGAGCGGCGAAATTCGTCCGATACGCGGTGCGCTTTCGCTAGCCCTTTTGGCAAAGAAAAAGCACTTGAAACTACTGCTGCCCGAGGCCAACGTCGCCGAGGCCACGCTTGTGGAAGGGGTGGAAATTTACGCCGCCACAAGTCTCTCGCAAGCACGCGAGTTTTTTGAAGGCACACTTGCTCTCGCGCCGGCGCAACCGCGGGAGTTTTCCATCGACGCCGTCTCGTTGGGCGGCTGTGATTTCAGCGAGGTCAAAGGCCAATTGGCACTCCGTCGCGCAGTCGAGGTCGCCGTCAGCGGCGGACATAATTTGCTTATCGTGGGCCCCCCAGGTTCGGGCAAAAGCATGATTGCCAAACGTCTTCCGGGAATTCTTCCCCACCCCACGCGCGAGGAATTTCTGGAAATCTTGGCGATTCACTCCTCGGCCGGAATGACACTTGGCGGGGCGATTCCTTTTGCACGGCCCTTCCGCGCGCCCCACCACACGATCTCGGACGCGGGACTTTTGGGAGGAGGCAGCATTCCCAAGCCCGGTGAAGTTTCGCTCTCCCACCACGGGGTTTTGTTCTTGGACGAGTTTCCAGAATTTTCGCGTTCGGCGCTGGAGGTCTTGCGCCAACCTCTTGAGGACGGTTCCGTGACTATTTCGCGGAGTGCGGCCAAGGTAACGCTGCCCTGCGAGTGCATGCTGGTGGCGGCGATGAATCCGTGTCCCTGCGGACACTTGGGCGATCCGCAACACCGCTGCCGCTGCTCGCCGACGATGATCCAAAACTATCGCAGCCGCATCAGCGGCCCGCTTATGGACCGCATTGATCTGCACGTCGAGGCGCCTTCGGTAAGCGTGACGCAACTGCGCAGCGCCGAGGAAGGCGAAAGCTCAGCTGCCATTCGCACACGAGTGGAACGCACGCGCGAAATTCAGGCGGAGCGTTTTGCAAGAGCAACCGAGGGACACGCTCAACTTTGCAACGCACGCATGGGTTCTAAAGACATCAAAAAGTTCTGCGCGCTGGGAGCAGAGCAGGAAAAAATGCTCATCGGCGCCATGACGCGGCTCCGACTTTCCGCACGCGCACACGACCGCATTTTAAAAGTGGCGCGCACAATCGCCGACATGGCCGGCAGCGAGACGATCTCCAGCGCGCATCTTTCGGAAGCAATCGGCTATCGCAATCTGGACCGGCAAAATACGTAGAGAGAAAGCATTAGGCTCCCCACGCGACCAACCACCAGGTTAATTCGCGACGAAACTCGCAGACTGCCAGCGCACGATCCAGCGAGCTAAATTTTTGCAGAGCCTCGAAGGCCGAAGGGTCGCGCGCACCCTCACGGAATTTTTCAAGTGCATGCGTGGGAGCGAGGCGCTCGGAGAGGCTCGGCATGATCCTCGGATTGAAAAAGTCGTGACATTCAATAACGAAGTCGCAATTTTTGAGCGCACCCACTTTTTCGTTCACCAGGTCTATCTCCGCGCCCTCGCAATCCATCACCACAAGCATTCGTCGCGCTCCCGAAGCGAGTTCCAAGAGTGCCTCGGCATCGCAAAGTCCGCGTATTTCCACGCGCTCCCCCACTCCATTTTCACAGGCCGAAACCGCACACACCTCCAGCGCTTTTTTGTCGATGTCAAAAGCGTAAACCTTGGCGTTGGGCAATCGGCGCGCCAGCCCGATCGCGTAAAACCCTTCGGCACAACCCACATTTACCACCACTTCCGGCGCACGCTCGATCGCTTTTTCAAGCGCCGGATGCAACTCGGCCTCATAACAGCCCAAGACTTTTGGCGCCAGCATTCCCCCTCCCCACGAGAAATTACGCGGAAGCTTCATTCCGGCAAAGGGCCCCGACTTCACGCAAAAGCCAAGGCTCTCCGCAAGGGAGCGTTGGAAGGCCGAAAGCCGCATGCGGGCCGCAACATAAGCGCCGGCTTTTGTCAAGTAACGCCAATTGAACATATGGAGAAAATCAACCAAGCAAGCCTCGAAGTCAATTTTTTTGCCAAACGCCGAACAAACCTTCACAATCAAAACGTGCCCATCCCTCCTCCCTCTCTCCACCTGCGCATATTTTTTTGCGCGATCGCGTTCGTTTTCGCCGGATGCACGCGGCCTCTCCCTCCCGAGGGCACTCTGCGCGTGGGAATTGGCGCCGAGGTGGCCACACTCGATCCCGCGCTGGCCCAAGGAGTGGCGGAGGTGCGGGTACTCTCGGCTCTTTACGAGGGCCTCGTCCTGCCCGCAGACGTGGAGCCCAAGCAGGGGGTCGCCACACATTGGAGTCTTGAAGGCAACCGATTTATTTTTGAACTTCGCAAGGACGCGCGCTGGAGTAATGGCGAAGCGCTTACGGCGGAAAATTTTGTCGAGAGTTGGCAGCGCGCGCTCCACCCCGAAATGGTGGCGCCCAACGCGGGGCTCTTCGATGCCATCGAAGGAGCACAAGCCTTTCGCGAGGGTCGCACGGCTTGGGAGCGCGTGGGGATACACGCTCTCGATCAAAGGCATTTGGAGGTGCAGTTGCGCGAAGGGGCCGTCCCGGAAATCTTCCTCAAGGTTTTGGCACATCCGATTTTTTATCCGGTCTATCTCAAAAACACCGCGCGCAACGATATTTACCGCCGAGGGGGCCTGCGCGAGGAAGCCCTCGTCAGCAACGGAGCCTTCCGCCTTGTTGCCCATCGGCTCTACGAAAAGATTGTCGTTACGCGCAACGAGAACTATCGCGGAGTGCTCAAGCCACAGCTTTGGCGCATTGAATTTCTGCCCATCGACAACCGCTCCAGCGAGGAACTAGCCTTCCTCTCGGGCGCTCTCGACATCACAATGAGCGTGCCGCTCAGCAAAGTCTGGGCCTACCGCAACGATCCGCGGCTGCGCATCGACCCGGCACTGCAAGTGGAATATATTCTCGTCAATACCCGCCGCACGCCCTTCGACAAGCTCGAGGCGCGCCGAGCGCTTTCGCTTTCGCTTGAGCGGGAGGGGCTTTGTCGAGCGGTCTTGCGCGCGGGACAAACTCCCGCATGGCGTTTTGTGCCGCCTGAGTGCGGCACACCGGGAGCGCTCTCCCACGCACTTGAGGACGAAACCTCCGCCTCTTTGCACGACGATGCACCGGCGGAATTTTTCCCGCAGTTTTTGCGCGAGGACTCCCCCGAAGCGCACAAACTTTTGGCAAGCTTGAGCGCGGAAGATCGTGCGGCACTTAAGCGCGCAGTCTACCGCTTCAACTCTTCCGAGGCGCGCAAAGCGGTCGCGGAAGCGCTTCAGGCGGCCTGGCAAAAAAATCTCGGCATCGAAATTGCGCTGGAAAATATGGAGTGGAAAACGTTTCTGAATGCCCGCAGCCACGGAGATTTTACCTTGGCACGCGCAGGTTGGAGCGCCGACATCGACGACCCTTCCAATTTTCTCGAGCTTTTTTTAAGCGACAACCCCAACAATCCCACGGGCTGGGCAAACGCGGGATACGACTCTCTCGTGCGCACGCGAAAATTCGCCGAGGCCGAGAAAATCCTCATGGAAGCGCTTCCTTGCATTCCGCTTTATTTCAATCCCAACGTTTACCTGCTCGCTCCTCGCGTGGGCGGCTGGGAAGCAAACCCGCTCGACTGGCACGATTGGCGCCGCGTTTACATCATCGCGCCCACGCCCAAAGCGAGATCGTGAACGGGCGACTGGGGGCGCGGCTTCACTCGAGTTCCGACGATAAAAATCTGAAGGGCTTGCTTCAAGTTTTCTTCTGACGGCACACCTCGGCCCAGATGAACAATCGTCCTCTTGGGAGAGTCGCTAAGCAAACCGATAAGGCGTGAATCGCGGCAATTAAAACGGAATTCCAGCTCTCGGCCGCCAATACCCACAAAATAACCATGTCCGCGAATTTCTTCGAAGCAAGGGGTTTCGCCGAGGAGCGAACTGACTACTTCACGGACGACCTGGCGACCCCGCTTGCGAACCTGATCTGCAGTAATCTTGGTGAACCTGAACTTTTTATCATTCGACATAGGAAGCTAATAGTGACACAAAACGCTGCATAAAGCAACACTTTTTTGCCCCCCATAGCACTCCATGCCGTACTTCTTTACATTACCACCTCCCCTATCCTCTTACGGGTACGGCTTCGCCTTCGGGGCCGTCTTTCTTGCCAAGCTTCTTGGGCTCGGTAGCCACAGGAGGCGTCGTCGCATCTTTTGTCGGCTGGAGCGGCTCGGGCTTCACGACGGGCGTTTTGATTTCGCCAAACTCGATCAGCTCGTGCACATGCACTCCCTCAATCGTCTCATAGGCCAAAAGCGCCTGCACAATCAGCTCGAGTTTATCGCGCCGCTCGGAAATAATCTGCTTCGCGCGGTTATACTCACCGTCGATAATCTTTTTGATTTCTCCGTCAATCGCGCGAGCAGTTTCTTCGCTGTAATTTTGCGCACGGGAAAGCTCGCGCCCCAAGAAAACCTGGTCGTGACTTTCGCCATACGCCACCGGCCCGAGCGGGCTCATGCCCCAGTCGCACACCATGTGGCGCGCGAGCTTCGTCGAGCCGTGAATGTCGCCCTGCGCGCCTCCGGTGATGTCGCTAAAGACAAGCTCCTCGGCCACACGCCCGCCCATCGAGCAGCAAATCTGGTTGAGCAAGCGGCTGCGTTGCTGGTGGATAAAATCTTTTTTCGGCAGGAACATGGTCGAGCCCAAACTCGCGCCGCGGGGAATGATCGTCACCTTATGAATAGGCAGGTTACCATCATCAATGATGGCCTGTACAAGCGCGTGTCCGGCCTCGTGTGTCGCGGTGATTTTTTTATCATCATCGTCCATCAACCTTCTGCGTTCGCGGCCAAAGGCCACCTTATCGCGGGCTTCGTCCAGATCGGCATTATCAAGTTTTTTCTTGTCGCGCCGTGCCGCTAAAAGCGCGGCCTCATTGAGCAAATTGGCCAAATCGGCTCCAGAAAAACCGGGAGTATTGCGCGCGACGATCGAGAGCTGGACGCTCTCGGCAATCTGGAATTTCTTCGCGTGGACATTCAAAATATCCTCACGTCCCTTGAGATCGGGCAAGTCGATAAACACCTGTCGGTCAAAACGCCCTGGGCGCAGGAGGGCGCTATCGAGTACATCCGGTCGGTTCGTCGCCGCCATGATGATGATACCCTCGCGTCCGTCAAAACCGTCCATCTCCACCAGCAGGGAATTAAGCGTCTGTTCACGCTCATCGTTGCCGCCACCGAGGCCCGCGCCTCTCTGGCGACCGACGGCGTCAATTTCGTCCACAAAGACAATACAGGGGGCATTTTTGCGGGCTTGTTCAAACATATCCCGCACGCGCGCCGCGCCCACTCCCACAAACATCTCTACAAAGTCCGAGCCGCTAATGCTAAAGAAAGGCACCTCGGCTTGTCCTGCGACAGCGCGCGCCAAAAGCGTTTTGCCAGTCCCGGGAGGCCCCACCAAAAGAACGCCTTTGGGGATGCGTCCGCCAACGGTCTGAAATTTTTTGGGGTCGCGCAAAAACTCAACGACTTCTCTCACCTCATCCTTGGCCTCGTCACAGCCGGCCACGTCGGCAAAAGTAATTTTTTCGCGTTCGCGCAAAAGCTTGGCACGGCTTTTGCCAAAGCTCAAAGCTCCTTTGCCCGCGGCGCGAATCTGTCGGGTAAAGAAGAAATACAAAATGAGCAGCACCACCACGAAGGGCACTATATTGATAAGCAGATTGGTCATGAGGGTGCTGGCGGGCTGTTCGCTAAAGTTGCCGGTGTTTGTCAGGCGACCGAGCATTTCGTCAGTCAAACGTCCCTGCGCGGCGAAGGTCTTCACTCCGTCAGCAGTCTTTATTTCGCCCTCGATCGACGACCAGTTGGTGCCGCCGGTAGGGTCGGAGCGAATCACGCCCTTGACGATTTCGCCTTTTTCGGCAGCTACGCTAAGTTGGGCGATCGTCAAAGTTTCGGGAGTTGCCTTGCGGGTATCGCTCATAAACCAAAGCGAGACAATTGCAACCAATAAAATTATCCACGCCAAGCCGGCTCCTGGCGGGCGCGGCAGAGAGGATTCTTCCTGAGGATCACGATGAGAAGCCATACTCTTTATCATCCCCGAGTTGACGCCGCATGTCAAACTTTGCTGATCGCATTGACCCCTTGGCGCAATTCTGGCACCCTTGGCGGATGCCTTTTTTTGCTCTTCTTCTCTTTCCTCTCTATCTTTTTGCGGCCCAATCTCCTACGCCGGCAGATACGCTTGTGGGGGCCAAGCCGGCTCTTGCGCAAGCGTCGTCGTCGATTCCTCCGGCGTCAGTCGAGCCCTACGCTCCGGGTATTTCGCGGCTACGCGCAGACGGTTTTTCGCTTTTGAAGGGCCGGCGAGTGGGGCTTTTGACACACATGGCCGCGGTGGACGAAAACGGTGTCACCAGCGCCGAGATTTTTCGCGCGGCGCCGGAGGTAAATCTCACCGCTCTTTTTTCGCCAGAACACGGTCTTGACGGCCTCGGGGCCGCGGACGAGAAAATCGCCGATGGCTTTTATCGTGGCGTTCCCGTCTATTCGCTTTACGGCGACGTCAAAAAACCCACCGCCGAAATGCTCCGCAAAATCGATCTGATGGTCATCGATCTGCAAGACATCGGCGTGCGCTCCTATACATATATAAGCGCCATGAAATACGTCATTGCCGCGAGTTTCGAAGCGGGCCTGCCGGTAATCGTTCTCGATCGTCCCAATCCTCTTGGCGGGCGCAAGGTAGATGGCCCCGTCCTCGAGCCTGCCTTCAAAAGTTACGTCGGCACCTATCAAGTCCCCTATGTCTATGGGCTTACGATTGGCGAGCTGGCACGACTAGGAGCCGACGAGTTAAAACCCCTTCGAGGGTCACTGACGGTCGTCAAAATGACGGGCTGGCGTCGCTGGATGCTCTGGAGCGATTTGCGCCCGCAACCCAAATGGCGCGCGCCCTCGCCCATCATTGCGTCAGTTGGAGCGGCCTTTGGTTACGCGTGCACGGGACTTGGCTCGCAACTGGGAGGCTTCCGTCACGGCTACGCGACAGAATACCCCTTCCGTCTTTTGGAGCTGCCGGGGATGCCGCTCGAAAAACTCAAGGCGCGGCTCGATCGCGCGGGGCTTATTGGATTTGACTTTCTCCCCACCAAAACCAAAACGGGCAAGCAAAAGGAAGGTCTTTACGTCCGCATTAGCAACTGGTCGGCCGCCAGTCCGACGGCACTAAGCCTCACCATGCTGCAAATCGCGCAAGAAGAGCGCGGCAAAGCCCCTTTCGCCGACATCAAAGAAAGCACGGCCAATCTTTTTTGCAAACACTGGGGCCGAGCCGAGCCTCTGCATACCTTGGCCTCAGGGAAGCCCCTCAATGCCATGAGTTTGGCGCGTTATTGGCAAGCCCAAGCCCTGCAATGGCAGGAAAAAGTGGCAAGAAAGTACTGGCTCTACGACTAACGCTTCCCGCTTGCAAGGCATATAAATAGCTGTTATACTCGACCTATATGTCGAAGGAATCTGTTTCTTACGACGCGCTCAAAAAGCTCATTGACGCTGGGGCTTGCCGCCCATTTCTCGAAGCCGTGGAGGGCGCTCCCCAGCGCCTCCGCCTTAAAAACTCAGAGGGCTCCACTCTCCTGCATACGCTCGCCGCTTTGGGCCGGATCGGCTGGGCGATGCCCGCACTCCGCAAAAAGGTCGACCTACTCGCGCTTAGCGACAATAACGACTGGAGCGTTTTGCAAACCCTTATCGTCATGGGGCATTTTGCCGAAGTTGCGCCCTTGGTGGCGAATAAGCCCTCGCTCCTAGTGTAGTGTAACAGCATTGGCTTTACAATAAGCGACCTTTTCAAGGATTTG
>CAZIRU010000010.1:0-52418 GCA_964541905.1 uncultured Verrucomicrobiota bacterium
ACTTTGGAGGTGGCGGGAGTCGAACCCGCGTCTCGATGATGGCCGCGCGCGGCCTCTACAGGTTTAGCCTTGCATTATTTTCGCGCTTGAGCTGTTGCAAGACGGACGACTCAAGCGCTAGGAGCTTCGCGGTTTTGAACGAAACATCCAGCGCAAAGCTCAACTCCTGAATGTTTCACCGACCTATGACGTGCGTTCCGCCCAAGTCGGCATAGACGGGCGCACGGCTAGCAGCGTTTCGCGCTAGATCTTAGGCAGCCTTGGCGTAAGCCGGGAAGGCCACCATATTGTTTTGTTCGTTGGCGTTTATACACCCTTGAAGGTTTTTTACGCAGAGCCTTCAACTGCGACCTGCACTCCACGAGCTTGAATCTCGATCGAATGCCGGAACACCCCCTGAAAATTAAATGGGATGCAACGCCAAAATGGAAAAGAACACTTTACCCACTATACGACATTTCGCGGCTATGCGCCAGCCCCAAAAAGCGCGCAACCCCCTACAACCACCCCTTTTTCTTGAAGATCAGCCACGGGATAAGGCCCGAGAGCACCATCAGTAGAACCGCAAAAAGATAGCCATACTCCCAGCCAAGCTCCGGCATATTCCGAAAGTTCATGCCATAAATGGACGCGATGAGCGTTGGCGGCATAAACATTACGGCGGCAATCGAAAAAGTTTGGATGATTTCGTTTTGCGAAAGGCTGATAAGCCCCAAGATCGCGTCCAGCAAGAACGCAATCTTATCGGCCAAAAAGTGCGACTGTTCCGCAAGCGATTGGATGTCGGTGCGCGCAGAGACGAGCTCGGTGCGGCTCTCCGGCGCAAAACTGGCCGTGCGCGTTTCGTTGAGGAAGGTCAAAAGTCTCGAAAGGCTTACGAGCGACTCGCGAGTTTTGCCGTCGAGGCTGCCAATGTTGCCGACGCGCCGCAGCGTCTGGCGCAAATTCAGGTGGGGGGTGTTTTTTGGCTGCGCTTGCGCTTCGATTTTGCGCTGGAAAACCTCCGCCGAAACCGTTTCCGCTTCAAAGGCGATGTGCTCGAGGATGTCGGCGGTGCGCTCGACGATGCGGTCCAGTAGGCCCGTGAGAACCCGATCGGGCGTGGCGAAGCCGCTCAAGTTGCGTTGGAAATCGGTAACGAACGTGCGGAACGACATGAATTCGCTATAGCGCACAGTGATGAGATGTTGCGGGCTTAAGATGAAGGTCACGGGGCTCGACTCGGGTGCATGGCTGTCGGCGTGGCTGATGAGCGTGCAGGTCAGATAGTACAATGCGCCGCGGGGAGTCGTTTCTTCGTAAAGCCGATTAGTGGCCTCTATTTCAAACATTTCCTCGCGTGTGGGAATCTCAACCCCCAAGACATTTTTTATCAGGCGTTCTTCGTCGCGCGTGGGCTGAAAGACATCCAGCCACACAAACCCCGACGAAAAAGCCGAAGCGTCTCCCACACCCACCAGTCGCCCACCGTTACTGCCAAAGACATGAAGCACATTCGCAGCCTAAACCTTTTTAATGATCATGAAAATCTATTTTTTCGTGTTTATGGCGAGGGCCTTGCCATGAATGAGGGCATCGGCGATTTTGCGGCAGGCGGCGCCTAAAATCCGGTGATAAGTGCTCTGAGATGTCTGCATTTTGTCTGCTGCTTGGATTTGTTCAAGCCCTTCCATATGGCGCAGGCGCAGCGCCTCCATTTCTTCTAGCGACAGTTCCACAGTTTCAAGCTCTCGCATGGGAATCCCTTGAGGCTTGAAGTACGTTACATCGGGATGGAAATTTACCTTTCGGCAAAGACGGGGTCTTGGCATAAAAATCGGCCTCCTTTTTAAGGAGGCCGTAGGATTTTGTGAAGCCTATAATTTACTAGGGCCTCAACTTGGCCTTCCGTTCGCGGATGGCGGCGAGTTCCTGTTCGTGAAATCTCTCCGCTTCTGCAAGCTCAGTGGTTTCATCGACGGCTCCTGCCGCGTAACGTCCATAGCCCAGCCCGCGTCCGTAGCCCATTCCGCGTCCGTAACCCCGGCCACAGCCCATTCCGCGACCACAAGGGCCCATTCCGCGACCTGTTTGCGGGCCCATCCCGCGAGGTCCTGTTCCATCTAGATTTGGCATATATTTTTCCTTTTGTTTCAATGGGGCGGCTGAATTACCGCACCTATTATGAATATATATTCAAAATAGGTGTTTTGTCAAGAACTGACCGAACTTTTTTAATTTTCGCCCTAAGAGCCTATCCCGATAGGAGAGCGTAGGCGAGGCGCGAGGATTTTTGTTTTTTAGCAAGGCTTCGGAGGAGGAAGTGGGCTAGAAGCCCATACTCCGGGGGAGAAACGCCGCTAAAAGACAAAAAGACCGCGAGTTTCTCGTCCGCGCCAGCTAACCTATCGGGATGGGCTCTTAATCTCCGGCATTGCGAGAAGCCCTTTTTTTTGTTAGGATGCCCCCTTATGAAAGACGGTCCGTCCAGTCGCATGCCGCGCGTCAATAGTCTCATCCACCAGACGCTCGCGGAGCTTTTGCGGCGGAGATTTGCGGCGCAGACGCTTGCTGTCACCTTGACGGGGGTCGAGACCTCGCCCGACCTGTGGGACGCGAAGGTGCTTTATTCGGTTTTGACCGACGACAAGGCTCCGGCGGTGGCTTTTTTCCGCAAGAACAAGGGTGAGCTTGGAAAGCTCTTGTCTTCCGAGATTCGGCTCAAGCGTATTCCGCGCCTGCATTTTGTATATGACTCCAGCCTCAAAGAGGCCGCGCGGCTCGACCAGCTTTTGAGCGAGGTTTTGCCAACACCTTTGCCCAAAGTCGTTGCGGCGGCGAAAAAAAGCCCTGCGCCCAAGCGAAAGGCCGGCAAGTGACGCGCCTTTCCACACTTGCCTCACTCGTTGAGGCCGCGCGTGCACTTCCCTCACGCGTATGCGTAAGCCCGCATCAGCGTCCCGATGGCGACGCGGTGGGTGCGGCCGTGGGGATGGTCGAGCTTTTGCGTGCGCTTGGCAAGGACGCCTTTTATTTGCAGCTCGATGCAGCACCTCCGCGTGTGGCATTTTTGCTTGGAGACGTCCCTGCGCGTCCGCTCGATCAAGTCTTGCGCGGCGAGCTCCTTTCGGGAGCCATAGCGCTTGTGGTGGTGGACACCTCCAATCGCTCGCTCATCGAGTCGTTGGGGGAGCTTCCGGTTGCGTTGGCGATTGACCATCATCTTTCGCACGAGCCCTATGCGGCGCGATTTTTCTTGGATGAGAAGGCCTCTTCGGCCTCGCAACTGGTAACGGAGCTGGCGCGTGCGTGCGATGTCGAGCTTTCCCTTTTTGGTGCCTCGGCGCTCTACGGGGGAATCATGTCCGATACCAATCGTTTTGCGTGGGGCAACTCCGGCGGGGACTTTGCGCGCACGCTGGAAACGGCGGCGTGGCTCGTCCGTCGCGGGATTCCCGCGCGCGAAATTAGCGAGACCCTGACGCGAACCGTCTCGCGCTCCTACCTTTCGCTAATGGCCTTTGAGATTTCCGAGCGCTTGAAATACTGGCAGGAAGGCAAAATCGCGGTAATGGTTACGAGCGAAGCCGAGATAGAAAAGTTTGGCTGCAACGCCGAGGACAAGGACATGCTTTTGGCGCTTTTTCAGGCGATTGAGGGCGTTGCGATGTCGGTCGTGGTGGTCGAGACCAAGGCCGGACGTTGCCGTTTAAGCGTGCGTACCCAGCGCGACAGCCTCCGCGCTGACAAGCTCTGCGCGGTCTTTGGCGGAGGGGGGCATGCGTGCGCGGCAGGCACGGGAGCGGGCGTGGCGATGCCGCTGGCGGAATTTTTGCCTCGCCTCAAAGAGGCCGTCGAGGTACACTGGAAGACTTATGGCCAAGCTTCCTGACTCCTTTAGCGGCATCCTTTTTCTCGACAAGCCCGCGGGCATTACATCGCACGACGTGGTGGATGCCGTTCGCCATACCTTGGGGATGAAGCGCATAGGACACGCCGGCACGCTCGATCCGATGGCGACGGGGATGCTTATTATTTTGGTGGGGCAGGCGACGCGTGTTTCGCAATTTCTGATGGGGCTCGACAAAACCTACACAGGGACGCTCAAGTTGGGCGAGACGACGGACAGCCACGATGCCGATGGCGCGATTGTCCAAACGCGTCCAACCGCCGGCATAACTTCCGAAAAGCTGACCGAAACGATGCAGGGTTTTCTTGGCGACCAATACCAGACGCCTCCGATGTATAGCGCCAAAAAGCAGGGCGGCCAGACGCTTTACAAGCTCGCGCGCAAGGGCATCGAAGTGGAGCGCGAACCGCGCTTCATCCGCATCAATGCGCTCACGGTCGATAAGATTGAGCTGCCCTTTGCGGATTTCACCGTGACGTGCTCCAAGGGCACCTACATCCGCACGCTTGCACACGACATTGGCGAAAAGCTCGGCTGTGGCGCGCACTTGACAGCGCTGCGCCGCACGGCGATCGACAAGTTTGGCGCGGAGCTCATGATAAGGCTTGAAGATTTCGAGAAGATGGACGAGGCGCAAATCCGCCAAGCGGTGCGCCCGACTTTCCAAATTATTCCCGCGCGCGTGCTGGGCCAATAGCCTATATTTCGGGCTCATCGGGCGACTTCGCGGAATCGTCCTTCCAAAGGCTTGCGGGATGATAGGGGTGTGCAAGCAGCCAATTTTGCTTTTGGAAAAGCCGCGGATATCCCCGGATGAGCATATACGCGCCAATTTGATCGCCGGTGGCGACGAGGGCGTCATATCTGAAAATCAAGGTAGCCTCGAATTTTTTCTGAACCACGCGCGGCATTCTCAAAATACGTTCGGGAATTTTTTCAGACTCGGCTTTAGCCTCTTCAAATTTCCCCTTCTCAAGCAAAATCTGCGTCATCACGGCGGGCTCATAAGGCAGGTCGGGAGCCACTTCCTCAAGCCTTTCAGCGTACGCTTCGGCTTTTTCCCAAAGTTTGCCCGAGAGTTGTTCCCGCGCTTTTTCCAAAAGTCTTTCGTCATCGACAAGCCGGACTTGCCGCATTATTTCGCGATAGCTCTCGCAATCCTTGGGTGAGCGTTTACACATCCAATAGATTTGGAGGGTCTCCCAATGCTGGGAGCACTTTGCATAGAATTGGCTAAGTCTCATTCCCAATAATACCCCTTTTCGCGCCATTTTTCAATAGCCCATGTCGCCTGCCGGCTCCCTTTTTACGCTATCTTCTCTCCCCCCTGATTTTCTCCCTTTTTGCCTTCCCAGTCAAAGAGGCTCTCGCGGCCCTTGGGGAGGATTTTGCGCAGATACGCGGCGAGTTTTGTCGCCGAATAGCCGCGTCCTGGCCGGTCAAGCAGTTCTTCAAGCTCAAAGGTCAGGGTGCCGGCGTTGGCGCGTGCGGTCTTGTCGCGCTGGAGGGCATGGCGGAGCACTTTATTGAGCTTCAGGTCAATATCGGTGCGAAGCCGCGCGAAGTTGGGGATCTCCATTTCGCAGATGCGCTTGAGCGTCTCGTCGCTGGAGGGGCCCTCAAAAATATTCTCATCGAGAATGCTCTCGGCCATGACGACTCCCAGCGAAAACACATCCGCCAAATCATCCGTCACTTCTTTGCGGGCCTGTTCGGGCGAAAGATACTCATACTTTCCCGCAATGACTTCACCTTCCTTGTTGTACATCAGGTCAAACGCCTTCGCTATTCCAAAATCGGTGAGCTTCACCTCTCCATTCCAGCTTAGCAGTATATTTTTTGGATTTACGTCGCGATGAACAATGCCCAACGGACGTTTGTCGGGGGTCTGGCGCGCATGAGCATAGGCGAGGGCCTGCGCGACGTTCATCGCCACAAATATCGCCAGCTCCAGTGGCAGTTGTTCGCGTTGCAGGCGGTGCTGGGCGATGAGGTCGGCCAGTGTAATGCCATCGACGTGCTCCATCACCATATAATAGCGCTGCTCGTGCATCCCCAAGTGCAGGATTTGAACGATGTTGGGGTGCACCAAATCTGCGACCAGCCGCGCCTCTCCCACAAAGTTGCTGCGAAATTCGCGAATAAGCGAATATTCCTCTCGAATGACTTTTATGGCCACTCTTTTGCTGAAGGCGCCGGCTCCGAGCTGCCGGGCTTCATAGACTACGCCCATGCCACCCTCGGCGATCGGGCGCAATAGCTCATAGCGCACCGCCTCGGTCAAATGCCCACCTGCCCCTGTAAAGATATACTCCATTTGCCTAATTAAAAATCGGCACCCCGCCGCCATAAATTAAGCAACAAAAGGCGTTATAAAAGTGTCAAAAAAACGTCATGCGGGCTTTTGTGCGGTATGGATGACGACGTTTGAAAAGAGCAATCGGCGCCGCTCAACGTTGTAAAAGCCGGCTGTGCGCAGCTCTTGGGAAAAGGCCGTATCGGAGGGGAAGGTTAAAAAGCTTTCGGCGATTTTTCGGTTATCGGCAAGGTTGAGGCTCGAGAAGAGCGGCAGAAGCAGGCGGCAGAGGGCGGCGCCGGCGCCTTGGTGCGTTTCGAGGACAAAAAAGAGGCCGCCAGGCCGCAGAACGCGGAGAGCTTCAGCCAAAAAGAGCGAACGCTCCCGAACATAGCGCACGCCAAAAGCGATGGTGGCGGCGTCGAAGGTTCCCTCGTCAAAAGGCAGCGCGCACGCATCGCTTTGTTGGTAGCTAAGCTCGCAGCCGATTTTTTTGCCAATGGGGGCCTTTTGGGCGAGAGCCAGCAGCGAGGGGCAAAAGTCCACGCCGATAATTTTTGCGCGGCGGCCGAGGCGTGTAAGCTCACTATCGAGCAGGCGCGTGGCGATTCCCGAGCCGCAGGCGAGGTCAATCAGGTGCGGCGATGTCGTGCCGGAAGCGTCGAGGGTGCGGGCGACGTGTCGGGCAAAAGTGTGGCGGCGCAGGCCGTCGAAGCGCAGAGGCATCCAGCGGTAATGCGGCGCGGCGCGCTCGAATTGGTTATAGACACTGCGAGATTCGTTCATAAAAATCAGCCTTTGGGTTTTTGGCCCCGATGCAGGGCGACGATGCCGCCGGTGAGGAGCTGATGCGAGACGTTCCTAAAACCGGCGCTTGTTAATTCCGCCGAAAGCTTCTCTGCGTCCGGCCAAGCGGTAACGGTTCGGTTGAGATAGCCGTAAGCGCCGCCGTTTGTACCGCAAAGCGCTGCGATAGCGGGGATAAACGCCTGATACGCCCTGAAAAAAGGCTTTAGCCACGCCTGCGGCTGCGAAAATTCCAGCACAAACAGCCACCCCTGCGGCTTGAGCACGCGCTGCACTTCGGCATAAGCGCGCGGGCGGTCGGCAAAGTTCCGCAACCCAAAGCCGATCGTGACGGCATCAAAACTTGCCTCGGCCGCGCCAAGCGAATGCGCATCTGTTTCCTCAAAGCGGATATTCGTCCAGCCTTCGCGCTTAGTTTGGGCTTCGGCGATGTCCAAAAGCGCGCGGCAAAAATCATAACCGACGATCTCGCAGGGCCTTTTTTGTTTTTGATATTCCTGCGCGAGTGCAAAGGCGAGGGCGCCCGAGCCGCTTGCCAAATCGGCAATTTTTCCCGACTCTATCCCCGCGACCGCCTTCGCCAAAGTTTTTCTCCAATACTTATCCTGCCCAAAAGAGAGGACGGAATTTACAGAATTGTAACGCGCCGCGATGGTTCTAAACAGTTCTTTTACTTCCTTATTATCAATCATATACAAATTTTTTACAACTTAAATTGGGAACGTCTTGTGCGATAATATAGGCATGAAAAACGCGGTAACAAAGTTTATCCATACGCCCTTCCGGGCGGATGTGTTCCGCACGCGCCGGCGAGGGGCCATTACTATTGAGCTTCTCATATCGCTTCTGGTTCTTAGTTTTATCATTCGTCCGACATTTGTCCAGACCGAGGATATGTGGGGCGAGCGCACGACGCAAGTCGAGTGGGAGTTGCCGATGGCGGAGCTTGTGGCGCACGTGGGCAATTTGCAGAGCTTCATCGACCAAAGTTGGGCGGGGCTCGATCGTCAGTTTGGCTACAAGGGCCCGAGCATGGGTGCGGCTGCGGGTAAGCTGATGGTGGCCTCGCTCAAAAACGGCGTGCCACTCATGACGGCGGGATTTGTTGATTCCGACGGCCGCTTTACGGGAGACTTTAGCAACAACTTGGAAACCTTCCAGACGGCTGCGGAGGGAATGACGACGGCCTACTACGTGGCGGCGATGGAAGGGATGGAGCGCTAAAACATTTGCAACTATGAAAGAGACTCATGCAACAGACGGGGTGGTAAACCTCTTGCTTATCGCGATCGCCCTGACGATTGTGACGGTGATAGCGGTGATGTGTCTGCCCGATCGCTGCAAAGCGGCCGGCAGCGCGGATGCCTTTGCGCAAAGCCACAGTTGGTTGCGCCGCGACGCGCGCCCGTTGGTGAGCTACGACAATCCGGCAGTGCGCCGGACCTTGCACATCCCTTGGAGCAAAGGAGTGCTCTAGGGAGTGTTTCCGAAAAACACCTGCACATTCCGCGTCGCAGCCGACGCTTTCCCTCCCGCCCGCTTAATTATTTCGTCGTCACAGTCCAGACGCGGCCATCGCCGCCGGGGGTGACGGTACTCTGGAGGGTCGTCCTATCCGTTAAGCCTTGGCCTGTCGGTGCGCCGTTGCCGGTATTTGCAAGGTTAATGGTGCGGTCGTTATATGCGCTGTGTGTAAGGGCCGAGTTTGCCACAAATCCCGCCAAGGCCGCATTCACCTGCGCGGAGGTGAGGGTGGTGTTCCCTCGGTGATAGAGGTAGCACTACTTATTTGGGCGTCTACTCCAAATAGCAGCCCGCTTGGGATGACGCAACCCGTTCATAATCAGTCTAATACGTTTCTATTTTACATTAGCATCCACTTTGAGTACAACCAATGCAATGCTCTGTGCATGTCGAACTCATGTGATTTTGTCAGAGGTGCGGTAATTGGAACCACAGCGGGAGTACTCAATCTTTCTGCCATAGGCGATCTATCAACAGGGCGCATAACGACTGGAAGCCTTAAAGCAGTTCTCGCAGCAGTCACTATCGTCTCCCTATTCTCGCTTAGTCGCCACATTCAGCAATATCGCAAAGCCTTATCCGCGATAGTCCGTGATAACACCGATATTCGAACTCTCCAAGATATGGGCATCGAAGCTTCCAAAGAACAGCTTATACGTGGAACGCAACAGATTAACCGCGTTGTCATTGATGGTGAAGCAACCGATTTTCCGCGTTGTTGCGCGACGCTTTTCCCCCCCTCGTGCGATGTCTGTCGTGTAGGCAAAATTTACCCAAACACCCCCTTTATAACCCCCCAGGTGAAACGCCCTCTATTTTAGCACAAATCGGTAATTTGTCAAGTTTTTTCCGATAGAATTTGCACACTATGTACGCCTTCGCTCAAAATTTTAAGTTCGATTTTGAGGGCGTTTTTTGGGAGCGCCACGCCAAGCCTCTCCGGCCATTCGATAATCCAAAGCGTGCGCTCATTTAAAATTTCGTCGAGCATGAGCGTGTAAAAATCCTCCGGCGAGGAAAGCCGATACGCATCCAAATGCAAAAGCTCGACGGTGCGGCCCAAAACGCAACCCTTGTAGAGGAAGTAATAATTAAACGAGGGGCTGGTGAGGCTTGGCAACTGAAGCTCAGCCGCCATTCCGCGCACAAGAGTGGTTTTGCCTACTCCCAGATCTCCGTAAAGCGCTACGCAGGCCGGCAGCCCGCGCGTTTGGACAACTTCACGCACAAGGCCGCGCCCCAGGGCCTCCATCGCTGCAGGAGAGTGCACGCGCACACCGCTATTGAGGGCTTCCAACAAACTCATGAGCCACCCTACCAAATTTTCACGCTCAGAGCCACCTTGAAAGATTACATCCAGCCGCCGCGCACCGCAAGAATCGTCACGGCGTTGAAAACCATGTGCGCCACGATTGCCGAAACGACTCCCCAGCGCATGGCCGCAATGCCGAAAATAATTCCTGCCGCGAAGAGCCCAGGTAAAACCGAGGGCTCGATATGCAAAAGCGCGAATACCGCCGCCGTCAGCAGAATCGCCGAGCGCGACCCCAGCCGCCGCTTGAGTGTATCCAGCCACCACCCGCGAAAATACACCTCCTCGACAAAAGGCGCGCAAAGACCAGCCACGATCGCCACAAACGCGAAAACGATTTGAGAGGAGTTCCGCAAATACGAAAGCGAACGCTGTTCCGGAAGGTCGATTTGTAAAAATCGGAAAATATTATCCAATATGAAACCCAAGGCAGCTGCCACGGCAACGGCCGCTAGCCCCGCCAAAATTCCACGGCCCCAGCAGCGCCCCCAGTGAAAGTCCGGCAGACCCCATTCCCGATTCGCAGCAAGCGCAAGCAAAATCACGATCTGCCCGAACGGAAGCGCCGCAATAGCCCGACTGCCCATTGCAATGGCTACCATTCCCAACAATCCTACGGCGATGGTGGCCGAAATGCCCAAAAGCAGCAGTTTGGCTTCCAGACGATAGCGCTCTAATATCTTCACGCACGAACTATACGCAGGAGAGGGCGAAGGCGCAACTCCTAGATTTGGTAACGCGTCGCGTGGGCCGAGGAAGTAGAAAAGCAAAAGCGATGCGACGGGGAATGCTGTAGCAGGCACTAGGCTTTAGTTTGCCCTTGTCATTGTACCGTAGCGGCACTACCTTCGCCTTGTTATGATTATCCGAGACTCTCTAACCTCCCCGCGCACTTACTATGTGCGTACCGATGGCAGCGATAGTAACACCGGGCTTACCAATGACGCCGCAGGAGCGTTTTTTACCATCCAGCATGCAGTTGATGTTGTTTGCGATACGATCGACAACATGGGCTATGCGGTTACCATCCAAGTGGCCGATGGCGCCTACAATAGCGCTGTTGTTCTAAAGCCTTATGTGGGCTCGGGCCGTGTTACACTTCAAGGCAACACAACCACTCCGGCTAATGTCAGTATTACCTTGTCGAGTGGCATTTGTGTTTATGCGTTGAATATCCCACAGATTTGGACCTTGGCAGGCTTTAAGCTCTCAACAACGGGCTCCGCTACTTCTTGTGTTGCTTTGTTCTCGGCCACGTTGTTTTTGGATCGTGTAGACTTTGGGCCCTGTGTGCATACGCATATCTATACGGATGAGCGTTCCCGTGCTGTTATTTTAGGAAATTATACGATATCTGGAGGGGCGGTCGCACATGTCTTGTCGATGAATTGTTCTGCCGTCATGATTGGCGGCGTTACGGCTACTCTTACGGGAACTCCTGCATTTACGTATTTTGTAGGGGTGACTAAATGCGGAGTCCTAATGGCAGAAGGGGCTCTTGTCTTTTCGGGCTCTGCTACAGGCATGCGCTACGATGTCAACAAAAACGGAGTTGTCAGCACCTACGGCAAAGGGGCAAACTTCTTCCCCGGTAGCACTGCGGGGACGACTTCTACCGGAGGGCAGTACACTTAATAGGCTTTTTTAATATGCCCACGACTCCCAAAGAAACCCCCGCCTTTGCGCCGGCAATTGAGCGCTTCCTGTCTGTTGTAGATGCGATTAAGACGGCGATAGCGGCAGACCCCGCGCGCAAAATCTATATTTGGGGCGCGGGAGACTTAGGGGTGGCGGTTGCCAATGGCTTCTATCTGCTGGGAATACCCTATGCCGGTTTTGTTAGCGGCACGCCTGTTGCCGATGGGTTTTTGTATACGGATGTCTTTTATCCTGACATTTTGCCAGATACGGATGCGTTTTTTGTGGTGGCTTCCAGCCTCACAAAAGAAATTGTTCCGCAGATTCAAGAACTCAATCCTGAGGCGCTTGAGGGGCGCGATTATGTTATTGTCCCTGTGCCTGCCTCGGGAAATATTGTCTCTAACCGATATGTCAACTCGCGCACGCATTATTGCGCCAAGCACCCGCTCTCTTATAGTGATGAGAAAAAGCATCCACAGTGGCCTATGCTTTGGCAGAAATTCATCAAAGACAACAAACGCTCCGGGCCCGGGGATATGGTTCGCTTGTGGTCTTTTATTCTGAATATAAAACAAATTCTCGCAGAAGGCGTGCGAGGGGATTTTGCGGAGGTTGGCGTTTGGCGCGGCAACACAGCGGCCGTTCTGGCAGAACTCTCAAAGGATACTGGTCGTGAGGTTTTTCTCTTTGACACTTTCGAAGGCTTTGATAAACGCGATATTGTTGATGAAGATGCCAACAAGCCGGCCGACTTATTTTCCGATGCAGCCAACTGCTTTGGCGGCACGTCAATTGAACTAGTCAAGGAAACGGTCGGGAAAGAACATAATCATTGCCACTATATCAAGGGTTATTTCCCGCAATCTATTACGCCGGAGGTGGAGCGGCGCGCTTATGCTGTGGTTAGCTTGGACTGTGACTTGTATGCGCCCACAAAGGCCGCACTGGAGTTTTTTTATTCGCGGATGCCCGCGGGCGGGTTGTTTTTGCTCCACGATTATGTCCCCACCTATTGGAAGTGTGGCAAAGCGATAGACGAGTTTTGCAAGCAGAGCGGCGAGCGCGTGATTATTATGGCCGATATATGCGGTAGCGCACTTATTCGAAAAACCAAACCGATTTGATCGGGTCAGATTTGCCAAAACAGCAAAGCCATCCCAGCTATAGCTGCCGCTCCAAGCTGGTAAGAACTTGGAGCTCCGATGAGAGGCGGTTGTGTCGTAGCCCTATTCCTCAGCTTCTTTCTCTTCGCCTTCGGGTTCGGCTACGCGGCAAAGACCCACGAGGGTATCGCCCTTTTCGAGGTTGATCAGGCGCACGCCCTGCGTTGAGCGTCCGATGATGCGAACCTCGTTCACGCGCGTGCGGACCGACTGGCCCTGCGCCGTGATGAGCATGATCTCGTCGCCATCCTTGACGGCAATGGCTCCCGCCACGTCGTCGCTCTTGATGGCGATAATCCCGGAGCCTCCGCGCTTTTGCAGGCGGTATTCCTCGAAGGAAGTGCGCTTGCCATAGCCATCGCGTCCGGCGACGAGGATAGTCGCGTCCTTGTCGACGACCTCCATGCCGATTACCGCATCGTCCTTTTCCTTCAAGGTAATCCCCTTGACCCCCCGCGTGGCGCGGCCCTGCTCGCGCATGTCGTCTTCGCTAAAGCGCACCGACATCCCTTGGCGCGTGAGGAGGATAAGCTCGTCATGGCCCTTGGTCAGGCGCGCGGCGATGACCTGATCGTCCGCATCGACGACGATGCCGATCGTCCCACCCTTGCGGAAGTTTTGATACTCGGCGAGGTTGGTCTTCTTGATGACGCCTTGGCGCGTGGCCAAAACAATGCAGCATTCGGGAGAAAAATCTTTGATCCGCAAAACCGCAGCAAGCTTTTCTTCGGGCTTGAGCGCTAAAAGATTGGCAATTGAGCGGCCCTTGGAAATGCGCGTGCCTTCGGGGATGTCATAGACTTTTTCGACAAACACGCGACCGTTTTGGGTGAAGAACATGAGGGTGTCGTGGGTGGAGGCGTCGAAGAGCTGCTCGACAAAATCTTCCTCGTGCTGGCCTGTGCCGATAACGCCTTTGCCTCCGCGCTTTTGGCTGCGATAGGCCGAGAAGGGAGTCCGCTTGATAAAGCCCGAGTGGGTGATGGTGACCAAGCACCCTTCGTTGGCGATGAGGTCTTCCATTTGCAGCTCGCCTTCGTCGGAGAGCAGCTGCGTCTTGCGAGGCGAGCCGAATTGCGCCGCAACGTCCCCGAGCTCCGTCTTGATGACGGCAAGGAGCTTCTTTTCGCTGCCGAGGATTTCTTTGAGCTCGGCGATGAGCTTTAAAAGTTCGGCGTACTCCGCCTCGATTTTTTCGCGCTCCATGCCGGTGAGTTGGTAGAGACGCAAATCCAGAATCGCATTGGCCTGACGCTCGGAAAGCGGATATTTCTTCATGAGCTTTTCCTTGGCCTCGTCGCGATTGGCGGAAGCGCGGATGATTTTCACGAAGTCGTCGAGGTGGTCGAGAGCGATCTTGTAGCCCTCCAAAATGTGCGCGCGATCTTCCGCCTTGCGCTTGCGGAAAGCCGTCCGGCGCAGCGTCACCTCTCGGCGGTGTTCCAGCCACGCCTCGAGCATCTCTTTGACGTTCATCTGCTTAGGGCGCCGATTGACCAGAGCCAAAAGGATGACCGAAAAATTGCTCTCCAGCTGCGTGAGTTTGTAGAGATTGTTGATGACCACTTGCGGGATCTCACCGCGCTTGAGCTCAATAACGATGCGCGTGCGTTCGTCGGACTCGTCGCGCAGGTCGGAGATGCCGTCGATCTTCTTTTCGCGCACCAAATCGGCGATTTGCGTCACAAGGGTGGCGCGATTGACATTATAAGGGATTTCCGTGATAACAATCTGCTCTTTGCCGCCTTTGACCTCCTCGACTCCGGCGATGCCGCGCACCTTGACCGAGCCGCGGCCCGTCTTGAGATATTTCTCGATGCCGTCACGGCCCAAGATGGCGCCTCCCGTCGGGAAGTCGGGGCCCTTGATGTGTTTGAGAAGCTCCTCGACAGGCGCATTGGGCTTGTCGATAAGCAGATTGATGGCACTGACCAGTTCGCCAAGATTATGCGGCGGAATGGAGGTCGTCATGCCGACTGCTATACCCATCGCTCCATTCATGAGAAGATTCGGCAGCGCCGCCGGAAGCACGATCGGCTCGGTCGTTTTTTCGTTGTAGTTGGGCTGGAAATCGACCGTGTCTTCGTCCAAGTCGGCCAACATCGCCTCGGCGGCGGAGGTCATGCGGCACTCGGTATAGCGGTAGGCTGCGGCCGAATCGCCGTCGATTGAGCCGAAATTGCCCTGCGGATCCACAAGCGTATAGCGCATAGCCCAATCTTGGCCCAAGCGCACGAGCGCGTCATAGACGGACGAGTCGCCATGCGGATGGTAGTAGCCTAGCACATTGCCGATGACTTCCGCGCATTTGCTGAAGGCGCGGGAGTGGGTGAGCCCCAACTGCCCCATTGCATAAAGGATGCGGCGATGTACGGGCTTTAAACCGTCGCGGGCGTCCGGAAGCGCGCGGGAGACGATGACCGACATCGAATAGTCGATGTAGGCGCTCTCCATGACTTCGGTGACCGAAGCCGGAAGAATTTTTCCTTGAGGAAGGGGATTGTCGGTGGGTGTAGGTGTTTCTGACATGTTTGGTGAATTTTAAATTTTCTTGCGGGTGCACCGCGTTGTTTTAAGAGAAGTGTGAAAGCCGATTTCCTTGCAGGAGGTGCGCTTGGGCGAGAGCAGGCGTTGCAACTCGCCGAAAAGAAACCGCAGCCCGATGTCGTGGCCCGTCAGGCGTTCTTCGATGGCCTTGAGTTTTTTGCTCAAATCTTCCTGCGAAATTAAAAGTTCGCGCATCTTTGTAAAAGTGCGGATGATAAAGAGGCTCATCTGCACCGCCCGTGGAGAATTGAGCACCGTGGCCGCCATAAGCGCGCCGTGTTCGGTAAAGGCATAAGGGAGCGTCCGGACCATGTTGAAGTCCAAATTGCGGTCACAATTTGTGACCGCAACGCGCAACTCGCTGTCAGTCAATTGAAAATAAAACTCGGGCGGGAATCTTTCAAAGTTGCGGCGCACCGCCTGATTGAGCGCCTTGGTCGGCACACCGTAAATCGTGGCCAAGTCACGGTCGAGAAGAACCTTTTGCCCCCGCAAGCAAAGAAGAACCTCCTCTATTTTGGGGGCTTCTAAAATGGCGATGGATGTTTTCTTCTTCATGCGTTTATATCCAGTGCATCACTTTGGCCAAAAGGAGTCCGCCGCCGCCGACGAGAGCCAGGGCAATGACGATTTTTACGACCTCGCCGAGCGCGCGCAAAAATACCCATAGCCCTGCGCCGATAAGAACCACCGCGCCGCAGAGCTTGAGGTTCAGCCATGGAGGCAAATTGGCAAGCCACTCTTTGAGGGTTTCGATCATGCGTCCAGATAAGAGGTGTTCAGCGCGTTGTCCTCGATGAAGGCGCGGCGAGGCGCCACCTCGTCGCCCATGAGCATCGAGAAAACTTGTTCGGCCTTGGCCGCGTCGGTAATGTCCACCTTCACGAGCGAGCGTGAGGAGGGGTCCATCGTCGTCTCGAAGAGCTGTTTGGCGTTCATTTCGCCCAAGCCTTTGTAGCGCTGGATGGTAAGACCTTTCTTGCCCGACTCGCGAATGGACGCGATGATTTCCAAAATTGAGTAGAGCTTGATGGCGCTGCCTTCTTTGCCGTTCGAGGCCTCCACAAGCTCGTAAACGGGTTCCTTGGCGGGGGTGAACTTTTCAATGTCCATGCCGAGCTTGCGCAGCTCTTTGAGCAGCTTGCTCATCTCGTTGGCCTCGTAGATTTCGGCCACCGAAATGCGCTGGGCGACCTTGGCCCCCTCGTCGTCGATGTCGCGCGCGAAACTCTCCAAGGTCGTGTCCTCGATTTCCATCTCTTTGTAGAAATCGCCGCGGTCCTCGTCGGAGCGCAAAAAGCGGAAAACCTCGTCATTGCCCGTGCGGACGCGCGCGATATAGTCCGGCAGCGTGTCGTCCTTGTCCTTTTGGTCGAGGTAAAGATCGAGCGGACAGCCGTGACGGACGACTCCTCCGCCGAGATGCTCCAGCCGCGCCAAAAGCTCGACGATTTTATCGACCGTTTTGGCGGGGAAGGCATGCTTGTCCTTGAGCCGGACGAGCGAAACGTCCTCGGACCCCAGCTCCATGAGAATGCGGTTCATCTCGGCTTCCGTTTGCACATACTGCTCGCGCTTCTTGCGCTTGATTTTGTAAAGAGGGGGTTGGGCCAGATAGATGTTGCCGTTTTCGATAAGCCCGCGCATCTGGCGATAGAAGAAGGTTAAAAGGAGGGTCTTGATGTGTGCGCCGTCCACGTCGGCATCGGACATGACGATAATCTTGTGATAGCGCAACTTGGTGAGATCAAAGGCTCCTTCGCCCTCGTGGCTGCCGATGCCGGTGCCGATGGCGGAGATGAGCGTCTGATATTCGGTGTTGCTCAAGATCTTGTCGAGCCGCGCCTTTTCGGCATTAAGCGGCTTGCCTCGCAAAGGCAAAATCGCTTGAGTGCGTCGGTCGCGGCCCATCTTGGCCGAGCCGCCTGCGGAATCGCCCTCGACGATGTAGAGCTCGCAAAGAGCTGCGTCGCGCTCGGAGCAGTCCGCGAGCTTTCCCGAAAGACCCAGCCCCGAAAGCGGCCCCTTGCGGACGGTTTCGCGGGCCTTGCGGGCAGCCTCGCGGGCGCGGGCGGCCATCAGACACTTCTCGATGATTTTCTTGGCGACGGAGGGTTCCGTCTCGAACTGGTATTTCAGCTTTTCGCCGACGACCTTTTGGACGATGCCGTCGACCTCGGAGTTGGAAAGCTTGGTCTTGGTCTGGCCTTCAAAGCGCGGCTCGGGCACCTTGACCGAAATGACCGCCGTCAAGCCTTCGCGGCAGTCGTCGCCGGAGATGGAGGGATCCTTTTCCTTGAGGAGGTTATTGGCCTTGGCGTAATTGTTGATGACGCGCGTGAGAGCCGTGCGGAAGCCGCTTACGTGCGTGCCGCCCTCGAAATTGTGGATGGAGTTGGCGTAGGCGTAAACAATTTCGTTGTAAGAGTCGTTGTACTGCAGCGCGATATCTACCTTGATCGTTGGTCCGTCCTCGGGCTTGACGACGGGAAAGGGGCTTTGCGTCTGGGTATTGGCGGAAGGGAGCGCCTCGCCGCTAAAGGAGATGACCTTATGGAAGGTCACCTTGTTTTGATTGAGAAAGCGGACGTATTCCGCGATGCCCTCGTTAAACTTGAAAATTTCCTTTTTGCCGACGCGCTCGTCCTGCAGCTCGATCGCGATCCCGGGATTTAAAAAGGCCAGCTCGCGGAGGCGTTTGCCGAGGATCTCGTATTTGAACTCGCGTGTGTCCTGAAAAATCTCCGGGTCGGGCATGAAGGTAATCTTGGTACCCTTGGCTTTGGTCGAGCCGATGACCTTCATCTGTTGGATGGTCTTGCCGCGCGAAAAGCGCATATGGTGCACCTTGCCCTCGCGATACACTTCCGCCTCGAACCACTCCGAAACGGCGTTGACGCACTTGGCGCCCACCCCGTGCAGACCTCCCGAGACCTGATAGGCCCCTTTGCCGAATTTGCCGCCGGCGTGAAGATTGGTCAAGACCAGCTCCAAGGCGGGAATCTTGTATTTGGGGTGCATGTCCACCGGAATGCCGCGGCCGTTATCCTGAATGGAGCAGCTTCCGTCGAGGTGCACCGCCACCGTAATATGGTCGCAATAGCCCGCTAGGGCTTCGTCAACGGCGTTATCGACGATCTCAAAGACGCAGTGGTGCAGCCCCCGCTCGTGGGTATCGCCAATGTACATGTCGGGGCGTTTGCGAACCCCCTCAAGTCCTTCGAGCTTCTGGATTTGCGAAGCGTCATAAGCGCCTGCGGCCGTGTTTTTTTTCGATTTCGTGTCGGTTGCCATTCTAATAAAAAGATTATTCCCAAGTCTAAAGGAAGAGGGTTTTTTCCGCAAGGGCCAACTGCGAAAATAATCAAAAAAAAGGCCTTGCAAAATTTTTCGCAATATATTGACTTTTAATAAGTTATAATGATTTTAATTAGTACAGGAGTGGCCTCTTTAGCCCTCAAATTCCTCCCCCGCAGCTGCATGGGTGAAATAGCCCTTCTGTGCCGGCGCTAAGCCGCTGCGGCGAGCAACTTAGCTTTAAATCAAGCTCATAGTGCCCGTTTGTTTGTCCTCGACCGCGGGAGCGAAATCTGCTAAGCTTGTCGCACGCCCGATAGCGCTCTATGAACAAAAGTACCGCAAACAATAAAAAGGATAACGAAGTCAGTTTCACGCAGCTCATCGAGAAAAAACGCGAGGGAGTCGAGCTTAGCCAAGAGGAGATTCGCCGCGTCGTGGATGGCATTTTGGATGGAATTATCCCCGATCACCAGCTGGCTGCATGGTGCATGGCGGTCTATTTCAAGGGAATGAGTGCGCAAGAGCTGGCGCTTTTGGCCGAAGAGATGATGCTCTCGGGCGAAGTCGTGGATTTGGCGGAAGTCACCAAGCCCAAAATCGACAAATATTCCGCCGGAGGCGTCGGCGACAAAGCCTCTTTGGTGCTGCCGGCGCTCGCGGCTGCTTGTGGGGTGGCTGTGCCGATGATGCTGGGCGTTGATGACCAGACGGGCATCTCGACCCTCGAAAAGCTCTCCGCGATCCCGGGCTTCAAGTCGGATATTCCCCTGCCTCAATTTGTCAAACAGATCAAGACCGTCAAGTGCGGCATTATCCAGCAGAGCAAGGACATCGCTCCGGTGGATGCCATTCTTTACAAGCTCCGCCAGGAAACCGGCACACTTTCGAGCCTGCACTTGATCACTGCTTCGATCCTTGCCCGCAAACTCGCCGAAGGCACCGAGGGCCTTGTGGTGGACGTCAAATGGGGCTCCGGAGCGGCCATCAAAAATCTTGAGGAAGCCAAACAGCTTGCCCGCAGCCTCACCCGCGTGGCGCGCTCGATGAATCGCCGCAGCGTGGCGCTCGTCACCGACATGAACCAGCCGCTTGGCGATAGCGTGGGTTACGCGCTGGAAATCAAAGAAGCTCTCGAGCTTCTGCAGGGCCGCGGGCCCGCCGACATGAAAGACCTCGTTGATAAGCTCGGCATGGAAATGGTGCGTCTGGCGGGAGTTGCCGGTTCGACCCTTTCGGCCAAGCAGGTCATCCAAAAGGCTTTCGAGACCGGTGCCGCACTGCAATGCTTTAAAGAAATGGTCAAGGCCCAAGGCGGTAATGTCGCCGTTTTGGACGATCCCGACAAGCTTCCCAAGGCTGCCTTTTCCAAAAAACTGCCCTCACCCAAACGCGGCTACGTCCATACGATCGACGCCAAGCTTGTCGCCGAGGGCGTTCGCTTCCTCGCCGAAAAGGCCCCGGGCAAAATCGATCCGGCCGTCGGGATTACGCAAATCCAAAAGGTCGGCGCCCAAATCAAGCAGAGCGAGCCTCTTTTGGTCATCCACTACAATGACGAAAGCAAACTCGAAGGCGCCATCGAGCGTTTCCGCGAAGCCTATCGCCTTGCTCCCAAACGGCCAAATCCGATTGAGCTGGTGGCCGAGCGCGTGGCGTAATTTTGCGTTTTGCTCGGCGCTTTTCGCGCAGGGCTGTGTTGAGGCCGGCTCGTTGCTCGAAAAAAAGCAGCGGAGTCTGCATTTTTTCGAGACTCGCCTTTGCGCCTCTCGTCGTCGTGACCTATAGGTCTACGCCGAAGTCTTAGTGTAGCCGCTCAAGCGGCGATGAAGCGTAGCGGTGAAGCCCTCCTCGAGGAGGGTGTAGGGAGGGGGCTCTCTCACCTCTGCCTTGCCCTGCATCGAAAATCGCCTTCGTAAAACGCAAAATGGAGCCCCACGGGTAAACCCGTGGTTCCTTGCGTTACGCACGCAAGGTGCGACATCACGCCGTAGTCAGAAGTAAACTTACCCATTCATCAACGCCTAAAGGCGTGGTCTTCTGCGGAGGCGGATAAAATTGCTCCAGCCTTGCCCCCTGCAAAAGAAAATCGCCTTCGCAAAACGCAAAATGGATTTTGTCTGACTTTTTTTGGCGCGGTGATTTTGCACCCCAGCGCGCTGCTCGAAGGTATCCCAGGGTTTCATGTTGTCTTGCCCGCCCCGCATCGCGTAGCGATGCCCGAAGGTAGCCCAGAGCTTCATGTTGTTTTGCCCGCCCTGCATCGCGTGGCGATGCCCGAAGGTAGCCCAGGGCTTTAGCCCTGGGTAAATCGCAAGCCTCCCGCACCGCGTAGTGGTGCCCGAGTTCCCACTCCTTACGCCTCCGGCATTTTTGCTTTCGGCCCTTGCTTGAAGGGCCAAAAGAGTACCCCTGTGGCAAAGACAAGCGAGAGCAGAAAGGTGCTCTTGCCGAGAAAATAGTAGAACACAAGCGTCATGCCCACTCCGTAAAAGAGCGAACGCGTGACGTTTTTGCGCGGGCGATTGTAAAGCGCGCCGAGCGTTGCCGGAATAAGCGCAAGCCCCATGTTATAGCAAAATAGACTCAGGCCGATAATGGTTGGAAAAAGAAGCGCCAGTGCAAAGATAACCACTCCGATAAGCCCCGTCGAAAGCCGCGTTTGCAGTAAATTGAAGCGCAGGGGTTTGTGAAGGCGTTCGGCCTGTTTAAGGACGACGGTCGAAAGCGCAATCAAGAGGCTATCGACAGTGGACATAATCGTCGCAAGGATTGCTGCGATAACCAGCCCGCCCGCCCACACCGGTACATGGTCGCGCCCCAAGACAAACAGCAACGCATCCGGATCCTGCAGATTGTGAACATAGGAGGTGGCCGCCAGTCCAATGAGCGTGGCCGCCACCACGAAGAAAACGCAAAAGGGGGTCGTCCAGATGTAGGAGGGGCCCACAATTGCGAGGTTTTTGGAGGAGGCGATGCGCTGCCAATGTCCGGAGTTGCTCAGCGAAAAAAATGCCGTCATGAAGCTGCCGATGATAATCGTGGCTGGAGGCGCAAAGGCAAACGGGTCGAGATGACCCTTGGGCAGACTTGCAAAAATCTTGGGAATTCCGCCCGCCGCCGAGACTGTGAAATACAAAAGCAACCCCAACCCCACCAGCATCACCCAAAACTGGATGAAATCGGTCAGGATGTCTGTTTTTAGGCCACCGCTGGAAGTGTAAAGAACAATGACGAGCGCCGAAGCGATGAGTGCAAATTCGTAGGAGATGCCAAAGAACATCGAAAGGAGCTTGGAGATGCCGACGATTTGCGTGGCGGCCCAGGAGATAAGCAGCACCACTTGCGTGAGCGCCATGCCCAGCCGGGGACTTTCCCCATAGCGCGCGCCAAAAAAGTCGGGCAGGGTAAAGACCCCGTGCGCATCAAGCGCACTTTTTATCTTTGGCGCGAAAAAAACAAAAACCAAGCACCCCAAGAGCGCCCAGCTGAGTTGGATGATGCCAACCGAAATCCCCGAACGATAAGCTTCCCCCGCAAACATGAGGGCGCCCGCGCCGACAAAGGTCGAGGCATTCGATGCGATAAGAAAGGGCAGGGAGCTCGAGTTGTTATTGGCAAAATAGCCCGAAAGAGTTTCCTTGCGAGCACTAAAATAAGCGATTAAGAGGATCGCCGCGATGTAAGCGGAAACTACCCAAACCATATCCCGAAGCTAAAGGGCCTGCGCCTCCTGGGCAAGGTCAAAGGCCGCAGTTACACAGGAACGGGCTACCTCTTCGAGCCTTTAGAGGACAGGCTCTTGGTCGTCAATCTTGTCACGTCATCTATGTCTCTATTGCGACCGGAAGCGAGCTTGCTTTTAATCAAATCTTCTTTTCCTACGAATGGAATTTTGATGCCACCGACTTCGAAAATGACGCGCTTGGGATAAGCCTGCGCGAAGCTAAGACCCTTTATGTTAGTGAAGAGATCTATGCGCCAGGGTTCTCGACCTATCATGAGAATGCTATCAGGAGTGGTGAAGAAATCCTTTCGATATTCATCGGAAGAAAAGCCAAAGACGCCAATGGCCTTGTGAAGCCGGTTGGCATTGGCTGTTTTCATTTCCACGAAAATATCCATATCAACAGTTGGACGTGGATAGCCGTGAAAACCGACCGCAAAACCCCCGACGATGAGGTACCTAACCTTGTGGGCGTTTAGCGACTGTAAGAACTCGAGGAAGTCTTTTGTGAGAACGGGAATAGCCATAATTCATCCTGCGAAGTCGTTCCATCGTTTGGAGGCGTTTTTCGGGAGTCTGGGATTGCCAATAAGCGATATCCCAAGCCTCTGCCTCCTCGAAGGAGGCAAAAAACCGAAAAAACTTTTTCATAAGGCGATAATGAAAGCTCCTTAGCGTCTTGGCAAGCCTAGGCTCTGCCAAGATAGCTGCCGTCCTCGGTGCTCACGCGGATCTTTTCGCCCTTTTTGATAAAGAGCGGCGCTTGAACGGCGAGACCAGTCTGGAGAATGATGGTTTTGGTGGGCGTGCTGGAGGTGTCGCCGCGAACGGCATCGGGGCTCTCCGTCACTTCCATCTCAACGGAAGCGGGAAGCTCGACGCGCACCGGCTTTTTCTCGACAAAAAGCACGTTATAAGTCTGACCTTCAACCATATATTGCTTGAGGTCCTCGACCATGCGCAAGGGAATCAGATTATCCTCAAAAGTTTCCGGATTCATGAAATGAAAACCCATCTCGTCGATATAGGAAAACTCCATCGGCTGGGTGTCCGTTTCCATGAAAGTGACGGTGTCGGAATTCATGAATTTGTAATCCAGCGTCGTCCCGTCCAAAAGGCATTTCAGGCCTGCTTGGACGAAGCTGGGGCGCCGTCCGGGCGTGCGATGGTCGATGGAGGTGACCACATAGGGCTTGCCGTTGTGGTTGATCACTTTTCCTTTGCGAAGTTCGGTGGGAGTAGCCATAAATCGAAATTTAACAATTTTTACACCTATGCGTCAATGTAAAAAAGATAAAATGGGCCAATAAGCGCCTTTTATTGAAGGAAATTTTTTGCGCTTTCCCCGCAAAAAGAAAAAGTTTTTTGCGCAAAAACCGCAAAAAATTAGCGAGCGAAAATGCCCAAATTGGCTACTTGCTACCTATTTCTTGCGCAAATTTTACAATTTGCTCGGCGCGTTTGTCCCAGGAGAATTGTTTGCTCAGTTCGTAGGCTTTTTGCGCCAAGTGGACATAGGTCGCGGGGCTTTGGCAAACTTGCCGGATGGCTTGCGCCAAAGCCGCCGGATTTCCGGGCTCAACGCCAATGCCGAATTCGCCGAACTTTTCGATCTCCAAAAGCGTCGGAATGCGCGTGTAAATGATGATGTTGCCGGCGGCCATGTATTCAAAGAGCTTTAAAGGGCTGCTGTAACGCTCAAACGGAGTGTGATTGTTGGGGATGACGCAAAGCTTGGTTTGGGTGCGGAGGCGATGCGTGATGCAGGCGTGCGGTTCGCGCGGAAGCAGGTGTGCGCGTTCTTTGAGCCCCAGAGCGTTTATTTGCTCTTGAACTTGACGCCGCCGCTGCGGTTCCCCATTGCCGATAAGCGTCAGGTGCAAAGGCGCGGGAACTTCCGCAAAGGCCTTTATCAGGTCGTCCACGCCTTTCCACTCCATGAGAGACCCAACGTAAAAAACCTCGTCGATGGAGGTGAAATTTTTGGCGGGCATTTGCGGGGGTACGTCGGTCGCGCTGTGAAGTGTGATTTGAGGCGTACTCGCGGGGAACTTGAAGGCGGTTTGCGCGTCCTCTTGGAGTGTCTGGGTGATAAAAATGAGGCCGTCGGCTTGCCGGTAGGCAGACGCTTCGAGCGCTTTGAGCTTGTGGCGCTTGCGCGGAGAGACGGCGGTTGCGTGAAAAAGCTCGTGGGACTCGAAAATGAGCGTCCAGTTGGGGCGCTTGTGGCGTAAAAGGAAGGCTGTAGCCTTTAAATGGCGGACAATGAGAATGACTCTTTCGTGACGCGGGAGCGTCCGCAGAAGAAAGAAATTGAAGATCGCATTGGAGTGAAAAAACAAAAGCCGGCGCGGGAGGCGCACGAGACGGACGTTTTGCAAATTGACGCCATAGGCTTTTTCGATGGTTCGGCGCGAGCGGCTCTGGAGGGTTGTCACAAGCGTGAGGTCGCAAAAGCGCGAGAGGCTCTCGCAGCTCTTGACGACCGCCGTTGTGCGGGCTGCCGCGCTGGGCAAAGCTTCCGGATAGATGTAGAAGAGTTTGGGGCGGGAGGCGGGAGGCGTTGTCTCAAAGCGGCGCTCGGACGAAAATTCATTGCTAGGAGAGGGAGCCTGCATTAGGCTTACGATTGTGAGGATTCTTTTTATCAAGCTCAAGAATATTGGAGATGCGCTTATCATGACGCCTGCGCTTGCGGCCGCGCGCAGCCTTTGGCCGGAAGCCACGATAGATGTTTTGGTGCGAGGCGGAACCGAAGGAATTCTGAAAGGATCGTTGGCGCTCGACAATATTTATATGACGGCCGCGCCGGAGGCCAAAAAACGCCCGATGAACCAGTTTTTGAAGGATGTGCGTCTCATCAAAAGCCTCCGCAAAAATAAATATGACTGGATTTTTGAGCTCTCCGACAATGATCGTGGGCGCGTGATGACGGCCCTCATCGGAGCGAAAGAGCGCGCAACGCAGACCTTCCCCAAACGCTTTCCCTTCTGGGCCGCGCCGATTTTCAATCACAAGCAACCCTTCAGCTACAACTATCACCGCTGCGAAAAAGATGTAGCGGTTTTGCGGGAGTTTTGCGCTTTTAAAGAAGAGACGCCCGCCATGCAATTTGACAGGTCTTTTGTCGATTGGAGCTATGCTCAAACGTATCTGACGGAGGCCCCCATCGTGCTGCATCCCGTCACAAGATGGAAGCGCAAAACTTGGCCGCTGGGCAAATGGCGCGAGTTGGCCAAGGAGCTGCTGGAGGTGGCCCCGCTCGTCGTCAGTTGCGGGCCGTCGGCCGATGAGGTGGAGATGACGCGCCAGATAACCGATGGTCTGCCGCGCACGACCTTGACCGAAGGCAAACTCACTTGGCCGCAAATGGCGGGGCTCCTTTATAGTGCGCGGCTGCTGGTAAGCGTGGATACCGCGACTATGCACCTCGGCGCTGCCTGTCAGACTCCTCTTGTCGCCATTTTCGGGCCGACCGTTGTCAAGGAATGGGGCCCGTGGGCTTGCCCGCACGAGCTGGTGGCGCCTGAGCGCAACGATTTGCCGCCCGAGAGCATTATTACCTCCATCGGCGTTGACCGCGTGCGCGGCGCTTGCGAGCGGATGCTGGCCAAGGCGGGGGTATAGGCATTAACAGGGCAGAAGCGCTTATCTGCTTGAAAGCGTATGCAAACCCTGCCTTACTGGGAGCGTATGAAGGCAGTTGCTTTTAATAACACCGTTTTGCGCGATGGACACCAGTCATTGGCCGCCACACGCGCAATGACCTCGCAGATGCTTCCGGCTCTTGCGCAGCTCGATAGCCTTGGCTTTGGCGCGCTCGAGAGTTGGGGAGGCGCGACCATTGACTCGGGGCTGCGTTTTTTGAACGAATTTCCCTTCGAGAGGCTCGATGCCCTCAAAGCGGGTGCGCCCAAGACGCCCCATATGATGCTTTTGCGCGGGCAGAATATTGTGCAGTATGCGAACTTCCCCGATGACGTGGTCGAGGCGTTTGTGGCGGCCGCGGCCAAGCACGGCATGGATATCTTCAGGGTCTTTGATGCGCTCAACGATACGCGCAACATCGAGACCGCCGTGCGTGCCGTCAAAAAAGCGGGCAAGCACGCGCAAGGCGTTATTTGTTATACGTCGAGCCCCGTGCACACGGTCGAAAAATTCATCGAGATGGGGCGCGCGATCGAGGCGTTGGGTTGCGATTCGATTTGCCTCAAGGATATGGCCGGGCTTATCGCGCCGAGAGCCGCCTTTGATATTATTTCGGGGCTCAAGCGCACGACAAAGCTGCCGGTTGTTTTGCATACGCACGATACCGCCGGACTGGGCGCGACGACCTATTACGCGGGCGTGGAAGCCGGAGTAGATGCGGTGGACACATCGATTGCGCCCTTTGCCAACGGGACTGGACAGCCGGATACCGCGCGGATGCTGGCGCTTTTGGAGGGACACGCGCGTGCGCCAAAATATGACCGCAATACGCTGCGCGAGCTGGGCGCATATTTTGCGAAAATTTACGCCGAGCTGGGGGCTTTTACGAGCGCCCAAAACGAAAAGATCGACAACGACGCGCTTGTTTATCAAGTGCCCGGCGGGATGCTTTCCAACTTCCGCACGCAACTCAAGGAACAGAAGATGGAAGATAAATTCGACGAGGTCTTTGCGGAGATTCCCGTCGTGCGCAAGGCTTTTGGCTGGATACCGCTCGTTACGCCAACTTCGCAAATCGTCGGCGTGCAGGCGATGCTTAATGTGAAATTCGGCAGGTGGAAGAATTTTTCGCCACAGGCGATGGACTTGATTCTGGGTTACTACGGTACGCCTCCGGCGTCGGTTGATAAAGACGTGCAAGCGCTTGCGGCGAAAGCTTGCGGCAAGGAGCCCATTACTGTCCGACCGGCGGATTTGCTCTCGCCGAAGATGCCGGAGCTTAAGGCGGCGCTGAAAGCGAAGGGGATGCCGGAGACAGACGAGTACGCCGTTATTTACGCAATGTTCCCGCAGGAACTCGAAAAATATTGGCCGAATCGCGGCAAGGGGGTAGAACTGCCGAAGAGACCGGCAAAATGTGCCCAAAAAACTGCCGGCGGCAAGGCGCGTTCGCTTGTTTTGACGCTGGAGGGCAAACGTCACGAGGTGACGGTGGAGGAAACATAAATGGCAGGATCGATTACAACGATGACCGGAGACGGAGGCGAAAGTGGCTTGCTGGGGGGCGCGCGGGAGAAAAAAACCGACGTGCGTTTTGAGGCGCTGGGGGCGCTCGACGAGCTGGGCGCGGCGCTGGGATTTGCAAAGGCGCTGGCGGCTCGCGTGGAACTCAAGCTCTCGCTTGAGGAACTGCAGAAAAATCTCGTGACGCTGGCGGGAGAGGTCGCAACGCGAAAAGAGGATTTTGGGCGCTTTGCGGATAAATTTTTGGGTGCGGAGGCCCCGGAGGGCTTGCGGCAAAAAATTCTTGAGCTGGAAGAGGGGCGGAAGTTTGAAAAATTTGAGTTGCCGGGGACGTCGCAACTGAATGCGGCGCTGCACTTGGCGCGGACGATCGCGCGGAGGGCTGAGCGGGAATGTTGGAGGGTGCGCGAAGCGGGCGGACTGGCGCGTGAATTGCCGTGCGTGTATTTGAATAGGCTGTCGGATTTGCTGTGGCTAATGGCGGAGGGAAAATATGAATAACGAATTGCTTATAAAACTGATCACCGCGAGCGTTTCGCCTGCGGTCATGATTTCGGGCACCGCGATGCTGGTGCTGGCGTTTTTGGGACGACAGGGGATTTTGGCGGGGAGACTGCGCGAACTGCACGAACGCGCGCTGGAGCACGCCGAGCGCTTCCATCAGACGGGCGCGAGCTTGAGCGCCGAACGCGCGGCGCTGGCGCTGCAACAGGCCAAGGCGATTTATGCGCGCGCGCGGCTGGTGAAGTGGACGCTCGTTTTTCTTTTTACGGCTATTGTGGCATTTGTGCTCTGCTCGATGGGGCTGGGCGCGGGGGTGTTTTTCGCGGGGGCGGTCGAAATCGCTGTTGTGCTTTTTGTGGCGGGGATGCTGTGTTTGTTTGTAGCGGCACTTCTTGCCATCGGCGGGGCGCTAAAATCGATGACGCCGCTTAGGCATGAGCAAGCCGAAACGGAAAAGCTCCTCGAACGCATCGGAAAGATTACGGCAAAGCCGATGGCCGATTAGACGTTGCAAGAAACGTACGGGAAACCATTGGGCGATCGGTTAGGCGCCGGAGGCTTGGGCTACGCCTTTGACGAGCATTTTGACACCCAAGGCGGGAATGTTCTCGGAAAACTCGTCATCCGCACCCGCGTTGCGCAGGGCGTTTTGCACGGCTCCCATCTTGGCGTCGAGATTGTCGATATGGAAAATGAAAAGCGCTTCGGGAGTCGCGGGGCGCACAGGCGCGCCGTATTCCAGCTCGCCTTGGTGCGCAAGCATGATGTGTTCGAGCCTCTCCAAAAGTTCCGTTTCAAGACCGGCCTTCAAGCCCGCGCCGCGCACAATGCGATAGCCCAAGACGACGTGGCCTTGCAAAATTCCCAGCCGAGAATATTTGGTCGTCAGATCGTAGCTAAGCTCGTAAACCTTGCCGATGTCGTGCAAGACCGCGCCCGCGCGCGCGAGGTCGGCGTGAATCTCCTTGTAGTTGGGCAGGAGTGCTTCGCAGTCGCGCGCGACGTGGAGCGTGTGCTCCAAAAGTCCGTGACGGTAGGCGTGGTGCATCGAACGTCCGGCGGGATGGCTGCGAAAGAGCTCGCCCACCTCCTCAAGCGCCTTCAAAACAGTGTCGCGAAGTTTTTCGTTCTGGATTTTGCCGATGAAGGTCTGCAACTCGTCCCACATCTCCACCGGATTTTCCGTCGAGGCGTCGATGAGATCCGCAACGGGGTATTTGGCGTATTCGTCTTTGGTTACCAGACGCAAATCCATAACCTTGGGGCTGAAGCGTTCCTGATAGTAGGCGGTGGTTCCTGTCAAAAGCACAACCGAACCCTCCGGCGCCTCGGTTTTGAAAAAGGTGCAGTAGGGGGAATCCGAAAAAATGACAACGCCAAAGCTCCCCGTCTTGTCGGCGAAATCGACCGTCAAAAAAGTGGCGCCATTTTTGGCGGTGCGCTCGGCGACTTTCTTGACGAGCAATAGCGACATAAATCCCGTCGGCTGGTTGGGGGCGATGGTTTTGAGCTGAGCGACCTTGGTCAAGGGCGTTTGCAGCGAGTCGAGGGGGGTGCCTTCCATCTCCCTATTTTGTGGCAAAACGATGCCCCGAGGCAAGAAAATTGCGCTCGGGGCGTTGGAGAAGAAGGTTATTTGAAGGAGAGCTTGGAGCGTGGCGACGAGCCAGTTGAAGCGGCCTCGGCGGCTTTGTTGGCGCTCGCGAGCGTAGCGGTGGTAATCGTTTGCGTCTGCGTCCCCGTCAAGGTGGAGAGCTCCTTGAGCGCTTCCTCGAGACCCTCGTGCTGCGCCTTGAGAAACTCTGCGGCCTTGCCGAGCTCTTCGGAGTTGCTGACGTTGACGCGGCTCATCGCGTCAATTTCGCTGATCGAACGCGAGAGCTTGTGGACGCCGCTGGATTGCTCTTTGGCGGCCTCGGTGAGCTGTTCCATTTTTTGCTCGAGAGGGGTGATGCGGCCAAGCGTCTTGTGCAGGGAGTTGGTGACCTTGCCCGTGCGATCGGAAATTTCGCGCAAGTGTTCCGCCGCTTGCTGGTTGGCCTCGGCTCCCGCCTCGGTCTTTTGAATGGACGTTTCGATCAGGCGCGAAGTCTCTTCGGCGGCGGTGGCGCTGCGCGCCGCCAGCTTGCGAACTTCGTCGGCGACAACCGAGAATCCTGCCCCCGCTTCTCCAGCCCGCGCGGCTTCGACCGCGGCATTGAGCGCAAGAATATTGGTCTGGAACGCAATTTCGTCAATCGTCTTAAGGATCTTGGCGATGTCCTGACTGGACTGGCGAATGTCGGCCATGGAGCCGTTCATCTGTTGCATAACCGCTTCGATCGCCTGTGTGGACTTGAGCAGGTCCTCGACGCTCGACTGACTTTCGTTGGCGGAGGTCACCGCTTCACGGGCGTTGTCGCGAGAAGCCGTCGCAAATTCGACGTTTTGCTTGATGATACTTGAAATCTGTTCCATGAAGGCGGCTGTTTTTTCGATCGAGGCCACCTGTTCGTTGGCAGCCGCAGCAACTTCGCGCGCCTCGGTCTGCATCTGCTGGGAGGTTTCGGCCAAAAGCTTGGCGTTGTTGGTTAAGATGCCCATTATCTTGCCGAGCACCTCGCGAATAGTCTTGGAAAGCAACATCGCAAACCCAAGCGCCAGCGCCAAAACCACAAGCGCAGCGGCGATGTAGTTTGTGCGTTTGGCTTGATAGAAGCCGATGCGCTTGAAAAGAAGCGTGTCGAGCTCGTCGGCCCCTTTGTGCCAGAACGCAAAGCTTTCGCGGTTGAAGTCAAAAATCGCGGCTTTGTAGGCGTCGCGGCTGACAGGCGTGCCTTCGGCCAGTTTTCCCAAAATGTCCTCGAGCGCCGTGCCGGCTTTTTGGTAGGCCGCAAGCGCCAACGGCAGGTTCTTTTGTAGGCTTTTGCTCTCACCGTAAAAATTTTTGTCCTCGCTTAAGATGGTATCGACGTCGCCGGCGATGCGTGCGCGATCGGAAGAGCTGAACATGGCGCGATTGACGGCGCAGGCGACCTCTTCGGCGGGCTCGAGAGCCGGTTTTTCCACAAGCGCGAGCGTATCAAACTGGACTCCCATCAAACGGTTCTGCGTTTGCGGCATTGCGCAAAGCGTGACGTCCATCAAATAGTAGCTGTCCAAATCGGGATCCAAAATCAGATTGGATGTGTCGCCGACGTGCGCGAGCAGGCCCTTCAAATCGTTGGCAAGCGAAACAAATTCGGCCGTATCGAAGGTCCGTGCGGCTTGGAGAGTTTCCCAGCGGCTGAGAAGTTTGGCGGGCGCATACGCTTCGCGCTTGCGGCTCAAAAGGCCCTCGTCGGTTGTCTGAAGCGCGGCGGCGTATTTCTCTTGAACCTTGGCTATTTCCGAAAAGCCAGCACCGATTTGTGCTGTCGCTTCGGCCCGAGCCTTTTCGTCTTTTTCGAGGCGTGCCCACGCATAGGGGGTCATCGCCTCCAGAACTTTTTGGATGGGGCGCTGATAGGAGTCGCCGTAGCTTTCGTAGAGCGCAAAGTTGATGTCTTTATTGATGGCAGAGGCAATGAGCCAAAGCATGACGGCTGAGGGCACAAGGAAAACGAGCATCATGAGGGCGAGCCGTTTCCCAATCGTAAGGCGGTTAATTATATTCATAGTGCTAGATTTCTATCGTCATTTTTTGAGGAAACCCTTAGAATGAAGGAGATTTATGCGGCAGTGGTGTTTCAATAGGAAGGCGCGTGTGGTTTTTCCCGAAGGGGCGATGATTTTAAGCTTTGTAAAAAGTACGCCCGAGGGCCTTTTGCGCGAGGATGTCTTGGACGAGGGGCAGGGGACTCCCGAGGGGGCCGTGGGCTGGTGGCGCTGGAAGGCGACGCGACGCGCGCCCACGCAACGCGAGCTCAACGAACGGCTGGAGCAGCTTTTTCTTTCGCTGGCAGAAGCGGCGGAGGAAAAGACCGAACAAGCTCCTGCGCCGGAAGCCGTTACATCTTCGCGCGCGGCGCTGGGGTATTTGACGGGGCTTTACCTTACGCGTAAACGGATTGTGCGCCAGGAAAGCGGCGCGTTTGTCCACGTCAAAACGCAGAAGCGCCAGCCATACAATACAGAAGCGCTCTCTGCCGAAGAGCTGACCGCTGCGATTGGCGAGTTGCTGGAGATTATCGCGTAGAAAAGCGGAGGCGTTGCCGCTAAGTGTTCGCGGGCGGTTTTTGCGCCTAGCTTACCTTGCTGGCCGAGTATTTGCGCAAGGCTTGCTTGAGCGAATCCATCTTGAGCGGCTTGGGGAGAAAGTCGTCCATGCCGGCTTGCAGGCACTTTTCGCGATGCTCGGGGAGGATGTTGGCGCTGACCCCAACGATATGCACGGGAGAGCCTCCCATGAGCTTTTCCTTGAGGCGAATTTCGCGGGTAAGCTCAATGCCGTCCATCTCGGGCATTTGCAAATCGGTGAGAACAACCTGATAGGGCTGCTTGAGCCACATGTCGAGGGCCTCTTTGCCGTGATTGGCGGTATCGGCGGCAAGGTTCATCTGCGCGAGCATTTTGAGCAAGACGAGCTGATTGGCCGGATTGTCTTCGACCACCAAAATGCGGTAGGGCTGGGTATCGGTATGCGCGTTGGGCTTGGCAAAGGGATTGCGCGACTTACCCGACATCGGCGAGCGCGTTTTGCCCTTGGCGGGAGCGGTGCCATTCTCCTGCGCGATGGGCGCGACGGTGGTGGAGGTGACGGTCGTGGCGTGGGGGGGCTCCAAAAGCTCCGGATCGAGCTCGACTTTGATATTGAAATGGAACGTGCTGCCCTTGCCATAGGTGCTGCGGACGCCGATCTTGCCATCCATGAGCTCGCAAAAACTCTTGCTGATGGCCAAGCCCAGTCCCGTGCCGCCGTACTTGCGAGTTGTGGAAGAATCCACCTGAGAGAAGCTTTGGAAGAGCTTGTGGAGCTTGTCCTCGGGAATCCCGATGCCCGTATCGGTGACCTCGAAGAAAAGCCGCGTGGCGCGTTCGGAGATCGGCTCATGCTTGACGGAAATCGAGATGCCGCCCTTTTGCGTAAACTTGGTGGCGTTGGAGAGGAGGTTGAGCAGGATTTGGCGCAGCCGGATGCCGTCCACAATGACGATGGCGGGGACGTCTTCGCCCACCGAGTAGGAGAGCGAAAGGCCTTTTGAGTCGGTGCGCGGCTTGACCTGCATGATGGCCTCTTCGACGATTTGGCTGATGACCGCCGGTTGGGGGTCGAGCTCGAATTTGCCGGCCTCGACCTTGGAGAAATCGAGGATGTCGTTGATCGTAACCAGAAGCGCATTTGCCGAGGAATTGATGGTGGCGAGGTATTCGCGCTGTTCTTCGTCCAGCCGCGTATTCGAGAGCAGCTCCGCAAAACCGATGACGGCATTCATGGGCGTGCGGATCTCGTGGCTCATGGTGGCGAGGAAGTCGCTCTTGGCGCGGTTGGCCCCCTCTGCGGCATCTTTGGCCTTTTCAAGCTCGGCTTGGATGTCCTTGATGGAGCTGACGTCGGTGAGGACGCAGATAAAGTGGGTGAGATGTCCCCCCTTGTCGTAAAGCGGGGTGATGGCCTGATGGTTCCAAAAACTCGAGCCGTCCTTGCGATAGCATAGGAGCGTTTCGTCGGCTTCGCTCGCCGAAGTGAGGGCCTTTTCGAGTCGTACCACCAATGTCTGATCTGTTTTTTCGCCGGCGAGGAAAATCGGTTTCTTGCCCTGCCATTCCTCCGCGGCGTAGCCGGTCATGCGTTCAAAACCTTTATTGGCGTAGATGGTGGGGAAGCCTTCCTTGCGCGCGTCGGCAATGAGGACGCCGCAGGAGGCGGAAGAAAGGGCTTTTTCGCGCAAGAGCAGCTCGCGTTCGTTGTTTTTGCGCTCGGTGACGTCGCGGGTGGTGATGATAAGCTCCATCAAGCGACCGCCGTCGTCAACGATGGGTTTACCGTTTTCGTCGGTGATGGGTTTGCCGACGGACTCCACCCAAAGATACTGGCCGTTTTTCTGGCGGAATTGGTGCTCGATGGTGGAGACAATGCCTTTTTCGAGGATGCGCTGATAAGCCTTTTGCACGCGCAGGGAGTCGTCCGGATGACAGTAATCGTAGATCCACGTATTGCGCATTTCATCGGGGCTGTAGCCAAGGATGGTTTCGCTGGCGCGCGAGGTATAGAGAATATCGCCCTGGAGCGTGAGGCGGAAGATGACGTCGGTCGAGTTTTCGGAAACCAGGCGATAAAGTTTTTCGCTTTCGCGGAGCTTGCGTTCGGTATTGATGCGCTCGCTGACGTCGAAGAGGGTGCCGGTTAAGCCCGTGACGTCGCCGCGGCTATCGCGCGTCACGCGCGCAAAGACTTGCACCCAACGGACCGCTCCCGACTTGGTGTGATAGCGCACTTCCGTATTGCCGGACTCGGCTTGACCGTCGAGAAGGCTGTCGATGAGCTCCTGCGCCTGCGGAAGATCGTCCACGTAAATCGACTTGCCGAAGTATTGCTCGAGGGTGTCTTTTTCGCTATAGCCGGTAAGGTCTTTCCACGCGGGATTAAGATAGGTCCACTTGCCCTGTTTGTCTATGCGGAAGATGACCTCCTTGAGCGAATCGATGATAATCTTGTGCTCGCGCTGGGCCTGTTCGCGCTGGGCCTGCTCCTCGTCAAGCGAGGTAAGGGTCTGGTTGATGTCCTCGGTGAGCACTCCCAGCTCGTCCTTGCCGGTGACGGTCAGGCGCAAGGCCGGATTTTTCTTGCGGCGGATGGTGGCCAGCTGGTTGCCCAAAAGCCGGATGCGCCAGATAAGATAGCGCTCGAGGAAGGAGTAGGAGATGACAATTGCCAGAACGCCAAAGCCGATCGTGAGGGCCATGAATACCCGCAAGGTGGCTCGTCCTCGCTGGAAAAAGGTGCGCGGGGAATCCACGCGGATATTCAAGAGCGGCTTGCCGTCGATGTCGCGGACAGTGGTATAAACCGAAAGCGTGGAGTTGTCGCGGATTTTAACGTGGGAATTCTCGCCGCGCCCAAAAGCGGCAAGGGCTTCGCTCCAGTCGGCGGAAATGTTGGACGAGTTGGTATAGACGTAGCTGATCTGCGACTGTTCGAGCGTGCGCAGCTCCCTGAGGTTGGTGTCGCGGATTTTGCGGCCGAGGATAATGATGCCCGCAGGCAAGCCGGCGCGATCGGCGCTTAGGACGGGTTCGGCTTGGATGAAAAGCGTCACGCTTTCGTTGGGCATCTCCAGAAGCACGAGCCCCTTGACCGAACGGGGCGTCACCGAAAGCGAGTTGCGCCGCACGGCATTCACGACGTTTTTGAAAGATTCTTCGGTCAGGGTTCGCTCGTTGCCGCTTTCGGGGTCGGCGTAGAAGCTCTTGCGGATATTCCCGTCGATGTCGCAGAGTACGACAAAGTTGATACTTGAACGGGCAAGGTTGGCGGGGTTGATCGTGTTGTTGAAAAGAGAGGCCGATTCGGTGAGGTTGGGATTGGTAATATAGAGGGAGGCGGCGCGCCAGCCCCCGATTTTTGTTGCCAGCGAGGAGGTCTCGGCGCCGAGCTGGTCGAAGCCCTCGCGGATGTAGCGCACCTGAAGCCGCGCCTGATCCTGTTCAAGCTCGGAGTAGCTTTTCGAAAGCAGCGCCTGCGAGATGGTGACAATCACGGCTGCAAAGGCCGCAAAAAGCAAACTGATGCCAAGGATTGTCTTTTGCTGCAGTGTCATCGCTGGCAATTCTATGACGGGAGAGGAAGACTTGGCAAGATTTTGCGCGCGGGTAGTCGTTGGGCGGCTGTGGGCGTTTGGATGTCGAAAATGGGCTCCGGCAGAAGATTTTTAAGCTCCTTTTTGATTTCACGTTGTTCTTTCCAGTCGCGCCGCAGCCGAGGCAGGTCGGCAAAAACCATGATATAGACCATCAGTCCCAGAAGCAGAAAGGTAAAGATGTTTTGCAGCACGGCAACATAGGCTGCGGGAACGGGTTTTTTACGAATCTTCTCGATAGTCGCCAGGACGATATGGCCGCCGTCGAGCACTGGCAGCGGCAGAAGGTTCAAAATGGCGAGATTCACATTGATGATGACGATAAAGGAGAGCAGTTGTCGAAGATCGGAAGAGAGACGATAGATAAACCAAGCAATCCCTGGCGGGCCCGAAAGATGCGTGAGCTTGATGTCCGAGCGCGGATAGACAAGCGTGACCAGCGTTCTCCACGTAAGCGTCACGGCATTGCCGATCTGCGTAAAGGGATCCTCGTGGAGGATGATGATTTTCGGCGCGAAATCAAATCCCAAAAGCGCGGCCGTTTTGCCGTCGCGACCCACTTGGGCCTGTTGCGGCGAAAGGCGAAACTCTTTTTTTTGCCCGTCGCGCAAAATTTCAAGCTGCAAGGGTTGTGTGCCGGCCTTTTCGACAAGGGTGGCATAGGCGTAGTAGGTGCGGATGCGTTCCGAGTTGACGGAGAGAATCTGGTCGCCGTTTTGGATGCCGGCTTTTTCGGCGGGGGAATTTTTGAAGACGCGCCCCACCAGAAGCTCTTCTTCGGGCAAGAGCCCCAGCGAACGGAGTTTTTCGGGGCCGGAAATAAGAGGCGTGGCCGCAAGCTGGAGGGTTTGGCCCGCGCGTTCGATCGTCAGGCGGGTGCGCGGAGTGCCGGCGCCATCGCGGTCAACGCCCGTGACGATGGCCTGCCTGACCTCGCGCCAGGAAGAAACTTTTTCGCCATCGATCGAGAGAATTTTGTCCCCCGGCAGGAGTCCGGCCACGAGGCCTGGGCCTAGCTGTTCCGTGTCGTCCGCATCTTCAATTTTTTCCAAGATTTGGCCGATGTGGGTTGTTTGCAGACTGTCGGTGGAAGGTCGACCCACGCCCCAAAGAATACAGGCCAGCACAAAGGCAAAAATCATGTTGAAGACGACTCCCATTACCGCCACAGTCAGCGTGTCGGTATAGCTGATGGGGGGGAGCGCTTTGTGGTTTTCGTCGTAAGCGCCCTCGATGCCTTCGAGGTTGGCCAGTTGCGGCAGCGCCACATAGCCGCCCAAGGGGAAGAGACTCACGCACCACTCCACCCCGTCGATTTGCGTGCTCCAAATTTTGGGCCCAAAGCCTATCGAAAAGCGTTCGATGGCCAGCCCGCGTTTGCGCGCGGCCAGATAGTGTCCGAATTCGTGGACGAAAATCGAACCTCCAAAAAAGACGACAATCAAAAAGATCGCCCAAATGATGTTTAAAATTTCTGGCATAATAGAACCTACAGCCTAGCAGGGGCATCGCAACGGCGCAAGTGGCGTTTGTGCGGGGGGAGCCTCCGCAACCAAAAAAATTATGGGAATTGCCGTAAAATTCCGTAAGATTGCACTTTGCCCATGGAAATCAACGTTCGTCCCGCAAGGCTCAAGGATATTCCCTCGATCAAAAAACTTGTGGCCCTTTACGCCAAACAGGGCCGTCTTTTGCCGCGTCGCGAAGCCGAGCTGAAAAAAGCGGTGCGGACTTTTTTCGTGGCCGAAGCCGAAGGAGAGGTGCGGGGCTGCGCGTCGTTGGAAGTTTTTTCAAAAAAGCTCGCGGAGGTGCGCAGCTTGGCGGTCGCTCCGGCTGCGCATGGAGCAGGTGTGGGAAGGGCGCTGGTGGAGGCATGCTTGAAGCGTGCGCGCAGCCGACGCGTGAAGGAAGTCATGGCGATTAGCTCGGCGGAAGGCTTTTTCGAAAAGGTCGGTTTTTCCTATGCGCTCCCGCACGAAAAACGCGCCTTCTTTTATTGGGTGCAGTAGCGGATAACTACCCACGCCACAGGGCTTGCCAAGATCAGGCTGTCGCAGAGATCAAGTACGCCTCCGATGCCAGGGAAGACTTTTCCCGAGTCCTTCATATTAGCGGCTCGCTTCAGAGCGCTTTCAAGCAAATCGCCCATCGAGCCGACCGCCGCGAGCAAAATGCCCAGCACCGGCCCTACCCACAGCGGATAAAAAAGCGGCATTCCCATGAGCCCCAGCGCAAAGCCGCTCAAAAGTGCGCCGCAAAAACCTCCGCGCGTTTTTTTGGGACTCAAAAGCGGCCACAAAATCTTGCTACCGAGCTTGGAGCCGATTAAGTATGCCCCTCCATCCGAAAACTTGATGGTGGCGATGACCCACACGGCTTGCCAAAGCGCGTTCGTGTTGCCGGAGGTGCCGATCGCCGCCAGACTTCCAAAGCCCGCACCCAAAAGCGCCAAAGTGGCGAAGGCTGCAAGCATCGTCCGGCTTTCGGCCCGCCAATGCGTGGCGAAAATCAAAAGGACTGCCGCCGAAGCGCCGAGCGAACCGAACCCAAAAAGTCCGCCGCCCAAAAGTAGGGCGAGTGCGATAAGCCCTGCCGGAAGATTAAGTTTTATTCCCGTCTTGCGCAGCAATCCCGCCGCTTCCACAAAAGCTCCCAGCGCAAAGATAAGCAGCAGCGTTTTGCCTGCCGGCACTCCTCCCAAAAGGAGTGCGCCCAAAATAAAGGCCCAAAGCAATACAGTCGTCAAAAGCCGGCGGCGCATATAAAGGCACGATTATGAACGCGCTCGAAAGAAATAGCGAGGGCTTTTTTGCGGCCAGCCGACAGGCTATTGCCTTGCGCGAGCTTCAAGGCTCCTTTATAACGGCCTGATGTCACGCTCTTCCCCAAAGGCCAAGCGCAAGAGCTCTGTAAAGAGTTCCGCAAGTAGCACATCGATGCTCAACGCTATCCACCCTTACTGGCGCTATGAGTATGCGGCCAAGTTTAACGCAGGGAAGGCCGAGAAAGACCCCTTTGCCAATATCAAAGCTGCTGATCCGAAGAAGCGTTGGATTGTGGCCAAGGGGAAAGTGTCGTGCCTGATGTTAAACGCCTTCCCCTACGCTCCCGGGCATATGATGGCGCTGCCTTATCGGGCCGTGGCGAACCTTGAAGACCTCACCGACGAAGAAGCGGCGGAGCTTCACGATTTCATTGTGATAGCCAAACTCCTTTTGCAAAAAGTGCTCAAAATCGATGGGCTGAACGTGGGCCTCAATCAAGGGCGTGTCTCAGGCGGAAGCGTTCCCACGCACCTGCATTGGCAAATTGTTCCGCGCTGGATGGGCGATCACAATTTTATGCCGGTCATTGGCAGCACACGCCTTCTAACCGTCTCGCAGCAGGCAGTCTGGAAGGCTCTCAAAAAGGCCTACGAACAAAGTTAGGGAGTGTTAACGGTGGGCCGTAAGCGCCGGCGCTTGGAGTTTGCGGGCAAGAATTTGCGACCAGCTCTCAAGTGCGTCGATATTTTGCGCGATTTCTTCGAGCGTTTGCCAGCCCTTGGAGACGAATTTTTCCGTTTCGCGGAAGGTATGCGCGTCCGAGTCGACGCTTGCCTGATAAACGGCTCCCAGATGGAAAGCGTCGATCGGCGAGCCGTTGGCATTGAGCAGCCCCAGAAACGTGAAGCGCGGCGTGCCTTCAAGACCTATCTCTTCGTTTAGCTCGCGGGTGCGTCCGCCGATAAGCGGATGTTGGCCGTGCGCATCGGTGGGGTTGACGTGTCCGCCAAAGCCGATCGAGCACTTGCCGTGGATGCGGGCATCTCCCTGTTTTTTGGTGCGCTGATAGACAAGAAAGCGTCCGGCATGCTCGACTAGGACGTAAGGGATGATTTGTTTGAAGGCTGTGTCGTTTTCAAGTGCGTCGGTGCGGTCTTTGAAAAGGCCCTCGCGCGCCACCAGTTGCAAAAATTGCGCTTCGTCAAAATCGAAGAGCCCTTCGCGGAGCATGGCCTGGAGCGTGGACGTGGGGACGACGAGAATTTTTTCCATGAGGCTATCTTAAGCCAGGCGGCCTTGCAGATAAAGCAAAACCCGAAGCGAAAAGCCTCGGGTTTGCAAAAAAGCGTGAAGAAAAGTTACGCGCCCACCTGCAATCGGACGAAAGCCGTAACGCTTACGCTGTCGCCGAGTTGCTTGGCCACCCCTTCGACCATCGCTTTGACGGATTGGTCGGGATTTTTCACAAAGGGCTGCTCCAGCAGGCAATTCTGCGCATAGAACTTCTCCATTTTACCGCTGACGATCTTTTCAAGCGCGGCGACCGGCTTGCCCTTGGCTTGCTCGGCAGCGATTTCGCGTTCTTTGGCAACCAATGTTGCGTCCACCTGATCGCGGCTGACGCACACCGGAGACGAAGCGGCGATATGCATGGCGACGTCCTTGGCCATCGTGTGGAATTCTGTCTTGGCGACTGTTGCGGCGTTTCCGGTTGCGAAAGCTACCATGACTCCCACCTTCCCTCCGATGTGGATGTAGTGCTCCACAAAGCCTCCCGAGAGCCGTGCAACCGCGCGCAAGCTCATGTTTTCGCCGAGCTTGGAAATAAGGCTCTTGACGGAATCCTCGACTGTTTGCTTTGTGGCGGGAAGCGTCTGTTTAAGGACGGCTTCGGTCTGGGCGGCTTCGGGCGAAAGGGTGAGTACATAGTCGGCCAGGGCCTTGCTGAATGCCTTGAAATCATCCGTCTTGGCCACAAAGTCGGTTTCGCAGCTGAGTTGCACAAGGGCGCCTTGCGTCTGATCGGCGTTGCGCGCGGGAGTGACAAGCCCGTCTTTGGCGATCTTGTCGGCGCGTTTACCGGCGGAGGCCAGTCCTTTGGCTCGGAGAAAATCAATGGCTTTTTCGGCGTCGCCTTGGGTTTCGACAAGCGCGCGTTTGCAGTCCATCAGTCCCGCACCGGTGCGGGCGCGAAGATCATTGACGGCTTGGGCGGAGATGGTAATGGAATCTGTCATAGGAGTCCAATTCTAGCCAAAACGCCAGTTCAACGCAAGTCTTTGCGGGAATTTGGGGCCCAAACGCCTCTGCGCGGCCTATTCGTCGTCATTTTGGTTAAGTTGGTCGGCCATCAGGAGCGCGTAGCTTATATCGTAAAAGCGCCCCACGCGCTGTTTGTGGAGGGTATCCACCACATAAATTTCGGTCTGCCGGCGATTGGATAAGATTTGGTAGCGTCGTCCGGCATTGATCTGTGCGATCATCTGGTCGCTATAGACATAGCGCTCGAAATCCTTTCCTGTGGAGAATGCCGTCGCATCGAGCTGGACGGTGTCGCCCATGAGAAGTGCCCAGAGGTGTTTAAGCATAACGAATCTACCCTTGGGGGTCTCCTACGGATGCTTTTTGGCTGTATTAAAGCCGAAAGGCTTTTCGCGGTTAATGCTGCCCATCTGGGGCAGGTTTGCAAAATCCCGAGCGACGATCGCGCTTGTGAAGAGGTCTTTAGGTATGTTAGAAAAGCTTCATGAGCGAAGAATCCCAACCCCCTGCGTGGAAAAGAACCCTCTTGATTTGCCTTTATATTGTTGCGGGCCTCGCCCTGCTTCTGGGCGGCTATTTTCTTTATAGGCCCTTGCGTGCCAATGGCCTGGCTCGCGAAGCGCTTGCGGCTTTCGAGCAGGGCAAGGGGGAGCTTGCTCGCGAAAAGATTCGTGTGGCGCAGGAGCTTTCGTTCAAGTCGCTTGAGGTCTTGCGCGCCGCGGCGACGATTTGGGGGGCGGCCGTGCCCGGACAAGTGGTGCCGTTGTGGGAAATGGCCGTGGAGCGCTCCGGTGGGGCGTTGCGCGATCGTCAAGCCTTGACGCTGGCGCTTTTGGCCTCGGGAGAGCTGGAGCGCGCGCGGGTGGAGGTGGAGGGCCTTCTCAAAGAAGCGCCGCAGGAGCCGCATACGGTTTTTGTTCAGGCCAACTATCTTTTGCAGACCGGTGCACGCCAAGAGGCGTGGGAAAAGCTTGGCCGCCTGCTCGAGAGCGTTTCCGACAATGAGTTATATTGGCGGACGTATGGCGGGCTGTCATCGCTTTTGGGCGAGAAGGCCCTGGGCGAATATCGCCGTCGGCTTGAGACCTTGACCTCTCGCAAAGATCGTTTGGGTCACTTTGCGCTTGAGGAACTTGCCCTTTATGCTCCCAAGGACGAATTGGATGGACGCATCAACGCGCTTTTGCGACATCCGCTCTCCACGCGTGCAACGATTCTTTACGCGTTTAATCTTCGTCGCGTGAAGGCGCAGCTGCCATATCTCGAAATCCGCAAAGGCGTGAGCGGTCTTTTCAATCAGGCGCTCGAGTCCGAGCGGCAGGAGCTGGCGCGTTTTTATCGCAGTATTGGCGATTCGGCGGGCGTGTTGGAGGTGGTAAACCCGACGATGGCTTTGCGGAGCCGCGAAAATTTGATGCTCTATCTGGATGGGCTTTCGGGGTTGGGCCGCTACGAGGCGGTGTTGGAGATTTTAAGCGTGGAGAAGCTGCCGCTGGAAGAATACTGGCGCGAGCTTTTCCGGCAGCGGACGTATCTGAGCTTGAAGAAGCCTCTGGATGCGGCGCTGGCGTGGAAAAAAGCACTTGCCGCCGCCACAGGGGACGTTTCGGCGCTTAGTCAGATGGCCGACTATCAAACCACGGCTGGAGACGTGAGTAGCCTCGAGGAACTGATGCCGCGGCTTGTGGAGGCTGCCAATCCGCTTTCGCGCCTAAGCTACTATCGCCTATGGCTGCGCCAGCGTCTCGGGCGCCGCGATACGGTGGGAGCGCAGTCGCTTTTGGCCGAGATGAGTAAGCTCTATCCCGACAATGACGCCATCAAAAACGACTATATCTACTATAGCCTGCTTTTGAATAAAGACGGCGACTGGCTCAACGAAGCCTACGCTTTGGCCAAAAAGTCACCGTCAGTTCTTCCTTTCCGCATGACTTTGGCCTTGGCGCTTTTGAAAAACGGCAACGCGGGCAAGGCGCTTGAGGTTATTGAAGGCACGCGGGTATCCACTTGGGAGGTGTTGCCCGTCGGCCATCAGATTATCCGTGCGGCGGTGCTCAAGGCGTCCGGCCGCAAAGCGGTGGCGGTTGAGAACCTAACCGCCGCCTTTCCGGAAGAACAAAAACTGCTCGCGGGCCCGAAGTCCAAGTAGGCGCCCGAGTCTTTTTGGACCTAAATATTCGCACCCAAAAGCCCAAAAGAGGCTCCTCCCTGTTATGCCCAAGGCCGCTTCCTTTGACTACTAAAAAACCCCGCTCTTTTAAGAAGCGGGGTTTTTTAAAGGGCTATTCGGGGATCGTGATGATTACGCCGCCTCGGCTAATGCGTCTGGGAGGTTTTGGGGGCACCGGAGGAGGATTCGGCCGGCGCGGGCCGGCGGTCGGCGTGTCGCCTGTGGGCGCGCGGTCAAAAACAAAGGCATTGGGGTCGATGGGCCCGACAAACGAGAACCCGCTGACTCCGGTGGGTGCGCTGGGGTTGAAGGTGATCCTGGCAAAGTGGACTTGGCTGGGGACCGAAAGGGTGGTGAGGTCTTTTACGTTGACGGGGCTGGCCTGATCGAGATCGGAGAGCTCGTTACCGAGCTGAACCTCTGCGCCCAGATTTGGATTGTTGGCCAGCATCGCGAGCGTTTCGATTTCGCGCGAGTCGCCGAGATTGACCGTGACGGAGGTCCGTCCTTGGATGTTCAAAAGCGAAGCGGGATCATCGTCAAAGAGGGCCATGAGTGCGTTTGGATCGATTGTAGCATCCGAGGGGTTTTGGACAATTTCCATCTGGGTGGCGGGGGTCGCGTAGTTGAGCGCAAAGTTTGGCATCATGACTCCCGTCTGAAGGGTTTCGGCGCCGCGCACATCATTATAAGTGAGCGCTCCAAAAAGGCCCATCGATTCGACAATGCCCTTGCTCTCGGGGGAAAACACCAGCTTCAAATAGCGCGCTTCGGTATCGCTCCAGGTGGCGGAGGCGGGTTGGTTGGGGACCATATTGAGGCTGCCAAGTTGTGTCCAGGCCTCGGAGGCCGGGTCTTCAAAGACGGGCGAGGAATAAACGCTTAGCGTGCCGCTGGCGTTGCGGCTAAAAAGGCTGAAGCGGTTTGTTTGCTCGATATAGCCCAGATCGATGACGAAAGTTTTAGTGGTGGCCAGATCGACGCTGCGGCCAATATCGCCGGCGAGCACCATCGCATAGGAGGCGTTCCAGTCGATCGACTCGGGCATGATGGCCGTCCAGGCGCCGCTGGAGTCGGTGGTCATGGGCAGTGCGCCAACGTTATAGCGCAAAAGGTTTTTGGGCAGGTCCGAAGCCAAGACCGAAGTTGCAACAGCGAGAAACGCAAGTATGAATCTCATGCCGTAATAGTACGCTAAATTCTGAAATAGCACAAGTTTATTTTTGTGCGCTTGTGAGGGACGTTTTAGAGGGGCGTTTTTGTCTTAGAGCGTGTTCAGAATCTCTTCGCCGTATTGCGCCGCATAATTTGCTGATAAACAATAATGAGCGGCGCCCTTCGGGTTGGGCGCTTTTGTGTTTTGGCGGCGTTTCTCGTTCGCATTTCGGGCTTCTAGCCCGTGTTGCTCACTCGAAGAACCCCGATTTCATCGGGGCTTGGCCTTGCCAAAACGCCAAAATCATCCCAACAATACTGCCAAATAGATTCTGAACACGCTCTTACGTTCAAGGGGTTGCGTAGGGCCGCAAAATCCTTCTTGTATTTTGGCGGAAGGGAAGTCTTTTGGCCACACGGGTGTACGTTTTAAAAAAAATCTCACTCTACGCTTGACGTAAGCCCCCCCTTGCTGCGAGAATAGGCCCTCTCGATGCCCTTGTAGCTCAGCTGGCAGAGCACATCCTTGGTAAGGATGAGGTCGGCGGTTCAAGCCCGCTCGAGGGCTCCACTTAACAGTTTAATACTATGGCAAAAGAAAAGTTCAATCGTACCAAGCCCCACGTTAACACGGGCACTATCGGTCATATTGACCATGGAAAATCCACGCTGACGGCAGCGATCGTCGAAGTGCAGGGCAATAAGGGCCTGGCACCGAAGAAGTCTTATGCCGACATTACCAAGGGCGGTACCGTTCGCGATGCCACCAAGACCGTCACGATTGCCGTCTCGCACGTTGAGTACGAGTCCGACAAGCGTCACTACGCCCACGTCGACTGCCCGGGCCACGCCGACTTCGTCAAGAACATGATTACGGGCGCGGCCCAGATGGACGGAGCGATTTTGGTCGTATCCGCCGCTGACGGCCCGATGCCACAAACCCGCGAGCACATTCTTTTGGCTCGTCAGGTTGGCGTTCCGGCGATCGTCGTGTTCCTCAATAAGGTGGACCTCCTCGACGACAAAGATCTCCTCGAGCTTGTCGAGATGGAAATCCGCGATTTGCTCAAGAAGTATGAGTTCCCCGGCGACAAGACCAAGATTGTTCGCGGTTCCGCGACAGCCGCTTTGGCCGGCAAGCCCGAAGGGCTGCAAGCCATTCAGGAGCTCATGGAAGCTCTCGATAGCGAAATTGCCGAGCCGGTCCGTTTGACCGACCAGCCGTTCCTGATGAGCGTCGAAGACGTCTTCTCAATTACCGGTCGCGGCACCGTTGCCACGGGCCGTATCGAACGCGGCATTGTCAAGGTCAACGAAGCCGTCGAGATCGTCGGTTTGGGCGAAACCCGCCAGACTGTCGTCACGGGCGTTGAAATGTTCCGCAAGGACCTCGATGAGGGCCGTGCAGGTGACAATGTGGGCGTGCTGTTGCGCGGTATTGAAAAGGATCAGATCGAGCGCGGCCATGTCTTGGCCAAACCCGGCACGATCCACCCGCACACCAAGGCCAAGGCTCAAGTTTACGTCCTCACCAAGGATGAAGGTGGCCGTCATACGCCGTTCTTCAATGGCTATCGTCCGCAGTTCTACTTCAGGACAACCGACGTCACTGGAGTGGTCACACTCCCCGCTGGCGTCGAGATGGTCATGCCAGGCGACAACTTGGGCGTGGAGATCGAGCTGGGCAAGCCGATTGCGATGGAAAAGGGCCAGCGCTTCGCCATCCGCGAAGGCGGCCGCACGATTGGCGCCGGTCAGGTCACCGAGATCATTGCGTAAGAGAATTCTTGCTTTCAAAAAGCCCCGGTTTTTGCCGGGGCTTTTTTTTGACCGCCTGAAGCGGAGCGAACTTGGCCAGCAGGCCAAGAGACCCGAAGCTTTAGCGGAGGACCCCGAAGGGGCGAGCGCTGCAGCGCGAGTCAAGGCGGCCGCACGATTGGCGCCGGCCAAGTTACCGAGATCATTGCGTAAGAGAATTCTTGCTTTCAAAAAGCCCCGGTTTTTGCCGGGGCTTTTTTTTGACCGCCTGAAGCGGAGCGAACTTGGCCAGCAGGCCAAGAGACCCGAAGCTTTAGCGGAGGACCCCGAAGGGGCGAGCGCTGCAGCGCGAGTCAAGGCGGCCGCACGATTGGCGCCGGCCAAGTTACCGAGATCATTGCGTAAGAGAATTCTTGCTTTCAAAAAGCCCGAGGGAACAACCCCCGGGCTTTTTTTATATATTCTCCGCATGCTGTAGACTAGGGAGTGTTAACGAAGTGGGAATGAAGAAGCAGAGAACCCGGCAAGGTGGCTTGGGATGGAGTTGGGTCGCAGGGTCGAGTACGACGAGGGAGCCTATTAGAAATAGGTGACCGAGCCGAACGCAGAGCGCCGCTTTGCCCGCGTCGCGGCTCAAGCGCAGGGCAAAGAAAAAGGCGCGGGCCCAAGGCACAAATCCGCCCAAGACGCCTTGCCGGCACTTCGTTAACACTCCCTAGCTGCAGCCGCAACGCTTATGCTTGCCGCAGGCGCAGGGGCGTTCGGGAGCCAGCTCTGCAACAAGCGTCTTTTCTTCGAGCAGCTCCTGCGTGGAAAGCTCGATCTTCTCGCGGATGAAGGGATTGATTTGCAGCCCCTCGACAATCTCCCATTCCTCTCCGTCCGACTGGATGGGGAAAGAGGTCATAATGCCCTTGGGCATTCCATAGGCTCCCGTCGAGAAAACGGCCACCGAGTGGAAATCGCCGCACGGGGTGGGGGAGGTCAAAGAGCGGACGGTATCAATGGCAGCGTTTGCGGCCGAGGCGGCGCTGGAGAGGCCGCGCGCTTTGATGATGGAGGCCCCGCGCTGCTGGATGGTCGTGAAAAACTCACCCTTCAGGTAGCCTTCGTCGGCGATGACCTTGTCTGCTTCGCGGCCCTTGATGCGCGCATTGTAAAAGTCGGGAACCATCGTTGAGGAATGATTGCCCCAGATGGCGAGGCGCTTGACCTCTTTGACGGGGACGCCCGCTTTGAGGGCCAGTTGCATTTTGGCGCGGTTTTCGTCGAGGCGCGTCATGGCAAAAAAGCGGTCTACGGGAATTTCAGGCGCATTCGAGGCGGCGATCAGCGCATTGGTATTGCAGGGATTGCCGACGACCAGCACGCGGACGTCCGCGGCGGCGTGAGCCTGAAGGGCTTTGCCTTGGCCCACAAAAATATTTCCGTTGATGTTGAGCAGGTCTTTGCGCTCCATGCCTTGCTTTCTGGGGATCGAGCCCACCAAGAGCGCCCAGTTGATGCCCTTGAAGCCTTCAGCGAGGTCGGAGGTTGCGACAATTCCGCGCAGCAGCGGGAAGGCGCAATCTTCCAGTTCCATGACGACTCCCTTGAGAGCTTCGAGGGCCTGCGGGATTTCGACCAAGTGCAAAATGACGGGTTGGTCGGGGCCAAAAGCGGCGCCGGAGGCAATGCGGAACAGGAGCGAATAGCCGATTTGGCCGGCGGCTCCGGTGACGGCCACGCGTAGGGGACGTTTTTCAAAACACAGCATAATAGGGGGAGTCTTGCGGCCAACTCCTTTGAAATCAACTCAATTCAAAAAACATTTGCGCGCACAAGATGGGCAAGCTTGTCCTCTTTTTTTGGCTTATGCTTCCTCTGGCGGCTTGTCAAGCCGCCAAGAGAGCCTTTTGCAGGGAAATTTTTTTGTAAAAGCGCTCGAAAAGCTATTGACGCTAGGGGCAGAATAGACAAGAGTTTACGGTGTCACCTGTATTTTTTTTGCCCCATGCAAGGAAGAAAAAGGTGATAAACTTTAGAAAAATCTATGAATAAAGCTGATCTCGTTGAATTCGTTGCCAAGACGACTGGTTCGTCCAAGTCTCAGGCCGAAGAGAGTGTTAACGCCGTCATTCAGGGCCTTCAAAAGGGCCTGAAGACCGATAAGGAGGTTGTGATTGTCGGAGCCTTCAGCCTTAAGGTCGTCAAGCGCGCCGCGCGCATGGGCATCAACCCGCAGACCAAGGCCCCTCAGAAGATTCCGGCCCGCAACGCCGTCAAATTCAAGGCAGGTTCGAGCCTCAAGAGCGCGATTGCCTAGTCGGCTGAATTCAGCTTTTTCAAAAACCGTCCGCTTTCAAGTCGGGCGGTTTTTGTTTTTAGAGCGAGCATTTTTGTCCTTCGATTTTCTCCAGCGCCCGCGCGGCATGGACACGCACGGCCTCATCTGGACTTTCCCGCGCGAGCTTTCTGAGCGCCTCTGCCGCCCTTGTCGCGCGCGCATTTCCCAGGACAATGCAGGCATTGCGTTGCATCCGGTAGAGCCCCGTGCGTTTGACGGGGCTGCCGGCAAAGACCGCCGCAAAGCGTTCGGCGTTCATCTCCAAAAGCTCGCATGCGTTTGGCAGCTCGGGCGTTTGGGCCGGCATCTTTTGCGTCGTGTTGCGTTGCCCCCAAGGGCACGCCCGCAGACATTCGTCGCAGCCGAAGAGCCGCGTGCCGATTTTTTCTTCCAGCTCCGTGTCGATAACGCCCTTGTGTTCGATCGTCAGATAGGCGATGCAGCGTCGAGCGTCAAGCGCATAAGGCCCCGTAAGCGCTTGGGTTGGGCAGGCTTGCAGACATCTTTGGCATCTGCCGCAGCGTTGCGGATGCGGCGCGTCCGTTGGCAGCTTAAGTGTTGTCAAGATCACTCCCAAGAAAGTCCAGCCGCCAAATTTCGGATGCACCCACAATGTGCTTTTCCCCTGCCAGCCCAGCGCAGTTGCCGCGGCAAAACGTTTTTCCAAAATCGCACCCGTGTCCACATAGGCTTTTTGCGTGCCTCCAAGGTCCTCGATTGCGGCGCACAGGGGTTCGAGTTTTTGCAAAAGCGTTTTATGATAATCCCTTTGCAGCGCGTAAGCGGCGTAGGAGCCGTCCTCCTCGGCGCGCGTTGGAGTCTCTTGAAAATAATCGAGTGCCGCGACGACGACCGTCCGGCAGCCTTCAAGTATTTTTTGGATATCGACGCGCTTTTCATTTGCCAGCCACTCCATACCGGCGTGTCGTCCTTGGGCGAGCCACGCGCGAAAATATTCCGCCTTCAAGTCTACCTTAGCGGGCGCAAAACCAAGCTCGAGCCCTTGCGTTTGGGCGAGGGCCTGCAAAGTTGCGCGCTGTTTTTCGGGGGACATCCCTCAAGCCTAAAGGCCCCGGCGTTTCGAGGCAAATCCTCGCGCCCCCAAAACGCTCGACAACTGGGCTGCGCGCAAGCAGAATGCTTTTATGCTCGAAAACCAGATTATTTCGGTTGCCACCTACTTGCTGATTGCCTCAGTTGTTTTGTTTTTCGAGGTGATCTATCCCTATGGGATTCTGGGTTTTTTAGCGATGTGCTTTTATGGTCTGGCGATTTTCAAAGCGTGGATAGCTTTTGGATGGCTCGGGACGGTGATTGCTTTGTTTGTGGCGCTGGTGTTGGGTTTTGTGACGGCCTATTGCGAACTCAAAATGCTGCCGAATACCAAAAGAGGCCGACGCCTTTCGTCGCTAACGGGAGATGGCAAAAACCCCGAGACCAAGGAATAGAACATTTTCAAAAAAACATCCGCCCCCTCCGCGTCGCATCTCGCCGCCTCTGTTTTTAGACAGAGGGCTCTTGTCTCGCCGGAACTTGTCCCTGTATCGCAACGCTTCTCTCGTTCGCTATAGTATTTTCAAAAAACATCCGTCCCTTTTCGTCGCAGCGCGCCGCTTCTTTTCCCCTCTGCGCGACATCTGTCGTGCAGGCAAATTCTGTCCATGTGCTCTCGGCTCCGCGTCGCAGCCCGCCGCCTCCACCCCCTCGGGCGACGTTTGTCGTGTAGGCAAGCCCTACCTACTTCACCCTTGTTGATGCATTTGATCCTTGCGTCGCGTAGCGACGCCTCCATAAATAGCCGTGGGTTTTAACCCACGGGATTGATTTGCCAAAACTTTCGTCGCAGCGCGCCGCTTCTTTTCCCCTCTGCGCGACATCTGTCGTGCAGGCAAATTCTGTCCATGTGCTCTCGGCTCCGCGTCGCAGCCCGCCGCCTCCACCCCCTCGGGCGACGTTTGTCGTGTAGGCAAGCCCTACCTACTTCACCCTTGTTGATGCATTTGATCCTTGCGTCGCGTAGCGACGCCTCCATAAATAGCCGTGGGTTTTAACCCACGGGATTGATTTGCCAAAACTTGCGTCGCGTAGCGACGCCTCTTTTCGCGCAAAATTAGGAGTGCCTACTCCAACACCCGTTTGCCCGCTCCGGCGGCGCCCACTTTGAAGAGCTTGCCGTCTTTTTCAAAGGCCAGTTGAGAGCCCTCGGAATATTGGACGCGCAGATTGCCGGAGTGATGAAGATTTTTTTCTTCGCCCTTTTTGAGCGTTCCGGCAAAGAGCGTTTGTTCGGGTGCGTCCTGTTTGATAATGACGGTGACGTCTCCCAGGGCCACAAATTTGGTGTCGCGCGAAGCGGCCGAAGCGGAAGCCTCGGTGCGGGAGCGGAGGGCCACAGAGATTCCGGCAATTACACCTCCCGCGAGCAAAAGCCCGATTACTCCGAGTGCAGCGCCGAGGGCCCACGGGGGCAAAGCTGCAAAGCTAAAGCGCTTGGAAATCTTCGCGCCGTGTGCTTCGGTGGGCGCGATTGCAGGTTTTTCGACCGCAGGCTCTGGAGCCTTTTCCTTTTCTTTGGCAATGGAGACCTCCGGCGTTGGCACGTTGCCAAGGTCGAGCCGGCCGATAAGTGCCTTTTGGGTCTTGGGAGCGCCGCCGTTTCCGTTGGCGTAGGCGGCGTCATAGTCGGCCAAAATCCTCGCTTCATCGAGCCTCAAAAATTTCGAATAATTGCGAAAAAACCCGCGGACGTAGACGCTCTCCAGGGGAATGGTGCGGCCATCGTCTTTTTCGAGTGCGGCAAGGTACTCCTCGCGGATGCGCGTACCTTTGCTGGCTTCCGCCAAAGTAACGGCGCGTTTTTTGCGTGCGTCTGCCAGACGTTCACCGATATTTTGCATACAGAACTTTTAAGCCTTTAGACGGCCGGTAGGCAAGCCAATAGAATTTCTTTTCTCCCTAGCAACTTGCGGCCGCAACGACAGGAGAAGGTTTCTCAGCCTGCTCAAGGAGCGCATTGGCGCTTTGAATATCGGCGAGCGCCCGTTCGCGCATCTGGTGGCTGACAGCCTCTCCGGCGATGCGCACGGCATTGGCGATCGCAAAACGATTGGCGCTGCCGTGGGTTTTAAAGACATTGCCTTTGAGGCCCAAAAGCGGAGCGGCCGCATAACGCTCGGGCGAGAGCTGCTTTTTGATGGCCATGAAGGCGCCCAGATTCAAGAGCGTTCCCAGCATGCGCAGGGGGGTTTTCATCATTTCGCTTTTGGCATAGCCCTTGAGGTGCGTGAAAAGACCTTCCAATGTCTTGAGCAGGACGTTTCCGGTAAAGCCGTCGCAGACCACGACGTCCACTGCGTGCTCAAAAACGTCGAATCCTTCGATGGGGCCCTGATAATTGATGACGGAGCCCAAGAGTTTGAGTTTGTCGTGCGTTTCCTGAATGGTGGAGTTGCCTTTACCTTCTTCGGTGCCGATGGTCAAAAGACCCACGCGCGGGGAGGGGATTTCGAGAGCGACGCGGGCAAAGTGACTACCCAAAATTGCATTATGGACCATCTGCAAGGGGGTGCTCGAGGGATTGGCGCCGGCGTCGAGCATCACAAAGTGTTTCGTGCGGGTGGGCATGACGGTGGCCAGAGCAGGACGCTCCACGCCTTCCATTGCGCGGAGTTTGAGCGTTCCGGCTGCGACGAGTGCGCCGGTATTGCCGCAACTGAGGGCGGCTTGGGCTTTGCCCTCCTTAACGAGATTGATGGCGACGGCGAGCGACGCATCTTTTTTAGTTTTGAGGGCGTGAAGCGGTTTTTCCTTCATGCCGATGATCTCGGTGGCTCCAAAAATGCTCACGCGCTCGGCGGGCAAGCGATAGAGTTGCGCAAGCAAGCGCAAGCGCGCCGCATCCCCAACCAGAGTCACATCGGGGTAATTTTTAAACTTCTTATAGCCGATTGCCAAGGCCGCGACAACCTCTTCAGGACCGAGGTCTCCGCTCATGGCATCGACTGCAACACAAGGATTCGTCATACCGGCAATGTCCCTCAAAGCAACGCTTTGTCAAGGGGTTAAAATGAAACTAGGCCGAAACGGTAATGACCTGCTTGCCGCGATACATCCCATTTTTGGGATTAACGCGATGGGGAAGGCAACGAGTGCCGTCGGTGGGGTCTTTACACAAAAGGGTAGCCTTATAGGGATGAGAACCCCGGCGCAAAGCACTACGTTGCTTGGACGTTTTACGTTTTGGAACTGCCATAGATTTACACTCTAACACATCGGACAACTGTCCGTCAAGTCTAAGAGCGTGTTTAGAATCTATTTGGCAGTATTGTTGGGATGATTTTGGCGTT
>CAZIRU010000011.1:0-9854 GCA_964541905.1 uncultured Verrucomicrobiota bacterium
CCACGCAGCGGCCTCCACAAACGCGTGCCCTCCAAGGCGACGCGTGGCTTATTTTTTATTCGCCTCTGCCGAAGACCACGGCTTTAGGCATTGAGAGGCTTTTCGCGTTGCGGGTGGCTGGAGAATGTTATAGGATCTCCCCTATGTCACTTTCGCGCGAAACGATTGATCGAATCTTGCCCGCCACTGGCCTGCCAACCCCGGTTGAGCTTGAAGGGCTTTACCCCCGCCGCAGCCTTCAAGAGGGGCAAAAGGTGACGCGTTTAGGGCCCAGCCCGACAGGTTTTTTTCATCTTGGTGGAATGATTACAACGCTTACGAATGAGCGTTTGGCGCATCAAAGCGGCGGAGTGTTTTTCCTGCGCATAGAGGATACCGATCAGGAGCGTTTGGTCGAAGGTGCCGTGGCTTTGGTTTTGCGGACCTTTGCCGAATACGGCATCAAAGTGGATGAGGGCCCGCTGGGGCTCGACGGTGCGGACGTGGGCGCCTATGGCCCCTATACGCAAAGTCAGCGCGCGCATATTTACAAGGCGTTTGTCCGCGAGCTGCTCATTAAAGGGCTGGCGTATCCTTGTTTTTGCTCGAGCGCCGAACTGGAGGAGGTGCGTTCGATGCAGGAGAGCTCGAATATCCGGCCCGGTTATTATGGCAAGTATGCCATTTGGCGCGACAGGCCCGAGGAGGAAGTCAAAGCCAAGCTGGATGCGGGAGTGCCTTTTGCAATTCGTTTGCGCGCAGAAGGCTCTTACGAAAAGATGATGAAGATCGCCGATGTGGTAAAAGGCGATTTGTATCTGCCCGAGAACGATCTCGATATTGTGATTTTAAAGTCGGGAGGACTCCCTACGTATCACCTTGCGCATGTGGTGGACGACCACTTGATGGGCACGACCCACGTTGTCCGCGGCGACGAGTGGCTCAATTCGGTGCCGCTGCACTTGCAGCTTTTTGCGGCGTTGGGCTGGCGAGCGCCCAAGTATGGCCACACCTCTCCCATCCAAAAGCTCGACGAGGGTTCGCGCCGCAAGTTGAGCAAGCGCAAAGACCCCGAGGCTTCGATGGCTTATTACGACGAAAAGGGCTATCCGCCTGTGGCGGTGATTGAGTATTTGATGAATCTGGCGAATTCCAATTTTGAGGACTGGCGGCGGGCCAATCCTGCGTTGCCCTATGGGGAGTTTGCCTTTTCACTCAAAAAGCTCGGCACCACCGGCGCGCTTTTCGACTTTGTGAAGCTCAATGCCGTCAGCCGCGATTACATTTCGCGTTTGAGCGCCCCCGAAGTTTACGAGGCGGCGCTTGCGTGGGCGCGCCGACACAACCCGAAGCTCGCAAGTCTTTTGCAAAGCGATCCCGCCTATGCGAAGGCTATTTTTGCGATTGAACGCTCGGGGGCCAAAGTCCGCAAAGATATTGCGGCTTGGGGCGAAGTCTTCGGCGAGATCGCCTATTTTTACGACTCGGAATTTGCTCTTACGCGCGAAGCGGCGCTGGCTCTTTTGCCAACTGTTTCGCCGGAGGTGGCGGCCGCTGCCGCGAAGGATTTTGCGGCCTCTTACACTCCCGCCGCCGACAAAGACGCGTGGTTCGAGAACGTCAAACGCATCGCCGGCGCACTCGGTTATGCGACGGACATGAAAGCCTACAAGGCCACCCCCGCGGCCTTTAAGGGAACGGTTTCGGAAGTGGCCAAAATCTTCCGCGTGCTTTTGACGGGTAGGGCCGAAACGCCCGATTTGCACTCGGTGATGGCCGTCTTGGGTGAGGCGCGCTGCCGTAAACGGCTCGGGCTTTTTCAATAGACGGTCGCGCAAAAAAATATTTTTACTTTTTATGTTTACACGTGTTTGGACGTGCAGTAGTATGCCCCTAGATATTTCTATATGAACCCGCATTCCGTTTTGGAATCTTCTTCACCCGCCTCCGATGAGGAGCCTCCCAGTAGTAGGGGCGACCGACCTAGTGTAGGTCTTTCGGACCTACTCGCCAAGTCAAAGAGCCCTCGCCGCGCGCCCAAAGCTCGCAAGGCGCTTCCCTGCCGCAGCGCCCTTGGCGCGCCGGTTGTGGATCCTGCCGCCTCTTTGGTGCAAGAGCAGATGTCCCGCTTGTGGGAGTATCTCTTGCTGGAGCGTTTTGAGCGCGAAGCCGCCGAGGCAGAAGCTAAGGCTGAGGAATCGGGCCTTTTTAATTAGGCTCTGCTAACAAATTATGGCAAGGAGCGGTTGAGGCAGGTTTGAGTTTTAACAAGGCTTTGAGGGAAAAACTCGTGCTAGAGGCACGGACTTCGACCGAGAAACGAAGTTAAAACTCAAAACCGCCCAACTTCAGCGAAGCAAAAGCGCTGCGCATCTTACTGCTGCTGAGTCTCTTACGGCAGCGCCGCGCCTGTCAGAATTTGTTAGCAGAGCCTAACTCCCTAGGCCAACTCGCCCAAGAGCTTTTCGAGATTCGCCGTGAGCGCCGCAAGGCTCTCCACGGTCTCGTCTCCCATCGTCGAGATGCGGAAGGTCTTGCCCTTGAGCGCGCCATAACCCGTATTGATCATCATCGCATACTCGGCCTTGAGGCGTTTGTTGAGCGCTTCGAGGTCAATGCCGCGTTCGTTGCGCGCGCAGACAAGGCTCACCGACGCGTGTTCGCGCGGCGGGAAAAGCGGAAAGCCGTTGGCCTCGCACCACTCCACCACATGGCGATTCATGGCGCTGTGGCGTGCGTAGCGCGCCTCGAGCCCTTCGCGCTCGATCTGACCGCAGCGATAATCCAGACCAAAGACAAGCGGAAGATTGGGCGTTGAAGGCGTTTGGGCCTGCTGGTGAAATTCGTGATAGGCCACAAAATCGAAATAAAAGCCCTTGCCGGAGACTTTGCGCGAGCGCGCGAGCGCCTTGGCCGAAACGCCAACCAGCGCCATCCCGGGCGGCAGGGCCAGCGCTTTTTGGGTGCCGGTAATCATCACGTCTATTCCCCAAGCGTCCTGCGGAATCGGCCGCGCGCCAAAGATGCTGACCGTATCGACAATCGAAACAACCTCGGGAAATTTTTGAAGGACCGCCATGATTTCTTGCAGTGGATTGAAAAGCCCCACGCAAGTTTCATTGCTGACAAGCGTCACGGCGTCGAAGCCGCCCTCGCGCAACTTTTTTTCGACGCGCTCGGGTTCGATGGGCCGGCCCCACTCCCACGAAAGCGTCTCGACTTCCTTGCCGCAGTCGCGCGCGACTTCCGCCCATTTGTCGCTGAAGGCGCCATTGCAAAGGCACAGGAGTTTCCGCGCCACGCAATTGCGGACGGCCGCTTCCATTGCGCCCCAAGCCGAACAGGTCATCAAATAAACCGGAGCGGTGGTGTAAAAAAGTTTTTGAAGCTTGGGCTGCAAACGGGCGTAAAGCGTTTTGAAGTCTCCCGAGCGATGTCCGATAAGCGGCTGGCTCAGGGAGACGAAGGTTTCCGGATAAACTTCCACCGGGCCCGGAATGAAGAGCTTGATATGTGTTTTTGACATGGATGGGCGTTTTGGGGTATGCTGGAGAAGCAACGCAAAAAGGTCAAGAATGTCACTGCAAAGACGATATAGGGTATGGGCATGGCGCTGGCGTCGCCGCTGGGATCGCTCGGAGGCGCGCATTACCGATTTCCTTTACGGGCGGATAAAGCCCAGCGGGAAAATGGCACTTTTGGCGATTTTTTTAAAGCCTCTCGAGTGGCTTTTTTCGCTTTGCGTAGCCGTGCGGATGGGCCTGTACGACGCGCGCATTTTGAGGCGTGAGCATTTGGGCTGTTTGGTCGTCGTGATCGGCAATATCACCGTGGGAGGTACCGGCAAGACGCCCGTCGTGGAAAAGTTCGCCCGCGAGCTGATCAAAAAGGGTCGGCGCGTGGCGATTCTTTCGCGCGGCTATAAACGCAAAGAAGCGCCGCTTTTACGCAAGTTGCTTTCACTTTTCGATCCGGAAATTTCCGCTTCGGTGGTGGTGAGTGCCGGCAAAGGGCGGCCGCTATGCGACTGGAAAAGCGCGGGCGACGAGCCCTATATGCTGGCGATGAATCTTCCCGAGGCGATCGTGATTGTGGACAAAAACCGTGTGAGAGCGGGGTCGCTGGCCATTCGCAAATATAAGGCCGATACGCTGCTTTTGGACGACGGCTTCCAATATTTGCCGCTCAAAAGTCGCCTGCAGCTGCTGCTGGTGGACCAAAAAAATCCATTCGGCAATACGGCCATGCTGCCGGCGGGCGTTTTACGCGAAGGCGTCGGCGCCATGAAGCGTGCGGATTATATTTTTATTACCAAGTCTGACGGCGCTCCCCCGCGAGCGCTTCTGGAGACGATTGCCAAATATGGTCCGACGGGCAATCCGATTATCTGCGCGCACGTCCCCAAGTCGCTCAATGCGCTCGATGGCAGCAACGTCGAGCCGCTGGAGATCCTCAAAGGCAAAAAAGTGCTGGCGTTTTCGGGGATCGCCGTGCCGCAAAGTTTTGAGGAGCTTTTGGAGCACGCAGGGGCGCACGTCCTGCGGCATATGCGCTATGCCGACCACTACGCCTACGAGCCCGAGGATCACAAACAAATCGTGCGCATCGCCGAGGAGGTTGGCGCGGAGATGATCGTGACGACCGAAAAAGACGCGGTGCGGCTCTCGCTCTTGGAGACGGAAATCCCCAGCTACTATCTGCGGATGGAGGTCGAGATCCTAAGCGGCGCGAGCGGCTTTTCGGAGGCGGTCGAGGAGATTTGTTTTGGAGCCGCCTCTAAAGCGCCAATGCATCCTTGAGACCGAAGAACTCAGCGACGTTTTTTTGAATTTTCTGCCGGAGCGCTTCGTCTTCCATCCCAAAAAGCGCGGCGGCTTTTTTGTAGACCAGCCCTACGCGCGAGGAGTCGTTGGTCTGGCCCCGAAAGGGCTCCGGCGAGAGGAAAGGGGAGTCGGTTTCGAGCATCAGGCGCTCCGGGCTTTGCGCCAGAAGGGCATCACGAGCCTTCTGACCGTTTTTGAAAGTGATAATTCCCGTGAAGGACGCGCGTGCCCCCCGCGCGTTTAGCTCGCGGATTTCATCGGGGCCTTCGGCAAAACAATGAAAGGAAATTTTTGTCCAATCCACGCCGGAGCGATCAACCATCGCCAGAATTTCGCGGAAGGCTCCTTCGCCGCGCGAGTGAATTTGAGCCGGCAAACCCGAGGCGCCGATAATCGAGAGCTGCGCCGCAAAAGCCTCGCGCTGGAGCGTGGCCAGCTCGCGGGCATTGGGCAACTCACGCAGATGGAAAAAATCCAGCCCGCATTCGCCGATGCCCACGACTGGATGACCGGCGCTCAAGAATTTTTCGAGCGCGGCCAGCTCGTCGCGCCAGTTCTCTTTCGTCTCTATCGGGTGGAGCGCGGCGGTGATGCCGAGAACCTCGTCAGGGTGGGCCTGCGCGATTTCGGAAATAACCGTCCAGTCTCCCGAATGCGTTCCCGCCGAAATGGCTGCAACCCGCTCGGCCCTCATGCGCTCCAAAACGGCCACCAGCTCCTCCGGTTTGCAAAAGTCCAGATGGGCGTGCACGTCGATAAATTGTGGCGCAAGGCTTGTCATAAGCGACCTAATCTTATAAATTTTCCGGCGATATGGAAACCCAAAACTCCGTCGAAAATCTCATCATCCTCGGCTCCGGCTGCGCGGGACTCACTGCCGCCATCTATGCCGCGCGATCTTCGCTCATGCCGCTCGTGCTGGAGGGCAATATGCCCGGGGGCCTCATCACGACAACGACGACGGTCGAAAATTTCCCAGGGTTCCCCGAGGGCGTGGAGGGCTATGACCTCACCGCGCGCATGCGAGCGCAAGCGGAGAAATTTGGCGCGCATTACCAAAATGACATTATCAAGTCGGTGGATTTTTCCTCGCCGGTCAAAAAGCTTATCGGCGAAAATGGCCGTACCTACCAGACCCGTGCGCTTATTATTGCCACGGGTGCCAGTCCGCGGCTTTCGGGGGTCAAAGGCGAGATGGAGTTTTACGCGCGGGGGGTTCACACCTGCGCGACCTGCGATGGTGCTTTTTACAGGGGCAAGGAAGTGCTTGTGGTAGGCGGGGGCGATTCCGCCTGTGAGGATGCGCATTTCCTTACGCATTTCGCTTCTCGCGTGACCATGGTGCATCGGCGCGATACGCTGCGTGCCAGCAAAATCATGGCCGAGCGCGTGCTGCACCATCCCAAGATCGATTTTGCGTGGGAGACTGCGCTGGACGAAATTCTTGGCGAGCCTAGCGGCAAGGTAAACGCGGTGCGACTCAAAAATCTCAAAACGGGCGCCCTCACCGAACGCAAAACGGATGGCGTTTTTATTGCCATAGGGCATGTCCCGCAGACGGCCTTTTTGGGCGGCGCGTTGCCGATGGACGAGGGCGGCTATCTGCTGCCTTCCGGTTCGATGGTGCTGACGCCCGTTTCGGGCGTTTTCATCGCCGGCGATTGTACCGACCGCACCTATCGTCAGGCCATTACCGCTTCGGGCATGGGCTGCATGGCGGCGATTGAAGCGCTCAGATATCTGGAGGCGTAAGAGCGTGTTCAGAATCTCTTCGCCATATTGCGCCGCATAATTTGCTGATAAACAATAATGAGCGGCGCCCTTCGGGTTGGGCGCTTTTGTGTTTTGGCGGCGTTTCTCGTTCGCATTTCGGGCTTCTAGCCCGTGTTGCTCACTCGAAGAACCCCGATTTCATCGGGGCTTGGCCTTGCCAAAACGCCAAAATCATCCCAACAATACTGCCAAATAGATTCTGAACACGCTCTAAGGCTTTTGCGAAGGAAAAATCGTCTAAGTAACTTGATTTTATAGGGTTATTTTTGTATTATATGCAGATGTCGATGCGTGTCGCCTCAAAGCTTGGAAGTGCCTCTGCCGCGCGTGGCGGGCTGGCGCTGCTGCTTATTGATATGCAAATGAACTTTTTGCTGGGGGCCTTGAGCCGCAATACAAAGGAACTTTGGGAACTTATCCGAAACCAAAAAACACTGCTCCAATTTGCCAAGCGGGAGCAAATACCCGTTTACCGCGTGGAATACCGCAATCGCGGTGCCACGTTAAAGCCTCTCACCCAAGATTTGCCGCGCGGGAATACAACAACTGTCATCAAAAATTCGTTGTCCGCATTTGCGGGAACGACTCTGCGTGAGAACCTCCGCGCGAGAAGCGTTACGCAAATCGTTTGCGTGGGCATCGAGAGCGATAAATGCGTGGCGGCGACCGTTTTTGACGCCTTGGCCTATCGTTTTGAGGTGGCGCTGCCCGACAATTGTCACGGGATTTTATACGAGAAGAGCGGCTTGGCTCTGTGCAACCGAAAGAGCTTCCTGCGGGCGACTGGCCGCGAAGGCGATGAGCCGCAAAACCCTATTTTCGACGTTTCTGTTCAAGCTTGTATTGAGCGGCTTTCCAAGCGCTTGGAAATTTCAGCGCAGGTTGCGGCACCACTTGCACAGGCAGCTCCCCTCTTGGCGCTAAGCTGATTTTTTATAAAAATGACGACCAAACTTTCCAGGCTATTATCCCGCTGCAGAAAGCAAACGCTTCCGCACCCCGAACGCGCAGCGGTCATTGTGGTGGATATGCAGGATGGATTTATTCCGGGTCGTTTTGTAAATGCGCCCGGGTTGCTCAAGAAAATCATCGAAAACCAAATCGTCATTTTGGATTGGGCTGCTTCAGAGAAAGTCCCTACTTTTGTTTGCGAGTATCGCGGATATGGCAAGACAATCCAGCCCCTTGTTTCGCGACTCCCGCGCACGGGTCGGGCAATAATTGAAAAATCATACAACTCCGCGTTCCGCGGCACCGATTTAGATGATCGCTTGGGTTGCTACGGATGCACTGATTTGATTGTTTTTGGCGTTAATTCATTTTATTGCGTGAGAGCGACAGCCATTGGGGCCTTGCTTTTGAACTATCGAGTGGTTTTGCCCAACGGTTGTCATGCCAATGCACGGCGCTGTTCTGGAGCCGTTTTTCCGCGTGCTGACAAATTCGTGCACTGCGATCCCAAGACATCAGATTATTTGAATGATGAAAATTTACATTTCGCGCCAGACGCAAAGAGTGCGATAGCGTGGATGTCTTCGAGACAAAAGCCACAGAGCAGTGCTCCTACTTTTTGAGAAAGATCGCCCGCTTGACGCTTTCATTGGCCGTATCCACCCAGCGCCAAAACTCCTCGGGAGAAAGCCAGCGCGCGCCGTTTGCCTGAATGAAAACGCGGATGCCGCCATCGGAGGTGGCCACCACCAAATCGTCACGTGCGGCGCAGCTCTCGGCAAGCCCCTGAATAACCTCGTCCGCCGAAATCCCACCTGGCGAAAAAACCCCGCCGAACGTCTCGACCTTGAAAGGATATTCGACGCTCATCGCCGAGCCTTGGCCGTCCCAGACAATCGTGAGACGCCAACCGTCAAAATCGTGCAGGACCGAAACGGCCTTGTAAAATTCCTCGCGCGCGGCCTCGGTGCCGAAGTGCACAATGTATTTTTTTAACTCCGCGTGACTGTGAACAAGATTATAGCCGTCGACGAGCAGATGCTTTTGACGCGGGGCCTTGCGTGCGGCTTTGGCAAGCGCGTGCGACTCTTTGCCGCAGGTGTTTTTTCGATTTCGCGCGCGGGAAGGCATGCTTTAGTCTCCGCTTTTTTGCGAAAAAACTCAATAAATCATATTTTTACTATTGAAAAAATCGCATTTTGAAGGATAGTGGAAGTGCTTATGCCAAAAGAACTAAGACTTGCCAAAGCCGCGGGGAAGCTCGCCGTTTCTGCTGGAAACAAAAAACTCCAGAAATTGTGGAGCGCTCTTGCCAGACCGGTGACGCGAATTGTCGCAAATATTAAGCGCGATATTTGTGAAATGCTTTATGGCTCACCGTCCTAAGGACGGCTCGAATTTGGGTGAGATGGTGCGGCTTGTCATTGCCGGAATGGGTTTCTTTGCATATTCTTGAAGCATGTTTAAATGGCGGTGTGATGCTATGAAAAAACGAGCGGCGCGGGTAAGGCGTGAACTGGCGCTCGCGTTTCCCAAGCCGGCGATTCCGCTTTTGCACAGAGACGCCTTTACGTTTTTGGTGGCGGTGATTCTTTCGTCGCAATGTACCGACAAGCGCGTCAACGCGAGCACGCCTGCGCTTTTCAGAGCGGCGCCAACGCCCAGAAAGATGGCCGCGCTTTCGCCACAGAAGCTTGAAAAACTGATACGCTCTTGCGGGTTGTACACGACAAAAGCCAAGAATCTTATCGCCCTGTCTCGCGTACTTTTAGAGCGGCACAACGGGCACGTCCCTTCGTCGCGCGTGGAACTGGAGGCGCTTCCGGGGGTGGGTCGCAAAACAGCCTCGGTCATTCTTTCGCAATGTTTTGGCGTGGCAGCGTTTCCGGTGGATGCGCATATTTTTCGGTTGGCGCGGCGGTGGGGCTTGAGCCGCGGGCGCAACGTGCGGGCCGTTGAGAGCGATCTTTGCGAACTTTTCCGCGAACGCGAGTGGAATGCGTTGCACCTGCGTTTTATTTACTATGGCCGTGCGTTTTGTTCCGCGCGAGGCTGTTGCGGGCCCTTTGGCGAGCCTCGAACGAAAGGGCAAACGCGCTGCAAGATGTGCGAGAAGCTTCGGCGCGACGCCCAAGGCGCATAGAACTGGGAAGTCAGGGACTCGAACCCTGGACCTCCTGCGTGTGAAGCAGGCGCTCTAACCAACTGAGCTAACTCCCCGAAGAAAGTAAACCTTAAAATAGAAATTGCCTTATGTCAAAATTAAAGAGGAGCGCCCCATCGTGAAGCCGGGTACCGGCGATAAAAGGCGTAGCCGGTGAAATCCCC
>CAZIRU010000011.1:9954-48606 GCA_964541905.1 uncultured Verrucomicrobiota bacterium
GTGAAGCCGGGTACCGGCGATAAAAGGCGTAGCCGGTGAAATCCCCTTGGAGGGGGTAGGGGGTGGACAGCCGCTCTAACCAACTGAGCTAACTCCCCGAAGAAAATAAACCTTAAAATAGAAATTGCCTTATGTCAAAATTAAAGAGGAGCGCCCCCGTCGAGGAGCCGGGTACCGGCGATGGAGCCCCTCCTGCAAGCCCGCGGCCATTATTTCACCTACCCGCAGGGGCGACATCTCGCCGTAGTCAGAAGCCCTCTTGCCAAATTCTCAACGTGTAAATATGGGAGCTTCTGCGGAGGCGGATAAACCGTTACTTTGCCGTGTCCACGTGGATGCTGATAACTTCGATGCGTTCCAGCGGCTCGCTTTTTTCGCGGCCTCCCGCGCCATACTGCGTGGGGGTATTGCCGATCGCCATCAGGACATCCTCGCCCTTGATGAGATACCCAAAGGCCGTGTACTGGCGGTCCAAAAACGACGCATCGCCCAAGCAAATAAAGAACTGGCTGCCGGCCGAATCCGGGTCGCTTGAGCGCGCCATCGAGATGACTCCCGGCTGGTGCGAGCGGTCATTGAACTCCGCTTTGATGGAGTAGCCCGGCCCTCCGGTTCCCCACATGTCTTTTTGGTTTTCGTCCTTGGTGAGAGGGTCGCCACCTTGAATCATAAACCCTTTGACGATGCGGTGAAAGCAGGTGCCATCGTAAAACTTTTCGTTGGCAAGCTTGACGAAATTTGCGACCGTTTTCGGCGCGACGTCGGGCCACAGCTCAAGCGTCATCTCGCCTTTGGAGGTCTTGATGACAGCAAACTGTTTGGGTGCTGCGGGGTTGTGGGGAGTTTTAGATTTGGGCATGGTATCGATTGCTTGGGCCAGCGCGCCGAGGGAAAGCCCCAGCGCGACTAAGGCAAATAGTTTACGCATGGCCCAAGCCTAAACGCCTCTGGTGTCGCGCGCAATCTCAAAGCGCGCAAAATTCGGCTAGGTGCTTTCTTTGGAAACGATTTTGTTTGTCGCCAGCGCATACGAGCTGGGCGCGAACATGGGCGGATCGAAAAAATCGACCTCGCGCAAAAATGTTTGAGTATTTTTGGGAAAACTTTCGATTGCGCTGGCATAGAGGGCGGCATTTTCTTGCCGCGTCACGGCGGATCCTAAAAGCACGGCCTCCTTGGGTATCGCGGGCACAATTTTGACGCTCCCGTCCTCCCACAGTGCCACCACCCCAACGCGCAGCTCATAAGCGGCTGGCTTATCCGGCTGCGCGGAGGCCAACTGGAGCGAGTTGTAAACGGCTTTCTTTTTGTCCTGCGCCCAAATATTTCCGGCGACCGCCGCAATCCTTAGCGACATCAGCCTTCCTGGGCCCTCGCAAAGGGCCACCCTTGCGAAACTTTGCAGCGGGAACGTCTCGAAAATCTCCTCCGCCATCTCGAAAAGCCCTTCCATCGCTGGCATTTCGCGCTCAATCATCCGCAACCACGCACCGCCATCCAGTGCTCCCACAAAGAGCACCGCCGAAGAAGCGTCAAGAAGAAGCGTTCGCATGGACCCAGCCTAGCACCGAAAGGGAGGTTCGGCAATCGAACAATCACCCTTTCACTTTGCCAGCTCGACGACTTTTTTAGCGGCTTCCGTGAGGGAGTTTTCCGCGTGTATTTTGAGCCCGCTTTCTTGGAGCATCTTGCGGCCCAGCTCAAAGTTCGTGCCTTCCAGTCGCACGACCAGCGGCATTTTGAGGTCGATGTGTTTGGCGGCCGCGATGACTCCCGCGGCAATCACATCACACTTCATAATCCCGCCAAAAATATTGATGAGAATCGCCTTGACCTTTGGGTCTTTCAAAATGATGCGGAATGCCGTCTCCACCTGTTTTTCGTCAGCGCCTCCGCCTACGTCCAGGAAGTTCGCGGGCTTGCCGCCGTAATACGAAATAATATCCATCGTCGACATCGCTAGCCCCGCGCCATTGACCATGCAGGCGATATTGCCGTCGAGCGCCACATACGACAGCCCGTTTTGATTCGCCTCGGTCTCTTTCGAGTCCTCTTCGTTGAGGTCGCGCAAGACCGCGAGCTCGGGGTGGCGCAAAAGCGCATTATCCTCAACGCAGATTTTGGCATCCAGCGCGATCAAGCGCCCGGATTTGCTCGTCACAAGCGGATTGACTTCCACGAGAGAGAGGTCTTTTTCCCACCACAGCTTGTAGAGCTTCAGAAAGAAATTTGTGGCTTGTTTGGCTAGGTCGCCTTTGAGCCCCAGCGCCGCGGCTGCCACACGCGCCTGATAGGGCTTGAGACCCAAAAGCGGATCGGCTTCCACGCGAACGATTGCCGCTGGATTTTTTTTCGCCACCTCTTCAATTTCCATGCCTCCCTCGCTCGAGACAATGAGCACCGGCGCACCCGTCGCTCGATTGAGCGTAATCGCCGCATAAAATTCCTTATCCACCTTCACCGCTTCGGTGATGTAGAGTGTGCGCACCACGCGCCCTTCGGGGCCGGTCTGTTTGGTGACAAGCGTATTGCCCAGCATCCGTTCGGCAAAAGTTTTGGCCTCGTCGGCGTCCTGAGCGATTTTCACTCCTCCCTCAAAGCCGTCTTTAAAACGTCCTTTGCCGCGACCGCCCGCGTGGATTTGGCTTTTGATGACATAAGGCGCATTGGCAATTTTATCGAGCGCGCTCTGGATTTCGGCCTGAGAGGTGGCGGCAGTTCCCAAGGGGACGATGATGCCGGCATTGGCAAAAAGCTCCTTGGCCTGATACTCATGGAGATTCATGCTAAACAATTACGGCGCAAATGCCTTCGCCTGCAAGTGCTTAAATAGCCTATTATCCGCCTCCGCAGAAGACCACGTCTTTGGGGGTTGATGAAGGCAACAAGAAGGCTTCTGACTACGGCGTGATATCGCACCTTGCGAGCGTGGCGCAAGGAACCACGGGTTTACTCGTGGGGCTCTATTTGGCCTCTCCCAGATAATTGGCCACTCCATCCTGCGTAGGCTTGAGCGCCTTCTCTCCGGCATGCCAATTGGCGGGGCACACCTCACCGTGCTTCTCAAAAAACTGGAGCGCATCCACCATTCGGAGAGTTTCGTCCACGCTGCGGCCGAGCGGGAAATTATTGACGACCTCATGCTGAACGACCCCTTGCTTGTCTATGAGGAAAAGCCCGCGATAGGCCATGGGCGTTCCCTTGAAAACGATTTTGCCATTTTCGTCAAAGTCGTGTTCTCCGGCGAGCACGCCATAATCGCGCGAGATGGAAAGCGCCTGATCTACCACCAACGGAAACGTGACGCCCTTGATGCCGCCGTCGTGTTTTTCGGTGTTCAGCCACTTCCAGTGCGAATATTGCGAATCGACCGAACAGCCGACAAGGACCGTCGCGCGTTCGGCGAAGGCGGCGCTTTTGTTTTGGAACGCGATGATTTCGGTGGGGCAGACAAACGTGAAATCGGCGGGATAAAAGAAAAAGATGACGTAGGATTTGCCGATGTATTGCTCCAGCGAGAAATCCTCGACGATTTTCCCGCCCTCAACGACGGCGGGTGCGTGAAAGACAGGGGCCTTTTTACCAACAAGTATGGACATAGAGAATTTGGGGTTCGCAGGCATCCTATGGAAAAAAGCCCGCCTGACAATCCCAAAGTGTGCGGCTTCGAATAAGATTGCTCCGCGGCGCGCAAAGAGCTAAACTCTTGCGTTAAAAGCCCGATTTTACTTTGACACGGGGCGTAGCTTAGCCTGGTAGAGCGCTTGGTTTGGGACCAAGAGGTCGCTGGTTCGAATCCAGTCGCCCCGATAGAAATAAGGTTGAAATCCCGTCAATTTCCCCTCAAAATGACCGTACGCGAACCTTGCGCGTGCTGCTGCCATGCCCGACTCCGACAAAAATTCCGTGCTTGAGCGCAAATTGGACTTTTTGCGTTCCGAGCTCAAAGATCGTGCTGGGTATCCCATGGACAAGCGCCAAGCGTCCGAGGATGCCGCACTTTTGTGCCTCTATGCGGAGCTTGGCGGGGCGCTCGAAGCCCCTGAGGCCAGCCATCTGCTGGACAATAACTGCTCTACTCCCACTCTCGACGTTTATGCGAGCAGTCTCTCGCGAGTTGCGGAATTTGTCTTTCCCCTTCGCGGTTCAGACAAGTCTGACAAAAAGAAAAGGACTCTCGTTTGGGCGGCGATTGCCGAGCGGCTTTTCCATTGCGCCGAAAGCATGCCGCAGGGTTTTCCGAAGGCTCGAACCTATGCGCAGGCCTTCGAGTGTTATAGCCCCGGGTCCGTGTATGCGACGCGTTTTATTCTTCAGCGCAAGGCGTGCTTAAATCGGCTTCGCGAGGCGATCTTGGCGCTGCCGAGTGTTGGGCTGACGGGCGCGCAAGCTCAGGACAAGCTTTTTTACCTCCAAAAGCTTTTGAATTACGCCCCGCAATTGGGCGAGGAGCAAGAAACTATCAAAGCACCTTTGCGTGCGGAGTATCTCAAGACGGTGGATGCAAGCGACGATCCTGCGTGGCAGCTCTTCTATCTTTCGCAAGCTTTTGCGAATGTCGAAAGTGACGGCTACACTCACGACGAGGTGGTTGCCCGCATGTGCATCGCAGCGGCAAAGACGCCCGAAATCGAGGATCCCGATCGCCGCTGCGAAGTGGTCGCCGAAGCGGCCGATCATCTGATTTCCGTTTTGCAAGATCCCAAGCTGGCCATCGATCGCGATACTCCCGCCGAAGTGCTGCTTAAGCTCGCCGAAGTCCTCAAAGACCCTTTCTGTCGCAGCCAAGCCAAGTTTTTTGCCGCCGACAACACCTCTGTCGAGCCCGATGCGGAAGCGCTTTACGCCGCTTGGCTTGCAAGCACGGCTGAAATCAAGGACCTGCCGCAGCGTTTCAACGCGCTTGTTCAAGGTGCGCAAAGGATGTGCCGCGCACCCAAGCTCAAGCAGCGCGCTTTTCGTCAGGCCTACTACGTTTGTTGCGACATGAACACCTTCGATGACGAAAAAAGGCTCCAGCTTATAAAGTTGGCCCAACTTACGCCCAAGGATGCCGAGTTGCAGACGGCCATTGCTGAGGCTCTCGAGCAGATGGGCCCTGAGTTTAGCTACAAAGTTGCGCTTTCTGCGCCTTGTCGATTGGCCGAAGCGGCGCGAGCGGCTCTCGAGAAAAAACTTTCGCAAGCTCTGGGTTGCCAAACGAGTGTTCCTTCGGCGGCGGAGCCTTCTCTTCAAAGCCCGCAAACTTCAGAGCCCTCTGTTTCGCCTGTAGCTCCCACACAAGCCACACCTAAACGCGCCACGCCGGATACGCCCGCCTTGTAAGCGCCTTGCGGCCTTGGCTTTGAGTGGCAAAAGAAGCTAATAAAATTCTTATGACCGAAAATCAAACGCTCTGCGTATCTCGGGTTCTAGGGCCCTGCGGCCCTAGCGTATCTTGGGTTCTAGGGCCATGCGGCCCTAGTGTATCTTGGGTTCTAGGGCCATGCGGCCCTAGGCCCTAGGTTTGTCTTCGGTAAAGGGGGGCATCGAGACTCTCCCGATCCGCAAATCAAGCTCTTGTAAATCCTCGCGATGGGTCAGGCCCAGCCAGCGGTCTTGTGTTTTGAGCACCTCTACCTCCACTCCGGCGTGCACCATTCGCATGAGCGCATCCGGCAGCAGACATTCTTTTTCGAGGCTCTCCGCGCCGCCTTCTTCGCAAAACTTTAGCCAATTTTCTTCTACAGCCTTGAGGCTCGAGGGCCCCAGCGCCAGTAGATTCATGCTGGCATAAGCGCCCTCGGGGGCATTTTGCACGGTCAGTCCGCGGCATTCTTCAATGCCCTGCAAAGTATCCTTGGGCGAGAGCTTGAGGACGCCTCGGCTAACGGGGCCCCGCATCGAAAGGGTATCCTTGAGCGCATAGGCGACTATGGCATTGCGTCCCCAGCTTGCAGCTTCGGCGGCAGCCTTGAGCGCATTCGCTCCATAATAATCGTCGGCATTCACGACGACCGCTGAGGTTGTTTTCATGGCCTTCAGCCCAGTCAAAAGCGCTTGTCCGGTGCCCAAAGGTTTTACGCGCTCGCTATGCCTTACGCGGCCCTCGGGGAGGGGATAGTCGTCCTGAAAGGCCAGACGGATTTCGAAGGGCCGGCGAATGATCGTCTCAAGGACAATCTCGCGAAATTCCTTTTCCATCGCGTGCCGGATAATAAAAACCACACGCTTGATACCGAGTGCTTCGGCGTCATCGAGGGTATATTCCAAAATCGTCTGTTTTTTATAGCCGACGGGGAAAAGCTGTTTAAGTCCCCCAAAGCGCGCCCCCATGCCCGCGGCCAGCACGACGAGGCTGACCTGTTCTATCTGTTTGTCATTCATTCGGATACAAATTTACGAAAAAAAACAAAATGTGCAAGAAAGTTTTGAGTTTCCCCAAAGAAAATTTTCATCCGGCTCCGCAGAAGACTACGCCTCTAGGCGTTGATGAATGTGGCAAGAGGTCTTCTGCCTACGGCGAGATGTCGCACCTTGGGCGAGCGTAACGCAAAGAATCGCGTGTTTGCCCGCGGGTCTTTATCCGGCTCCGCAGAAGACCCCGCCTTTCCTCCTGCGTCGCCTCCACTCCGCCATTTTGTCTTATAGGCAAGATTTACCTATCTCGTCGAATTTCTTAAATACCCTCATTGCTTTTCCCGTGTCGCGCTGCGATGCCTCTTATTCTTTCCCCCTCATTTTTTACTGCGCGGAGGTGTAGCCCTTGAAGTAAAACGATCGTCCAGAGCCTGCTGCCGTGATGCAGGTTGTGTCGATATTGTAGTCGGCGTGAATATAGCGGGTGCGAAGGCCATTGAAGGTGAGGCCAGTTTTGAGTGCCGTGACGACGGCGCTGATTTTTGCGGGGGTATTGCTGCCTCCGAGCGAATGCGAACGCGTCATGCCTCCGTTGATGCGATACTCATCCAGCGCCTCGTTGAGATAGCGCAAGACGACTTTATCGGCGATGCGACGGGTGGCGGTGCGATTGGAAATAAAATAAAAAACAACGGTTGAAGCGACCAGCACGCCGAGGATGGCGACCGTTGCCATCAACTCGACCATAGTAAAACCTCCTGTCGGCCATTTTTTCATTTTGCGAGTTCAAGCTTGTCATGTTGTGGGAGATTTTGCTAGACTTAAATTCCCTTTCGGTAGGGTATCCAAGTGGCTAAAGGACGCTGACTGTAAATCAGCTCTGCCTCGCAGTTCGCTGGTTCGAATCCAGCCCCTACCAAAATGCTTTTTGGGCCTAAAATAACGGCTTGACATCTGGCGCCTAAGTGCCTATAATCTGGGTTCAAGATGCTGGATGCTCCAAATTTGCTCGAAAAAGCACGGGAGGCCGCCCACTACGATTCTCTTTTCGAGAGCGGCAAGGTTTGGTACACGACAAAGGAAGCGGCAGCCGTTTTAGGAGTCAGCCGCCAATTTGTGCGCGACTCTTTCCAAAGCCAGAACATTCTGGGCCAGGAAATTACCTCCGACCGCGCGACCTCTTCGCGCAAAATGAAGCTCATCCATCGCGACTGTCTGGTGATATTCCTGATGGAGACGGCGAATTACGAGGCGGCGGAGTTTGTCAGCCGGATGCAAAAGCTGATTCTGCGGCGTCCTCAAAAGGAAATTTTTGCGTTGCGCGACTGGATGAACCAGCTCGAAAGGCTGGGGGGCACCTCTTGCGCGCTTGCCAAGCGCACGCAGCGATAACCCTTCCTCGCGCGCGGCGTTCTTTTGGCCTATCCTTGCTACCCACGTTTTTCTTGAAACTTTTGCTTGCCATTTTCTCGATTCATAGGCAGGATATATAGCGTTATGGCTGGGGTAAATAATTTACACAACCTCTTGCAGGTTCTCACCTTGCCACAGGCGCCTCGTCAGGTGCGCGTCACGGGCCAGCTTAGCCGCAAGCATCGTCATGCCAAGCGTCCTCATCCTTCCGCAGGAAACTTTCGTCGAGGCGCCAGCGGATTCTTGGGGCTTCGCGGAGGCGTGCATCTTACGATTTGCATTCCGGCTCCGCGACCGCCCGCTAAAATGCCCTACTATGCGGGCCCGAAAATGCGCCGTGCCAAAACAAGCGCGAGCGTGGGGCAGGTCAGGACACTCATCGAGGACTATAGGGCCTCATATCGCGCGGGCAAGCTGTCCCTCAACGACGTAGAGCATTCGCTATAACTTGCCACTCGTTTTGACCTACAGCGCCGAATAGACGGCGGCGCTTTGCAATTCGCTTTGCGGCTGAAGATACGGCCGATATTCCACAAAGTGACCGACGCGTCCACCGATCAAGGCGCGCATTTCGTGTTTGACCAAAAGCTTGGGGGTTGCCCAAGCCGCAACGCGTGAAAGTCTTCCGACGACAACCCCTGTGCCCCAGCGTTGGGGAAAGCCCCTGTAAAAATCATCGCCACAAATCACCTCATTGGAAAGCGGCGCCCCATATTTTTTTTCGAGCTGCCCTTGCAAGACCTCATAAGCGTCCATGAATTTTTCGCTTTCGCGATATTGTTTGGCAAATTCATAACGCGCGCGCACCAGCTGCCCTTGGTCAAAATTATAACGGATGACCACATCCACCTGATCCATCTGGGTGTGATAGACCAGCTCTCCCTCACCTTCGTCCATCAATTCGGTATTTTCTGCCTTTTTAACCTCCGAGAGTTTCATCCCCCAGTTGAGCATTCTAAAATCCGCTCCCCACGCGACGGCTGCCGCACCCAAAACCATTGCCCATAAAATTCCACGCATGGCCTCATTCTGGAGAATTCTTCCGGCAAGACAAGCGTTAATTTTTCCGCCTGCCAAAGTTTGGCTCCGCTTGCGCTTCTTCTTTACATTTGCTGGCGCATTTGTCAAAAATAGCGCATGGAATTTGCAAAATACCGAGCCACCACCTGCGCGATGCCCGAGCTGGGCATGAGCCTCGAATATGGACGCATGGGCATTTCCGAAAACTACCTTCTCGAAAAGACCGCTCTCATGGGCCGCGCCTTCGAAGCGATGAAGCTGCTCGAAGGGGGAGCGATAGCCAATCCCGATGAGAACCGCCGCGTGGGTCACTATTGGCTGCGAGCGGCGACGATGGCTCCCGACGACGAGATTCGCGAAGCGATCGAAGTGACGCTTGCGCGCGTGAAAACTTTTGCCAAGAAAATCCACAAAGAAAACAAATTCCGCGACTTGCTTGTGATTGGCGTCGGCGGGAGCGCGTTGGGCCCGCAGTTTGCTTCGGCGGCGCTCGACCTCGACGATGGCAATGCCCTCGTGCCCCACTTTTTTGACAATACCGATCCGGAAGGCTTCGAGCGCGTTTTGGCCGCGCTGGATTTAAAGCGCGCCCTCGTGGTGGTGATTTCCAAAAGCGGCTCTACTCCCGAGACGCGCAATGGCCAACTCGAAGCCGAGGCGGCCTTTGAGCGTGCACACATCAAATTCGCCGAGCACGCCGTGGCGATTACCCAGCGCGGCTCGCTTCTCGACCGCCAAGCCGAGCGCGAAGGCTGGCTTGAGCGTTTCCCGATGTGGGATTGGGTGGGAGGCCGCACGTCGATTACCTCGGCGGTTGGGCTTTTGCCGATGGTGTTGCAGGGGCTTGACGTGGACGCATTTTTGGAGGGTGCGCATCTGATGGACGAGCGTACGCGCCTGACGGAAATCCGCAAAAATCCGGCGGCGCTGATGGCGCTTTGCTGGTATAGCGCCACGGGAGGGGTGGGGGCCAAGGCGCTGGTGGTGTTGCCCTACAAGGATCGCCTGTGTCTTTTTTCCAGGTTCCTGCAACAGCTCGTGATGGAGAGCCTTGGCAAGCGGCTCGACTTGGAGGGCAATTGCGTCAATCAGGGCCTCACCGTTTTTGGCAACAAGGGCTCGACCGATCAGCACTCCTACGTCCAGCAGCTCCGCGACGGCCTCAACAATTTTTTTGCCACCTTCATCGAAGTCCAAAAGGAGCGCTCCGGCGCAAACATCGAGGTCGAGCCGGGCATCTCCAGCGGCGATTATTTGCAAGGCTTTTGTCTGGGGACGGCGGTTGCGCTGGAGGAAAATTTCCGTCAATCGCTGACGCTTGTCTTGCGCGAAGTCACTCCTCTTTCGGTGGGAGCGCTCGTGGCGCTCTTCGAGCGCACGGTTGGGTTCTATGCGACGCTCATCAATATCAACGCCTATCACCAACCGGGGGTCGAGGCCGGCAAAAAGGCTGCGGCGACGATTTTGAGCCTCAAGCGACGTGTGGTGGAGCTTTTGCGCGAAAGCGGCAAAGCGCTGAGCGTTCCTGAGCTTGCCGCCGCGTTGCGCGAGGAGGCCAAGGCCGATCTTATTTTCCGCATGCTCGAACGCCTCTCTCTCAATCCTTCCTACGGTATCAAAAAGACGCTCGACGGCGACGATGTTTTTGCCGCACAATACGCCTATGAAAAGTGAAGCCCCACAGGCAAGCCCGCGATTTCTTGCGCCACGCACCCAAGGTGCGACATCTCGCCGTAGTCAGAAGCCCTCTTGCTGTATTCATCAAGGCCTAGGGGCGTGGTTTTCTGCGGAGGCGGATAAATTTTTGCTGGGTGTTCTTTTGGCGACGCTGGCGCTTGGGTTTGTCGGCTGCGCGACGCAAGACCAAGACGAAAGCACGCTCCCGTGGTCCCAACCGGCCACCTGGGAGAGCAACAAAATGCCGGGAGTCCTCCCCGAATACGGCGAGCGCTCCTACTAGGGAGGTTTAACGAAGTGCTGACGGGCGTTTTTTTGGGGGGCTGCCGCCAACATCGCTAACTCTCCAAACGGGAGCCTTTTAATTTATAGGCAAACCTTGCCTATAACATTTTTTGCCTTCCGTATAATTATTTTTCGGAAAAAAGCTTGACATTTTTTTGCTTTCTGGTAAAATGGAAAGGCCCCTGAGAGGGGGGGGGTATAAGGGGGACAACTAATTTTTTTACAAGTGTAAAAATCCCTGCATATCGGCCGGAGGGGGTGCTTCTACCGAAAGCGTTTTGCCGGTCATCGGATGGGCGAAGCTTAACCGATGCGCGTGCAAAAGTGTGCGGCCTTGATATGTTCCTTTATAGCCATAGGAGGCATCACCCAAGACGGGATGGCCGAGTTGTGCCAAATGAACGCGTGCCTGATGCGTGCGGCCGGTGTGCAAAATGCAGCGCAGCACCGTAAAGTCTCCCTTCGGCGAAACGCTGAGGCGTTCCCAGTCGGTGCGCGACTCGCGACCATCCTCGCGCACGCACATCCGCAAGGGATGCCTCGGCGAGCGGCCAATCGCCTCGGTGATGGAACCCGCCAACAGCTCGGGTACGCCGCGCACCACCGCGAGATATTCTTTGTGTACCGCGCGCGCGGCGAAAAGTTTTTTGAGAGCCTCGAAGGCGCGCGGCGTTTTGGCCAGCAGAAGCGCGCCGGTGGTATCTTTATCCAGACGATGCACGATGCAGGGACGCTCGGGTGGGCCTACCTTGCGCGCCGCCTCTCCCAGATAGGCAAGCACGCCGTGCGCGATTGTCGTTTGGTTGTCACCAGAGGAAACCGGATGGACGGCGATGCCGGCAGGCTTGTTGATCACAAAAAGGTTTTTGTCTTCGTAGAGAATATCGAAAGGAACCTCGCGCGCTTCGAGCGGCTTTTGCAGCACGGTGGGCGAGGGGTATTCCAGAATTTCCCCGGCGCGCAGAATTTCATTTTTCTCAATCGGCTCTCCAGCCACAAGCACGCTTTCGCTCTCGAAGAGTTTTTGCAGCGACGTGCGGCTGAGCTCCGGATGCGTGAGAGCCAAAATCTTGTCGGCGCGCAAGCCTGCGTGAGTCTCGCTGACAGTTAGGGTAAGCGCTTCCTCCATCGTTATTCCTCCCATCCCAAAAATTTTGCGCGCGTTGCATAGAAAAGCGCCAGTGCTCCTTGAGCCAAAAACAGGAGTCCGCCAAAAACAAAAGTTGCCCCGCGTGCCTCCTTGAACGAGAGTACCCACGGAACCAAAAAGACAAGCGACACATCCAGCAGCAAAAAAAGCAAAATGATGCGATAGTACTTGAGCGGAATCGGCGGCAAGGGCGTTGCCTTGGAAGGAATGCCGCACTCGTAGGGAGTGTCTTTGAACTTTTGAGCGCGGCCGCGCTGTCCAAAAAGATGGCTGACGCCAAAAATGACTAGGCACAGTCCCGCCGCAAGGCAGAGCTGAAGAATAAGCATCTCGGCGGAGGTCATATTAAAAGTGTGAGGCTAGGCGCACGCATTGACAAACTTTCTTTTTAGTGCGCGTTAACGCGCGCTAAGAACGTGCGGGTAATCCGCCGGTGATTTTTTATTGCCCAATAGCAAAGAGGTGTGGTAGAGTGGGCGTGTATGACGTCAAAAATTTTGGGTCGTGTTGCTCAAACGCTTTTTCCCAAAGCCGAACGGACGCGCGCCCTGATTTGTGCCGCGCTGCAAAAGAGGGAAATCTCACAGGAGGCCGCCCGCGTTTCGCTGGGCTTGGGTGGCGGAATTGAGCTGTGCACTTTTGTAAAGCTCAACGACCGTCATCTTTTGCGCGTCGAGCCCGAGGGAGAAGACTTGCGGTTATATTCGCTCTCGGAGAGCTTGTGGCCTTGGCGTGCGCAAAGCGGCCACCGTTTTAAATTTGCAGCCGTCCCCACGGAAGTGAATGCCGTTGCCGCCGCGCTTGCCGAGGCGCACGCCGCCTCAACCGCGCTGCTTGAAAAATGTTCTGCGGCATCCCCAAATTTGGGTCTTGACCTTCGTCGCTAAAAGTTTGTACGATGGCCTCCTGTTCTTTTAAATCTTCTCCACATGGCTTCACAAAAAATCCGAATCAAGCTTAACGCCTACGACGCGCGACTCCTCGATCAGTCCGCCACCGAGATCGTCGATACCGCCAAACGCTCCGGCGCCCGCGTGGCCGGTCCCGTGCCGTTGCCCAACCGCATTCAACGCTGGACGGTCAACCGCAGCCCGAATGCCGACAAAAAGAGCATGGACACTTTTGAGCAGCGCACCCACAAGCGTCTCATTGACGTCATCGACCCCACCGTGCAGACCGTTGACGAGCTTAAAAAGCTCAACCTTCCCGCCGGAGTGGACATTGTGATTTCGGTGCAAAAATCGGAGAAGTAAATTTTCCCCATCCATCCAACCGCGCAAGATCCTTTTTAGGCTGCGCGGTTTTTTTATGCCAAGAAATTAGGCGCTGAGTTTGAACCGCAATTGCTTGGCGTCTCCCCAAAGCCCCTCGAGATTGTAGCGTGCGCGCTCTTCGGGGGTAAAGAGGTGAATCAAAATGTCATTGGCATCCACCACCTGCCACGCGCTGTTTTGCCGCGCCTCGCTTAAAAGCTTTTGGCCGAAACGATCCCTCCAGACCGTCTCGAGCGATTTGCGCAACGCCCCCAGATGCGTCTGGCTGGTGGCGCTTGCAATCACAAAGTAGCGCGCCACGCTGGAGCGCTCTTCAAGATCAAGGACGGTGATCTGCTCGGCTTTTTTGTCGTCCAACGCTTGGACGGCGGCGTCAAGGTAGGCATTTCTTGCCTGTTCTGGTTTGCGCGGTGATTTTGATTTCATGCGTTAAGAAAGCGGAAGCGGGCGCCAGCAGTAGCTGGCGGAAGAAAGGATTTGTCCGGCAATGAAAAGCATCAGAAAAAATATCGACTTGCTTGGACTATTCATTAAGCCATTTTGTAAAAGACGCAAGCGTGAAGTGGCGAAAAAAGGAAGGTCCCTCCTTGACAGGGGAGGGAATAAGCGCCTAGAAGTGTACCTAGATGAAGGTGTTTGATAGTCGTTGCCGCTTGGAGGCGTCCGTAAGCTTTACGCTGGTAGAGATGATGGCGGTTATCGCCATTGTTGCAGGACTTTTGGCGCTCATTATTCCGTGGGTGGGAAATTATGTGCATTCGGCCAAGTATCATGCCGACCATCAGACGCTCACGGTCCTCAATGATGCCATCACTAGATATAAGTGTGAGGGTGGAGAGGTGGGTGCGCTGACGCAGGGGATGGATTATACGAATTTGCTTGCGAGGTTGCGCACACCCGTTTCGTGGAGCGGCTTTGATCATCAGTTTTTGACCGGTCAGGGACAGTACGACAAAGCGAGGACGGTTGCGTCGACCGGCAGCGGCAGGAGTTTCCGATTGACGCAATACGATACGTATACTCAGGAGTCGGGCGGTTCATACAGCTTAGGCGGAGAAGCTGGAGGTGGGTACTCCGGGCCAACTTTTGTTGCAGCCTCGTACCATACCTCCGACAAGGCTGCGTACTCCAGCGATGGTGTGACTTGGGAGGCTTCGACAATGCCAAGCGCCGCTTCGTGGTCTGCTATGGCTTACGGCAACGGAAAGTTTGTGGCGCTGGCTGGTTTTTCAGATAAGGCCGCTTACTCGACCGATGGCATCAATTGGACAGCCGTTACGATTCCTGCTTCTGAGTGGTGGACCAGTGTGGTTTATGGCGATGGAAAATTTGTCGCGATAGCGGACCATTCTGCTAACTTTGCTTATTCAACCGATGGTATCACATGGACCGCTGTCGATCCGGGAATTTATCAGGAGTCTTGGCTGCATGTGGCGTATGGTAACGGAAAGTTTGTGACGGTGGAAGAAGGCAACGATGCCGTTGCGTACTCGACCGACGGGATCTCTTGGAGTCTTGCCGATTTGCCATCCGCTGCATATTGGGGCGGGGTCGCTTATGGCAATGGAAAATTTGTGACGGTGGGCTACAATTCCAACAAGGCGGCTTATTCGACCGATGGTATTACCTGGGTCGCTAGAACCTTGCCCTCTACTGCATACTGGGTCAACGTTACTTATGGCGGCGGAAAATTTGTAGCTGTGGCTGGAGGCAACAAGAGCTCCGATAAAGCCGCTTACTCAACGGATGGCATTACGTGGACGGCGGCAACACTTCCGTCTTCAACTTGCTGGCGGGGTATTACCTATGGCGGTGGAAAGTTTGTGGCAACAACGGGTAGTGGGTCTGCCGCCGCGTATTCGAGCGACGGAATTACTTGGGAGGCGGCGACTTTGCCTGCGGCCGCTTATTGGAGCTCGGTGGCTGCGGCGCAGTAGAAACGTGCCCGGGACGGGAATCGAACCCGTACGGCCTTTCGGCCAGTGGATTTTAAGTCCACAGCGTCTGCCATTCCGCCACCCGGGCGCATATTGCATCTTATGCAGAAGCTCCTCGTGGCGGCAACAAAAGAGTTGGGAGCGTTCGGAGGGCGCCGCAGGCGCTTCAGCGCGCTTTTGTTCCGGCGGGTGGGAAAACGCGGGTATTTTATGGGGGAAAGCCCGCCGGAGCAAAAGCAAACCCCGCAGGGGTTTCTGCGGCGTCCCCTGCATGTCTGTAAAAAAACTTCATTCTGCTGTTGACAGCGCGTAAGAATTTGTTTTATTCTGGCTTCCTTAATCTAAAGCAGGTTAACGAAAGTCTGTATAAGGCCCGATTCTCACTAGCGAGATGAAACGCCCCGTACCGAGCCTGCCGCTTAGACAATGCTTAACACACTCATAGGCAAGAAAGTGGGGATGACTCAGGTTTTCGATAAAGAAAACCGGCTCGTTCCTGTCACGGCTATCGAGGTCGGTCCCTGCACAGTGGTGCAGGTTAAAACTGCCGAGACCGATGGCTATAACGCGATTCAGATCGGTTTTGGCAAACGCAAGGCTTCCCGCCTGACCCAGCCGATGGCAGGTCATTTTAAAAAGAACGCCCTCGAGGCCGCTCAGACCCTCGCCGAAGTTCGCACCGATGCAGCCCCCACTCAAAAGGCGGGGGATGTTTTGAAGGCTGACGTCTTTGCCGAAGGGCAATTTGTGGACGTCATTGGCGTTACCAAGGGCCGTGGTTTTCAAGGCGTCATGAAGCGCTTTGACTTTGCAGGTGGCCCTGCCGCTCACGGTTCCATGTGGCACCGCCGCGGTGGTTCCTTCGGTATGCGCCAGACCCCCGGTCATATTTTCAAGGGCAAGAAGATGCCTGGCCACATGGGTGATGTGCGCCGCACGCAACAAAACCTTCAGGTCGTCAAGGTTTTGGCGGAGAAAAACATCATCCTCGTCAAGGGCTCAATCCCGGGCTCTGAAAACTGCATCGTCTATATCCGCGACGCCAAGAAAGGCAAATAATTATGAAGTTTAAACTTTACAGTCCCGACGCTTCCAAGGTCAGCGAAGTCGAAATTAAAGAGTTCCCCTCCTTTGAAGGCGACAAGGGTTCCCGCGCTTTGCAGCAATACCTTATTGCGTATCAAGCCAATCAACGTCAGGGAAATGCCTCCACCATGAGCCGCAATCAAAAGGTGAGCATCCCTGGCAAAAAAATGTACGCCCAAAAAGGCACCGGCCGCTCCCGTCATGGCGACAAAACCGCTCCGCAGCTCCAAGGCGGCGGCGTGGCTTTTGGTCCCCATCCGCGCAAATATACGCAAAAAATTAATTCCGGCATGCGCAAACTCGCCTTCGGTCGCGCGCTTTTTGAAAAAGCGCGCGCGATCAGCCTCATCGAAAAATTCGAAATGAGCGCTCCCAAGACTAAAGAGCTTTCCGCCGTCCTCAAAAAAATCGCCCCAAAGGGCAAACTCTTGATTGTCGACGACTCTTTTTCTGCTCCCGTCCTCCTCTCCGGTCGCAACCTCGCCCGCGTGGAAATCGGAAGCGCCGCCCAAATTAACGCCTTCGATCTCATCCGCTACCCCTCGATTGTGGTCAGCCGGAAGGGCTTCGATAAAATTATCTCCCGCGCCGTATGATCGATCCTCTCAATATCCTCAAAAAGCAAATCATCAGCGAAAAGGCCGCCGCCGGCGCTGAGAAAAATCTTTACGTCTTTAAAGTGGCCGATTCGGCCAATAAAGTCTCCGTTCGTCAGGCTATCGAGGCCGCCTATAAAGGCGCCAAGGTGGCCGACGTGCGCATCGTCAACACAAAGGCCAAAGCCAAACGCATCATGACCAAACGCGGCGGCTATGGACTCCGCGGCGGTTTCAAAAAAGCCATCATTGCCTTGAAGGAGGGCAAGATCGAACTTAACTAAGGAATTTTTATTATGGCACTCGTTCAAAAAAGACCCCTGACGCCCTCGCAGCGCTATCATATCCAGAACAAGGTGAAGGTAGCCAAAAAGCGTCCAGAGCGCACCCTCACGACTTCCAACAAGTCCAGCGGCGGCCGCAACAATTATGGTCGCATGACCATCCGTCGCCGCGGCAATGGCCATAAACGCCTTTTGCGCACCCTCGACTTTAAACGCGAAAAACTCAATATTCCCGCCCGCGTGCAGGCGATTGAGTACGATCCGAATCGCACGTCTTTGATTGCTCTTGTGGCTTATGCCGATGGCGAAAAACGCTACATCCCCGCGCCCGAGGGCCTGAAGGTGGGCGACACTATTGTGAGCTCGGACGAAAAGGTGGCGTATACCCCCGGAAATTCCACCCTCCTTAAATATATCGCGCCGGCCACCAAGCTCCATTGCGTGGAGCTTATCCCCGGACAGGGAGCCTCTTTGGCTCGCAGCGCCGGAGTCGGATTGGAACTGATGGCCATCGAAGGAACTTACGCCACTCTCAAAATGCCCTCCGGCGAGGTCCGCAAAGTCCACGGCGACTGTCGCGCCTCGCTTGGCATGATCGGCAATGCCGATCATCAAAAGGAATCCCTCGGCAAAGCCGGTCGCAATCGCTGGTTGGGCAAACGCCCCCGCGTCCGCGGTTCGGCCATGAACGCCGTCGATCACCCGCAAGGTTCTTCCTACCGCAACAATGGCTCGCGCGTGCTTTTGAGCCCCTGGGGCAAGCTCGCCAAGGGCGGCAAGACCCGCAAACGCGCCAAATCCACAAACCGTTTCATCCTCATCCGCCGCAATGGCCAGAAAGTAAAACATTAGTCTATGTCGCGCTCTCTTAAAAAAGGTTATTTCGTCGATCCGAGCCTGATGGACAAAGTCCTCAAGCTCCAAAAGTCGGCGAACAAAAAGCCGATCAAAACCTGGTCGCGCCGCTCCACCATCACCCCCGATTTCGTCGGGCTGAATTTTGAAATCCACAATGGCAAAGAGTTTTTGCCGCTCTATGTCACCGAGAATATGGTCGGCCACAAGCTGGGCGAGTTTGCTCTCACCCGCCGCTTTAAGGCCCATAGCTCGCCAACCCGCAAAGCCGTCTAACGTATGAATAATACCGTCAAAGCCATTCACCGCTCCGCCCGCATTTCGCCGATGAAGATTCGACCGCTGATGGCCTCCATCGTTGGCAAAAGCGCCACCGAAGCTGTCGATATCCTCACTTTTATGCCCCGCAAAGGCGCACGCATGACGCTCAAGGTACTCAAGAGCGCCATCGCCAATGCCGAGAACAATCACAACCTTTCTTCGGCCAACCTCATTGTTCAAGAGGCGCATATCGACGACGCCAAGGTCCTTAAGCGCTATATGCCCGTCGCCCGCGGTTCCGCGCACCCCATCCGCAAGCGTTCCAGCCATATCCGTATCGTCCTCGCCGAGGGCGCTCCAAAAAAGACGGCCAAAAAGACTGCCGCAAAAAAGAAGGAGGCCGCAAAGGAATAGTTTATGGGTCAGAAAGTAAATCCAATCGGTTTCCGTCTTGCCACCAATCACAACTGGGATTCGCGCTGGTACGCCGCTTCCAAAAAGGCCTTCTCGGCCAATCTGGTGGAGGATTATAAAATCCGCAAGTTCCTGCACGAGAAATTTCGCCAAGCCGCCGTCCCGCGCGTCTTTATCGAGCGCGCCGGCCCACGCGTGCGGGTCAAAATCTTTACCGCACGCCCCGGGGTTATCATCGGCAAAAAAGGCGCCGACCTTGAAGCCCTCAAGCTCCAGCTTAACAAGCTCGTCGGCAAAGACGTGATGCTCGATATTCAGGACATCAAACGTCCCGACCTCGACGCGCAACTGGTTGCCGAGAGCATCGCGCTTCAAATCGAACGCCGCATCTCTTTCCGCCGCGCCATGCGCCGCGCCATTCAAACTACCATGTCGATGGGGGCCGATGGCATCAAGGTGAGAGTCTCGGGACGCCTTTCCGGCGCCGACATTGCCCGCGCGGAGTGGAACCACAAAGGCCGCATCCCGTTGCACACCATCCGCGAGGATATTGATTATGGATTTTTTGAAGCCAACTCCCAAGCCGGGAAGATCGGCGTCAAGTGTTGGATCTGCGCCAAAAAAGAATTGAAAGGTTAATGTATGTCCCTCTTATCCCCTTCACGACTTAAATTTAGAAAGACCTCCAAGGGCCGCATCTACGGACGCGCCAAGCGCGGCGATACCGTCGCTTTTGGCGAATTTGCCCTTCAGTCCACCGAACGCTCGCGCATCGAAGCCCGCTCGCTCGAGTCGGCCCGTATCGCCATCAACAATCACCTCAAGCGTCACGGCAAAATGTGGTGCCGCATCTTCCCCCACAAGCCTGTTACCCGCAAGCCGGCTGAAACCCGTCAAGGGCAGGGAAAAGGCCCCGTTGAGTATTACGTGGCGATTGTTCGTCCGGGCACGGTCATTTTTGAGGTCTCCGGCGTTGCCGAGAACATTGTTCGCGAAGCGTTCCGCCTCGCTGACGCCAAGCTGCCGATCCGCTGCCGCATGATTAAGAAGGAGTCTCTATGAAATATAAAGATTTGAAAACGGCTTCGGCCAAAGAGCTCGACCTCAAACTCCGCCAGACCAAAGCCGAGCTTTTGGCCCTGCGTACCAAAAAAACTGCCGGCCAGCTTGAAAAACCTCATCAACTCAAAGCGCTCCGTCGCGATGTTGCAAGGATTTTGACGGCTTTGAACGTCGCCGCCAAGTCCGCCACTACCGAAAAAAAATCTTCAAAAAAGGCCACTAAATGAACCGTTCCCCAAGAAAAACAATTACTGGAGTCGTTGCTTCCATCACTGGTAAGAAATCCGTCAAGGTTGTCGTTGCCTACAAGAAACAACACCCTCTTTATCGCAAAGAGGTCAGCCGCCAAACTGTTTTGCACGCCCACGATGAAAAATGTGAGTGTCATGTCGGCGACAAGGTGGAAGTCATGCAGACCCGTCCCTTGAGCCGCATGAAACGCTGGAGAATTACTCGCATCGTTGCCGCCGCGCCTTCCAATAACGCCGCACCCTTGAGTGCCTAACCCTCGAATACAAATATGCTTCAACAAAAATCAATCGTCGTCGTCGCCGATAACACCGGCGCCAAATGGGGACGCTATATCATGACCCCAGGCCCCAAGCGCCGTTATGGCCGGGTGGGGGATGTCGTCAAAATTCACATCCGCGAATCTTCCCCAGAGGCCTCGGTCAAAAAAGGTGAGGTCCATACTGCCGTTATCGTCCGCACGCGCCGCGCCATCCATCGCACCGATGGCAGCTACCTGCGTTTTGACGACAATGCTGTCGTTATCCTCAACTCCGGCGATTTGGCCCCCAAGGGCACCCGCATCTTTGGGCCCGTCGCCCGCGAACTGCGCGGTAAATTTATGAAAATCATTTCTCTGGCCTCGGAGGTCCTGTAATTATGAAAACTGCATTCAAAACCGGTGACGAAGTGGTGGTCCTTTCGGGTGATCACAAGGGCAAAAAAGGCAAACTTTTGAAAGTTGACCGCCGCAATGATCGTGTGTTGGTCGAGGGCCTGAATATGCTCTCGCACTATACCCGCAAGAGCGACAAAAATCCCCATGGCGGCATCCAAAAAAAGGAAGGCTTTATTCACATCTCGAACGTCGAGCGCTCCGCAGCGGCTCCCAAGGCTTCGAAAAAGAAGGAGGCTTCCAAATAAGGGCTTGCCCAACGCTTTGCTCATTTGGTAGTATTAACTTTTGCCTCGCTTGGAAACCGAGGCGCACAAAATAAAATGACTCCCGTTTTAAAACAGCTTTATACAAAGACGATCGCTCCGGAACTCAAAAAGTCCCGCGGTTATAAGAATGTGCACCAGGTGCCCTCCTTGCAGAAAATCGTCATCAACTCCGGCGTCAGCAGCTCGCTTGACAAAAACGCTTGCGAAGAGACTGCCGCTCAAATCGCCACGATTACCGGTCAAAAACCCGTCATCACCAAGGCCAAGGTCTCGGTGGCTAATTTCAAGCTCCGCAAGGACCTCCCCATTGGTGTCAAGGTCACGCTGCGCGGCGACGCCATGTATCACTTCTTTTACAAACTTGTCAGTATCGTCCTGCCTTCCATCCGCGACTTCCGAGGCGTTCCCAGCCGAATGGACGGACGCGGCAATTACACTATCGGCATCACCGACCACACCATTTTCCCCGAAGTTTCGATCGACTCGATCAAGCGCACTATGGGGATGGACATTACCTTCGTGACCTCCGCGAAAACCGACGATGAGGCCCGCGAACTTCTCTCCATGCTCGGTATGCCTTTCCGCAAGAAATAACCATGGCCAAGACCTCCACAAAATATCGCAATATCAAGCGCACCAAGCTTGTCGCCAAGTACGCCAAAAAGCGCGCCGATCTCAAGGCCACCATGGCCAAAGCCTCGACCGACGAGGAATTTTACGCCGCGATGCGCAAACTCGCCAAGCTCCCGCGCAATTCTTCGGCTGTGCGCCTGCGTAACCGTTGCCAGCTCTCCGGCCGTCCGCGCGCTTTCATCCGCAAGTTCGGCGTCTGCCGCAACCAATTCCGTCAACTCGCTCTTTTCGGGAAGATTCCCGGCGTCACCAAAGCTTCCTGGTAAACTTATGAACGATCCCATCAGCAATTTCCTCACCACCATCCGCAATGCCTATCGGGCCAGCCACGCCTCCTGCGTGACCCCCTATTCCAAAATGCACGAGGGCCTTTCCCGCATTCTCAAGGAAGAAGGCTATATCCTTGACTATAAAACCGCCGAGGTCCGCAAGGGCGTCCGCGAGTTGACCTTGCAGCTCAAATATGTGGACGATACGCCCGCTGTGCTCAATGTCGCCCGCGTTTCCAAGCCGGGTCTGCGCGTCTACGCTTCTTACAACGAATTTCCAAAGGTGCTCAACGGTTTGGGCATCAATATCATCTCGACTCCCAAAGGAGTCCTTTCTGACCGTCAGGCTCGCAAACAAAAGCTTGGCGGCGAAATCATCTGCAAAGTCTGGTAAATTATGAGTAGAATTGGTTTATCTCCCATCGCGCTTCCCGACAAGGTCAAGGTTGCCGTTAGCGGTTCTTCCGTCTCCGTCGAGGGGCCCAAAGGCAAACTTTCCCATTCGTTTCCCGCGTTGATCAAATTCCATCAGGAAGGCAACGTCGTCACGGTCGAAAATACCGGCGAGGGTCGCGAAGCCAATGCGCTTCACGGTACTGCCCGCGCGCTTGTGGCCAATATGGTCAAAGGGGTTTCGGAAGGCTTCAGCAAAGATATCCTCATCAAGGGGGTCGGTTTCCGCGCCGCTTTGCAGGGCCAGAAGCTCGTGCTCAATCTCGGTTATTCGCACCCGATCAATTATGACGTGCCCGCCGGCATCAAGATAACCGTCGGCGAGGACAACAACAAGAATCCCACCCTCAAGATCGAAGGCGTGGACAAGCAGCTCGTCGGCGAAGTGGCCGCTACGCTGGAACATTTCTACCGTCCCGAACCTTACAAGGGCAAAGGCGTCCATATCGTTGGTAAACATTATCGCCGCAAGGAGGGCAAGAAGGCCGGTTAAGGGCTGACTCGCAGAAAGGAAAAATATGAATTCTCGCAAACTTGATACCAAAAAAGAGCTCCTGCTCAAGCGCCGTTTCCGGGTCCGTAAAAAGGTCTCCGGCACCAACGAGCGCCCGCGCTTGACGCTCAAACTTTCCAATAAACATATTTACGCTCAGGCCATCGATGATGTCAAAGGTGTGACGCTCGTGGCCCTGTGCAGCACCTCCACCAAGGACAAGATGCTCCCGAACGTCGCCGGCTGTACGAAATTTGGCGAACTCTTTGGCTCGAAGCTCTCCAGCGCCGGCGTCAAGACCGTCGTCTTTGACCGCAATGGCCGCCGCTATCATGGAACCGTCAAGGCTTTTGCCGACGCGGTCCGCAAAAATGGAGTGATTTTCTAATTATGGCTTACGCACCCCGCGATTCCAAACCTCCCCGCGACGAACGCAAAGCCGATTTCGTCGAGAAGGTTGTCAATGTCTCCCGCACCGCCAAGGTCGTCAAGGGCGGCCGCCGCTTCAATTTCACGGTCTTTGTCGTTGTCGGCAACCAAAAGGGCCTCATCGGTTGGGGCTCCGGCAAGTCCAAAGAGGCTCCGACCGCCACTCAAAAGGCGACCGAGCGCGCGCACAAGCACTATTATGAAGTGCAGCTCAAAGCCGGCACAATCCCCCATCAGGTGGAAGGCCGCCAAGATGGCGGCTTGGTCATGCTACGTCCGGCGAGCACGGGTACCGGACTTATCGCCGGCGGTGCCGTCCGCGCCGTCTTGGAATGTGCGGGCGTCAAGGATGTCCTTTCCAAATCCATGGGTTCGAGCAACCAAACTGCTGTCGCCAAAGCTACGATCGCAGCACTGCGTTCGCTGCGCTCGGCCGAGCAAATCAAGCTTCTTCGCAAAACCGAGGCCACCGTTTAATTTAACGCCTTCAATTTATGACAACTGAACTTTTTAAAATGACGACTCCTGTCGGGGCCACCCATCGCCGCAAGCGCGTCGGTCGCGGTCGCTCTTCCGGACACGGCAAGACCTCCACTCGCGGCAACAAAGGCCAGCGTTCGCGCACAGGTTTTCGTCAGCGCCCAGGTTTTGAATCCGGTCACATTCCCCTTTATCGCCGTTTGCCGCGCCGCGGTTTTAACAATGCGAATTTCAAAATGCAATTTGACGAGGTGAATGTCGGCGAGCTGGAAGGCAAGTTTAAGGCCGGAACGACCGTGGACATTCCGGCGCTCAAGGCCGCAGGGCTCGTGCGCAAGGCTTCGGAATTTGTAAAGATTCTCGGTTCGGGCGAACTCAAGACGTCTTTGAATGTCGTGGCGACTGCCGCGACTGTTTCGGCCAAGGCCAAGATCGAAAAGGCTGGCGGCAAAATCGAAGTGGCCCCCAAGGCCGAAAAGACTGAAGAAAAGAAATAGCGCTTTCGTTTTAAAAGAAAGGCCCATCCAAAAGATGGGCCTTTTTCTTTGGTGTTAAAGCGGAAGCGGAGGTTACTTCACTACCGTGAGATCTTCGCGGTTGACGACATTGAAGGGGAGATTCGGGTCTTCAACCCTATCGCCGATGACGCCTCTGGCATCTTCTTTTAGGATGATGCCGATGACGCCCGGTGCTTCGGCGTTTTCACGGCCAAGCCTATTGGCGAGAGTAAGCGTATTATCATGTGAGGCCAAAATCACGGGAATCCTTTGGCGCTTTGCCCACAGGAATGCGCGGGGAATTTTGAAGCCCCACTCTGGTTTTGCAAACGCCTGATATATTCCCAGCTTTGGCGAGAGGGTCGGCTGCCAGAGGATGAGATGCCCTCCATCTTGGGAGATGGGAATATTAATTGGAGTGCCCTCTTTGATTTCAAGCCTTGTGCAAACGGCTACCTCTGGGGTTTGGGGCTCGGCGGGCAGCCGGTATTTTTGCACCTCATCTTTCGAATACCATCCAACGGGTGGCGGGAGGTGGGTGCAGATGTTTTGCATTGCCGTCTGGAAGGTGATCTTGCGGCCGAGCTGGAATGGGTATGTATTTTCGTAGGGGCCTGCAAGACGATACGCGGTGACTTCGACGTGGCGCGTGCCCAACGCTCGACTGCCATCCTCGTAGGCGCTTGGGATTACCTGCGTAATGAGGTAACGGCCTTCAACCCCGGGCAGTTCTGTGCGATCATCCCTGTTGTTGTAGACGAAAACGCCTTCGGGCATCAGCGCCAAGGGTTCTTCCGTTTGCGCGGGAGAATAGGATTTTTCCGCAATGAGATCTTTGACTGGCGCGAGAGTTCTGAATACAAAGCCGGGGCTTGTATTGTGGTCGACATCGATGATGTGGCCGCGAGTGTAGTCGGGAGTGGTTGAGGAGGGTGTGTCCATTTTTTTTAGAGGATTAAAAATGCGGGGCTCCGTAGAAGAATTCGTCCGAACTCTCTGCCAAGCCTTTGGCGAGGTTTTCAAAAAAGGCGATGGTCTTTCTAGTCGCAGTGAGGTGCGTTTCAGCAATGTTGTGCAGGCGCGAACCTTCCAAACTTGTGTTCATAGCCGACTCGAGGAATTCTGCGCGCGCATCCAAGTCGAGGAATTGCTTGCGGCAGGCGTAGCCCCAGGCGCGGCCAAGGATGTCCTCATAGCCCCGAATGTTGGGCCGTTGGTCGGGTTGCTGCGACAGAAGCGTCTCGAAACTTAGGCGCGCGATTTGCGGATGGAGCTTGGCCATACGTTTGCAGGGGGCCCAGACCTCGCTGGGCTTGCCTCGGAAAAGGAGCGCTTCCAAAAGCTCTCCTTCAAGCGTACCAAGGCGCTTGGTCATTCTCCGCGCGCGCCAGTTTTTGATGCGTCCCAAAATCCCAGAGGTCGACATAGGCGTAGAATATGACTTTTTTGGCCTTATTGCAAGCGGGTTTGTTATAATTTTTGAAAGGCCAAAACTTCCGCCTTTTCTTTTTGCCAAGATTGCTCAAGACTGTTAGCCTTTTTGAATCTTATGTTCTCCGCCTTCGCAAATTGCCTCAAAATTCCGGAACTCCGGCAGAAAATTTTATTCACCTTTGGGCTGCTCTTTATCGCCCGCGTGGGCGCCTGCATCCCTTTGCCAGGCGTGGACCCAACGCCTTTGCAAAATTTCTATCATGACCAATCGGCTGCCGGCGCGGGGAGTCTGGTGGGACTCTACAACATGTTTACGGGTGGCGCGCTTTTGAAAGGTGCGCTCATGTCGCTGGGTATCATGCCCTACATCAGCGCCCAAATCATTTTCCAACTTCTCGCGGCTGCGGTGCCGTCGTTGGCGCGCTTGCAGCAGGAGGGCGAAGTCGGACGCCAAAAGCTCATCCAGTATACCCGTTATGCGACGGTGGCCATCTGCATTATTCAGGGAACGCTGCTTTTGCTCTCGCTCCAAAACCCCGAGGCGCTTTTCCCGGGCTTTAGTGTGGCGCGTTACGGGCCGATTGTCCTGACGGGTGGCTTTGGGTTTATGGCCACCTCGCTCCTCTTCCTGACGGCGGGCAGTTTGCTCCTCATGTGGCTGGGCGAGCAGGTTACTTTGCGCGGCGTGGGCAATGGAACTTCGCTTATTATTACGGTCGGCATTTTGGCCGACCTGCCGAGCGCTCTCGCGCTTACCGCCTCGATGTTCTTCCCGACTACGATTGGCGTGACGGCCCTTGGCCTTCCCCAAGCCATCTTGATGGTGGGGCTGCTGGTCGTTTCGATCGGTGGCATTATAGCCATTACGCAAGCGGACCGAAAAATTCCTGTGCAATATGCCAAGCGGATTGTCGGCAACAAAATGATGGCGGCGCAGAGTTCCTACTTGCCGCTCAAAATCAATTATTCGGGCGTTATGCCTGTTATCTTTGCCAGCGCTATATTGCTTTTCCTTCAGCAGATTTTCCAGATGGCCGGCGCGGGGCTGGGTTGGCGTTTTATGAGCGAAGCTGCCGCAACCCTTATGCGTGGTTCGTGGATTTACTATACCGTCTATGGACTGCTCGTGCTTATCTTTAGCTATTTTTGGGTGTCGGTCATGTTCAAGCCGGTGCAGATTGCCGACGAAATCAAAAAGCACGGCGGCTACATCCCAGGTGTGCGTCCAGGCGATCCCACCGCAAACTTCCTAGATTTTACTATGACACGCCTGACCTTGGCTGGCGCCATTTTTCTTACGATCATTGCCGTTCTTCCAGACGTTTTGCTTTTTGAATTTAAGGTCCCCTACAAGATGGCGCAGTTCTTCGGCGGCACGGGTATGCTTATTACGGTGGGCGTGCTCATCGAAACTTTGCGCCAGCTGGAGACGCATCTGCTGCAGCGCCATTACGATGGCTTTTTGCAAAAAGGGAAGCTGCGTTCGGCCTCAATCGGGCGTGCGCGAAGCCTCATGGATTCCGCCGAGATTACCAACGTCAAGCCCCTTTGGATTACCGTAAGTGCGTTGTTTATCATGGGGATGGTCGCTTGGGCGGTCAATACATGGGTGCTCAAATAGCCTACGGAGTGCTTAAAATCGCACTTAGCCGCTTGCAATAGGGGTGAAAATTCCCTAGACTTCCTCTTGTCATTTTATGGTGCGTGCCTGCAAAAAGTCTGTACACAAACCGCTTTCGAGAAAGCTTGGGGGGCGTGCGTGTCTTTTTATTTTGGATGGAAATGCGTTTGACGCGCGCTATTCGGCGAAATTGAAGTGCGCCTTGGTGCATGTAGTGGGCCAGCAAGCCAAAATAGTTGCGTTTTGTGCGCCCAGAGAGTGTCCACTTAAAACGGGAGACTTTGGAGCGGTGATCCCAATCTATCCGGAAAAGACCGAGACGCCGGAAATTCTTTCGGGGATCGGGAATGAGATGAATGTGATTTCTGTGGTTCGCCACCCAATGGTGGCACGGCTGCTCGTGAATGCAGTTTTTTCCATGAACGGAAAAGAGACCCCCGCGCAGTACAAGACGCTTGTGCTGCAAAGTCGGCCGCGTCCGCGCGACCTGTCGAAAGCCATGAAAAAGGCGTTGGAGGCAGAAGAGCCGACGGTCGTCATTTAAGTGCACCGATTTGCGTTTGGCATTCCCAAAACGGCGCCATTTAGGTTTGCCCGAAGCTGCGGCGTGCCGTAGAATGGCCCCATGCCGCTCTACACCAATCCCGCCGAGCTTGAGAAAATCAAGGCCGCGTGTGTCGCCGCCGCAGAGGTCTTGCGCGGGACGTGTGAATTTGTCCGCGAGGGCCTGACGACTTTGGAAATCGATTTGCGCGCGGCGGAACTCATGAAGCAATTTGGTTGCCGTTCGGGATGCTTGGGCTATCGGTCGTCCAAGCGCTCAACGCCGCCCTATCCGGGATACACCTGCATTTCCGTCAATGACGAGATTGTTCACGGCGTGCCTTCCAAGGAGCGCATCGTGCGCTCTGGCGATATCGTCTCGATTGACATCGTCGTGGAGAAGGATGGCTATTACGGCGACAATACTCGCACGGTTGCCGTGGGCGCCATCGATCCGCGCACCGAAAAACTTTTGCGCGCCACAGAGGAGTCCCTTTATCTGGGCATCGAACAGGCCCGGACTGGCAATCGCATCGGTGATATTTCGCATGCCGTTCAAAGCCATGTCGAGGCCAACGGCTTTTCGGTCGTGCGCGAATTTGTGGGGCATGGGGTGGGCCGTACGATGCACGAGGATCCGCAGATCGAGAATTTCGGTCGTGCCGGAACTGGGCCGGAGCTCAAAGCGGGAATGGTTTTGGCGATCGAACCCATGATTAACAGGGGAGGGCACAAGCTCAAAATCGACGCCGACGGCTGGACGGCTCGCACGCTTGACGGCGAACCCTCGGCGCATTTTGAGCATACTATCGTCATTACCAAGAACGGCCCGAAGATCCTGACGAAGGTCATGTAGGGCGGAACTTTTAGCGAGTGCGCCATTTTGTCTCACCTGCCTTAAAAAAGTTGTGAAAATATTCACTTTGGCCGCTTGACTTTGCAAAAAAGTTGTTTTAGGCTTGATGTTTTACTTCCCATGCCACGTATCCTAGGTGTTGAAATTCCTGCCAATAAAAAGCTTCCGTATGCTTTGCGGACTTTTTATGGCATTGGACTTACTCGCGCGCAACTGCTCGTGAAGGAGGCCAAGCTTAACCCCGACTCCCGCGCTCAAGAACTGACCGAGGAGCAGATCAACCATCTCGTTGAGCTGATGACCAAGCACGGCTTTAAGGTCGAGGGCGATTTGCGCCGCGAAGTGCAAAGCAACATCAAGCGCATGCAGGCTATCAATTGCTACCGCGGCATCCGCCACAAGCGCGGGCTTCCCTGCCGCGGACAGCGTACTCGTACCAATGCTCGCACTCGCAAGGGCAAGCGCAAGACCATTGGCGCCGCCAAGAAGGAAGGTTAATCTCTTTTGATAATTTGTTATGACCGACGAAACAGACAATAAGGCTCCCGAGCAGACTCCCGAAGCGGCCCCCGCCGAAAAGCCGGCCAAGGCCCCCAAGGCGAAAGCTCCCAAAGCCAAAAAAGCCACAGACACAGCACCCGCTGCCGAGGCTCAAGCGAAATCTTCCGCTGCCGAGCCTGTGTCTGAAAACGCCGCTGCGCCCGCAGCTCCTGCCGAGGCCCCCAAGAAGGCCGTCGAGACTGCCGCCAGCCTTTTGGCCGACGACATCAGCAACCTTCAAATCCGTCGCGCCAAGGGGAGCAAAAATGTTACCTCCGGCATCTGCCATATCCTCGCGACTTTCAACAACACTCTTATCACTTTTACCGACAAAGCTGGCAATACGATTGCCCGCAGCTCTTCGGGCAAGTGCGGCTTTAAAGGCGCCAAGAAATCAACCGCCTATGCCGCTCAAGTTGTCTGTCAGGACGCCGCCAAGGTCGCCCTCTCTCACGGCCTCAAAGAGGTCGAGGTGCGTCTCAGCGGTCCCGGCATGGGCCGCGACAGCGCCGTGCGCGCCATTCAAACCCTCGGACTTGGCGTGAGCGCCCTCGTGGACGTCACTCCCGTCCCTCACAATGGCTGCCGTCAGCGCAAACGCCGCCGCGTCTAACAAAAGAAAGATTTTACAATGTCCCGCTATACTGGTCCTACAACCCGCATGAATCGCCGTTTTGGCATGGCGATTTTCGCGCCCACCAAGGCTTTTGAACGCAAGCCCCATCTTCCGGGGCAGCATGGCCCGCGCCTGCGCCGCAAGGTCACCGATTATTCGACCGGCCTCATCGAAAAACAGAAGCTCCGCTATATGTATGGTCTGGCCGAGACGCAGTTCCGTCTGGCCTTCGAGCGCGCCAAGCACATGCGAGGCGTTACCGCCACCGAGTTTATGCAAATTTTGGAGACGCGCTTGGATTCCGTCGTCTATAATCTTGGGTTGGCCAAGAGCCGCCGTCAGGCGCGCCAGTACGTCAATCATGGCATCATCCGCGTCAATGGCCGCAAGGTTGACGTCGCCAGCTATGCCGTCAAACCCGGCATGGAAATCGACGCCAAGCCCAGCGCTCGCCAAGTAATTGCCCGCTCGCTTGAGGAAAACAAGATGCGAGCTGTTCCCGCTTGGCTTAGCCGCCAGGACGATACCCTCAAAGGAGTCGTCAATCGTGTCCCGAACGCCGAGGAGCTTGAATGCGGCGTCAATATCCAAACAATCGTTGAATTCTACAGCCGATAAACTATGTCCACTGCCACTACCGATCGCAAACCTGTCCGCTTGGCGAAGTTCGAACTTCCCAACCGTCTCGTCAAGGACGAGAAAAAATCAACCGATACGCACGGCATCTTCGCCGCCGAGCCCTTTGAGACCGGCTATGGCTATACCATCGGTAACGCCCTGCGCCGCGTGCTTTTGAGCTCCATCGAGGGAGCCGCTTTTACCTCCGTGCGCATCGAAGGGGTCCAGCACGAGTTTCAGTCGCTCGATAACGTTGTCGAGGACATGACCGACATCGTTTTGAATCTCAAAAAAATCCTTATCAACTGCGCCAAACGCGAAGGCGTTACGCTCAAAATCGACGTCAATAAGGAAGGGCCCGTCACGGCAGCCGACATTACCCCAGAGGCTGGAGTCGAAATTCTCAATCCCGAGGCGCTCATCTGCACTCTCGACAAAAAGCGCCGCTTCCAGGCGGAGCTAACGGTCCGTATCGGCCGCGGCTATGTGATGGGTGACGACAACAAGCTCTCCGATTCTCCCATTGGCGTCATCGCCATTGATTCGCTTTACAGCCCCGTCCGCAATGTCAAGTACACGGTTGAGAATACCCGCGTGGGCCAGATGACCGACTATGACAAGCTTAACCTCGAGATCACGACCGATGGCCGCATCAATCCCGACGACGCCCTGCGTCAGGCCGCTTCGATTTTGAAGCATCACCTCGACGTCTTTGACGCGCTTGATGCCGCTCCGGTGGAGTTCGAAAACGAGCAGAAGGTTGCCGATGAGGAACAAAACCGCCTCCGCAAGCTCCTCAATATGTCAGTCAACGAGATCGAGTTGTCGGTTCGCGCGGCCAACTGCCTCAATAACGCCAACCTTTTGACCGTCGGCGAGCTCGCCATGAAGAGCGAGGCCGAGATGCTCAAATATCGCAACTTTGGAAAAAAGTCCCTCGCCGAAATCAAGGCCAAGCTCGAACAGCTCGGGCTATCCTTGGGCATGGACATCGATCGGCGATTGATCGACAAAGTCAGCGCTCCTCAAGCCTAATTACGCATCCCTATGAGACACGGAAAACACCAACACACGCTTGTTTCCACCCAGGAACACCGCAAAGCTCTCCTTTCAAATCTGGCCGCGGCTCTCCTCAAACATGGCCGCATCCAGACCACTCTTGCCAAAGCCAAGGGCCTGCGTCCCTTTGTCGAAAAGGTTATTACCCTTTCAAAGAAGGCGAAAAAGGCCGAGAAGCCCCGTGCCATTGCGCTCAAGCGCCTCGCGTTGACATACGTCCGCGACGAGGACGCCGTCCACACGCTTTTCACCAAGCGCGTCGATGAGTTCATGGAGCGCGCCGGCGGTTATACCCGCATCTACAAGCTCGGCGCCCGCATTAGCGATGGTGGCGAAATGGCGCTCATCGAGCTTATCAGCGCCTCCGACGAAGGCCGCAAGCCTCGCAGCAAGCGCACGGCGGCCCCCAAGGCCAAGCCTGTAACGACGGAGCCCAAGCCCGAAGTTGCAGCGCAAGCTCAGGAAAAGAAGGCCCCGGCCAAACAAGCCAAGGCTGAAAAGCCGGCCAAGTCAGAAAAGTCTGAACCTAAGAAGAAAAAATAGATTTATCCGCCTCCGCAGAAGACCACGCCTTTAGGCGTCGATGAATGCGGCAAGTTTACTTCTGACTACGGCGTGATGTCGCACCTTGCGTGCGCAGCGCAAGGAACCACGGGTTTACCCGTGGGGCTCCATCTTTTCTAAAAACCGCCATTTTATATGGCGGTTTTTTGTTTACCAAGGATTGCATATCTTCCTGATAGTTAGGCTATTTAAATTTTCTTTGAGCCCCAATCAAAAAGAATAAAATTTCACGGTTATATCCGCCAAAATTTTAATCATCAAAGAGTTGCGTTCTCTTAACTTTTTTCCTACCTTGCCGTTGAGATTTACCATGCGTGCCTTTTTTACAATTTTGCTTTTTTCGCTTTTCTTTTCGGGCTGTGCCAGCCTGCGTTCACCCTTCGTTAACCGCGAAAAAGAGGACGAAAAAATCAGTACCCAAATCCGCTCGGTGGCGGTTGCCAACGAAATCGCAGGTTATCGTCGCGGCTTCTATGCCGGCAGCTCCCAGAATTTTTACGAAAGTCGCAGCACCCCCTACGCCGATACGCAGCCCTATTCTTACGGTTCGCGCCACGCCTATACGCCGTTGCCTTCAGCCGAGCCGATCTCGCCCGTGGGGGCGGATCGCGAGTATGACGCCTATCGCGCGCGTTTGAGAGACATTCAGCAGTCTTCGGGGGCTCCGCAGCGTTGGTGGCACTATGGCCGCTATCCGGACGTCTTGCCCGAGCAATACGGAGAGGCTCCCCGTTACGCGCCTCAGCCTCAGCCTCAGCCCCAGCCCTACATGCCCAACTTGCAAAGCGCCTCAGGTGCCTATCCGCAAAGCATGCCCTTGCCGCAGCCCATGCCCTATGCGCCCGCCGCAGGCAACTTTGCCCAGCCTTATGTCTCGGCCATGCCGGTTGTTTGCGTGCCGTCCCAGCCCATCTTCACTCCCCAGCCAACAATGTTTGCTCCGCAACCGATGCCCATGCCGCGGCCGCAGCCCATTGTTTTGCCCCAAGCCGCATACCCACAACCGATAACGCCGCAGTACCCGCAACTCCCGCAATACGTTCCTTCGCAGGTTGCGCCCCAGCCCTACAATAATCCTTCGCAAGAAAGCTACGCGCCCTCGCAGCCTGCCGCTTCGCAATACTCGACGTGGCAAAGCTTGCCAACGGTTCCCCAGCAGATTCCCACGGGCCAAGAGCCTCCTCGCGTCTCGGCGGAGCCGCCAAGCGCCGAGATGACTCCGCGCGATGGTGCCACGATCGACTCGGATTCTTACTATCTGCCGATTTTGCCTTAGAGCGTGTTCAGAATCTCTTCGCCATATTGCGCCGCACAATTTATTGATTATCAATAATGAGCGGCGCCCTTCGGGTTGGGCGCTTTTGTGTTTTGGCGGCGTTTCTCGTTCGCATTTCGGGCTTCTAGCCCGTGTTGCTCGCTCGAAGAACCCCGATTTCATCGGGGCTTGGCCTTGCCAAAACGCCAAAATCATCCCAACAATACTGCCAAATAGATTCTAAACACGCTCTTAGAGCGTGTTCACGAAGTGCCGGTCGACGGGTTTGGCAGATTTTGGCCTGAGCCTATTTTGCGCAGCGCACCATGAAAGCCTCGAGGACGCTCTCTTGCTCATGCTCGTGGATTTTTTCGAAAACGTTAAGCAACTCGCGTTGAATTATTTGCAGCTCTTCTAGACTAAAACGCTGCGCTTCCTGCACCAGCTTGCCGAGATAGAAGGGATGTTGGGCAAATAAATTGAAGGGAGTTTTTTCGCTTCCCATCCGTGTTTTCATCGTCTCGCCTTTGGCCGTCCACGAAAGCCCTCGCGCTCCGATCCGCGCATAGCCTCCGGCCTCCGCCGCCTTGATAAGCAACAAAAGCCGATTGCGATTGAAAAAAGTCGCCAAAAGCGGCCGCGCGTCGGCATTCTTTTGAAGCGTGTAATAATCCTTGAGCGCCCGCAGCGCCCAATCGACGCGCCTTGAATAAAAGGCCTCAACAGGTTCGAAAAATTCTCCCTCCACGCAAGCGCTAGTTACTCCCAAAACATATTCTACTTTAACAGTTTGCGAATTTCCTGCCGAGGCGGCCAAGTAAAGCGAAAGCTTCTCAAGTTCGCCTTCGAGCGCACGCGCGGAGTTCCCGACTTTTTTGAGAAACCACTCTGCCGCCTCCGGTTCAAAACGCAGTCCTTTCGCTTTGGCTATTTGATTGAGGCTCTCCGGTTCTAAAGCGTCATAGCCCGAGACTTCCTGCGCTTGGCCGTTGCTTTGCAGCCACTTGAAAAAACTCAGGCGTTTATCGACCGGCGATGCGCTTACCAACACCCGCAGCTCTTTCCCATCCGCTTTTTGCAAAATTTCCTTGAGCTCTTCGAGTACCTCCAGCGTTCCTTCGGCCCGTCCGGTAGGGGTGTCGGCGACAAAATTAAGCGCCCTTAGCCATACCGCGCGCGCGCCGCCAAAAAGCCCGCGGCTTTGCGCCGCTTCCCGCGTGTGCCGCAGAAGCGCCTCGACTTCTTCCATGCGCGAGCATCTACCGTCAACAATTTCGCTGCCAAACTCCGGATCGACTCCTTCGCAAAGGGCTGCCCAACGCGCTTGGGCCTTTTGACCCGTCAGATACTCGTCGCTGCCATAGATGAATTCAAACGCCACCCCCCCATGATACGGATCCGGTCGCCGTATGGCAACACCCTCCTAAAGCCACTCCAACAACGCCTTTTAGCGGAAACCTTCTGCGGGCAGAGGGAATCGAACCCTCGAACACGGCTTATACTACCCACTAGTGTCATAAGTGATTGCTAGTAAAGTGATTAATAACTTGAGTTTTTTGGTGAATACCGTAATATTCAGTCAGATTTATCGGAAAATTTATCGGACTGGAGCTCAAAATTATGGCATTCATTTACAAAGATCCTCGCTCACCTTTTTATACCGCCTGTTGGAAGAGAACTGACGGAAAATTGAAGCGTCAAACGACAAAAATCAGGACGCACAAAGAGGCCATGGCGAAGGCCGAGGAGTTTGCGCGATGCGAGAAAAGCATCATTGAACGCAATATGCAGGAGAGCTGGACGCGCTATGCGATTGATGACCTGACCAAGCGCCTTTTGGGTGAAGAAAACGTCACGCCAAACTGCAAGGAGTGGTTTGACCAATGGATGACCGGTAAAGAATTGAATCTCTCGCTGAATACGTTGGCTCGATATAAATTCTGTATCAAAATCTTTCTTCGTCAGCTGGGGCCGAGGGCTTTGTTTCCCTTAGATTGCATCACTGCACAGGACATTATCGCCTTCCGTGATAAACTTTTGAAGCACGGCAAGCGTGCGGCTACGGTAAACATGGACTTGAAGATTATTCGAGCGATACTTGAAAGAGCCAAGAACATCGGCTACATCTCACGTAATCCAACCTATGCGATTGATTTGATTCCCAGACATAAGGATGCCGTACAGCGCAAACCCTTCACTTCCGAGCAGGTCAAAACAATCCTCGCCAATACAGTCGGCACAGACTGGCATGGTGCGGTGCTCATGGGCTACTACACGGCCTTGCGCCTGGGCGACATCGTGCATATGACTTGGTCGGCGATCGATATTGAGAAACGGATTATTACCTTGATTCCGCAGAAGACGAAGCGCCTTGGCAAGAAAGTACAGATTCCGATTCACGGGCAGCTTTACGAATGGCTGAAGTCCCGCCCCGCGGCCATCAATGGCGATATACCTGTGTTTTCTGAACTATGCGAGTATGGCCCCGGCGGAAAATGCGGGCTATCGGAAAAATTTGCGGCGATCTTGGAGAAGGCCGGTATTGATCGGGGCTGGGTCAAGAGCGGCGAGGCTTCGCGCGTTACAAGCAGTCTGTCATTTCACTCCTTGCGCCATACCTTTGCCTCGGAGCTTGCCAACCGCGGCGTTGCACCAGAAGTTCGCATGATGCTAACCGGCCACAACGACCTAAAGACGCATGAGGGCTATACGCATTTGACCGTGGAGACGATCAGGCAGGCCGTGGATGCAATACCGAAGATTGGCTAGCTTGCCTAATAGTCAAATTATAGTATAATAGCAGTGATCAATGGTTAATGAAGCCTCTATTCGAGCAGTCGAAGGTAGCCGTTTGGGGAACGAGTTTGTTTCGCCTCTCAACGAGAGCTATGGCTATGGGCGGGTGCCAGAAACGATCTTGGGGCTTTTTAAAGGGAAGCTGAACGACAAGTGCCTACCCGCTGACACCGTGGGTGCAAATTTTAAGGCTTCGGATAGGGTTGTCTTGCTGATGATTGACGCGCTGGGTTGGTGTTTTATTAAAGAACAGCTAGGCTCGCATCCGTTCTTGCGCCGTTTTGCCGAGCAAGGCGTAGTCTCGCAGATCACAGCGCAGTTTCCTTCGACGACAGCCGTGCACGTTACGACGATGCATAGTGGCTTGCCATTGGCGGAGCATGCTATTCCGGAGTTTCGGTTTTATGAGCCAAAGGTAAAAGGCATTATGAATCCTTTCCGTTTTGGGCTTCAGCAAGATGACAGACCTGAAGGCTTTCGCGGAGTCGTCGATCCTAAAGAAATTTACCCCACGCGCAATTTATATAACCGCTTAAATGAGAATGGCATCCGATCGCATATTTTCCTGACCTCAAAAGAAGCCGGCACAACCTACAATACTATTCTAACTGAGGGTGCCTCGCACCAGCACGTCTATGATGGACTGCCAGCTGGTATTGAATCGCTAAAGAGCGCCATTACTACAGAAGGCCAGCGCGGCTATTTTTATTTTTACTATGGTGCAATTGATAAAGCCTGCCATAAATATGGCCCGAAGAGTCCGGAGGCTATAGCGGAAGTCCGCTCGGTGCTTGATAGTCTAGAGACGCTTTACCAGTCGGGTGCTTTAAGTCTACCGGGCACCGCTACGGTTCTTGTCGCTGATCACGGCCAGGTGGCTGTTGATACACGCCAGTCTATTTTTATCGATGTGATTTATCCTGAGATCAACCAGCATTTGATGACAGGGCAAGATGGCAAGCTATTGCCCCCCGGTGGATCGCCCCGCGACATGTTCGTTTATACAAAGCCTGAAAGCACAGAGTTGGTCGCCGGGGAGCTACAAAAACGGCTGCAGGGCAAAGCGGTTGTAGCCAAAACGTCCGATCTAATGCGTCAAAGTGTCTTTGGCCGTGAGCTTTCTCCGCGTCTTATCGAGCGGTTGCCGGGGATCATAGTTTTACCGACAGGCGCCAATACCGTTTGGGCTAGCAGCGATGTGGAAGAAGGAAAATACAAGCTTGGCCACCACGGAGGGCTATCAGCCGATGAGATGGTCGTGCCGTTTATGGTGATGCAGCACTAGTGTGCTATATCCGGGGTTCCTTGTGCGACCTCTACCCACTTGCGAGTTTGCGAGTTAATAAACTCCTGGCTGCTGGCGGGCATGCGGTCAAACCTACAGAGGGCTTTGGCAATGCTCAACTGCGATAAATCCACACGGCCTATGCGCTCCATAGATTCATTTAGAAGCCTTTTACTTACGTTCTTCCAGCATTCCTGCATCTGATTGGCCGTCCAGCCGTCTTTATCGTGCAAGACCTTTCCGCAGCTCAAAATCCGATCTATGTATGAGCCCAAATAGTATTTCCCGTCGATAATGAACGCATTCGGAGAGGGAGTGATAAATCCTTTGAACCCCGCGGGGATCAATTTCTCTCGCATGTTCTCGATGGAGGAGCCGTCAAATCCCTTTGATATGATCACGGTGTCTTTGACCCTGGGCTTGTAAATATTAAACTCCACAGGCTCTGCGCTGCAGACATCTTTGAATGCGCTTTCGGTGATAACTCTGATGCTGGTCTTGATGCCTGCGGCGGTTTGTATTTTTCTTGGACTGTAGCCGACGACTCCAGTTTCTTTAAAATGGCTGATGTCATGCGGAGTTCTGTCGAGGATGTCTGGGAACCTCTGCTCAACATTCGGCACAATAACCAATAGATCCACATCGGAAGTTGGTTTAACCGAGGCATATGGGCCGTATGCAGTCGAACCGCTCATAATGACGCCCGTGGCGCAAGCTGCAACTTTTCGGGTATAGAGATCTGCGATTTTTAACCGATCATCCGTGAGCGCGCGTATTACTTCGCTTAATGAGTCGGTGCTCGGTTGCATTAGACAATTATAGCACAGTCATTCACTATTACTTGTTGATGAATAACGAGTTGTTTTTGACAAAGTTTTTACGAATTAGCCTCTTGTATCTCTGTAATACACTAGTAATACTTACTGTTTGATAAGTATTATAAGTAATATTAGTATGCACCTGTATGGCAAGGCTTCGGCGAGAAGTCGGCGGGAGTTGTGAGCCGTGGGTGAAGGCCCGCGAGGCGATTTACGATTCCCTCAATAAGCTGAAGCGTCTCGACAAGGTTAGTTATTACAAACTGATGCTGGCGGTCGGCGAATACGCTAGCGAAAAGATGATTGATCAGTTGGTGCTAAAGGATCCGAACGTTCAAGAGCTATTGGCGAAGGCCGAAAAGATTCCGGTGATGTATGGGCCTCATAGTGATACCCATAAAACAGCCGAGAACCTCGTTGAGCATCTTCAAGTAGGATCGACATCGACCATCAAACAAAGATTCACAAAGAAGCCGGTAAGCATGATTGAATCGCCGGGAACCGATAACTATTGGTTGGGCCCCATGAAACTGAGCCATTGAAAATGAGACAATAGGTTGGGTAAAA
>CAZIRU010000012.1:0-44394 GCA_964541905.1 uncultured Verrucomicrobiota bacterium
ACCCCCCTGCCCAAAGTCTCATCTTGAGTGGTACTAAGCGTGGGGGCCAAGCAGATTCCTGAATTTGTATCACGCTATGGCGGAAAGCTTTTTGCCTGTGAGGGCGGCTCTTCTATCGCCACACCAATCGCTTAACTCCGTTGAAACTCTCACGCGAGGCAAAGTAGAGGGCGACAAAATAGACTCCGGCTCCCAAGCCGCCGCCAAGGATAAGCGTCACAAGCCGTCCGAGCTTATCCTGTGGCATAAGCCACACGAGCGGCAGTACGGCGGCCGCCATGACTCCTGCGCAAACCAAAAGCCGCACTGTCGGAGTCTTGGCACCCGAAAGTTCCCCCACGCGCGCACGCAGCTCCCGACGCAAACCCCATGCAAAGAGCGCGGTCGAGAGCACGTTCGAGAGCGCCAGCCCCAGCGCTTGCGGCTGATGCGCAAAATGCATGAGTCCCGGCAGCGTCAGAGACATGATAAGGTTTGTCGTTAATGTCGCTAATCCCCAGCGCACGGGTGCGCGCGTCTCCTTGAGAGAGTGAAGCGCGCGTGTCGTGAGTGTCGTGCCTGCAAAAAACGGGATTCCCAGCGCGTAGGTTGCCAAAATCGGCACCGTGGCGCGCACCGAGTCGGCATCGAACGAGCCCCACTTGAAAAGCGCGACCAAGGCCGGTTCCGCGAGCACGGCAAGACCCACCCCCGCCGGAATCATGACCGCCTGAATGAGCGTCGCGCTCTCCCGATAGGCGACGGCAAAACCCGCCCGATCGCCCTCGGCCGCCTTGCGCGCGATGAGCGGGAAGGTGACAGTTGTCACGGCAATCGCAAAAACGCCCAGCGGCAGCTGCATCAGCCGATTGGAAAGGAAAAGTACGGAAGTGGCGCTTTCGTTGAGCGAAAAGGCAATCAGTTGCGAGATGGCCGTATCAATTTGCGCGACCGTTGCCCCCAAAAGCCCGGGGCCCAAAAGCGTCCAAACCTCGCCTAAGCGTTCGTCGCGCGCAAAGTCCAGCTTGGGTTTCCAGCCCTCCCGCGTGAGGGCGTATGCCGGCAACAGGAGTTGCAAAAGTCCGCCAAAAAGGACGCCGCCACACATCCATAACATCCGCGTGAAGTCGTCTTGGCTTACCCAAATGCCTATGCCTCCCAAAAAAAGCGTCATCGAGACATTCACCCAGATTTGCGCGAGTGCCGTGGAAGCAAAACGCTTTTGCAAATTCAAAACCGCACCCACAAGCGCCGAAAGGCAGACGAAAAACAAATACGGGAAAACCCACGGCCCCAGCCGCGCGGCTTGGCCCCAGCGCTCCGGCAGTTCAAAAAAATGCACGAGTTGAAAGAGCGCCACCCCCGCCAAAATGATTCCCACGAGCGCCACCGCCGCCCGCGCGAGTACCCGATTGAAGAGCTCGAAGGCGGATTGTTGGCCGTTTTTGCCCTGCTCGTGCGCCAAAACAGGCACGAGCGCCGAAGTCAGCGCGCCTTCGCCCATGAAGCGCCGAAAGAGATTGGGGATTGTGAATGCTATTATAAATGCCGAATTAAGCCCCCCCGTCCCAAAGACCGCATAAACAAGCATATCCCGCAGCAGGCCGGTTACGCGCGAAACGATGGTGCTAAAGGCGACGACCCGAATTGAATTTTCGCGCGACATCGGCCCATTATTGCCGCACGGCAAAACGCTGTAAAGAAATCTCCGCTTGGGGTCGTTAAAGAAGCGTAAAAATGGCTCTATGGCGAAAGCAAAAATACTTATAGTTGAGGACGATCCTTTTTCGGTCCAGCTCCTGCGACACAATCTCAAAAATTATCCGGCGGAGATTTTGCCGGTGTCTGCGACTGCGGAAGATGCCCTCAAAATTGCGCTCGAGTACGAGCCGGATGTGGCGCTTGTGGATATTTATTTGGCAGGCGATCAGACGGGCATCGAGGCTTCCAAGGCCATTCAGGATAATTTCGACATCCCGATTATTTATTTGACCGGCTATTCGTCGGAGGAAGTTTTCCAAAGTGCCAAGGCGACCGATCCCTTTGGCTATCTTTTGAAGCCCTTTACGCCCAAAGAGCTGACGGTGACTCTCGATATGGCGCTCTATAAACACTCGATTACCAAAGAGTTGCGTTCGTCGCGCGCCACGCTTTCGACGACGCTCGAGGCGCTCTCCGAGGCTGTCATTACGACCGATCCGGAATGGAAAGCCGTTTACGCCAACTCGGTTGCGCAAAAGTGGCTGGGGCTAAAAATTGGCGAGAGCGTGGACGAAAAACTCAAGCTCAGTGTCCCCCAAACGCAAACGGAAATCCCTTTTGATCCTTCTCTTTTTGCCGACGCTCACGGGCCGGTTTGTTCGCTTAAGACCGCAACAGGCGAGTCCTTTGTTCGCGTGGGTGTTTTCAATCTGCCCAAACCCTCCAGCGGCTATGTCGTGGTTTTGTGGGACATCACTGCTGAATATGCCGAGCACAAGGAGGCCGAAGGTGTTTTTGATGCGTTGGAGAGCCTCGAAGAGGGATTGCTGCTTTTGCATCCGCAGAGCGAAAAAATTCTTTTTGCCAGTCGGGGCTTTGAGCGCATGACGGGCTGGACGGTTGGCGAAGTCAAGGGCGAGACGCTGCAGTTTCTCTTTGGCTCCAAGGGCGATCCGGTCTTTTGGGAGAGCGCCAAGTCGGCACTGTCCAAGGGCAGCTATTTCAAAGCCGAGCGCCCCATCCTCAATCGCGACGGCAAAAGCCTTCTGGTTCAGTGGCAGATCAGCCGCATGGCTCCCTCCCACGTTCACAACGAAGGCCAGCTGATTGTGTTTTTGCGCGACGTCACGTTTCAGCGCCAGACGGAAGAGGAGTTGCGCCAGTCGCAAAAAATTGAGGCGGTCGGCCGGCTTGCCGGAGGGGTCGCGCACGATTTCAATAACCTGCTCTCGGTTATCAATTCCTACTCCGATTTGCTGACGCTCAAATTGCCCGAGGGGGATCCGCTCGTTAAATACGTTGCCAATATTCGTGCGGCTGGCCAGCGGGCAGGGGAGCTGGTGGCGAAGCTTCTGACTTTCTCGCGCCGCGATGCCGCCAAACCCAGCCTTTTGGACGCCCAAGCTCTCACCGACGAACTGCACAAGATGTTGCGCCGCGTCATCCGCGAAAATATCGAAATTGCCATTACTTACGGCGAAAATCTTCCGGCTTTGTGGGCGGATCAACTCCAGATCGAACAGATCCTCATGAACTTGTGCGTCAACGCACGCGATGCGATTGCCGAGACCGGCCGCATTTCGGTCAAGTGGGATGCCGTGCGCCTAGACGAGCTCAATGCCCACAAGCGCAAGGTTGCCGCGGGGGATTATTTGCTGCTGAGCGTTTCCGATACCGGCTCCGGCATCGACCCCGCCATCCTTGAGCATATCTTCGATCCCTATTTTACGACCAAGAGCTCAAGTAAAGGAACGGGACTTGGCCTTTCGATCGTCTATTCCATCGTGCAGCAGCTCAAGGGCTGTATTGAGGTGGAAAGCGAAATCGGCAAGGGGACGACCTTCCGCATGTTCTTCCCCGCCTCGGATCGCGCGGCCAAGACAAAAACAGTCGCGCCCATCGTTTCGACTCCCGAGCAGGGCAACGAAAGCGTGCTGATAGTTGAGGACGAGGAAAGCTTTTCCGACTGTCTGCAAAGCCTCTTGACGCTCCACGGCTATAAGGTGCTCGTCGCCAAAGACGCCGCTTCGGCCGAAGAACTTTTCTCCCAAGCGCTCTTTCCCGTGAAGTTGCTTTTGAGCGACCTTGTGCTTCCTGATCGTCCCGGACACGAGCTGGCCGCCACCCTCAAAAAGAAAAATCCCGAGCTGAAGATAATCTTTATTACCGGCTATGATAACGCCCTGCAAATCTTGCAGGATTTTCCATATGCTTCGTTGGTCTTGCAAAAACCCTTTTCTGTCGTTTCAATCCTCAATAAGATCCGTGACGTGCTTGATACGCCCCAGACCGATCAAAAGATTCAGCTTCTCTAAAACCCCTCCTTCTGCCGCGAAAAAATAGATTCCATGGCCAAACCCAAATATCTCGACACCTTTGACGCTATCCTCAACAAGATCGCCACCGAAATGGTGCTGGCGGAAGTCGGCAGCAATGAAGGGCTTGTGCCCATCTACTCGCTTTTGAGCGATCTTGCCGATTGTTGCAAAGAACATCCGATTCTCACCGAATCGGTCGCTAATCTCAAAGGCGCGCTTGATGCGCTTTTGGATAAAGGTTTGCCCTTCGACAGCCGCACGATCGACTATTTGAGTGAATTTTCGGGCTGGGCCCAAGCGGCTCTTTTCAGTTTGCGCGGAGGCAAGGACATTCAGGTTTTTGCGGCGCTTAAACAAGAAGCCGCGTCTGCAAGCGATGGGGCTTCAGCCAAAAAGGCTGCCGCTTGCGTTGAAGACGAAATTGCCGAAGTCGCCAAGACGACCGACGTGCTCATGGAGTTCCATATTGATGACGACCGCGAGCTTTTGACGGAGTTCCACACCGAAGCGCTCGACCACCTCGAGCAAATCGAGGCTTCCATTTTGATTTTGGAGCGCGCGCCCAAAGATCCCGACGGCATGTCGGCGCTCTTCCGTTCGTTCCACACCATCAAGGGCGTGGCTGGCTTTTTGCATTTGGTGCCGATCAACCGCTTGGCTCACGAGGTCGAGTCGCTTTTGGATTTGGCGCGCAACGACAAGCTGACGCTTTCAAGTCACATGGTGACGCTCATTCTGCAAAGCCGCGACACCATCTCGGAGCTTGTCGGGCAGATTACCATTGCGCTTGAGGAGGGCAAGTCGCCCGAGAAGGTGATTCCCGTTTCGCACCTGATCGTTCAAGTCAAGCACGCTGCCGAAGCGGGCTTGAAGGGCGAAGACGTCGCCGAAAGTCCGCGAGTTGCCGCTCCTGCTGCATCAGTTCTCAAAACGGCCGATATCCTCGCCGAGGGCAAGGCCAAGACGGAAACCAAAGCAGCCGAGAGCACGACGATTCGCGTTGGCACGGGCAAGCTTGACAATTTGATGGATATGATAGGCGAGCTGGTGATTGTGCAAAGCCAGCTGGCCGAAAGCGCGCGCGGGATCTCCGTCGAGAATTCTTCGCTCCAGCGCAACATGAGCCAGCTGCATCGCATCACCAAAGAGCTTCAACGCAACTCGATGGCCTTGCGGATGATTCCGATCAAGCAAACGTTCCAAAAGACCGGAAGGCTGGTGCGCGACTTGGCGACCTCTTTCAATAAAAAAGTGGACTTTGTCACCGTGGGTGAGGATACCGAACTCGATCGCAACGTCGTCGAGCAGATCGGCGATCCGCTCGTCCACATGGTTCGCAATTCCATTGACCATGGGCTGGAGCCCACCTCTGCGGAGCGCGTCAAGGCCGGCAAACCCGAAGCGGGCACGATTGCGCTGAAGGCGTATCATATGGGCTCGAATATCGTGGTCGAGCTCTCCGACGATGGTCGCGGACTCAATACACAGAAGATTTTGGAAAAAGCGCGCGCACAGGGGCTCATCTCGCCTGAGGCAACTCCCTCTCCCGAGGAAATCCATCAGATGATTTTTGCGGCCGGCTTTTCGACTGCCGACAAAGTGACTGAAGTTTCCGGACGCGGCGTGGGTATGGACGTGGTCAAGCGCAATATCGAAAAGCTCCGCGGCGCCATCGAAATTGAATCGCGCGCGGGGCAGGGAACCACTTTCAAAATCAAGCTGCCGCTCACCATGGCGATTATCGACGGGCTTGTCGTGCGCGTGGGCGAAGACAAATTTATTATCCCCACCACTTCCGTCAAGGTGGCCATGCGTGCGACTCCCGATCAGCTTTCGACGGTCAAGGGACAGGCGGAAATCCTCGTCCTGCGCGGCAAGACGATTCCGATTGTTCGTGCGGCGGGCTTTTTCAATATCGAGAATGCCATTCGTGAAATTCCCAAAGGCATTTTGGTCATTATCGAAACCTTCGGGCGCCCTTATGCGCTGATGGTGGACGAGATGATTAGCAAGCAGGAAGTGGTCATCAAAAGCTTGGGCGCATTGCTACACACGCTTCCCGGGATTGCCGGCGGCGCGATTTTGGGCGATGGCACCATTTCGCTTATTCTCGATCCTTCGTCGATTCTTTCTCACGCGCTGTAATTTTCCCTCTTCGTTGTCGGCCGTACTCCATGTCCGAACTCTCCACCAAAATTGCCACACTGCTGCAAAAGCAGTTCCACGCCGAGCTGGAATCTTCCCAGCTCTATCTGGCCATGTCGGCCTTTTTTTCTCGCGGGGCCTTCAAGGGTTTTGCGCATTGGATGCGCGTTCAGGCCAATGAAGAGCGCGCGCATGCGATGAAGCTCTACGACTATCTCCTCTCGCGCGGCGCGGCGGTTATTTTGAGCGCGCTCAAGGCTCCCAAGACCGAATACAAGTCGCCCTCCGACGTGTTCAAGGCGGCGTATGAGGCGGAGAAGTCCGCCACAGCCTCGATCAACGCGATTTACGATGCGGCGCTTTCGGCCAAAGACTTTGCCACGACCGAGTTCCTCAATTGGTTTGTCAAGGAGCAGGTCGAAGAGGAAGACTCGGCGCTCGAAGTGTTCGACCGCGTTTCTCTGGCGGGGGCCGACACCTCGGCGCTTTTGCAGCTCGATTTGGAGGCTTCCAAGCGCAAATAGTTGCCGCCGCGCAAGTTGAGCGCGTGGCCTTGGGCTACTGCTTGTAGACGTGCTGGAGCACGCCGAGCGTTTCAAAACGGTCTTCGATTTCCGCCGCGCGATTTTTCCACGTGTGATCGCGCAAGGCGATTTTGAGGGCTTCGGCGCGTATGTCGGCCCGCGCGGAAGGGGTTCGCAAAATGCTTCGGAGCGCCTCCGTGGTTTCATCGAAGTTCTCCAGCGAAAAACTCAGGTAGTGTTCTCCTTCCTTGAAGTGCCGGCGATAATAGCTGCTTGCGGAGGTGACCGCCACTGCGCCATTAAGCATGGCCGCAAAAACGCGTTCGTGCGTGCCATTGAAAAATTGCGGGCTGGCATTCAGAACGGTTTTGGCTCGGCACATGAGCTTGAGGGCGTCATAAAACTCGACGCTTGGGTTGAGCTGGTGATGCTTGAACTTTGCGTGTTCCCAACCATTTCCCATGATGGTGACGGCGATGCCCGCTTCGTCGAGCTTTTGCAGAATTTGCCGCCGATACTCCGCGCGCATGACGATTTCGAGCTGCAAAATCATTCCGGCGAGCAGCCTCGGGGGAATATAGAGTTGCCGCGCTCGCGCGGCATCCTGCAAAAGTGTTTCCCACGCCTCGGGCTTTGCCAAAAAACGATCGAAGGCTTCCTCAAGAAGGAGCTTATACATCTTTGGCAAAAGGTTCCATGTCGCGCGCTCCCGTGCGGCGTCCATGCCCGTTCCCAAAAACAAAACATCGATGGGCCGATCGACATTCTCAAAGTCTGGCGATTGAATTCCCCCGTGCGGCGCAAAAAACGATGCCCGTCGTGGGTTGATCTGCCCGAGATAGCCAATATGCGTGGGATCCACCACTCCCACGCTGGCATCTTCCGGCATCACTTCGACCCTCTTGAGGTGAAAGGCCGGGTGGTCAAGCAACAGCGCCATATACGCGCAATCGGCAAACTCCGGAATTTTTCGATTTTCTTCGGCGTGCAAGCCGGCGCCGAGCGCATTAAAGCCGATAACCAAATGAGGCTTGCGTTTGAGTGCCGACTGCAAGGGCTTGTTTTTCTGCTTCGAGGAGTCCAGCAGATTGAGAATTTCGGCTTCATGTCCAAGTTCTTGAAACCCCTCACAGAGGTTTTCCGAAAACCGGTTCATTGCGTTATACTGCGCCCCTCCCTGATAAATAAGCACCCGCATACTTTCGATTTTGTCGATTTGCCGGTCTTTGTAAAGCGCAAGCGCCCCTGCGCTGCCGAAATTCCGCATTTGCCTCCTGTGCCTCTATATCCTTGCAAAATAGCCTGTTAACACCTAAGCTTTCGGCAGATGTCCCAGCCGCCGCTTATCATTCATACCGAAGCCTCGACAGGTGATGGCGGTCAAGAGGCCCGCATTCTTACCGAGCTTAACTATTTGCGTGCGCGCGGCTATCGTGTGGCGCTTGTGGCTCCGCGCGATGGAACGCTCTTTGAGCGCGCCAAGGTGGCGGGCCTTCCCGTCTATGCCGTGCCTTTTGCAAAGCTCACGCAGCCGCTTGATTTCCTGCGGCTTATTTTGCTTTTCTTGTTTTTGCGTCCATATGCCGTTTGCACCCACAGCTCGATTGATAGTTGGGTGGCGCTTTCGGCGGCGGCCCTTTTGGGCATCAAACGGCGTTTGCGCTATCGTCATGTGAGCGTCCCTCCCGTTTCGACGTTGGCCAATCGGTTTCTTTACCATCGTCTTGCCACCGAGGTGATTACAACTGGCGACTGCATTTCGTTGCCTTTGCACGATGTCTTGGGAGTGCCGCTTGCGCGCCTGCACACGATCCCGACGGGCATTCGTTCGCCGGAGGAGCTGCCTTCGCGCGAGGAGGCCCGCGCGGCGCTCCAAGCCGAGCTGTCGTTGCCAGCCGACGCGCATTTCGTGGGGATGGTGGCGGTGATGCGCAGTTGGAAGGGGCATCGTGTTTTGTTCGACTCTTTTGCCAAGATTGCCGCCGAGTTCCCCGAGCTGCATCTTGTCTTGGTCGGGGGAGGGGTCTCCTTGGAAAACATTCGCTCAAGCGCGGCGGGCAATCCGTTTAGTAGCCGCATTCACTTTGTGGGCCAGCAAAAAGACGTTTGGCGCTATTTCCGCGCCTTGGATGTGGCCGTTTTGGCCTCCACCAAAAACGAAGGTATCCCGCAATCGCTTTTGCAGGCGATGTTTTGCTCCACTCCGGTTGTCGGCACCAATGTCGGTGGCATCCCCGAGATTGTCGGCCATGGCGTGACGGGGCTCCTTTGCGAGGGGGGCTCTCCCGAATCGCTGGCGATCGCTTTGCTCGAAACGCTTCGAGAACCTCTTGCGGCGGCTGCCCGTGCCCAAACGGCGCTTGAGATGGTGCGCCGCCAGCACACGGTTGCGTTCATGGGCGCGCAGATCGAAAAAATACTCACGCTGGAGCCCCCGCGGTTGCTGCTTCCACGCGCGATTCCCGTTGCCAAAACCTGAAGGGTGCTTTAACGTGCCGCCATGGCTTTAGTTTACAAACGCGTCCTTGTTAAGATTTCCGGCGAGCTGTTGCGCTCTGCCTCTGGCGACTCCCTCGATGGCGAGCGTCTCCGCCAGATTGCCGAGCCGCTCATGGCTCTCCAGCAATCGGGCGTTCAGACGGCGGTTGTGATTGGCGGGGGCAATATTGTTCGTGGCGCGCATGCGGCGGAGAAGGGGGCGCTCGAGCGCGTGACGGCCGATCACATGGGTATGCTTGCGACGGTCATCAATGGCCTGGCGCTCATGGATACGCTCGAAAAAATGGGAGCGGCGACGCGCGTGATGTCGGCGATCCCCATGGAGCGTTTGGCCGAGCCTTACATTTTGCGTCGCGCGACGCATCACCTTGGCAAAGGCCGCCTCGTGCTTTTCGTCGCGGGCACGGGCAATCCCTACTTTTCCACCGATACGGCGGCGGCGTTGCGCGCGAGCGAAATCGGCGCCGAAGTGCTTTTGAAGGCGACGAAAGTCGATGGCGTTTATTCTGCCGATCCGCGCGAGAATCCGCTGGCCGAGCGCTTTGAGAATATTTCCTTCGATGCGTGCCTCGAAAAACATCTCCGCGTGATGGATGCCACTGCTTTTGCGCACTGCCGCGAAAACAATTTGCCGGTACTGGTGCTCAATCTTTTTGAAAAAGACGCCCTCCTGAAGGCCGTTCGCGGCGAAAAGGTGGGGACGCTCATTCGATAACATGGCCTTGCCCCATCCGATTCCCGGCCACGGTCTTGAATTGCCAAAAGCCTGAGCGCGCGCTATACTTTCCCTATGTCCACTTCCGAGATGATCAAACCCGCCGCGGATAAGATTGCCGCAGCGCTCACCCACCTGCAAAAGGAATTCCAATCGCTCAATACCGGCAAGGCCAATCCGTCCATGCTCGAGGGCCTGCACTTCAATCCGGAATCTTACGGGGGCGCTTCGATGGCTCTCAAGGACGTGGCCGCCATTTCCTCTCCCGACGCGCGTTTGATTGTCGTCCAGCCGTGGGACAAGACGCTTCTCAAGGAGATCGAGAAGGCGATTTTGACGGCGAATTTGGGCTTTACGCCGCGCTGCGATGCCGATGTCATCCGCATCAATATTCCCGAGCTTTCCAAGGAACGCCGCGCCGAGCTTGCCAAGACAGCTGGCAAAATGGCCGAAGAGGGCCGCATCACTTTGCGCAATATTCGCGCGGAGGCCCGCGATGGCCTCAAAAAAGCCGAGAAGGACGGTGAGATTACCGAAGACGATTTGAAGCGCTTGGACAAGGAGCTTCAGGGCATCGTCGATATGAGCAACAAAAAAATCGACGAGCTTCTGGAGAAGAAGGAAAAAGAACTCATGGCCGTCTAGGTGGAACCCCACGGGTTGTGTTTGCTTTTCTCGGCGCCGCGGCCTCCGGCCTTGAGCTGTTTTCGCCGTTGACGCGTAGCTTTTTGCCATGTCTTTACAAAAAGACGATGGGAGTTTTTGTTTCCGATCGAGAGTCCCACGCGAAAACAGCTCTCTGCGCATTGCGCAGGCGGCGCCGCATTTCCACTGGAATTTTTCACTTTTGACCTGCTTTTTCTCGCCCTCTTTTCCGTCCTCGTTTAGGATGGGAAAATGCCATTGCCCGCCACCCTTCCGACTATTGATTTTGCCGCTTCTTTGAACGCGGAGCAGCTCTCTGCCGTGCAGGCCCCGTTTGGCCCTGCGCTGGTTTTGGCGGGTGCGGGTTCGGGCAAAACCCGGACGCTCACCTATCGCGTGGCGTGGTTGCTCTCTCAAGGCGTTGCCCCTTGGAATATTTTACTTTTGACCTTCACCAACAAAGCCGCGCGAGAGATGCTTACGCGCGTTGAAGCGCTTACGGGAGTCGAAGCCACGCGTTTTTGGGGGGGCACTTTCCATCACATTGGCCAGAGGCTTTTGCGCCAATATGCCGACGCGCTCAAAATCTCTCCCGCCTTCACGATTATGGATCAATCCGAGGCCGAAAGCATCTTGAACGAAACGGTCAAGGCGACGGCGGGAGCCTCGTTTTTGCGCGACAAGACCAATCCCAAGATTCCGCTTATTGCCTCGATTCTTTCCTTTGCGCGCAACACCCTTCAAAGCGTGGGCGAGGTCGTCCGCTCGCGTTACGCCTATTTGGAGGACAAAATCGAGCCGCTCAATCGCTTCCTAACGCACTATACGGCACTCAAGCGCGCGCGCAATCTTTGCGACTACGACGACTTGCTCGAGCTTTTCTATACGCTCCTGCGCGAGCATCCCGAAATCGCAGCGCAACTCTCGCAAAAGTTCCAGCACGTTTTGGTGGACGAATATCAGGATACCAACGCCATCCAATCTGCCATCATCGACCTCCTCGCGCCTCACCATCGGATCATGGCCGTCGGTGACGATGCCCAGTGCATTTACACTTGGCGCGGGGCCGAGGTCGAAAACATTTTGACCTTTCCCGAGCGGCACCCGGATACGCACATCTTCAAAATCGAGCTCAACTATCGCTCGATCCCTCCCATTCTCACGCTTGCCAACGCCGTCTTGGAGGGTACGCAGACGCACGAGTTTGCCAAAAACCTCCGCCCGACTCGTGCCGGAAACATCAAGCCGACGATCGTGCCCGTTGTGGATGGCCGCGCGCAGGCGTCCTTCATTGTCAAAAAAATCCGCGAGCTTGCCGCTGAGGGCCGTCGGCTTTCGGATATCGTCGTGCTTTATCGCGCGCATTTTCACGCGATGGAGCTCCAGCTCGAGCTTACTCGTTTGGGCATTCCTTTTTCGATTACCTCCGGCATACGCTTTTTCGAGCAAGCCCACGTCAAGGATTTGATCGCGCAGTTGCGTTTTGTCTTCAACCCGAAAGATTCCGCGGCGTTCTGTCGCGTGGCGATGCTCCTGCCAAAAATCGGCGAAGTCACGGCCTTAAAGCTCCACGCGGACGTCCTCGCGTTGCACACCCAGCGCGGACTTTCGCTTGCCGAGGCGTTGCGCCAGCCGGAGGTCATCAAGCGCGTGGGTGCGGCGGCGCAAGCCGACTGGCTCTCTCTGGCCGAGACGATTGCCGAGCTTTCCACCGCGCTGGCGCAGCAGGAGCTGCCGGCTTCCATCACCCATCGCGCGGTCGAGGGCTGGTACAGCGGCTACATCCGCACGATTTACCCTAACTGGGATTCGCGGCTCGAGGATTTGGCCTCGCTCGAGAGCTTTGCGGCGCGCTTCGATAATTTTGCGGAGTACCTTTCGCAGCTGGTGCTGCTTAATTCCGAAGCCTCCGACAAATCGACCGAGCCCTCCGAGGAGACGTTGCGCCTTTCGACCATCCATCAAGCGAAGGGGTTGGAGTTTCCGGTTGTCTTTGTGATCGGCCTTTCGGAAGGCATGTTCCCGGGCCGTCGCGCGATAGAGGAGGGGACGCTCGACGAGGAGCGCCGGCTCTTTTACGTTGCAGTGACGCGCGCCCAGGACGCGCTCTTTTTGAGCTATCCGCTTTTGAATATGACCGCACACGCGGGGCAATATCAGCAGCTTCCCTCGCGCTTTTTGGAGCAGCTCCCGCAGTCCAGCTACGAACTTGCGGCCACTTCTCTAAATTCAGGCGGCACTCGCACCGGTTTTTCCTCCGGCCAAAAGCCTTCTTCCATTCCCTTCTCGGGCCGCACCGGAGCCTCGCGCACCCCGACGCGCCCAACGGGAATGAGCTTCAGCCGCAAAGAGGGGACTCTCGACGAAACGCCTTTCGGGAAATCCTCCGATTCCAAAACCACCGCCAACGCCAAGAAGCTGTTCAAGTGGTAGAAATTATTTCACCTTTTGGTGATACGCCAGAATAAGCGCTTCTTTGAGCTCCTGCACTTGGATGGGCTTGCGAATAAACTCGTTCATGCCGGCGTCGAGGCATTTTTCGCGGTCTTCGCTTGAGGCGTAGGCGGTGACGCCGATAACCGGGAGCTTGCGTTTCTTTTCGCTGCACTCTCCCGCGCGGATCCGCCGCGTCATGCCGATGCCGTCCAACCTCGGCATTTGTAGGTCGCAAAGCACCGCATCGTAATCCCCCTCGCTAATGCGCTTAAGACCCTCGATGCCGTCAAAAGCGACCTCCACCTTGGCAAAGCCCAGCTTATCTATCAGTTTGAGCTCCAGCCGTTGATTCATCGGATCGTCCTCCACCAGCAGAATCTTCATCGGGAAGCGCAGTCCAAAACTGGCGTCCAAGATTCCATCGGCGGCGTCCACCGAAAGGGCGCGCTTAAGCGTTTGTTCCGAGGCGGGCAATTCGGTGGCGCTCCGGAGAGTTGCCTGCGAAAGCGGATGGGTGCTGACTTCCGCGACGCGCGCGAGCTGCAGCGTAAAGTGAAACGTGCTGCCTTCGCCGACGGCGCTCTCGAGCCAAATTTTACCGCCCATGCGTTCGACAAGCCGCTTGGCGATCGCCAGCCCCAAACCGGTGCCGCCATACTGGCGGGTGGTCGAGCTATCGGCTTGGCTGAAGGAGCGGAAGAGCCGCGAAGCTTTTTCTGGCGCGATGCCGATTCCGCTATCCCTTACCGAGCCGTGCAGGACCACTTTCTCTGCAAATTCTTTGCATCCCAGCGCGACTTCCACGCCACCTTCTGAAGTAAACTTGACGGCGTTATTGACGAGGTTGAGCAAAATTTGTTTGAGCCGGTGGGGGTCGCCGAAGAGCAGTTTTGGGGTGGTCCCATCCATTTTATACTCGAGCAAAATTCCCTTCTCTTTGGCCTTGATGCGACAGGTTTCGACAGTTTCGATGACGACCTGTTCGGGGTTGAAGGGAATATTTTCGAGTTCCACCCCTTGGCTTTCGATTTTGGAAAAGTCAAGAATGTTGTTAATAAGCTCCAAGAGCGTGCGTCCGCTGCGCTCGATGAACGAGAGCTGCTCTTTTTGTTCGGGGGCCAAAGCGCCGCCGCGCAGCAGTTGGGCATAACCCAAAATCGCATTCATGGGGGTGCGCAGCTCGTGGCTGATGACGGCCAAAAATTCACTCTTGGCCTTGTTGGCTTTTTCGGCCTCGATTTTTGCAATATTGAGTTCCTTGCGCGTTTCCTGTGCATTGACCCAGCTGCCGATGGTGCCGCTGAGGGCACGCAAGATTTCGATTTCGTCGTCGGTCCAAGTGCGATGCGGCCGATGAAATTCGACTCCCAAAAGCCCCCACAGGCGTTCCTCGCGGAAGACCGGCAAAAGCAAAACATACTGATAGCTGGAAACCTGCATGACCTCGCGGAATTTTTCCGGCAGATCCTCCATCGAGAAATAGCGATAGCCTGCCTTCAGAATTCCGTGCAGCCAACCTGGGAGCAAATCCTCATACTCGATTTGCTCGAGCTTGGGATTTTGCATCTGCGGCGCAACGGCTTTGTTGCACCACTCGTGCTGAAGGCTCAAAACCTGATAATACGGGGTCTGATAATGCTCCAAGATGTAAACGCGGCTGGCCTTGGTGGCGGCGCCGATAATCTGGAGGCTTTCGTCGAGCGCGTGCGCGCCCTCGCGATTTTCGCCCATCAAGCTGATGCGGGCTTTGAGCACGCCTTCCAGCAGCTCGTTGCGCGTCCAAAGGCTGGCTTGGGCTTCCATCTCGGCCGTGCAGTCATAGGCCAGCCACAGGATGCGTTCCTCGCGGTTGCGGAAGCGCCGCGGGATCGGGAAGATTTCCGCGCGATAATAGAAGATGCCGTTTTCCACGCGCGTTGAATACTCGTAAGTTGTGCGGCGGTTAGCGCCGAGGGCCTCGCGCATGGCTTGAGCGCCTTTGAGTCCTTGTTCAGGGCCGAGCAACTCGCGCAAATATTTTCCGGTGGCTTGGGTGGCGTTGACGGGATGGCGGGTGGGGTTGCTTTTAAGGACGCTGACAATTTTCCCTTCAAGGTCCAGCACCAAAACGACGTCGGCCAAGTTGCAGTAAATCTCGCGCTCTTTTTCCCAGCGCTCTTTTTTATTTTGCCAAAACCATCCCATAGTTAGTCCCGCTAACTACGGCCTTTTTGGGGTTTTTCTTAGGGAAGCCGATAGGAAACCATGGCCTAATTATGCGCCTCCCTCCGTGCAGCGCCGCTGCGGCGGACTATTTCTGTTTGATGAGTCGTTGCGCCATGCTAAACCGGACGACCCTTTCAAATTCCTCGCGTTCGGCGGCGTCCATTTTTTCGGCATTTTTGAGGGCTTCTTCTGCGCGCTTCTGGGCGGAGGAAATGGCGGTTAAATCGATTTTAGCCGTATCCACCGCGCCTTCGACAAGCAACGCCAGTTTGTCGCCCTCAAGCATAAAAAAACCATTATCAATCGCATAAGTATGCTTTTGAGAATCAGCAAGATATGTTAATTCTCCCGTTTGCGTTTGGCCCATAATCGGCTGGTGGCTGGGCAGGATGGTCAGCTCACCCATGGCGGTTGGAAATTTGACCGAGGCCGTCTCCTGCCGCAGGGCAACTCCGTCGGGGGTGATGATCTCCAAAAGCAAACTGGCCATATCGGCTATTTGAATGATTGGCCCGCTCAAGCGCAAGCGCTTTCAAAAATTTGTTAATTTAAGCCTATTTTGCCTACCTTTGTGCGACCTGTGTTATACTGCAAGCCTCTATGAAAAGGATTCGTGAAAAACTGGGAGCCGAAAGAGTTGTACGCCGTCTGGAACGCCAAGACCTCAAAGATTTCAGAGGGCGTTCGCCGCAAGAAATGATAGGCGAAATTGAGCCCGAGGCGTAGGTGTTTGCCTTACTGCAGCTCCGTCGGCGTATCGCAAGGTTTTTCGATCGTCGGCGGCAGATGCTTGGGGCTTGAGCCTATCCGTGCCGAGCGCGACTGATTTTCGTCCGCGACGATGCGTTCGCAAATGCGTCCGATGTGCAGTTTCAACCACCGGAAGGTGGAGGACTGTGGGGTATAGTTTGCGGGACCTACGGCATTGACGCGGCGATACTGCAGCAGCGAATCGGTCTGGTTAAATTCGTCATCGCTTTGGGGATTGTAAACGGCAAAGGCCAGTCCTCCGTGCGAGCGCATCATCGAAAAGGCGGGGACGTCGCTGGGGCCGTCTGCGATGTAAATCATGTTTTCAAATGGTACGCGTCGATCGACGTTTTCCATATAGGAATTGACGTTGATGGCGGGGTTCTTATTGCAGCCCTTGTTGATTTCGGCGATGACGCGCGTTTTGGAGGTGTTGTCCATGGGGGCCGCTATTTGGGTAACGCCCGAAGAGCCGCTTGGCAAGGGCGTGTCGTCTTTGTAGTGGGGCGGGGCGCTTTCCTCAATGAACTCGCTGGCATACACCCCATCGACGTGCGGCGCGATTTTACAGCCCAAGATCATTGGCTTAAGCCCCGTCGAGCAGATGTAATGCTCCAGCTGAATATTATGTGTGCCGTAAGTGGCCTTTACAAAATCCTTCAAGCTCTGGAAGGCTTCGGGCAGCCCTTGGCAAAGGGGCACCTTCGCGCCCAACTCAAAAAGCAATTTATTTGAGAGGTCTTTCATAACCCCCTGACGCACATATGTAAGCATATGGTTCAAATACGCGATTTCGGGCAGCAGCCGGATACCGCGACGTGCGTAATAGGCGGGGAGATTATTGACCTCGTTCCAGAAAACATTTTCGTCGATTCCGTAGTGCTCAAAAAGCGGCGTTTGCATGTAATGTGGGCAGAGCGTTTTGTCAAAATCCCACAGACACGCAACGACATTCTGGTGATTCAAGGGCGATTGCGACGGCATAGAGCGATTCTATATGCCATTGGCCCCGCAAGGGAAGCTTTTTACCCGCCTCCGCAAAAAGTCCCATCTGTAAAGGTGAGGATGGGGCAGGTAACCTCGTCGCAGCCCCAAAGGGCGAAGGCGGGTTGCTACGGCGAGGCTTCGCCAAAAATGTAGGCCAATAAAGTTTATCGCTGTGGCATAGTAGCAAGGGGCCACCACTGTAAAGTGGTGGGGGGCTCCGCAAATTTACATTCTCCTCCCGTTGCGCTCCCCTGCCTGTTATACTCTAGACATGAGACGACGTTTGGGAAGGCTCCGCAAAACGGTCATGCAAAACCTCTCCGCCTACAAGCGCACGCTTGGCCGCGAAGCGACCGCACTTCTTGAGCGACCCCGCACAACCGTCGCGCGCTGGCTAACCTCCTCCACAGGCGTCGAGCTTCTTTCGGCCGGCATAGGCGTGGGGGGTGTGGGCACGCTTCTTTTGGGCGCGCTTGCGCGGCTGGGAGTTTTTTCGTCGCTTTTGGGCGTGCGCCAAACCCAAGTTGCCTGATTCGTTGAGGTTTGCCTAGGCGCCAATCTCTACGGTTGCCATCTCGCCCAAGAACGCCCGTTTGGTCAGGTTCCTTTCTCGACAAGTCCGCCTGCAATTTGCTAGACTGGACTTCGCATGCCGACCATTCCCCCGCTAGACCCTTTTCACAAAAAACTCACCGAGCTCGAAACGCTTTCGGCGGGGGAGGGCTTTTACCGCGACCAGCGCAAGGCGGCGGCCACTTTGCGCGAGATCTCGCGCCTGAAGGCGCTTTTCGAGGCCGAGGAGGAACGCCAAAAACTCCTCAAAAACCTCTCCGACAACGCCGCGATAATGGCCGATTCGTCAATGGATGCGGAGCTGAAGGCCATGGCCGCCGAGGAAACTCCCGCAATGCAAACGCGTGTCGAGGAGCTTGAAAAAAAACTTCTCGAGCTCATGATTCCCGACGATCCGACGGACTCGCGCAATACGATTTTGGAATTTCGCGCGGGTGCTGGCGGCGACGAAGCGGCGCTTTTTGCCTCCGAGCTTATGCGGATGTACACGCGTTTTGCCGAGACAAAGGGATGGCGGGTCGAGACGATGGAAGTCAGTCCCAGCGAACTGGGCGGCATCAAGGAAGCCTCGATCCTCGTCACAGGGCAGGACGCCTACAAGGCGCTCAAATTTGAAAGTGGCGTGCATCGTGTCCAGCGCGTTCCGGCAACTGAGGCCAGCGGGCGTGTCCACACTTCCACCGCAACCGTTGCGGTCTTGCCCGAGGCTGAAGAAGTGGATATAGACATTCGTCCCGACGAGCTGGAAATTTCCGTCTGCCGCGCATCGGGTCCCGGAGGGCAGGGGGTGAATACGACCGACTCGGCCGTGCAAATCATCCACAAGCCCACAGGCATGATGGTCAAATGCATGGACGAGCGCAGCCAGATCAAAAACAAGGCCAAGGCCATGAAGATTTTGCTTTCGCGCCTGCTGCAAAAAAAGCAGGACGACGAGGCCGCTAAATATGCGGCGCACCGCAAAAGCCAGATTGGTTCGGGAGATCGTTCCGAGCGCATTCGTACCTACAATTTTCCGCAAGGCCGCATGACCGATCACCGCATCAATTTGACGCTCTACAATCTGCCGCGCGTGATGGAGGGCGAAATTGCCGAGGTGGTCGAGGCGCTCCGCCAAGCCGATATTACCGACCGCATCGATGCCCTTTTAAAGGAAGCGTCGGGCTCATAATTGCCTCGTCATTTTATGACGATTTTGCTAAACCCCCTTCAATGCTCACTACCCTCGAGCTTCTCAAGCGCACGACCGAATTTTTCGAAAAGAAAGGCGTTCCGAACGCGCGATTGGATGCCGAGCTGCTCATTGCTTCGGTGCTCAAGCTCAAACGCCTTGACCTTTATTTGCAACACGAGCGTCCTCTCGAAGAAAAAACGCTCGAAGCCCTGCGGCCCCTGGTCAAGCGCCGCGGTGACCGCGAACCGCTCCAATATATTTTGGGCGAGGTGGAGTGGGGAAGTTTGCGCCTAAAGGTCGATCGCCGGGCCCTCATCCCGCGTCACGAAACTGAGGAGCTTTGGGAGCTTATCATCGAAGCGCATGGCGACACGCCTCCCAAAACAATTCTCGATGTAGGCACGGGCACGGGCGCCCTTGCGCTCGCTCTCAAAAAAAGCTTTCCCGCTGCGGCCGTCCTTGCGCTCGATCGCAGCGCCGAAGCGCTTTCCCTTGCACAGGAGAACTCCGCCCTCAATTCTCTCCGCGTCGATTTCCTCCAGAGTAACTACTTCGCGCAGCTTCCCGATGCCGAAAAGTTTAATCTCATTGTAAGCAATCCTCCCTACCTTACCGAAGCGGAAGTCGCCTCTGCCGAGCCAGAAGTAAAAGATTTCGAGCCTCGTGAAGCTCTCATTGCCTCCGACGAAGGCTTTGCCGATCTCGCGCAAATCATCCGCGAGGGTTTCGCGCATCTTACCTTGGGGGGCGCGCTTTGGCTGGAAATGGGAATCGCCCACGGCCTCCGCGTGCAAGAGCTGGGAGCCGCCTGCGGCTATACCGAAGTGCGTATCCACCGCGATCGTTCTGGCCGCGACCGTTTTGCCTTCCTGCGCCGTTAGCCTTCCATCCGCCTCCGCAGAAGGCCACGCCTTTAGGCGTTGATGAATGTGGCAAGTTTGCTTCTGACTACGGCGTGATGTCGCACCTTGCGTGCGTAGCGCAAGGAACCACGGGTTTACCCGTGGGGCTCCATTTTCTTGCTTGAGCCGCGCGTTCTTTTGCCTTGAAATGCCTCGATGCCGGATGCTGAAATTTTGCTTCCTTCTCGCGCGACCGATGCCGAGGGCCACCGTCGCCGTTTGCGCGAGCGCTTCGAGCGAGGGGGGCTTGCGGCCTTTGCCGAGCACGAAATTGTCGAGTTGCTTTTGACCTTGGCGCTCCCCCGCCGCGACGTGAAGCCCTTAGCCAAAACGCTTATCGCGCGCTTCGGCAATCTTCGCGGCGTGCTCGAAGCTCCTTTGGATTCCCTCCGCGAGGTTCCCTGCATCGGCGAAGTTGCACCGGTTGCCTTTCGCATCATCAAGGCGGCCGCCGAGCTTTACCTGCGCCAAGGCGCCGAAGAGGAGCCGCTGCTCAACAACTACGCGCGGCTGGAGGCCTTTTGGCGGGCGCGTTTGGGGGAGCTCAAGCACGAGGTTGTCGAGATCGCCTATCTCGACAAATCCTACCGTCTGTTGCCGCAGGGGGTGGAGCGACTTGTCGAGGGCTCCATTGACGGTGTTTCGGTGAGTTTGCAGCTGCTGATGAAAAAGGCACTTGGGCGCGGCGCGCGCTATTTAGTTTTGGCGCACAACCACCCTTCGGGCGATCTTTCTCCTTCGGAGGAGGACGCGGCTTTGACCTCGCGCGTGGGGATTTCCGCCAAAGCGGTTGAGATCGAACTGCTCGACCACTGGATTATTTCTTCCTCCGGCTGCTATTCTTTCCGACGCGCAGGCCGCTGTGGCTAGGGCTTTGCGACCGTGGGTTGCCTCAGGAAATAAAGGAACCCTTCCTCCGCCGTGCGCGCGATTGTTTTTTGTGCGACGAACCCCAACCTGCGCAGAGTCCCCAGCGAGCGAGCATTTGACTTATGGCATTGTGCACGCTGTTTTTCGACTCCCTTGCGCAAAAGATTGTCGCTGAGCGTGCGAACGGCTTCGGTCATGTAACCGCGGCCTTCGGCATTTTTTGCAAGCCACCACGAAAGCGCGCAATCGTTGCGGTAAAAGAACTCAGCCATAATTTCGCCAACCAGAGCTCCACCTTCTTTTTCAAAAATGAGCCATGAAAATTTAGGTTGTTGCAGTTTGGGCCCGTCTTTGAGCCTTGCGATTTCCTTTTCCAGCGTATCAACTTGTTTAATCGCTCCGAGATACTTGCCGAGTCGTTCGTGCTCGTGCCGAATAGCCCAAAAAGTTTTCCGCGCGTCGCGCTTAGGCTGAGGCCAGCGAAGAATTAGCCGAGGCGTTTCTATTTGCGCGCTCAAAGTTGGTATTTCCATGCCTAATAATTACCCTTCTCGCGCTTAAAATCAACTTTTTCGCTTGCGCCGAGCAAAAAATAAGTGATTTTCAATATGTACATTTATGAAAATCAAACCCTCCTATCTTCTTAGAGCGTGTTTAGAATCTATTTGGCAGTATTGTTGGGATGATTTTGGCGTTTTGGCAAGGCCAAGCCCCGATGAAATCGGGGTTCTTCGAGCGAGCAACACGGGCTAGAAGCCCGAAATGCGAACGAGAAACGCCGCCAAAACACAAAAGCGCCCAACCCGAAGGGCGCCGCTCATTATTGTTTATCAGCAAATTATGCGGCGCAATATGGCGAAGAGATTCTGAACACGCTCTTAGCGCCGCGCTCGGGGCCGTCTTGGCCGTAGGCGCTCAAAACCTTTCGGCTGTTTCGCAGCCGGCTCCCGAAAAACCCGCGCTTGCTCCCGCTGCCTCTGGCGAACTGCCGCCCTTTTATGAACGTCTGGGCTTTTTGTGCCTGACCTACTCACGTTTCCATCCGGATTTCCGCGATTTCCTCACTCGCAACGGCTGCCCGGTAGAGCTGATTACCGATCCGAATAGCGGCTTGGAAATCGGTGCGCGTTTTGGTTCTCTCGAGCGCCCTGCATTGGTCTCCCAAGACCGTAAGGATCGGATGGACTTCTATGGCAAATACGTTGACGTTGCGCTAAAGTATGCGCCGCAGGATCCGAATTTCTGCGCGTATCTTCGTCGCAATGAAGTTACGGTCAATCTTGCGGATGCCTCGGCCGACGCGAATGCGCCGAAGGCCGCATTTAGCTGTGCGACTACTCCGGACATGGTAGACTTCTATGCCAAAATTGCCATGCTGACCAGCCACTATGCCAAAGAGCCGCGCCTGCGCTCGATGCTCAAGGAAAAGGGCATTACGGTGACCTTCGCTGGTGAGCCCGAGCACGAAGCCTATTTCGCGCGGCTTGCGGCTTCCGAGCCCAACGACGCCAACGAGCTTTCGCGCTAGTCCCATATTTTTCCCTCAAAGCGCCCGAGATTCGGGCGCTTTTTTCTTGCCTTCAAAGGTATACTTTTATAGTCTTATAATTTGCGTCTTTCCGCCAATTCTCCACCCATGCAAATAGATTTCAAAGCAAAACTCCTCCATTCTCTGCCCGCGATGCTTCTTGGTTTTGCGGCGCCACGCCTTGGGGGGCTATTTTGTGCCTCTGCGGAGCCTTCTGTTTTGGGGAATCCTCTTCCAAGGCCATCGGTCGTGTCAGTATTTTCGGCCGAGGACCCCTGTGAGGTTTCCGTGCGGCTTGGGGCGGCGCTTACGGACTATGCCCGCACACATCCGGATTTTTACGACCACTTGGCGCGCTACAGTCTTTCCCTTTCCGAAGCCGTTCCGAACGTTGTGCCCAAGCGCTAAAATAGCATTTCTTTTCGCCCAAAACTTCTTGCCTTGTTTCTGGCTCCTGCTAAACTTCCCCAATGGAACACCGCTCTCTACCACCACGGCTGTTCAAAATGCTTTAACTAACCTTTCTTCCCGCACTTCGCTTTCTGTCGATTTAACGCAAAGCTACGCCGCCTTCATAAAAACGCTTCCCCATGTTGGCGAAGTCGAGAGCGTCAACCCCTTGTGTCGAGCCGTTTGCGAAAAGCTCGAGCCTCAGAGTTGCGGCGAATTTCTATTGCAGGTTTCGCCGCTCATGTCCCAATGATTGCCTTGGGTGATTCTTTGCCGGCTGAGCGTTTCTTCGATTTTTGTCTTTCGCAAGTTGCCGACAACAAAGCTCCCGCGGCAGTGCTTCCGAAGCTTGCCGAGGTTTACATGGGACAGTTTAAAGACGTTAAGGCCGTTGCGGAGGTTTCCGTGCATTGCCTGCGCGTTCTCGAGAAAAAGACTCTCCAAGAATATCGTGAATGTGACGTAGCGCTTGTCGGAAGTACAACCGGGGCCCTGCTGCGCTTGTCTGCGGTCGACGAAGCTTACAAATTTTCAGATAGCCGTTTAGGGTTTGTGCCGATGGAGCTTATCCCTGCTTATGCTGGAAGTATTGTTTCCGCCTTTGCTGAGGCCGCCCCCGCTCATCTCGAAAAGCCTTTGCAAGGGCTTATACCTCCATGCGTTAAGAATCACAAGAATTTAGCCGCCGCGATTATCCAGGCAACGGTATTTGCGTTGGTAAAAGCAGGCGAGCCCGCCATCGAGAAGCTTTCAAATTTTGTGGCCACTTGTTTTGAGGTTGTTGCCGAAGGCGCCAAATCGGACGTTGCTGGCGCCGCCGTTTACGCTACCGCTTGTGCGGGGAATCCTGAACTCGCCAAAGCTCTGGCGCTCGATTTCGTCGGCTGTTCATGTCCGCAAAGAAAGCCAGCCGCGGCTGCGGCGTGTACCTTGGGACTGGGGCGCGCGGGCTATCAGAGAACGGCCAGAAATTTTGCGGCAACAGAATTTGAAGGAATATCCCCGGCTAATGCCGTTGCTTTGGCCACTCTGCTTGGCGCGCGTATTGCAGCGACTACGGATTTTTTCAAGTTGTTCAGCGACCTCGCGATTCCGGCTAAAGAATCTTATGAGCCTAATGGTGTTGCGCCGGAAGTCGGTCTTTAAAACGCCTTCTTTCTGAGGGCGTGCCTACGCTTTTTTGTGTTGGAATTTTCTTTGCGCCTGCGTATCCTCTTTGCAGGATGGCACTTGAAAAGGTCATAGTCCTTGATGACGAGCTGATTATTCGCAAATCGCTCGAGACGCAGCTGCGCAAAAAAAAGTATATGGTGGCGACCGCCGAGAACCTCGCCGAAGCCGAAGCGCTCTTGCATAAGGACAATTTCGATTTAATTTTCATGGATATGCGCTTGCCTGATGGCGAAGGGCTATCCCTCCTGGAGCGCATGAGCGAGATGCCCAGTCGTCCGATGGTCGTGATGATGACGGGCTATGGGACGATCGAGAGCGCCGTCAAGAGCATGCAGTTGGGAGCCTTCGACTACATTTTAAAACCGTTTTCGGTCGAGCAAATTGAGGTGTGCCTCAAAAAAGCCGAGGAAAACAGCCAGCTGGTAAAGCTCACGCAATTTTACAGCCAAGAGGCCGGAAGCGAAGGAGGCGGCAGCGAAATGACGCTCATGGGCGAGAGCCCCGCGATGCTCACGCTCAAAACGATGATAAAAAAAGTGGCTGCGACTGGGGCGACGGTTTTGATTCATGGCGAAAACGGCACGGGCAAGGAATTGGTGGCGCACGAAATTTGGCGCTTGAGCCCGCTTGCCGCAAATCCCTACATCAAGGTCAATTGTGCGGCGATTTCCGAGACGCTTATCGAAAGCGAATTTTTCGGTCACGAAAAGGGTTCCTTTACGGGGGCTACCGAACGCCGCGAAGGGCGCTTCGAGCTGGCGAATAACGGCACGATTCTTTTGGACGAAATCAGCGAAATCCCGCCGCGCTTGCAGGGCAAGCTCCTGAGAGTTTTACAAGAGCGCGAATTTGAGCGCGTGGGCGGCAATCGCACGATTCAAGTAAACGTAAGAGTGCTGGCCACGACCAATCGCGACCTGATGGCGGCCGTGCAGAATGGCAGCTTCCGCGAAGACCTTTACTATCGGTTGAACGTTTTCCCTCTTTGCGTCCCTCCCTTGCGTGAACGCGGCGATGACATTCTCTTTTTGGCAGAGAGCTTTTTGGAAAAATTCCAGCGTAAGCATGGCGTCAAAACCGCCGGTTTCAACAAGGCGACGGTGGCGGCAATAAAAAATCACCCGTGGCCGGGCAATGTTCGCGAGCTGCAAAACACAATCGAACGTGCGGTCATTTTGGGCGAAAAAGGCAAAGTGATTGAACCTGCGCTTTTGGGGCTGCCGCCTATCAAAAAGAAACTTCCCTCCAGTGCTTCGCGCGCGGCGCGTCCGGTGGCGGTCGGCTGATTATTCGAGCTCCTCAAGCGTTATGGGTTTGGCGCTTCCCGAGGCGTCGAGGACGTAAAGACCTGCGGGGGAGTGGAAAATATTATCGGGCGCAACTGTTACGGGCCCGACGGCTCCCGGGTAATCTTTGACTTTTTTGAGGTACGCCACCGCCGCAGCGCGATCGGAATTGGGCGCCGCGCATTCTTCAAAAGCTGCGACAAGCAAATTGAGCGCGTCGTAGGTGTAGGGTTGGCCGAAGGTCGCCTCGTGGCCAAGCTTGGCGACAAATTCCGGCGCCGGATTGGCTGCCGAAACGTAAAGCAAGCCGGCGGCATCTTCGCGATGGTCCATCAAGTCCGGAGATTCGATGGCAGTTAGGCGCATGGTGAGGCCGAGCTGTTTGTATTGCCGCAAAATGATATTGGCTTCCGGCGAAAATGCTTCTATGACGAGCAAGTCGGCGCCGGTATCGTTAATTTTAGCCAAAAGCGGACGGAAGTCGCGCTCGCCGGGATTAAAATAATAGACTTCACTTGCTGCAAGCTTTTGAGCCTCAAGAGCTTTTTGGGCTTCGGTGGTGATGGCCATAAGCCCTTGTTGGCGCTGTGTGAGAAAGACCACTTTTTTGGAACCGAATTTCTCGACAAGATTGGCAAAAAGCACCGCTTCTTCTTCGGGGCGTGCCCAGTGGATAAAACTGTAGTTGCGGCCGGCGGTGATTTTGGCGTCGGAGGCGCCTATGCAAAGGTGAAGCACTTTGGCTTGTTCGGCACGGGGGGCGACGATGTTGCCCGAGCCGGAACCCAAGCTGATGATTCCGGCCACATGGTCGAGGTTTAGAAATTTATTGCAGGCTTCGGCCGTCAGGCGTCCCGTGAGCTGATCGTCTTCAAGGATAAATTCATAGGCGTGGCGGGTCTGGCGCGTGGCGAGTTCTTTTTCAAAAAGCTCGATGACTTCCCGCTGCGGCATGCCGAGATTGGCGTTGTTGCCCGTCAGGGGAATTGTGATGCCGATTTTCAAGACGTCGGCAAAGGCTGCCAGGGATGCGAAAAGAAAAATTGCGAGTGCGTGGAAAGGTTTTTTCATGTTGAGGAGATGATAGCAGATTTTGGGCGAAAAGTCGAGCGATTTTTTTGGAGCAAATATATCAAATGTTGATTATTATTGATTTATGAATGTTTTTTATGTTGTAATACGCATACGTTTATGATAAGCGCTCCGGTTGAGCGTAGCCCCGGAGCGTAATTTGTGCTCTTGAGATCAAGAGTGCTTTGAGAGAGTATGGATTATGGCTAATAGTTATTCGAGTGTTCATCTTCATCTTGTTTTTAGCACCAAAAATCGCAAGGGGAGTCTTGATGAGAGTTTCCGGGCGCGTTGTTGGGATTTTATGGGTGGCATTGCGCGCGAAAATGGCGCTACTCCATTGCGCATTGGAGGCGTGGCCGATCACGTTCATGTGCTTTTTACGCTTCCCCAAACCAGGTCCGTCAGCGAGATTGTCCGTCAAATAAAAGGCGGCTCTTCCAAGTGGATTAAAAACGATTTAAAGATTGGTGCGTTCGACGGGTGGCAGGATGGGTATGCGGTTTTTAGTGTGAGCGTATCGAAGCTTAGTGATGTGCAAAATTATATTGAGGCGCAGAAAGAACACCATCGTATGTGTTCTTTCCAAGAAGAATATCGTATGTTTTTGGAAAAATCTGGTGTTGCTTGTGATGAAAAATATTTATGGGGATGAGTTCAAGCGGCGCTGACGCGGCGCTTTTTATCTTTACGTACACCGTGGGCTGAAGCCCACGGCTAAGCGCATCTCGCCGCTCAAGCGGCGGGGAAGAGCCGATGTTAATACGAACTGTTATTGAGATGTGGCTGAAGAACGAGGGTTGCATCTCGCCGCTCAAGCGGCGGGGAAGAGCCGACGCTAATACGAACTGTTATTGAGATGCGGCTGAAGAACGAGGGTTGCATCTCGCCGCTCAAGCGGCGGGGAAGACAGAAGCCCTCTTGCCGCATTCACCAACGCCTAAGAGCGTGTTCAGAATCTATTTGGCAGTATTGTTGGGATGATTTTGGCGTTTTGGCAAGGCCAAACCCCGATGAAATCGGGGTTCTTCGAGTGAGCAACACGGGCTAGAAGCCCGAAATGCGAACGAGAAACGCCGCCAAAACACAAAAGCGCCCAACCCGAAGGGCGCCGCTCATTATTGTTTATCAGCAAATTATGCGGCGCAATACGGCGAAGAGATTCTGAACACGCTCTAAAGGTGTGGTCTTCTGTAGGGTGTCCTTGTTATTTCAGTTGCCCAGATAGGCCTCCAATACTTCCGGTAGGGCGAAGACGTCATGCGCGGGGCCATCGGCGAGGAGCTTGCCCTCGTCCATGAAAAGCACGCGGTCGGAAAGCGATTTGATAAGATTGATATTGTGCTCGACCCACAGGATGCATTTGCCGCGTGATTTGAGCTCCAAGAAAAGCTGCCGGACGATCTCGATCATGCCTGGGAAAAGGCCCGCAAAGGGTTCGTCGAAGCAATAGACTTGCGCGTCCATCATGAGCGCGCGGCCAATTTCCAAGAGCTTGCGCTGGCCAAAGGAGAGGTTGCCCGCAAGTGCTTTGCGCTTTTCGGTGAGGCCGAGGCGTTCGAGAATCTCCGCGACGCGGCGATGATGGGAGTGGCGGCGGCGATTGAAAAGCGCGAGAAGGGGATTGCGAGGCGTCAAGACGGCGTAGAGATTGTCCGCCACCGTCATCTGGTTGAAGAGGTGGACGCTTTGGAAAGTGCGAGTGATCCCGAAGCGTGCCGCCTGTTGGGGCTTCAAATGGCGCGTCGTGCGGCCGGTGGGGAGCAGAATCGAGCCGCCATCGCAGAAATAGCGGCCCGTAATCAAATTGATAAAGGTCGTCTTGCCGGAACCGTTGGGCCCGATGACACCGATGATTTGCCCGCCGGGGAGTTCGACGGAAAAATCCTTCACCGCATAGATGCCGTCGAAGTGCTTGGAAATATCGTTTGTTTTTATAAATGCCATCATGCTTTGCGTTTATCTTGCGAATTTTGGCGAAGCGCGTTGTTGCGCCTCACTCCTCTTCGGTCGAGTATGACCCTATACACTCCCTCGTGTCGCTGCGGTGCGCCTAGCGCTTCATCCAAACTTCGCGACGCTAAACGCAAAGAAGGCAAGAGGAGTTGAGAATTGAAAAACATTTGAGATTCTTTTTTAAAATTTGAATTTGCCCAAGAGCCCCTGCGGGCGGAAGAGCATCATGAGGACAAGCGCCGTCCCAAAGAGAATCTGGCGGAGCTGCGCGGCGTATTCGGGAGGGGCTCCTACAAAGCGAAGGGCTTCCGGCAGCATGACCATGATGATGGCCCCCAAAAAGGCTCCGCGATGGGAGGCCAAGCCGCCCAAAATGACCATCGTGCAGATGAAAATCGTTTCGTTCGTCAAGAAGCTCGTGGGATCGACGAATTGCAGGTGGCAGGCGAAAAGCCCTCCGGCGATCGTCGCCGCCCAGGCGCTTAAGATGAAGGCCATGAGCTTGAAAGCCGGCGTGTAGTAGCCAAAAAGACGGATCGTGAGCTCGTCCTCGCGGATCGCCATGAGAATGCGGCCGTAGGGACTGCGCGTGATGCCCAAGATCGCCAGCCAGACCAACGCGACGCACACCCACACGAACGCCGTGTAGCGCAAGGGGTCGCTCAAGGCGATGCCGAAGATGCTCGGCGGGACGACTCCCGCGATGCCCAGCGGCCCTTGGGTGATATCGGAGGCGTTGAGGAAAAACGTGTAGGCGATAATCCCGATGCCCATGGTCGCAATGACATATACGTCGCCGCCAAAACGATTCATCACGGCGCCGATGGTGGCGGCGATAAGCGTATTGACCTCAAGCCCCAGAACGACCCCTGCGCCAAAGCCTGGTTGCCAGCCCGGGTAGGGAAGCCACGATGGAAGATGTTGGAGCAGCTCGGGCGTGGAGGTGGCGATCGCAACCGCATAGGCCCCGACCCCGAAGAAGGCAACGTGAGCAAGAGAGAGAAGCCCCGTAAAACCGATGAGAAGATTTAGAGAAAGCGCAAGAATGGCATAGATGCCGATGGTGGTGAGAATGGAAGTGAGATAATCCATTTTGCGTTTTCTTACGAATTTTATGCTAAAACGCTCCGAATCGCAAGCGGCATTCTGCGCGGCGCAAACGCAAAAAATGCGTCACGCCAAAAATTTCACTTATCCCTGCAAAACCTTAGATTTTGTCCCTTGCGGGGACGACGGAGCTTTTGCGGGTGAAGAGGCCTTGCGGGCGGATAAGCAGCACCACGATAAGCACGAGGAAGGCAATCGCGCTTTTCCATTCAACGGGGAGACGGTAGATGCCGAAATTTTCGATAGTTCCCAAGACCATCCCGCCGCCAATCGCCCCCCACAGGCTCCCGACGGCTCCGATGATGCTTGCAATCGCGCCCTTGAGGAGGAGTTCCATGCCCATCATCGGCTCGACACCCACGTCGTAGGCCACGAGCACTCCGCTTAGGCCTGCGAGCGCTGCGCCGATAAAATAGACGAGCATTTGCGAGCGTCCGGGGTTGACCCCCACAATCCGCGCCATGTCTTCGCTATCCGAAAGCGCGACAATCGAACGGCCAAATTTCGTCCGGAAGGTGAGGAGCATGAGCAGTATGCAGGCGACAATCGCGGTGGCGAAGATAAGCAGTTGCACCGCCGTGATGCGCGCGCCAAAGAGGATCGTATAAGTAGGGATGTCGCTGGTGCCGGGGATGCTTTTGTAGTGGCTGCCGTAGATGAGCGCGAGGATGGATTGAATGATCGTCATGATGCCAAGTGACGCTACCATCGGCACCATGCCGGAGCTTTTTTTGCGGCGCAGAGGGCCAAAGACAAAAATGTACATCACAACTCCCAAAAGCCCGACCGCCACGGCGGAAAGGATTGTTGCCGCCCAAAGAGGCAGTCCCTTATCGACAAAAAGCGTGTAATACAAATAGCTGCCCACCACCACGAACGAGCCGTGTGCGAGATTGAAGCACTTGGTGGGGGCGTAGATGAACGCGAACGAAAGCGCAATGAGCGCGTAGATGGAGCCGGTGATGAAGGAGTTAATGATGAGCTGGGAGAGCATACTTTTGCGTTTATCTCGTTTCTTTTGGCGCCGTGCGGCGTTGTCCCACGCCTGTCTGCGCATCCAAAATCAACTTCACTAAACGCAAAGGAGTGTAATAGCAAAGGGTTGGCTCGTCAAGAAGCACGGGTGGGGCCTTGCCTCGAGGGGCGTTTTTTGCGAGAATGGGCCTATGGGTGCCTCGGGCAAAGTCGATCCTGCGTTGAAGGCGGAGCTCGAGGCTTTGCCGGAGGCGCCGGGAGTGTATCTTTTCAGGGACGGGGCCGGAAGCGTGCTGTATGTGGGCAAGGCCAAAAATCTGCGCAACCGCGTGAGGGCGTATTTTAATCCACGGCAAATTGCCGCCGAGGGCCGTCCCAAGGTGGGTGCGATGATCCGTTGGATTCGGCGCATCGAAACGATTGTCGTCAAGACGGAAGCCGAGGCGCTCATTCTGGAGGGACGGCTGCTCAAGGAATACAAACCCAAATACAATACCGATTTTGTGGACGACAAGCGTTTCCTTTTTTTGCGCGTGGACGCGTCGGCGCTTCCGCGTTTTATGCTTGAGCGCAACCGGATCGACCCCAAGAGCAATTATTACGGGCCGTTTGTTCACGGGGCGGCGATCAAAAAAATTTATTTTGAGTTGCGCAAAAAGTACGGCGTGCTCTTGGGCGATGCGCGGCCGCAAAAACTCCCCGATGGACGGTGGCAGCTCTACGACGACGCGCGCGCGGAGATATTTGGGAGCAACGAGATTTCGCGCGAGGAGTATCTGGAGCGCGTGGTGAAGGCCAGTGCATTTTTGGAGGGGCAAACGCGTTTGTGGCGCGAGGAGGTGGCCGAAAAAATGCGCGCGGCCGCCGAAGCGCGGCGCTATGAGGAGGCGGCGAAGTGCCGCGATCTGTTGGATGCTTTTGCGCGCGCGCGCAACCCTGAGCGGAAGTTCCTGCGCGACCCGATGATGAAAATAATGGACGCGCCGAGTGCCCTCGAAGCGGTTCGTGAGGCGTTCGCAATGGCCGAGCCGCCTCATGCGATTGAGGCGTTTGACATCTCACATATTTCGGGAAGCTTTGTGGTGGCGTCACTGGTGCGCTTTAAGGAGGGTGTGCCGGAAAAGTCCGCCTACAGGCGTTTTAAAATTCGCGGCGATGTGCTTGCAGGGGCCAAAAATGACGATGTGGCGGCCATGCGGGAAGTCGTGCGGCGCAGGTATGCGCGGTTGGTGGCCGAAGGAAAAAAATTGCCCGACCTCATAGTTGTGGATGGGGGTGCCGCGCAACTCAAGTCGGCGCTCGCGGCGTTTTTGGAGGAGGGGCTTACGCCGCCTATGATGGTGGGACTTGCCAAGCGCAACGAGACGTTTGTTTTTAGCGATGGGCGACCGGAGCTGACGCTCCCGCGCTCGCACGAAGGCTTGCGGCTTTTGCAGCGCGTGCGCGACGAGGCCCATCGCGTGGCGAATGCGTTCAATGCCGAGCTGCGTTCGCGCCGGCTCAAGCAAACGATTCTCGATGACTGCCCGGGAATCGGCCCCAAGCGGCGCGCGGCGCTTTTGGAAAAATTCCCGACGCTCGAACGCCTGCGTGCGGCCACCGAGGAAGCCCTTGCGGAGGTCGTCGGCAAAAGCGCCGCCAAACGAGTGCGGGGGTTCCTGACCAAATAAGAGACAAATTGCGCCTGCTTACGGACTTGCTTGAAGAGCCGCGTGCTGTTAAAGAAGTGATATGTCAGAAACTTTGTCCACCTCCGAGGGCGCTGTGGCGCGCTCGCGCGTCGAAGGGGCAGCCCTCGTCTTGGAGGGCGACTGGACGCAGCACGCCGCTGCGGCAGAGCTCGCGAGCTTGCCGGCGGAACTCCGCAAGGTGGAGCTCTCCGGCGTGGAAAAGTGGGACTCGACTTTGCCGGCGGTTCTTTTGACGCTCAAAAAAAAACATAAGGGACTGGAAATCTCGGGAGCCTCGGCCAATCTGTTGAAGCTTTTGGAGCTCTCCGGTCGCGCGCAACCCGCCGAGACCCTCCAGACGCGGCCTCCGATGCACGTGCTGCAGAGCGCCGGCAAACGCTATCGCGCGGCGGTGTGGCTCGATCACGCGCGCGAGGCCGCCTTGAGCGCGGTCAGTTTTTTGGGCGAGATCTTTATTCATGCGTGGCGCTTGGCGCGCAACCCCAAGCATTTTCGTCCGCGCGATTGGTTTGTGGAATTTGAAGAGGCGGGGCATCGCGCATTGCCGATTGTCGCCTTTTTGAGTTTTTTGGTCGGACTGATTCTGGCTTTTGTCAGCTCGATGCAGCTGCGGCTTTTTGGCGCCTCGATTTATGTGGCGGATTTGGTCGGGCTTTCGATGACGCGTGAGATGGGGGCCCTGATGACGGCGATTATTATGGCGGGGCGCACGGGTGCGGCCTATGCGGCGCGGATTGGCTCGATGAAGCGTTCGGAGGAGCTCGACGCGCTCAAGACGATGGGGCTTTCGGGGATGGACATGGTGGTGTTGCCCAAGGTCGCCGCGCTCACGGCGATGACGCCGCTTTTGACGGTATGCTCCACCTTTGTGGGGATGTTTGCGGGGCTTTTGATGGCGACGATTGTTTTGGAGCTTTCGGTTTTTCAATATATCAGCGAGACGGCGCTGGCGGTCGTTCCGCGGCAGCTCGTTATCGGGATCGCCAAGGGTGCGGTGTATGGCTTTTTGGTGGCCTATGCGGGAGCGTGGCGCGGAATGCGCTGCGGAGATAGCGCCGATGCCGTGGGTCAGGCGGCGACTTCGGCGGTCGTGATGTCGCTGACCTTGATTGTGACGGCCAATGCGATTTTTGCGGTGGTTCTTAACGCCTTGAATTTATAAAGCATGCAGGAAAAAATTTCAGTCGAAAATCTCTCCTTGGGCTATGGCGAAAGAGCCATCCTCTCGGGCGTCTCTTTTGAGCTTCCGCAAAATACCATCACGGTGGTCATGGGCGGCTCGGGCTGCGGCAAAAGCACGCTCATGAAGGGGATGATTGGTCTTTTGCAGCCGCAGGAGGGGAAAGTCTTTTACAATGGCGACTCGCTTTACGACCTCGAGCTTGATCCGCGTGCCGAAAAGCTCCGGCATATCGGCGTGCTCTACCAAGGGGGCGCCCTTTGGAGCGATCGGACGGTGGCCGAAAATGTGGCGTTTCCGCTGGAGGAATTCACCGAGCTTGGGGCGGCGCGCATTGCGGAGATCGTCCATTACAAACTGGCGCTGGTGGGGTTGGAAGGGGCGGAGGAGCTTTATCCCAACGAGCTTTCGGGGGGCATGCGCAAACGCGTCGCGCTGGCCCGCGCGATGGCGCTCGATCCAGCGGTGCTTTTTTTGGATGAGCCTTCGGCGGGGCTCGATCCGCTCAACTCGCGCCGTCTGGACGAGCTGATTTTGCAGCTCAAGGAAGGCTTGGGCACCTCGTTTGTGGTGATTACCCACGAGCTTGCCAGCATCTTTCGTATTGCCGAGCATTGCTTGTATCTGGAGGGCGGAAAGCTGACGGCTGAGGGTACGCTTGAGGAGCTCAAGGCGTCGAGTTCCTCTGGTGCGCAAAAGTTTTTGGAGAGTCACGCTTTGCCCCGACAGGGTTAAAGCGTCTTTGCTTGACGTGACCGCGGAGATTGTTTGAGAATAACCCCTTACATGGCTGGCGGAGACCCTATACAAATTATCGGCAAGGTGGCGACGGTGCTGCCCGGCGCGTTGTTTCGCGTCGAGCTTCAAAACGGCCATCAGGTTTTGGCCAATGTCTCGGGCAAGCTCCGCAAGTGCTATGTGCAGATAGCGGTGGGCGACAAGGTTAAGCTGGAGATGCTGCCCTACGACCTCACCAAGGGGCGCATCGTGCTGCATATGCGCGGGGGGGGCCGACCGCCCGATTCGATGGGCGCGCGGCGCCACTAAGACGGCAGTGCGCGGACTTTTGGTCTTGCGAAATCGCGCGGGAATTTTTTGGATGGAGACTTCCCTCCTATGAAGAATTTTTGTTTTGCCGTATCTTTCGCGTTGCTGGGTGCGTTTGTTTGGGCGGAGGAAGCTCGCTCGCCCGCTGACGAGAGCGAAAAGCCGGTCTACGAGCTCTCAAAGATGGTGGTTTCTCCCGCGCGCGGAGCCCCGCAGGAAATTTTAAACGTGCCGCAATCGGTGGCGGTTATGGACGAGGAGGCCCTCGCCACTTCGTTGGGAGCCACGGCCAACGATTTGCTTCAGGAGCTTCCGGGGGTAGCGGCCGCTCCGACGGGGGGAGGGGATTCTTCCAACCGCAACTCCGACTATTGGAATAGCGGTTATACCCTTCGAGGGTTGGGCGGGCAGCGTGTTTTGCTTATAAGTGATGGCATCCGGCAGTCGGGCCAGGGCGTGGGCTATGGCGGCGGCAATCTGTCGCTCTACGATACGGCTTCTCTTGAGCGCATTGAAGTTTTGAAGGGCCCCGGCAGCGTGCTTTACGGGACAGACGCCTTTGGGGGAGTGGTGCAGCTTTTTACGCGCCAGCCGGCCGAGCGTGAGGTCTTTGGTACCAACGCGCGTTCGCGCACCTCTTTTGACGCGTCGCGCAATATTTTTACGCAAAGCGGTTGGGTGGACGTGGGCGAAAAAAACTGGGGCATAGTCGTGGGCGGTTCGTATTCCGAGGCGGCGACTCCCACGCTGCCGGAGGGCGCCACAACTTCCTATCAAGGCAACTATCGCAAGCAGTGCGGCAATGTTTCGTTTGCGTATCGGCCCAGCGACGATGAGCAATGGCGGCTTTTGGCGAATATCGTCAGCGCCTATGATATTCGGATTTTTGACGCCTCCGATTATTCAGGTGGCAGCACGGGGGCCTTTTATTACAAAATCCCCTACTATCAACGCGCGATGGTGGCCGCCGAGTATGAAAAGGAGCGCCCTGTTTCGTGGGTCGAGAGCTGGAAGGTGGGTGTTTACGCGCAGGAGCTCAAGCGGCATTTTGAACACGCGACGCCTCTTTTTGTCTATACGCCCTTCCCGCACTTTAGCGCCACCGATACCGTCCACACCAGTGATCGCGTGCGTACGGTCGAGGCGCAAGGCCAGCTTGTCCTTGACTTGGCGCCTCACGAGCTGACCCTTGGCGCGGACGTGGGCCGCGACAGCACTTATCTGCCGGAGACGTCTTCTTTGAGCGGCCCGACGCTCAAGGCCGATGCGTCGCAGGTGCGGGCGGGGCTCTACGCACAGGACCGCTGGCAGGCAGCCGAAAAACATCTTTTTACGCTCGGCACCCGCGCGGATGTTTTCGAGATTACCGATCGTCTGGCGGCTTCGGCGGGCAAAACCACGCGCGGCCTTAGCGGAGCTTTGGGCTATACCTATCTACTCAGCGCGCAGACGTCGCTATACGCTTCGGCCTCCAGCGGCTTTCGCTCGCCGGATCTGGACGAGCGCTATGGACACACGACGATGCAGTTTTTTAACGAACAGGTGACCGTCGAGGGCAATCCGAGTCTTGATACCGAGCGCGCCTATAGTTTTGAGCTGGGTGCCAAGCGCGATGCCGAGGAGGGCGTGTGGGAGCTTGCCGGCTATTATAATAATATCCACGACTTTGTGGGCTTGCGCACGGTGAGCTCTACTGTCATAAGCGGCTCGCGGACTTCCGTCGTCAAGCTGCGCGACAACTTGGGGGATGTCGATATTTACGGTCTGGAAGCCTCATGGAAGAGCCCCAGCTCAAGCCCTTGGCGCAATTACGCCAATCTCTCCCGCGCATGGACCGACTCGACGGAGGCTGTTTCGCTGACGCGCTGGAAGTTGGGTTATGGCATAGGCTTCCGTTTCGGCGCGATTGGGAAATATTTGCGTTCGGTGATGCCTCAATGGCAGGGGCGTTTTGTGACCGGCAGCCGCGATACGGTCAATGACGTGTATTTTCCCGCCTATCACGAGGCCGACGTGCAGGTGCGCTTTGAGTTTGCCTCGACGGGGCGTTTGCGTCACGAGCTGACGTTGGGCGTCAAAAATATTTTCGACGCGCGTTACAGCGAAGCCTTTTTTGACGAGCCCCAGCCCGGGCGAGGGCTCTATGCGCTTTGGCAGGTGGACTTTTAGGGTTCAAAAAACGCCGCCCCATCTGGAGCGGCGTTTTTGCGCGAGGGAAATCTTTAACGCGGTATTGCCGCGAAATACTTATTGACGATGTGTGCAATGATAAGCCTTTCGAGCTGTTCTTCGCGCGAGAGCGTGGCAAATTCCGAGCCGGCTGCTTTGCCCATGTGTTGGCGGAAGATGGCCAGAATCTCGCAGGTTCTCGCGCCAAAATCGTTGAGCGAGAGCCCGGTGGTGTGGATCAGCTCTCGGTCGAGATTTTTGCCAAACTGGTCGCAGAGCACGTTGGCGATGCGTTTGCCGTAGACCTCAACTGTTTCGTCGGGCGCTTGGGGCTTGAACTCCTCGCGATGTGCCTCGATATAACTGCGGGTCATCTGCACAAGACTTTCCTCAAGGCCGTCAAAGTTTTCGGCTACAATCGAGTCGAGCGTGTTTTGTGCGTAGATTCGCAATTGCGGAATGGCCTCCTGATAGGCCTTGGAAAACACCTCCGCAAGGGCGGGGGCGTTTTCTTTGAGGCGTTCTTCCATCGCGCTGATCGCGCGGGGAGCCTGCATGTTGCAGGTCACCAAAATGGCGGTCGAGAGATCGTCGGTATTGGAAAACACCTGCGAGTACCAAATTGCCGTCGCCGCATAGACAAGAACCAGCAGCGAGAGGGCCCCTCCCACCCACAGTGTTAGGAGGGTTTTTTTCTTGAGCGCGACGATGTCTGCGCGGAGATATTCATTGGTTGTCATTTTATGCCCTCCAGTTTAAGGCCGGCGTATTCCAGGCCGATTCCCATGAGGTAGGTAGGTGAAAAATGCGCCGCTTCCGGGTGCAGCTCGGCGATAGTGTGCAGGCTTTGACTCACAGCGTCCACGCACTTGAGTTGCGAGCGCCATACGTTATTGATTTCGTCTCGATAGCGCTCGTGAATCGTTTGCGCCACGGTCGCCTCAAAGATGACCTTTTCGCCGCCCGAAAGCGCGGGGACAAGCTCCTTTTCGACCTCGGCCAACACCCTCGTCAGCAGCGAATTGGCGCGACTGAGCATGCGCAGTTTTGAAGCGTTGGAGTAGTCGGCAAACAAAAAGAACTGCGCTTGCGCGATGGCCATATATGTTTCGTGGTCGCGCGCCATTACCTTTCGGATGGCGCCTGCATAGACGGGCGCCAGACGCAGCATGGCTTGCGAGGCGCGTGCGGTGAGAGGCCCTACGACCTCTCCTGAGCGCGAGGCCACCTTTTGGAGGACTTCGGGAGCTTTTTTGTGGCAGAAGTCGTCAATTCTCCACCAGAGATAAGCGCCGAGCGCTACAAGTAGGGTTAACGGAACAAGGATGGCGGTTTTTCGAGCGCGTTCCAGGCTTTTCTTTGCCTGACGATGGGCGGAAACCAGATCGCCATCCGGTATATTTTCAGCTGCCATAGCTACTTAAAATGACATTCTGAAGAAAAAAGCAAGACACAAAAGCACAAAAAATGTTTATCCGCCTCCGCAGAAGACCACGCCTTAAGGCGTTGATGAATGCGGCAAGGTTGCTTCTGACTACGGCGTGATGTCGCCCCTTGCGTGTGTAGCGCAAGGAACCAGGGGTTTACCCGTGGTGCTCCATTTTTTCCCAAAGTAATATCTTGACGAGCGCGCGCTTTCCTTATAGAGTTAATTTCTATGTCAGTGGAAATCAGATTACGCAAAGGCGAGAGCCTCGACAAAGCCTTGCGCCGCATGAAGCGCAAGCTCGAACGCGAAAGCGTCCTGCGGGACGTGCGCGCCAAGCGTTATTACGAAAAGCCCAGCGAAATTCGCCGCCGCAAGGACAAGGTCTCGGCCTTTACGATGTACCTGCGCCGCAAGTACGAGGTCGCGTAAATTTTTGCGCTCGCAATTGAGCACGCAACCGGCGGGGCTGCTTTTGTGCCGCTATTTTTGCTTCTTGCGTACTGCAGCAAGCGAATTTGTTTTTTGGGCTACCGCCGCTTTGTTTGACTCTAAATGCTGAGCGCTCTCTCCATTTTCTGGGCAGCCCTGTCAAGTTCTTGCATGGGGGTTTCTTTTAGCGTACCAAGGAGTGCAGCCAGATTTGTGGTTTGCGGTGTGCTTGCATTTCGACGATACCAGCGCCTAACTTTGGGCCGCACGGCGTCAATTGCAAGTGAGCTTACGATATCTTCGTTAAACAGCGCCTCGAAAAGCGCCTTTCGTGTTTCTTTCGGCTCGGCCAAAATGCGGTATTTTGCGTACTTGGCTGCCCAATCGGGGTGTCCCATATGAAAAATTCCGCCCATGACATAGGTCGCGATTGTTTGCACGGCTTTACGATCGTCTTCGGGGAATTCAGTCTCAAGGCATGTTTCTACAAAGTTGACTCCTTCTGTAATATACCCGGCTCTAATGAATTCGCAGGTAGCATTTTGCAGCAGTCTTACTTGATGAGTTCCCTTTGCGGGGTGGATCATGGCTGTGGCCACTTCTTTGGCAAGCCCAACTTTGCGTATGTCTAGAAGCGCTCTGACCGCCTCGTACGTCCGTGCTTCGCGAATCAGTTCTTCGGGGTACTCGGTAATATATTCCTTGGCAAAAGCAAGGGCACGCTTGGAAGGCTTTTCGAGCGCGAGCGCAGGAAGCGCATGCTGGAAGAATCTTGATTTTAAGACAGGGTCTTTGGTGCGGGCCATTTCCCGTTTGGCAAAGGCCAGAAGCTCTCCAAATTTCCCGCTTTCTGCGAAAGCAAAAACACCGCGCTGAAAGAGCTGCGGTTTTTGGTCCGGGGTGATTTTTCGCATCCCGTGCGTTAAAATTGTTTTTATCATTTCGGTCGCCCCCGCCTTGGCCGCCACGCTCAAGAGCTTGAATAAGAGCGCACTCTTTTCGGGATTGATATACGTCAGTGATTTTGAGGCAAGCTGCTCTTGCAACCGCACGCATAAGGGTGACAATTTACTTCCTTTTTCATAACTAGGGTTATTTTGTTCGATTTCTCTTCCTGGCGCAAGAGAAAAAACTGCGGCGGCATCGCAGTGTGTCGCAAAGGATTGCCCTCAGACATTTTCCTTTCTTTTCGTTTGCCCTTGCGCTAGAATGTCATTGTCTATCGCGGGTGTAGTTCAGTGGTAGAACTTCTGCCTTCCACGCAGATAGCGTCGGTTCGATTCCGTCCACCCGCAGTTTTCCTGTTGTCGCATTGACTTTTCGCCGCCACGGAACATATAAGACCTTGTGGAATATATCCTTTTTGGTTTTCAGATTTTCGGGCTTTTTTGCGCGGCGCTGGCGTTTTATTGGGTGTTGGGTCGTGGTTGGACGGGCCTTTTGCTAGGCGACGGCGTTTCGCGCAGCGGCTATGCGCCGCTCATAGGTTTTTGCCTGCACATCGTGCTTTTGGTGATTGCCAATTTCCTCAACTTTCGTCTGGTGGATACGGCCGCGTGGCAATTGGCGGTGCTGCTGGCGTTGGGGGCGTTGGGCTATGCGTTTGCAAAAAAATTTCCCGCTCCCGCGCGCGCGACGCCGTTGCCACATCGACCGTTGCACTATCTATGGCCGGTGGCGGCGATATTGGCGGTGGTCTTTTTGACGTTTTTGTCGCCTTTGCTCCTCAAGATGGAGCCGCCTGCTTGGGGTTCGGTGCACTATCAGGCGGGCGACTACTATCATTACTGGTCGCATGGTTTTTGGTTCCAGCGCGAGTCGATGGCGCATCTGCCCAGTCCTACCGCGCCGATGAATCCCGTTTGGGCATCGGGCAATCGGACGCAAAGCGACTTTATTCGTTTTTCGCCGGAGCTGTGGCTGGCGCAAGTGCGGACGCTCACAGGGGCCAGTCCCGACGAGCTTTTCAGCTTTTTGGTGGGCCTTGCGATTGTTTTTCAGTCGCTTATCGTGTCGCTTCTGGTGCTTCGCGCGAGCAAAAAGCGCCGTTGGGCGGTTCTCGGCGGGCTTTTATATGGGCTCCATCCGCTGATTGTCTGGTGCGGTTATGGCTCATATTTGCCCCAGTCGGTTGGTTTTGCGCTGGCGCTGGCGGTTTTAAATCTTGTGATCGACTTGCCCAACTGGCGCCAGCCGTTGCGGCTGGGAGCGCTGGTGGGGTTTTTGGTGGCAACGCTCTACTCCGCCTACACGGAGATGACGCCTATCCTTTTTCTCGTCTGTTTTATTTTTACGCTTTGGCAGCTTTTCAAAAAGGAGCTTCGGTGGCGCGAGCTGGGTTTTTTCGCGCTCAGCTTTTTCGGGGTTTTCTTTTTGTGCGCAGGGATATGTTTTGCGCACCTGACGCGAGGGCTTTGGGTGCAGATTACCGGCGATCCCCACGGGGGCGATCAGTCGCTTGAGCTTTGGGCGTTGGGGAGCGTGTTTTTTGGTTTCAATCAGGGGGGCTGCATCTCGACGGAGGTTCCCATCCGCATCGGCGCTTTCCAAAAGGGCTTCTTTATCCTGAGTGAAGCGCTTTTGGTTTTGACGTGGCTCGCGGTGCTTTTGCGCCAGCGCAGGCGTGAGATTGTCTGGATTACGCTGGGAGTATTTGCGGCGCTTGCGGCGTATGTTTGTTTCCGCTACACGGGCGTTTTGAAAAGCTGGAATATGTTCAAGGCGCTCAATTATGCGGTGCCGTTTTTGTGGGTATGGTTTTTCTTGGCTCTCGTTTCGCTGCGCGGAGCGTGGCGGCTGTTGTGGGTTTTCTTCCTTGTGCCGTATGCGCTTGCGCAAGTCCAGTTTCGCCACACTATCCGCAAACACTCGCGCATCATCACCCCTCCGCAAACCTCCTACGGCCGCGAGCGCGAGGCGTTCATGCAAGCGCTCAGCGACGGCGATTTTTATATCGCCTCCTTGCGCGACTGGCCCGATCTTTACACGGCGCTGCGGCCATTGGCGCTCAAAAATGTCGTGTCGTTTTGGGATATGCCGAGTTCTTTTTGGGCTGAAGATGCCAAGGGTATCAAGACGCCCGTCTCCTACACCTCCAACATTCGCTATGTTTTTTGCCAAGCGGCCGAGTGCGGTTTCTATCCCGGGCGCGTGCGCTATGCCGATAAAGACTACGCGGTGGTGGACGCGCAGGGGACGCCCTTGGTTTTGCCGGTGTATCTTTGGTACACGCCGGCGACAAAGCCTGTTTGCCGCTATTTTTACCTGAGCCATCCGGAGGCATTGCGCGAGATTGTTTTTATGTCGAGCCTGACGCAAAGGGTGCGCTTGGCGCTTTCAGCGCAGCTGGGGGCGGCTCCGGATGTTTTCGAGGCGACGCTTGCGGAGCCTTACGCGCGCGTGAAGATTCCCGAAAAATATCTCGCCTCGCTTGGGCAAAAACGTTTTTTGAGCCTCACGCACGAGGGCGGGATGCCGCAAATCCTCAATAATCCCCCCGCCCGAATAAAGCCCGTCGAAGTTCCGCTGGATCTTACGCAATGGGCGCGCGTCGAGCCGCGTAATAGCTCCGTGACGATGACAGTCGAGCCGCATTCGTTTGCGCTCGAGGCTCCCTCGCTCTCAAACGCGTGGCTGCTCAATACGCAGGAGTTGCCGGCGGGCTACTACTATTTTTCGTTCAAGGTGAAGCGCGCGAATGTGACGCCGCACGCGGAATCGCCGCAGGTGCGTCCGTTGTTTTTTGGGATCGAGGGCGACTCCTTGCGGACGCTGCGCATCGAGGCTTCGATGGAGGGCCAAACGCTTTGGTATCCTTTTTCCACAAATGGCGGCTGCACGCGCTTTGTGGTGGGACTGGGCGGCTGGTGCAACGCGCAAGGCTCGGCGCGGTTGGAAGATGTGCGCCTCTACAAGGTTGCGGATGCCAGTCCCCCTTCCGGCTAATTACTCGGCGGGGGTTCGTCTTCCGGCGAAGAAGGCGCGCAACATTTGCGTGCTGTCGCTGGCCAGCGGTTCTTGCGTAAACTGCACAGCTTCAAAGCGATGAAAGCTTTCCTTGAGGTGATGAATTTCAAGCACGCCTCCCAAGCCCCCCATTTTGGGGTCGGGAGTGGCAAAAACTACCCGCTCGATCCTTGAAAGCAGGAGCGCTCCTGCACACATCGGGCAGGGCTCCTTGGTCACAAAAAGCGTACAACCTTCTAGCCTCCAGTCGTTTATGTGTTTTGCGGCGGCGGTAATCGCAAGCATTTCGGCGTGGGCGGTGGCATCCTTGAGGCCCTCCACTTGGTTGCGAGCCGAGGCGATAACTTCACCGGAGCGCACAATTACCGCTCCCACGGGGACTTCTCCTGCTTTAAATGCTTCCAGCGCAAGGTTATAGGCAAGCGACATATAATACGCTTCGTCGCGCAGCAGCTCGGAGGGGTGCTTTTTTTCAAAGGGGCAGGGGAACGAGTTCATAATGTAACTCCTTCATGATGAGTGAGTTGATAATCTTTTCGGTTTGAAAAAGAGACCTCGATTATGTCAAAACGCCACGCCTCGGGAGTGCCATTTTTTGCCTCTTGGAGCCTCAAATAGCTTGAAATCGCACGCCTCAAAGAGCGCTTTTTACCAGCCGAAATGCTGAAATAAGGCGAGACTCTTGCTTCTGCACTGCGCGCACGCACCTCGACAAAAACCAGTTGCCGGCCCTCCCGCGCTATCAAATCCAGCTCCCCTTTGCGTCCCGCCCAGTTGAGTGACCAATTGCGGCTTTCGATTTGTAAGCCTTTGTCTTTGAGCATCTTAGATGCAAGCTCCTCAGCCCAGTGCCCAGTCTTTTGAGCGTCGGTGCGGCGGCAAAACAGCTTGGAAATAAAGCCCCACATGCCTGACATGTTATCACAAAATCGCCGCCCGCTCAATAAGCCATTGCAAGGCCGTCCTTTTTGGGAGTGAGCTTCCAGCCGCGCTTCAGATTCTCCGGCGTAATTAACTCGATATTGCCTAGATTCTGCGCGGACACTTCGGATAAATTAGAATCTTTTTTCCCTGTTCGTTCCCGTGCCATGAAAATATTGTTGCGGTTTTGCCGCAACAAGTCAACACCTTGTTGCGCTTTTACCGCAACAATATTTTTGAAAAGGGCTTGACCGTACCCACTCAAATAACGACAATAACGACAAATTTCACAACCAATCTAAAAACTATGATGGGCGACGGAAAATAAAACTAGATAAAATCAATCTAGTATTGCAATGCCAACACTTTTGTTGGATAGTTGCGTATGCCAAAAAAATTGGTTGGAACCGAGTGTGAGTTGCCAATTGGCGAACGGCTTCGCGTGTTGCGAATGCGGTATTTAAAAGGGGGGGTGCGTGCGCTTTCAAAAAAAATGCAAGGGCGTTTTTCGATGTCGGGTATTTCGCGAAGGGAATCGGGCGTTTTCAAAATTGATTGGGAGTATTTGAATTGTTTTTGTGAGGCAATAAATCTTCCGGAAAATGAGAAGCAAGCGCTGGTTGCCAGCGCCAAATTGAGTTTGCCTTCGGCCGAACGGAATTTGTCGGAGTATGAAAAAACGCTTTCGACGCTTATCGAAAACTCACGCGACATTATGAATCACTCGCTGACGGTGCCGGCGGTTTTGCAGACCCTCGAGTACACCGCCGCCATTATCCGAAATTATCATCATCGCGACGATGCGCTGGAGCTGGCGCGACAAAGGCGTTTGCGGCTGGAGGAGATTTTTTTGGATCCGCAACGCAAAATCCGCCTGACCTTTCCTCAAACCGCCCTCTATATGCCCGTGGGTTCGCCGAAGGTGATGCTCGCGCAGGTCGAGCGACTCATGAATTTTGCCCCAAGCAAGAGCATTGAGTTCCGTTTGCTGCCCTCGGATGTTTTTGTCGAGGTGCCCGCGCATTATTTTTTTACGATCGTCGACGGGATGTATGCGATGAGCGAGAATTTGCTCGGCACCGCTTCGGAGGATGATCCCAAAAAGATTAAGCGGCTCTCGGAGAATTTTGAGGAGCTTTGGAAAGTTGGCGTGCAGGGCCGCGATTTGCACCTCAGGCTCCAAGGCGTGCGCGAGTATTATAGTGAAAGAGTCCGGCGCGGAGCGTAAAAAAGCCATCGGGGGAGAGCGGTGCCCTCGCGCGGTTCAAAGTCGGATAGTGCACGAGAGCCGCCCCCGTCGCGGCTCGCTGTGTGGGCGCCCGTCGCTGTCCACCCCGACCCTTCAAAGGGAGATTTTACCGCGCTTACGCGCATGCTGTGGGAACTCGGGCACCACTACGCGGTGCGGTAGGGCTTGCGATTTACCCAGGGCTAAAGCCCTGGGCTACCTTCGGGCATCGCTACGCGATGCGGGGGCAAATCGTCAACGATGTGTGGGTGGGTGGGTTTGCCTATGCAACAAATATCACACGTTGCATAGAGGCGTCGCGCTGCGACGCAGAAGAGGCAAATGCGGCAGCAAGGCCGGAGTGG
>CAZIRU010000013.1:0-43385 GCA_964541905.1 uncultured Verrucomicrobiota bacterium
AGGACGAATTCGTAAAGACGCGCGTTTGACCGTTCCTGTCTGCGCATAACGCCTTACGTCCTCATGCGCGCCGCCTCCACCCATCATACGACGTCTGTCGTGTAGACAAATTATACCTACCCCCCCTTGCTGGACGCATTTGCTCCCTGCGTCTCCGCGCGACGTCTCCCTATGTAGGCAAAAGCCGCCTCTATGCCGAATCCGCTCCCGTCCTTCCGTACACAATTTCTGGATGTCTGTCGTATAGGCAAAAACTACCTAAATGCCCCCCTTTATAACCCCCAGGTGAAGCGCCTCCCATTTTAGCACAAAGCGGTAATTTGTCAAGCTTTTTTCAGTAAAATTTACACCCTATACGCACGCTTCCAAAATTTTATTTGTCTTGGCGCGCGTGAGGCGACACATTGGGATATGCGTTGGAGGATTTTATTTTTGTGGCCGCTTGTGCTTTTTGCCCAACAGTGGGAAGAAACTGTGCCCACCGACCGTACGCCGCCGCCATTGGAAGTATCGCCCGTTTTTGCGCCGGAAGCTACGGGCGAACGCCCGAGAGTTTTCCAAATTGATGCCGGGAACTTGCCCTCGGCGGCAGACGGCCCGGCGATTGAGGTTGCCGAGAAGCCGATGGAGGGCCCTTACGAGCTTTTGAGTTCGGCCTATACGGCGCGGGTGTTGGCGAAAGAGGGGGATGCGTTGCAGCTTGGGTTCAAGCGTCCGGGCGGGCCGCGAGGAATCGCCGTTTTTGAAAGCGGCGCCGAGCGAATGGTGATTTGCGCGCACGCGGGAGCAGCCGAGGCAACGCAAAAAGAGTTTCCTGCGGCGCTGCGTTTTAGGCCGGAGGGCCAAGGGAGCGCCACGCGGCTTTTGCTAAATGCCTCCAGCGCAGAGGTGGAGCGGGCGGAGTTTTGTCTGGTGGGGCTCAAGGAGGCGCGCGTGGTCGTGGCGTTGCCGTGGGCAGGCGTGCTGGTGGCCGAACAGACGGAGGATGGAGCGGCATTTGTTCTTTCGCCGCTGGCGCGCGGTTTGGGGGCGCCGCTGCCGGTTTTTCCGTGTGCGGTCTGGGGAGGCTTTTGTGCGGATGCAAGGGCTGAATATCTTTATGCAGTGGAGGCGCGCGAGGATGGTTTCCTTTATCGGTTTATTCCGGCGGTGTGGGGAGACTTTTCCAAAGGAGGACGTTGGGATGTCATGAAGGCCGAGACGCCGAATCTTTCGGGAACTCTGCAGGGGAGGGGGACGAAAGTTTTTTGGGTGCAGCTGGACTTTGACGGCAACGTGCCGTTGCACGAGCTGGCGGCGCGCGCGCGCGGGAGCGTTTTGGGCCGTGGCGTGGCGCTGGCGATGAAGGAGGGCGTGCTTTTTGGAATACGCTCACTTTCCGAGAGTGGCAGCGAGCTTTGGACTCTGAGCAATGACGAGCTTCGCAGTGTGGAGGTTTTTAAGGGGCCGTCGGGGCGCATCAGCGCGCTGGCGTTGGCGCCCGATGGGTCGTGGGTGATGGGGGAGGATAGCGCGCACGGTGCGCGACTGTTTATCCGCGATGAGGCGGGTAATTCAAATGCGATTTTGCGGGTGCGTTCGGGCGGCATCGACGGGATTGCTTGCGACAAGCGAGGAATTTACTTAACCCTTGAAGGAGAAGGACTTACGTTATTTTTGCAGGAGAAATAGCAGGTGCGCTGAGCACAGCGAGATTGTAAAAAATTTACAAAAAATCTTCGTGCGCAAACGGGTGTGCTAAACTGCAATCATGACAGCCAAGTGGGAGCAATATTTAATCAACCGGCTTAAAGACCGGCAGGTGGCTTTTGGGGCGAAATTGCGTGAAGTGGCGACGACCCTCCCGCATGCTGACGCGATGGGCGGGGCGCGAATGGTGCATGCACTTTTGGAAAGCGCGTTGGAGAGCCGGCCTTCCTATGGCGAGCTTTACGAGCTTTGCGAAGCGGGGGAACAAGTGAGTGCTTTGCACGATTACCTGCGCGGATTTTTCCTCGCAAGCCCCAAGGATGTTCGTTGCGTGGAGATGGCGGAGCGACTGGAGAATATCATCAGTTTGCGTTCGGCTGAGCGCGCCGGTCGCAGGCAGGATAGGCATTTGCATGATACGTTGGCGGAATTTCTTTTGCGTGCGCGCAACTGAGCTTTTTAGCGCGAGAAAACATGTTTTGTTTACAAAAAAGCCCTCCTAAAGGAGGGCTTTTTTTGTAAATTTGGATGTGCTACTTGGTTGTCGTGCCGCGGCGGAACTTGTTTTGGAAGCGTTCCACGCGACCTGCCGTATCCACAAAGCGCTTTTCCCCCGTGTAGGCAGGGTGGCTGTCGGCGGTGACGTCGCGGACAATCATGTAGTATTTCTCGCCTTCGATGGTCTCTTGGTGAGAGCTCTTCATCGTCGAGCGCGTGAGAAATTTCTTGCCTGTCGAAACATCGACGAAGCAGACGGGGTGGGTGACGGGATGTCCTTCGGATTTCATGATGGAAACTTTCTAGCGTTGGCGGGCTTTGAAGCGCGGGTTGCTTTTGCAAATGACGTAGACGCGGCCGTGGCGCCGGACCACCTGGCAGTCCGGATGGCGCGCCTTGAGAGATTTAAGAGAGGATGAGACCTTCATAAAGGTATTTACTTTAAAGCGAGCCGAGGCTATTGTCAAGTGCAACAGAATATGCGGAAAACTCTTTTTTTGATGGTCGGTTTGGCGCTTTTGAGCGGTTGCGCCGCCTCGCGTAATGAGCGCGCCAAGGTCACACCCCCTTATGAACCCCAGAATATTTACGCTTTGCGCCTGCCCGAGGGCTTTTTGAGGGTGGCGGTGCTTCCGCTGGCTGCCGATCCGGCCTTGGGGGGACACGAGTCGCTGGAGGCGATCGAGCTTGCCGTGCGCGAGGAGCTTTTTAAAACCAAACAATTTGAGTTTATCGTCCTTAGCGCGGATACGCTCCGCGAGGTTGCCGGAGTTTCGAGCTTGCGCGCGATTGACGTCTGGCCGCAGCGGCTCAAACAGGCCCTGCAAGAAAGGCAAATCGATGGCGTTTTGGCGCTGGAACTTACGCAGCTTAAAGGCTTTCCGCCCATTTCGCTGGGCCTGCGAATGCGTCTGGTGGGGGTCCAAACCGGCCTGACCTATTGGGCGTGCGAAGAACTCTTTGATATGGCCGCGCCTGAGGTCTTTGCCGGCGCCAAGCGCTTTGAAGAGGGAATGCTTATGCAAATGACCTCCGGAAAAATCAAAAATCCCGGTACCATGGAGCTTTCCCCGTCCAAGCTCGCCAAGTATGCCGCCTATACGCTCTTTGCGACTCTGCCGCCCTCCACAACCAAGCGACCCTGAGTGCGTTAAGAATTTATGAACTTTGGAAGCGGGGGTTAAAATAGGGAAATAATTGCCGAATTAAATTTGCAGAAAGGAGAATGCGCCGAAATTCCTGAAAAAAGAGAAGTTGTAAAAAAAAGCTTTAAAAAAAAGTTTTTTTACTTAATTTTTAAGAATTGAGGGCGAAAGACTAATATATATGAAAATAGATCCCAATGCTTTGTCGTCGGTCTTTTCGACTAATACTGCGCCCGCACAGGCCGGCGCCCTCGAAAAACTTCAAACTGACGCAACGACTGCTCCTGCGACTGAAAAAATTGAGGCGACGGACGATATTGAAAAGATACGTTCCGCCGTCAAGCAATTGATGGAAACGTCGGCTATCCGGCCCGAGGCTGTTGCCGGTCGGAGCTCTGACGATCCGGTAAAAGCTTTTGACGAGGGGACGCTTAAAAACTTTGTCAGCGCTTTGCTATCCGAGTCATGAACATCGCCAAATCTTACAAAAACACCGCCGTCGAAACCGCCAGCCCCGGGCAGCTTATCTTGATGCTTTACGACGGGGCACTGAAATTCCTGCAACTGGCCGAAGGAGGCTTTGAACAGACCAGTCCCCGGTTGCGTAACGAGCAAATCCACAACAACCTCATCAAGGTGCAGAATATTCTCGCTGAACTGCAGCGCTCGCTCGATATGAAGGTGGGCGGGGATTTTTCGAAGAACATGTTTCAGCTTTACGACTTTATGATCCGGCAGCTTCAACAGGCCAACATCAAAAAAGATCGCGAGCCTATAAAAATTGTCGGAGGAATGCTCAAGGATATTCGTGACGCTTGGGCGGAGATGCTCCAGAAAAACAAACCCCAGGAAAATGCCGCAGCCGATGCCGAGGCCCTTGCGCAGGCGCGCAAAAAAGCCGCTGACGACGCGGAGAGCGTGGGCGGAAGCTTGGACGCAAGCGCCTAGGCATTATAAAATCTTGCATCTGCTCATAGAGGTGCTTATCGTCGGATTTTCAAATGAGCACGATTGAGGAGAAAGTCAAAATATTGGCCGTGGAAATGGAACGATTCATCGCCAGCGAGCTCTTTGCAATTGAACAGGAAGATTGGGACTTTTTTGAGACGCTCCTCAAAAAAAAAGAACGTCACCTTGCCGAGCTGGGCCGATTGAGCGCGGACGTGGAGCTTAAGGAGGTTGTCGGCGCGGCGCTTTCGGAGAAGATCTGCCAAGGCGAGAAAATCGCCTGCGAGCTGCTGGCCAAAAAAATGGCCGCGCTCAAAGAGGAAACCGAAAAAATGTCGGAGGTGCGCGTGAGAATTAAGCGCGTGCAGGCGCTCTCGAAGATGCAGGGCGGAACTTCTTACGCGGAACGCATGGGTGGCTTTAACGCGCAGGCCTAGGAGGACTATTTTTGGACGGGCGCGAGGCCGACGGACTTGAGGATGCGCGAGGGGGCCTGGGTATCGAGCGCGAGCGCGAAAGGAGCCCTCTCGGGCAGGCGATTTTCCAAATAGCCCAGCGTGCCGAGACGCTCGATCGCGCGGGGCAGCTCGCGGCGAATCTCTGGGAAATCTACGGCGGCGACGCGGCCCCAGTTGGTGGCGACTTTTTGTTCGTCGAGCCAAACAACCGGCAGGCCCATCGCCTCGGCCGCGCGCGCGTTGAGCTTCAGGGAGGGATTTGTATAGATGGAAACGAAAGGCGTGCGGCAGTGAAGATGGTAGGGCATCAAGGTGCTTGCCGGTGCAATCACCGAGCACGAAACCGTCCGAATAAGCGAGTGGAGCTGGCCTTGCGAAAGGGTGGTATCCAGCCACAGCGACGTTTTGTGTTTGGCAAGCGCTCCAGCGTAGGCGGGCGCGTGCGGGCTTGTTTTGGGCTCGAGCAAAACTGGCCAAAGACCTGTGCCTACAAGCGCTTCGAGGACTTGGATGGCTGTGCCGAGAGGGTCTTTGGCGCCGAAATGCACCAGACACGTTTGTCCAGAAGGGAGTCTTTCCGGAAGCGGCGCCGGCGTGAGAAACTCGGGGGAGGTCAGCAGAAACTTGCCGCCATGGATGAGCTTGGAACGCAATTGCGGGGGATAGTCCGGCGTGCCAAATTCGACATTGATGATTTTATCCGCGCGGTCGAACTCGAGGCCCTCGACGCCGTCGAAGAGCGCCAGCGTCCCGCCGAGTGAGCGTAGCTCTTGAATATAGGCCGCGCGTTGGCCAGGATGTCCCGCTTGGCGGTAGTCGTCGAGGATTACGGCCGCGATGGGGCCGGCCTCGCGCACGGCGTCGATTTCGGAAGGCGAGGGAAAGCAGTTTTTGACATGGACGTACGTTTGGAACGCGCGCGCGAACGTTTCGCGCGGGGCTCCAGAGAGAGTTGCCGGATCTCCCGGACTTAAAAGCAGTGTCCGGTAGCCCAGCGCTTGGGCGGCTTGGGCGAGGGTGGCTTGGCGCATCAAGTGGCCAAGGCCAAATTCATTGCCGAAGGGCAGCGAAAAAACGACGTGGGGAGTGGAAAGGACGGGAGAAGAGTTATTCATCGGGGTGTTTTTGAAAAAATTGGTGCAGGAGACGGACTTGGCGCTCGAGTTCGGCGAGGGTTAGCTGCGGGAAAAGCGGAAGCGAAAGGCAGCGTGCGTAGTAGGCCTCGGCCCCCGGAGTCGGCAGTCGGCGCAGGTGCGCGGCATGGTAAGGCATGCGATTAAGAGGTGTGTGGTGGGCGCGCACCACAACGCCGTGGGCCTGAAAAAATTCGATGGCCGCATCGCGCGTGGCTTCGTCGCGCAGGAGGACAACATAGAGGTGCAGCGCGTGGCCGGTCGGACGCGGAACGATTTGCAAGTGGGGACGGAAAAAAGGGGCCGAAAGAGCCGCGTCATAGGCCGATGCCAGACGTTCGCGAAGCGCGAGGCGACAATCGAGCTTTTTAAGCTGGGAGAGGCCCAGCGCCGCTTGAATCTCCGTCAGGCGGAAATTGTAGCCCAGCGCAATCTGGTGGGCGTAATGGCCCGGGTGCGCCGGATCGGCAACGATGCCGTGGGAGCGCAAAAGGCGGACGCGCGCGGCGCGAGCGGGATCGTTGGTTGCGTAAAAGCCGCCCTCGCCCGTGCAGAGCTGTTTGACAGCGTGGGTGCTGGCCGTCGCGGAAACGGTGTGGGCGCAACTGCCGCATTTGTAGATGCCCCTGCCGGAAGCGTAGAAGCCGCCAAGGGCTTGAGCGGCATCTTCGATAAGGGTGCAGTGGTATTTTTTGGCAACGGCGGCAAGACGTACATAGTCGAGAGGACGACCCTGAAGCGAGACGGGAATGGCGATTTTTTTTGCGGAGGCGGGCGCTTTTTTGAGCGAGGCTTCGAGAGTGACGGGAGTGACTAGGCCCGTCAGAGAATCAACGTCAATCGGCAGGACGTTTTTGACGCCGCAGTACCAGAAGGCGTTGAGCGTGGCCGAAAAAGTGATGGGTGGGACGAAACCGTATGTATTTTTGTCGGGCTCCTCGGCCAAGACCGCGAGATGGAGCGCCGCTGTGCCGGAGCTAAGCGAAACGACGTGCTCCACGCCAAGATACTTTTCGAGGGCGCGCTCGTAGGCGGCGGTCGCTGGCCCTTGTGTCAAGTGGGTGCTGCGCAGAACCTTCGAGACGGCGGCAAGGTCGTCTTTTTCGATGAAGGGGCGCGAGTAGGAAAGCACGCGAAATTTTTACCGCAAAAGAGCTTCAGCTTTCAAGCGGAAAAGGCCCGGAGCGTAGGGCTTTTGCAAGTCTACCGTTCCCGTCAGCGATTCGGCGAAAATAGGATCGCCGCGATGAATGGTCGCGGACGTCGTGAGCCCGACGACTTGCGAAGTGGTGCAAGGCGGCAGGAGAGTTTGCGACTTGGTTTGCGGATTGGCGAAGTGCGTGGCACGGCTAAAATGGAGGTCGGCGAGCGTGAGTCGATGGCCCGAAGGAAGCTCTTTTTGCGCGTAGAGGTAGCGGAGGGCCTCCGCCTCGTGGGCGTCTATTTCGGCTTGGCTGGGGCCGAGGGTACTGGGGTTCCAGCCGAGGGCAGCTTTTTGCGAAATGAGTTCGAGCTCGGCAGCGGCCAAACGGGAAATAGCGCGGCCCGAGCGCTTTTCGTGGGCGAGGCGCGCCCAAAAGACAAGCGCTTGCAGCTCTTCAGTGACGAGCGAGATGGAGCCCTCCAAATCGCCCTTTTCGCCCGGGATGGCCGGTTTGCCGGAGCGGCAGCCGCAAAAGTGTTTTTCGATGAGGCAACCTCCATGAGAAAGGACGGCGGAGACGGAAAACTCGTGACCTTGATAATAGGTGCCGTCGATATTCCCGCGCAGGAAATGGTCGGAGGTGCCCATCACGCAACGGTGGCTGTAGAGCTTGGCAAGTTCGGCAAGACGCCCGAGCCCCCAGTTTTGCGCGATGGTCGCGGCGTTGTAAAGCTTGGGGCCGGAGAGCAAAATTACGGGGCCGCTTTGCACGGCGTCGAGAATCGCAAGGGTCTGATCGATTTGCGCTTGGGTCATGACCGCGACATTGATGATAACGGGCTTGCCCGTGCGCCCAATCAGCTCGACTAGCGGCGAGAAATTGGCCTCAAGCGCCGCGATTTTGTAGGCGGGGGGATTGTAGCGGCTTTCCAAAAGCTCGACGTCCGCAAGGCCAAAAGGGGTGCTGAAAAGCGGGATGTCATACTTTTTGCCGAGGGCGAAAAGGGCGTCCGTAAAAGCCCCTTGCGGGGTATTGACCTGTTCGTAGAGCTTGTAGATGCTCCCCGTATTCCAACCCCATGCCTCTTGCCACTGGGGATGACTGGCGAGTTCTTCGGGCGGGATTTCGATCGAGAGCGAGTCGGGCGTGTAGGTCTGGATTTTGACTGCATCGGCGCCGGCGGCCTTGGCTTCGCGGATGATCATCTCGGCGCGTTCAAGGTCGCGCAAATGGTTGCCGGACATCTCGGCAACGACGTAGGGGGGATATTCGGGACCTATCTTGCGGCCGGAGATCTCAACGACGGGGCGGGACATACCGAGACTTTATCGAGCGCCACCGCAGACGTCAAGGGCTCGGGAGCGTCGGCTGAGAGGGCCAGCTGTTCGGACATGATCTCGTCCACAAATGACTTGAGCGCGCCATTGGTAAGCCAAGAGGTGTTGTTGTCGCTGGTATAGGAGAAACCATCGGCGACCTTTTTGCCACCCGAGGCGTAGGGGCGGAAATTCCAAAATGAAAGCGTCGGATGAATCACAAAATAGTCGTTGTGCTCGTAGGTGTGGAAAGAATCATCGGGGGTGATCATCGCTTCGTGGAGCTTCTCCCCCGCGCGGATGCCGGTAATCTTGATATGGGCGTGGGGCGCGACAACCTTGGCAAGCTCCGTCAGACGATAGGACGGAATCTTGGGCACGAAAAGCTCCCCGCCTGCCATGATCGGCAGACACTTGAGTACGAAACTGGCTGCCTGTTCGAGGGTAATCGAGAAACGCGTCATGCGCGGATCGGTGAGGGTGATTTCTCCCGTGCGGCGCTGCTTGAGCCACAAAGGTACGACGCTCCCCCGCGAACCCATTACGTTGCCGTAGCGCACCACGCTGAATTTGGTGCCGCCCGAGCCGGAGTAGCTATTGGCGGAGATGAAAATTTTGTCGGAGCAAAGCTTGGTGGCTCCATAGAGATTGGCCGGATTGGCCGCCTTGTCCGTCGAAAGTGCAATCACTCGCTTGACTGAACAGCTCAACGCCGCATCCACCACGTTCATCGCCCCGATGACGTTGGTTTTGACGAATTCGGTCGGGTTGTATTCTGCCGCCGGAACCTGCTTTAAAGCTGCTGCGTGGATCACCGTATCCACGTCGTGGAAGGCCCGCAAAAGGCGTTCCTTGTCGCGGACGTCTCCCAAAAAGAAACGCATGCACGGCGCTTGGAAGTCCGAACGTTGTTGCATCTCGAATTGCTTGAGCTCGTCGCGCGAAAAAACAATCACGCGCGAAGGCGAATACTTCTTCAAGAGCTGCTGGATGAGCTTTTTGCCAAACGAGCCCGTGCCTCCCGTGACGAGGATGTTTTTGGGCTTGTAGGAATTGCTTGCGGTTTCTTCTGTCATAAACTTTACGGCGTGGGCGCGTCTTTGTCATTCACGCGCAGCTCGGCGGGAAGCTCTCCATCGGGAACATAGGCGCCATCGTGCGTGCGCATGCGGACGGGTTCGCCTGCGGCCGGGTTCTTTTCAAAAACGTATTTGTTCTTGTCGCCAAGAGTCACGACTTCTTTGCCTTCGGGGGTGGGCTCAACGGTGCGAGCGGCAACCACCGCCGCCTTGGGAGCTGCGGCTGCCATCACTGCAAGCGCAGGGTCTTCGACCGGAAGCGGCGCAGGGGCCGCCGTCGTGTAGCCCAACGGCAAAAAGGCTTTTTGCAAAAATTCCAGAACCTTCAAGATTTGCGTCTCGGCCTGCTCGGGAGCGCTCAAAAGTAGGCGAAAGTTTTTTGCCATCTTGGGCTCGGCGCATACAAGTGAACAGTTCAGCGCCGTCTTTTCGTCCTTTTGCGGAACCAGACTGACCGTGAAAATAACGTGCGGAGTGAACTCTGCCCCCGAAGCCGGATGCGCCCCAAAAAGCAGCGTCGCGCGCGACTCTACCAGACTCATGCGCCGCATGATCTGGACAAAACCCCCCAATGCCGGATCGAGCACCTCAAATTGTGCGCGCAGGCGTTCCTCCGTGTGTGTGGCAAAATGGAAAGGGGTAATCACAATAACTTGGCTCTTTAGTAGCAGCTTAAGTGCCAAATCGTCCCCTTGTAAAGGCGTCATTAATAGGGATTTGTATGCCTATGAAAAAAGTATGTGCCCAAGAAGGGAGTCGAACCCTTACCCCTTGCGGGACTGGATCCTAAGTCCAGCGCGTCTGCCAATTCCGCCACCTGGGCAAACAGGATAGAAGCATTCTACGGACTTTTGTGCGAAGGGGCAATGTCGATTTGCAAAGCTTGCGGCGGAGAGCTGGGTGCGTTAGCGTTGCCGGATGGAGAAAATTTTCAGGAGAGTACGGGCGGTTGTGCTGGCGATGAGAGGCGAGAAACTTTTGGCGATGTATAGAAAACGCAACGGCAAGGAGTATTGGGTTTTTATCGGCGGAGGCGTGGAAGATGGAGAAAGCGTTGAGGCTGCCGCGATTCGCGAGGCGCGCGAGGAGACTGGCTTGGACGTAAAACCGCAAAGGCTTGTTTATAGATGTCACTATGATGATGGTTCGCGGCAGGATTTCTATCTGTGCGAAGTCGGCCAAGGCGAGCCGTGTCTGCTCGGCGATAGCCCGGAAGCAAAAGAGGATGATCCTGAAACGAATGTGCATGTGCCGTGTTGGACGAAGCTCTCCGAGCTGCCGAAGCTGCTCTTTTTTCCACTGGAGGTGCGCGATTGGGTGATTGAGGATGCGCCGCGGGGCTGGGAGGGCGTCTTTAGGGAGGAATCCTTTAGGGTGGCTGAACTTCGGCGGGAGATATGATTGTGCGAAAGGGCGGAAGGAATTTAGAATATGCATATGCAGGACGAATGGCTGGTGCTGGTGGATGAGGAGGATCGCGCAATCGGCAAGATGCCGAGGTCGGAGGTGTATGCGAAGGGTTTGAATAATTTTCGCGCGGTAAATGCGTTTTTGAAGAACTCGAAGGGAGAGCTTTGGATCCCGCGGCGCACGGCCAATAAGCGGATTTTCCCGTTGTGTTTGGACATGAGCATGGGCGGACATGTGGAGGCGGGGGAGGATTATGACCAGACCTTTGAGCGCGAGATGCGCGAGGAACTCAATATTGAGGTGTCAAGCGTCGCATGGCGCGTCTTGGGCGAGCTGCGCGGAGCGCGCGACGGTGTTTCGGCTTTTATGCGAGTGTATGAGGTGGAGGCCGAGACAAGCCCCAATTATAACAAGGAAGATTTTGTGGAGAGCTTTTGGCTTAAACCTGGCGAGCTTTTGGCGAGACTCGACAAAGGAGAAAAGGCCAAGGGAGATTTGGCGAAGCTTGTGCGGCGGTTTTATCCGCCGGAGCTTGCGGGCGCGTAAGGGTTTGTGCAGAATTGAGGTATGCGATTGGTGCGGTCGATCTTGGGGGCGTTGGGTACTGTCTTTTTGACAGTAAGCGTAGTATTTTTTATGGTGCGGGCGGCTCCGGGCGGGCCATTTGATGCGGAGCGGGCCTTGAGCGCCGCGCAACGGGAGCTTTTGCAAAAAAATTATGGACTCGACCGGCCCGTAGGGGAGCAGTTTGCGCAGTTCTGGGCGGGGGTTTTGCGCGGGGAGTGGGGGCGGTCGTTGGTCATCGAGGGAAAGGAAGTTTCGGAAATCATTGCGCAGGCTTTTCCCGTCTCGTTGGGTGTTGGCACATTGGCGCTTGTCTTTGCGGTGGGGGCGGGCGTGCCCTTGGGCTTTTGGGGAGCCCTCAAGGGAGCCAAGGGAAGGTGGGTTTTTGTTTTTGCGCTCTTGCCGAGCTTTGTGGCGGCGCCTCTTGTACAGCAGGTTGTTTTGGCGCTAGGAGGCGAGGCATGGGGCTTCCGAGGCTGGGGGTCGCTTGTGCTGCCTGCGCTGGTGCTGGGACTTTATTATCTGCCCTTTGTGGCGCGGCTGACTCAAGAGGGTTTTGCCGCGGAGGGGCGCGCGCTTTATTTGAGGCTAGCACAGGCGAAGGGACTTACGCGCAAGTGGGCGCTCTTTCGGCATGGCGCGGCAGCTGCCCTCTCGCCCGTCGTGGCGTATTTGGCTCCGGCGGCGGCGGGGCTTATTACGGGCTCGTTTGTGGTGGAGACTGTATGGGGTTTGCCGGGGCTGGGGAGGTTTTTTGTGAATGCCGTCTTTAGCAGGGATGATACCCTTATCCTCGGACTGGTGGCGTTTTTTACGACGATCTTGGTGGCCTTTAACTGGGGGGTGGAGCGAATCTTGGAGCGCTGGAATCCGGCGGCGTTTCGCGCCAAAAAGGAGGGCGAATGCGCGTAGCGGTCGGGATTCTGGCGCTTTGCGTGGCGTGGGCTGTCGTAAGCGCGTTCGGCGGTGCCGACATGGGCTGCTTTGCGCTGGCGATGCATGCGCCTACGTCCGCGCACTGGATGGGCTGTGATGCCTTGGGGAGAGACTTGTTTTGGCGCGTGGGCGCTGGCGTGGGGCTTTCGCTGTGGGTGGGCCTGTGGGCAAGCGCGGTAGCGATGATCATCGGGACGCTCTATGGAAGCGCTGCCGCCCTCGCGGGAGGAAAAACCGACAAAATTATGATGCGTATGGCGGAAATTGTAAGCGCGCTGCCGCTCGTGCTTTTTGTGGTGCTGGTATGCCTTTATGTGGGGCGGAGCCTGGTAGCCCTTTTTGTGGCGCTGGGAGCAATCGAATGGACGACGCTCGCGAGGCTCGTGCGTGCGCAACTGCTCAAAATTCGCTCGAGGGATTTTGTGGCGGCGGCTCAAAGCATGGGCGCAAGTCCCGCGCGGATTTTCTGGCGGCATTTTCTTCCACACACGTTAGGCGTGGTCCTTTCTTATGCGCTTTTGAACTTGCCTGCGCTCTTGATTTTGGAGGCGACGCTAAGTTATCTGGGGCTGGGCGTTCAGCCGCCTCAAGCTTCGCTGGGGGTTCTTCTCAAAGAAGGCGCCGAGGCAATGAGCGTGGCACCATGGCTTTTGTGGGCGCCTGCGGCGGCTTTTGTGGCGGTGCTCGGCAGCGTAATGGCGCTTGGCGAAAGGCTCAAGGAGAGCGTGGAAGCCGGACGGTAAGTTGCGGTTTTGAGGGCCTAAAGCACTACCTTGACCCCGCGACGCAAATAGGTGGGGAGGTCAACGTCCTCGCCGCGATAGAGATTGGGCTCGGTGTTTTCGAAAATGCCGCGATGGTCGGCGATGGTATTGAAGCCCAACTCCGTTTGCGCGGAGGAAGGTGTTTTTTGCTTGGCTGCTTTGGCGGTCTCGGCGGCGCTTTGGACTAGAAGCTGTTTTTTGCGGCTGTTAGGATCGCTTTGGCCGATGAGCATGACCTCCACCCGCTCGTGCCACGAAGGTTCGACGACCGCGCCAACGACCTTTTCGCCGTGGGAACCCAGCTTTTCGGCCAGCTGTGAGGCAAACGCATTGATGTCGTGAAGCGAAAATTCGTTGCTGCACTTGACCGAGAGCGTGAGATGCTCCGCATAGCGCGAGGCTTCGTTGGAACGCAAAAGCGGAAAGCTCATCAGCGTTGCGTATGCCTGCGCGAGCGCCTGTGGGCCCGAGCCCTCGCCCAGAGAGAAGAGCGTTTTGCCGCCATGACCCAACAGAGCTTTTTTAAGCGAGACAAAGTCGAACTCCAAAAGCCCCGGCGCGCAAAGCATTCCTGTTAGCCCCCGAATGCCGCGCGTGATGATGTCGTCGGCGATATTCATGGCACCCGAAGCGCCGGAGCCCGCGGGTGCGACTTGGGAGAGGGTGTCGTTGGGCAGCGCGATGGCCGTTGCCGCGGTTGCGCGTAAGGCCGAGATGGCTTCGCGCGCCTGCGCCATGCGTCGCGAACCTTCAATGGCAAAGGGCAGAGTCGTGAAACTCACCACCAGCGCGCCCGTTTTGGCGGCAAGCTCAGCCACAAGCGGCGTAAGCGCGCTGGCTGTTCCGCCTCCCAAGCCCGCCACGATGAAAATCAGATTGGCGGAAGAAAGTTTGATCTCAAGCAGCGCCTGTTTGCCTTCGGCAGCTCGCCGTGCCACCTCTGGATCGCCGCCGCTGCCAAAAAGCTCGAGCGCCCCCTGCGCGAGCGAGCAGACCTCGAAAGGCGCTTCTTGCGGGGCCAGATCGATGCCGAGAAAATCGAAGCCGGAGAGCTCGCCCGCCTTCAGCCGGATGGCCGTCTTGATGCCGGCGCCTCCGATCGCGACAATCTTGGGACTGGTGATAAGAGGGGTCATTGGGCGGAGAAAAGTTTGGAGAATTTTTCGAGCAGGCCCGTTCGCGGATTTTGTTGCGCGCGCGAGGGAGCCGAGAGAGCGTGATGGAGGAGCCCCAAGGCTGCCGTGCATTCCGGCGACTTGAGCGAAATATCGCTGACCCACGGCACGCCGGAGGCAAGACGGCACTCGAGCGAGAGCCGGCGTCGGGTGAGTTCGACGATGCCGCCAAGATGCGCCGTGCCGCCCGTGAGAATCACCCCTGCCTTGAGGAAGTTGGCATCGAAGAGCTCGTCGAGCTCCTCGCGGAGGATGTCGTAGAGCTCCTCAAGGCGCGGCTGGAGAATTTGCGGGAAAGCCGAGAGTTTAATCGGGCGATTGCCGATGGCGGAATTGCCGGAGAGCAGGTCGCCGTAAAGCCAGCGCTGCTGAAGCTTGTCTCCCTCCTCAAGCACGACTTTGCCGTGAGCCTTTTTGAGGGTTTCGGCTTGCGAAAAATTGATGCGCAGGCCCGAGGCGAGATCGTTGGTGAGGTGATCGCCGCCGATCGCGATGACGCCTGCGCGCGCCATCACCCCTTTGCGGAAAACCACATAATCGGTCGTGCCGCCTCCGATATCCAAAACGATGCAGCCATCGCGCTTGTCCTCATCGGTGCAAACGACATTGGCCGAGGCGATGCCGCCGGCGATGATCTCCTCGACTTGCAAGCCGTAGCGATTGATGACACTAATCGAGTCGCTCAAGCGGCGGTTGTCGGCGTGCAAATGCCAGTAGCCGACTTCGAGACGCTGGCCTTTGTGGTGCAGGGGCGTCTCGAGCGGTTTGCCATCGAGGAAAAAACCGTTCTTGATGTGGTGGAGATAGATGCGGCCAGGGGGAAGCGCTTTGCTTTTGGCGTTTTCGATTACCCGAGCGAGATCGGCTTCGCAAACGAGGCCGTTGGGCGTATTGATCGCCGAGGAACCAACATGATGGAAGCCCTCGAGGTGTTTGCCGGAGAGCGCGAGGTAAACCGACTCGATCGAGACTCCGGCGTTTTTCTCGCTGATATTCAGAGCCGCGTGCACCGCCTCGCAGGCTGCACGGAAATCGGTAATCTCGCCGCGACGCACCCCGCGCGATGAGGCTTCCGCGCGGCTCAAAAGCGAAATGCTCTCGCCCGGGACGACTTCGGCAACGATCGAGAGTACCTTTGTAGTCCCGATTTCAACGGCAGCAATGACTCGCGCATTGGCCATTATCGAGCGCCTCCTTTGGAACTGTGCATGTCAACAATCGTAACCTTGTCTTCGTAGGTCAGATCGATCAGAAGACCTGAAAGATTTCTTTTTTCTTGCGAGACGAGTTTGAGCGTTTCGCCAAGGCGGTCAAGTTGAGTCGAAATTTGACTGGGCCCAAAACGAAATTGTGCGTTAGAGCGCGTCTTGAGCACGACCGACGTCTGGCCGCAAACCGGAAAGACCCAGTCGGAGAGATTGATCTGGTTGATCTGAACGGAAAGTTCGGGGAATTTTTCTTTGAGGCCGTCGAGAATGCAGGATAGCAGCTCGGCGCCCGAGAGTGGCGAGATCTGCCCTTCCACTTGACGCACAGCGGCTCCGGAGAGATACGGCAGCGTTGCCGAGGGGCGATAGGTATTGGAGGTAAAAAAAACGCCGTCGCGGCCTATGTAATGAGTTTCAGTTTTGCCGTTGAGCTTAAGGCGGATGCGTCCCAGCGGCGCGCGCTCGTGAAGCGTTACCTTGAGCGTCGAGGGGAAATTCCGCTCGATTTGTGCGCTGAGGACCTGTGGAGAATTTAAAAGAAGGCGTTGCAGGCCCACGATGTCGATCGAGAGGAGCTTTTTGCGCCGGAGGGAGGGGAATTGGTCGTCGAACCAGCCGGAAGTCAGTTGACCGTCGCTAAAAAAAACGATTTGCGTGTGGTCTTGCTCTTGGGCATAGGGCGCAAAGGTCTTGCTGTGAGCGCGCAGATAGATGACCGCCGCGCCCGCGCAAAAGACCGCAACAAGGACGCTCAATGAAAGAACAATTCGCTTGGTTAGGACAAACCGGCGGCGCTGTTGCGCAATCGGCGTGATCGCCGGTTTGGAAAGCGGCTGGGGAATGCTGCGCCAACTGGAGCGTTCATCTTTCATGAATTGCTTATAGGTAAAAGATAATCCTTCCAGCGGCCTCCTAAAAGCATAATTTCGGGTTCCAGTTGAATTTCCCTTTGGATCCAAGCCTTGCGGCGGATTTCGTTGATGAGGCTAATGACATCGGTTGCGGTGGCGTTACCGCGATTGACGATGAAATTTGCATGGACTTCGGAGACGGCTGCGCCGCCGATGCGGTGGCCCTTCATTTTGAGTTCTTGGTCAATGAGCCTTCCAGCGCCAAGTTCGGGTGTCGGGTTTTTAAAAACACAACCGGCGCTGGCCTCGCGGGGCTGGGTGGCCTTGCGTTTGGCCGCGAGCGTCTCGGTGAGGGCACGGATTTCTTCGGGAGTGGCGCGGCCGGTGGCCTCAAGGGTAGCCCAAAGCACGACCGCCCCTTCCAGTTCGGGCGTGCAACGATAGCTGGGATGAAAATCGGAGCCTGAGAGCTTTTTGAGGTTGCCGCCGGAGTCCACAAGCGCAACTTCGCGTATGCGATCGAAAATGGAGCAGCCGCAGGCTCCTGCGTTCATGCGCAAGGCGCCCCCCAGCGTGGCAGGTATGCCCTCAAGAAATTCAAAACCCTGGAGGCCCGCTTTGCACGCTTCGGCGCAAATATTTTTGAGACGTGATCCTGCAGCTGCGCGCAAGCGATTGCGAGGAAGGAGCTCGATGCGCTGGAAGTCGGGATGGTTGAGCTGGACCACGAGCCCTTCAAAACCGCGGTCGAGAACCAGAAGGTTTGAGCCGCGGCCCAGGCAAAAAACCGGAAGCGCAAAGCGGGAGGCGATTTTCAGAAGTGCGGTAAGATCCTTTTCGTTGCGAGGCTGGGCAAAAACGCGCGCGGGGCCTCCGATGCCGAAAGTGGTCTTGGGCGCAAGCGGTTCATTGAAGGAAAGATGGATTTGTTCCGCCACAATGCCGGCTTTTTTTAGCTCTGCTTGGATGCATGCTTCGAGGCGGCGGCCTTTCTGCGGCAGCGCTTCAAGCTCTTCGGCTATTGTCAGCGCAGGATGGCCGGCATCGATTTCGGAGAGCTTGCGGCGCATTTGAGCGAGAGCTTCGTCGTCGCGCAAGAGGCGGAAGGTTTCTTCGTGCAACGTGCGCGAATCTTTTTCGTCGATGCTCAAGGCGCCACCGCGGCGGACGAGAGAGGCTGCATTGGCCCGCTGGTGGTCATCGGCAGCATAGGGATAGGGCACCAAAATCGAGGGCGTGGCAAAATGGATGAGTTCGGCAAGCGTTCCGGCGCCTGCGCGCGCGAGTACCAGATCGGCGGCGGCGTAGAGGAGGTGCATCTGGAGGCTAAAAGGTGCAAAGACCGCCTTGGCATCAAGCCGCTCGAGCGTGCGCGGCTCCATCTTTCCAGAGCCTGTCAGACAATAAAGATTGATACCCGCCGCCATGAGCGCTTCGGCATTTTGCGCAGCCCACTGATTGAGCGGAGCCGAACCCTGCGAGCCTCCCATTACGACCAAGAGGCAGCCTTGCAGCGGCATGCCAAGGGCCTTGCGTGCTTCTTCGCGCGAGACTTTGATGAGGTCTTCGCGTAGAGGCATGCCCAGATAGCCAACCTTTTGCGGCGGCACTTTGTGCTGGAGGATGTCCTCCGGAAGATAAACGCGGCTGGCAAGGCCTTTGAGGATGCGAACCGTTTTGCCCACGCGGTAATTGGCCTCGTGGAGGAAAAGCGGAAGGCCGCTGCAGGCCGCGCAAAGTCCTGCGGCAAAAGTTGAAAAGCCGCCAAACCCGACGACGACATCGGGCCGAAAACGTCGCATTAGGCGTGCGCAAAAACGTAGAGACGCAAGCTGTTCAAGAAAGAAATTCCAAAGGCCTGCAGGAGAGAGCCGCGAATGAGTCCGCCCAAGGCCCGAGCGCGCAGGCAGCGCGCGAAAGACCAAGGTCGGGTATTTTGAGGTAAGCACTTGGTCGATTTGGCGCGAGCTGATGAGCAGCTCGCAGTGGTGCCCGCGCTTTATAAGCACTTGTGCCAGAGCGATTCCCGGGGCAAGATGGCCGCCGGTGCCTCCGCAGGCAATCAAAATGTTTTTGGGAAGAACCTCCATAGCTTTTTTATAGCAAAGAAGGAAAGGAAAAGCACGCGCGAAATGTATGCGAGGGGTACAAAGGCGCCGCTTTTGCGCGCTAAAGCTCCACCGGACGCTCAATGCGCGGCTTTTGCCAGGTTCGCAGGCAGTTTAGAAGGATGCCCACGAACATGAAAGTAGCCACCAGATTGGAACCTCCGTAGCTGATGAAAGGAAGCGAAATGCCCTTGGTGGGGAGAATGCCGGTGACCACTCCCACATTCAAAAGCGCCTGATATACAATAATGAGCGCCGAACCGATCGAAAGGGCGTAGTAAAACAAACTCGGCGCACGGCGCGCTTCACGGATCACCACAATCGCAAAGAGCGCAAAAAATGCCAGTACGCCAAGCGTGAAGGGCAACCCCAACTCTTCGCCGATAATGGGGAAGATAAAATCGGTGTGGGCCTCGGGCATGAAGGCCCATTGCTGGCGGCCATTGCCAAGCCCGACCCCCTGCGCTCCTCCATTTCCAAAAGCCAAAAGGCCCTGATAGAGCTGGTAGGCTCCCCCCGATTTGTTGGCTTCGAGGTCCATGAAGTTGGTGATGCGCGCAAGCCGCACGGGATTATGCAAAATCATGACTGCAAAAAAAAGCGCGCCCACAAGGACGGTCGGTACCAAAAAGCGCAGGCGTACCCCTGCCAAAAAAAGCATCGAAAAGCCTACCAGTGCCAGCAAAAATGCGGTTCCATAGTCGGGCTGGAGGAGCGTGAGCACAAAAACAGATCCCAGAACGCCAACGGGGATGAGAAAGCCCTCGGCGAGGGACTCAAGTCGGCGCTGGTTGTCTCCAAGCCAGTGTGCGAACCAAAACACAAGCATGACTTTGACCAAGTCGGTGACTTGGACATTGAAGATGCCCAAACTGATCCAGCGGCGGGCGCCATTGACTTTGCAGCCCACATGGGGGATGAGTACCGCAACCAAAAGCACATAGCTTAGTCCCAACAGCCACGGCGCCCATTCGCGCAGGCGTTCAAGATTGATGGTGCTGGTAACAACCCCCATGCCCAGCGCGATGAAAAGCCACAGAATTTGTTTTTGAAGGATGGAGCCCGCTTGGACGGATTGGCTGGCGCTTGCCAAGACGACAAGCCCCATCAGCGTAAGCCCCATCACGATGAAAAGCAGCAAAAGGGTTGGCAGCAGACGGGGAGTGTGCGGGGCAGGGCTTGGCATGGAGGTGAGGTCAAAAATTAAAACAAACCCCACGGGGGAACCGCGGGGTTTGCGAAAAACAGTTCGTTGAAAAATTGAACGAAGGCCGCGGAGTTATTCCAGCGTTTGAGCCGGTTGTACCTCGATGATGGGGGCTTCGGCTTCGGTGGTATTGGCGGTGGCGGCTTCGAGCGCTTCGACGCTCATGGGTTCCGAGCCAGAGGGTGCATCTGCAACGATGACATTGGCAGTTGTATCGGCTCCTGTTACCTTGAGCTTTTGCCCAACCTTGAGATGGCGCGGGTCGGTAATATTGTTGAGCGTCATTAGCTCCGAGGTCTTCATGCCATAGCGTTTGGCGATAACCGCAGGGGATTCGCCCGCCGCAACCACGTGGACGTTGGAGTCTCCGTCAAAAGACGGTGCTTCGGAGGAAACGGGGGCACTCGTCGGGACGGGGGCGGAAGGCTCTGGCGTGGCTTTGCCATCGGGGATCGTCAGTTTTTGTCCAACGCGGATGGTGTCGGAATGGAGCAGATTCGCATTTTTGAGCTCGCGGACGCTTACGCCGTGGGCGCGTGCAATTTTCGAAAGGGTATCGCCGGGTTTGACGCTGTAGGAAGAACCGGGCGCGACTGGCTGAATGCCTTTGCGCGGGGTGGAACTTGGCGAAAGAGTGGCCGCTGGGATGCGGAGAGTTTGGCCGACCTTTAGCACGCTTTTGCGCGAGAGGCCGTTAGCCTCGAGAAGATCGTCGACGCTTACATTGTTAGCACGCGCGATGGCCCAGAGACTATCGCCGCGCACAACCGTATAGGTTTGCTCGAGAGGTGCTGGCAGCGCAGCAGCGGGAGTAAGACTTGTTTCGGCGGAATACTCGTTGACATAGCCATTGTCAGCAAGGCCTGGAGTGCCTTCCATCGGGCGCGTGGGTTCGGCAAAGGTGGCATTTTCGAGCGAGCTGACGTTGCCCATTGGCGCGCTGGGTTCGGTGGCTGCAAGGTTCTCATCACTGCGTTGGCAGCCCGGATGGAACAGTAGTAGGCTCAACACAAAAAGATGAAGGCCGAGAACAACGGCAAAGACCTTCGAGGTTCTGAGAATGTTTAAAAGAGGGAGTTTCATAAATTTTATTATACTTTTGTATGCTTCGAGGCCGCTTCCTGCAACCCAAAAACTAGTTTTTCGAAGCAAATTCCGCGTTGCGTGAAGCTTGTGAACTGGTCAAAGGACGAAAAGCCCGGGCTCAAAAGGACGATGTCGCCGCTATCCGCGTCGGAATGCGCTAATTCAACGGCGCGCTCGAGTTTGCCGCAATAGGTGGCTTGCACCCCTTTCGCGCGCAAAAGGCTCGTCATCTTTTCGCCTGTTTGGCCAATGAGGTAAGCCGCCTTAATTTGAGGCGCCAGTGCCGACGCAAATTTTTCGATGTCGCCGCCCTTGCTTTCGCCGCCCCCAATCCAACGGATGGGGCGTGCAGAGCCGAAGTGGCGCAAGGCTGCCAAAGTGGATTCAAAAGTCGTGCTTTTGGCATCATTGTAGAAATTGACCCCTGCAATGGTGGTCGTCTTGGAAAGCCGATGCGCGGAAAGATGGAAAGAAGGCGCCGTTTGGAACCACACAAAACGAGGGATGCCGGCGCGTTCGCCAAAAGCGGCGCATAGGCGAAAGTCTTCGTCAAAAGGGGCACTGGCAAAGACACTGCCTTCCGGAAGCGTATCGGCGGGGCCCTGCGGATGGTTGGGAATAACGAGGGTAAAGTCGGGAATTTGGCGACCAAAGGTGCGCGCGGCTTGGAAGACGCTCTCGCCGACCACAAAAAGCGGACGGCTTAGCCGCGAGATAAGCGACCACTTGGCATCAAAATACTCTTCGATGTCGCGATGGTGGTTGAGGTGGTTTTCCGAAAAATTCGTCCAGATGAGCCCCTCAAGCGATAAATGCTTGAGGTAGCGGGCCTGAAAGGAGCTGATTTCGACAATCAATCGCGTATGTGGCTCTTCATCAAGATTTTTCGCCAGCCATGCGCAGAGAGACTGCCCGATATTGCCGACACAGACAGCCCCGTGACCGGTCAGGTTGAGCGTATGGGCGAGATATTGGCAAGTGGTTGTCTTGCCATTGGTACCGGTAACCCCCCAGACGCCGTGAGAGAGAAAAAGCCCGCCAAAATCCAGTTCGGTGAGAATCTCGAGCCGTGCGGCCTTGGCGAGCGCCAGCCAGGGGTGATCATCGGGAAATCCTGGGCTTACGACAACGATCGAGTGGTGATGGGCGTCTCCCGTCGAAAATTCCTGACGCGTGCCCTCGATTTCTTTTTCGTCAAAGCAGGTGCACTCGTAATCGAGTCGCTCCGCAAGGGCCTTGACGCCGCGCCCGCTTGTCCCGTAACCAAAAACAGCGATGGGTTTATTTTTGAGACTGGCATGGAGGTTCGGCGGAATCATACTTGGCGGCAGGAAGAAGAAAGGGGGATTTTTTCAAGGCCCACAAGCTCTTTGCGGCGCGCGACCAAAAGGCCGTCCTCAACACAGCTTTGCGGGAGATTGACGTCGGCAAGAATGACGTAGCGTTGGGCTTCGAGAAAAGCGCGGCACTCTTCGTGGAGGGCTTTGGCGTGGGTGGAGATAAGAAGATAATTGACTCCGCGGTCTTTAAAGATTGGAGCGGTTCCTTGCAGCAGCTCAAGTTCATAGCCGCCGACATCCGCATGCAGAAGGTCGATGTAATCGGTCTTGAGGCGCCGCGCAATCTCCTCAATCGTGAGGACCTGCACGCCATCCACCAGACGATTGCAGCTTGACCCGATGTAGGCTTGGAAAAACTGCCCTTGGAGTTGATTGAGCTCGAAATTCTTTTGGGCCGAACGCAGGTGGCCTTTGTCAGGCTCGACGACCACGCAGCGCGAACCTGGCCGGAGCCTTTTCATCCAAAGTGCATAATAGCCGCTGCGCGCGCCGACATCCAAGATTAGCGGGCTGGGCCCCATTATCCGCAAAAGCTCGGCAAACGCACGTTCGTGTTGGGGCTCGAGCACGCCTCGGTTGGCCTTGGCGACTTCGCACAAACACCAGCTCCCCAAACTGGACGGCTTGAGCCTAAGGCCATTGTGCATGATAAGGGTTCCGCCTTCTTTTTGTCCCGCGTTGGCACAACGCTCGAGGGCCCCATTATCCTCGCAGCGCAAAATAGCCTCGATCCTTTGGCGATTTATCCGCCGTGGGCATAGCCGCATCAGTAGCGGCCCTAGGAAGGGAATTTTGAAAATCGGGGGTTCTGCCGGAACGCTTTCCATCTAGCGCAACTTTAAGGTAGCCAGCCCCAACAATGCAAACATCAAAGACAAAATCCAAAAGCGCACCACGACTTTTGTCTCCGGCCAGCCGCCCAACTCAAAGTGATGATGCAGCGGCGCCATGCGAAAAATGCGCCATTTGCCCTTCGTGACGCGGAAGGAAAGCATCTGGAGCAAAACCGACGCCGCTTCCATGACGAAAATTCCGCCGGTAATGACAAGCGTGACAGGTTGCTGGACGAGAAAAGCGATTGTGCCCAAAAGACCTCCCAAGGCCAGCGACCCCGTATCTCCCATGAAAATCGATGCCGGATGGGCGTTGTACCACAAAAAGGCCATGCTGCCGCCTAAGACCGCTCCGAGCATCACTGCAAGCTCCGCCGTCCCCGCGACAAAACTGATATTGAGATAGCCGGCCGCGATGGCATTGCCGGCGGCGTAGGCGATAAGGCCAAAAACAAGCGCGTTGGTGATGGTGCAGCCGATGGCCAGCCCGTCCACCCCGTCGGTGAGGTTAATCGCATTGCTTGTGCCCGCGAGCACGAAAAAGAAAAAAATAGCCATTGCCCACAAGGGCAGCTCGAGCGGGTCTTTTACGAAAGGCAGCCACAATTGCGTTACTTGCAAATTGGTTTGGGCCGAGTAAAACGCCAACGTGCCAATAACAATAAGAGTCAGGAGCGCTTGGGAAATGAGCTTGTAGCGGCTGGCAAGACCATCGGACTTTTTTTGGAGGATTTTGAGAAAATCGTCGGCATAGCCCACGGCCGTCAGTCCCGCATAGACAAGAGTCGCAAGTCCCACATAAAGATTCCAGCGCGTCCAAAGGACGGTGCTTATCACCACACAGGTAAATATAATAAGTCCGCCCATCGTCGGCGTCCCTTTTTTGGCCGCGTGCAAATCGGCCAGCTTCCCCACCTGCGAGGCGTTGCGCAGCGACTGTTTCATGTCGGCGAGCTTGGCGATGAAGAAAGGAGCTGAAAGCACGCCGATCAAAAATGCCGTGAGGGTGGCTGCCAGCACGCGAGGCGTGACGTAGCCAAAGAGACGGAAGGGCCCCCAAAGGGAGCTTAGGTTTTCGAGAGAGGAAAGCATTCTTTTGAGAGTGTAAAGAGTCGGCTGCCATAATGGGAGCCTTTTATGAAACAATCGCCTGCGAAGGCGCGCAGGAGGGGTTTGACATCCTCCACGGTGGGGCAGGGGATAAGCTGTGCATCGGTCATGCCGGCTTGGAGGAGCCCCTCTTTCATCGCCTCGGTATTTGCGCCGACAAGACAAACGCGGTCTTCGCCCGAGAGCGGGACTTTTGCGGCGGCCTCGCGCTGGAGGCGCAAGCCTTCCGTGCCCAGCTCTCCCATTGCCGACAGAATGTAAAGGCGCCCGCGACGCGCTTGACGGTCGAATTTCCAAAGGGCATCGACAAGACCCTCGGGGTTGCAATTGTAGGCGTCGAGATAGATGCGTTGCGAGTTGGGTGCGCCCTTAAAACGGACCCATTCGCCCCGAAGCGCAACGCCTGGCCAAGTAGCCAATCGCGTGGCGATTTCCAAGGAGGGAAAACCGAGTTGGCGGGCGGTGGTGATGCAAAGTGCGGCGTTTTGAACCATGCCGGGCGTCCAAAGGGGCAGGGCGTATTTTTGGCCATCGAGCGTGAGTGACCAGCCTTCGGAGGTCGGATCGATTTGCGCGGAGACGGCCTTTGCCGAGGCGGGAAGAGCTTTTTTTTCGTTTTCCGCTGCAATAACAAATGCGCTTGCTTGGAAATTCTGCAGCGACTTGTAGCGCGCAGCTTCGCGCGCGTGAAGCACGACAAAACCTTCCGCGCCAACACAGTGGAGGAGCTTGGATTTCTCGGCGGCTGTTGCATCGGTCGTTTTGAAAAACTCCAAATGCGCGTTGCCAATAAGCGTGAGTAGCGCCGCATCGGGACCAATCATTTTGAGTAGCGGCTCCATCTCGCCTTCTTTGTCGATGCCCGCTTCCACTACCCAAAAGGGTGCATCGAGCGTGCCGCGCAGGAGCGTCAGAGGAACGCCCAAGTGGTTGTTGAAATTCGCTTCCGTTTTGTGGGTGAGGGGCCCAAGCAGATGTGCGAGAAGCTCTTTGGTCGAGGTTTTGCCGCTGGAGCCTGTGAGCGCAATTACCTTGCCGCCAAAGCGCGCGCGATGAGCTGCCGCAAGGCGCTGCAGGGCCTCGAGCGTATTCGGCACGATAAGTTGCGGTAGTGGCGAGGGCTGCGGGGCTTCGACGAGCGCCGCTTGTGCGCCGGAAGATGCGGCCGAGTCGAGAAATTCCTGACCGTGCCGCGTGGGGCCCGCGATGCCCACAAAAAGCGAGCCGGCCTTGAGCGTGCGCGTATCGGTTTCGACGGAGGAAAAAGCGTCGGCGACCGGAGCGCTCCACTTTGCGCCCAAGACCTCCGCAATCCACTCCGGCTCAAAGACGGGCATAGGTGGAACTCTTTTGCGCGCGGCTTAAAATTTCGCGTGCGACCTTGCGATCATCGAAAGGCACGATTGCATCCGCAAACTCTTGATAGGTTTCGTGGCCCTTGCCTGCAATAAGGACGCAGTCGCCCGCCTCGGCAAGCGAAAGCGCGCGTTCAATCGCCTCACGGCGCGACTCGATAAACTCGATTTTGCCATCGGGAGTGACCCCCTCGCGCATCATTTTGAAAATATCGGCAAGTGCCTCGCGACGGGGGTTGTCTGCCGTGGCGATGACGGTGTCGCTGAGTTGCATGGCTACTTGAGTCATGCGCGGGCGCTTGAAGGCGTCGCGGTTGCCGCCACAGCCAAAAACGGTCAGGATGCGCCCATCGTAAATTTCACGCAAGGCTGTGATGGCGCAACGCAGCGCCTCGTCGGTGTGGGCGTAATCGACGATGACATCGAAGGGTTGTCCCATTTCGATTTTTTCGAGCCGCCCGGGGACTCCCTCAAAATTTGCCAGCGCCGCAACGCTGTCTTTTAGATTTAGCCCGAGGGCATACGCCACCGCAAGCGCCCCGAGGGCATTGTGGAGATTGTGTTCGCCTACCAGCGGCAGGAATCCCTCGTATTTGCGCGAGCCGAGCTTCATGGTAAAACGGCTGCCCTTGGGTGTGCTCTCGCTTGCCACCAGCCGCAGCGAGCAACCTTCGTCACGGCCAAAACTGATGATTTCCGTTTTGCCGGCGAGTTCCCGGGCCAGGCGTTTGCCGTAGGTATCGTCGAGATTGATGGCCGCGATTTTGGGCCGCGGGCCAACCTCGCCCTTAAAGAGTCGCATCTTGGCGGCAAAGTAATTTTCCATGTCGCGGTGATAGTCGAGGTGTTCGCCGCTTAGGTTTGTAAAGAGCGCAACCTTGAAGGGAAGGCCCCAGACGCGGCCCTGATCAATGCCGTGCGAGCTTGCCTCCATGACGCAATGGCGACAGCCCGCGTCGGCCATTTGAGCGAGATTGGCGGCGATGTCGATACAGTCGGAGGTCGTGCGCGAGGCGGGCAGGGTTCGCGAACCCAAATCGTTTTCGATGGTCGAAAGCATGCCCGTCATTTCGCCGGAGCTATCCAGCAGATGCCGCAAAAGATAGGTAGTGGTGGTTTTGCCCTTGGTGCCGGTGATGGCCGTGAGGGTGAGCTTGCGCTCGGGCAGACCATAGAAGCGTCGTGCAGCGTCGGCCATTGCGTGACGGGCGTGGGCAACCTGAATGGCGGCAACGGGAAGATTTTCGGGCAGGGGACTATCGCTTACCACGGCAAGCGCTCCGCGGCTGATAGCCTCGTGAATAAAGGCATGTCCGTCCGCGCGTGCGCCCGCGAGCGCAAAGAAAACGCTCCCGACGTTAATGCGGCGGCTGTCGCAGCAAAGCTCAAGGGGCATCCTCGAGAGGTCGCCAGAGGCGGCGACTGGGTCGGGGAAAAGTTCGCGGAGGGTTTTCATGGGCTTGAAAAGTTTGCGTTGGGAGCGCCGGCAGAGTTCCGCCATGGCATCCCCAAGTGCATTTTGTGATTCGAGGGTGTTTATCATATTCTAGTCTTTTTTTTGTCGGTTGCAATTTCTTCCACAGGGGCGATCGCTAAATGTTGAATAAGTCGCGTGGCGATAGCCTTGAAAGCGGGGGCGCTAACCTGTCCGCCATAGCCGATGCCGCGCAGGCGAGGGGTATCGATAATGACCGAGACAACCAGCTTGGGGTCGCTGGCGGGGAAAAATCCGCAAAAAGAGGCAATATGCTCGCGGCTGGAGTAGCGACCTTCGATGATTTTTTGAGTCGTGCCGGTTTTGCCGGCCACTTGATAGCCCGGGATCTCGGCCTTGGGAGCGGTCCCTTGAGGCCCGACGGTTTTGACGAGCATTTCGGCCATCAGATGCGCCGTCGAAGGTGAGAGCACTTGGCGTTTGGTGCGCGGCTGAAATTCCAAAACGGTGTGGCCCTCTTTGTCATAGATGCGCCGGATGATTTGGGGTTGCATGAGTACTCCGTCGTTGGCGATGACCGACATGCCGTAGTGGATCTGCAGGGGAGTCCCAGCTACGGCGTGACCCATAGGCATGCGCGTAATTGTGAGGCCGTCCCAGCGTTTGAGCGGCAGCAGGATTCCCGCCGACTCTCCCGCAAGCCCCAGTCCCGTCGTTTCGCCATAGCCAAAAGCGGCGGCGTATTTGTACAGCTTTTCGCCGCCCAGCCGCATCCCGATTTGCGCGGCGCCCTTGTTGGATGAGTGTGCAATGATGTCGCGGACGTTAAGCATTCCCATTTTGTCGTGTTCGCGTGGCAGGCGAAGCTCTTTGCCATTGTAAACGGCGGTCGCTGCGTCGCAATTGAAGGTCATTTCGGGATTGACGACGCCTTCTTCCAGCCCTGCCGAGACGGTTACCGCTTTGAATGTAGAGCCGGGCTCCATGACATCGGAAAGTGCGCGGTTGCGAAGCGTTTCCAGCGGTGCGGTTGCGTATTTGTTGGGATCGAAGCTGGGGGTGTTGCAAAGCCCGAGTATAAAGCCTGTGCGTGGGTCGCTTACAATGATCGAAGCGCCATTGGGACGATAGGTCTCGACGATTTCTTTCATCTGCGCTTCAATCTCCGCCTGCACTCGCAAATCCAGCGTCAGCTCGACATTGAGCCCGTCCTTGGGCGGCACTTCGCGGCTGCGAAACTGCCCCAGTTCCCTGTGGCGTCCGTCCCGCTCAGTTTCGCGCCAGCCCTCCTGTCCCTTAAGATAAAAGTCGGCCAACTGCTCGACCCCTCCTTGAGCACTGCCTTCTTTGTTGACAAATCCCAGAATGTGCGAGGCCATAATGCCCTTCGGATAGATGCGATCGTAGGAGGGATAGCCGTAAACACCTTTGATTTTGAGCTCCAAAATTTTGTTATAGGCGCTCTCTCCCACGCCTTCCTTGAGCTTGACCCAGCGCTTTCCTGAGCTTGCCGCTGTCTCCACTTCAGAAAAGGGAATTCCCAAAAACTTGGCCAGCTGCGGAAGTTTGCCGCTTTCCTCCGGGCGCAAATCCTGCGCGTCCAGCCCCATGACGATGCGCGTTTGATGCGTGGCTATAAGTTCGCCGCGACAGTCCGTAATTTCACCCCGTTTGGCCGGGCGGCCTTCCAGACGGATGCGGTTGCTTTCGGAAATTTGCTGATATTTGTCCTTGGCGATGATGTGGAGATAGTACAAACGTCCGGCGCAGAGCAGAAAGGCAACCGTCAGCGCCCACGCGATTGCGCGAAGCCTCCAGGGGTTGAACGTCCTTAGCATAATTGCAGCTTTCCCGTTGCGCTAGCGAGCGGCGGAGACATAGGTTTTGTGGCCGTCGCGCGAAGAAATTTTGGCGGTGTGCGCGCGGGAGTCGCTCTTTGTCGTATTGCGCGCTACATGGCTTTCGGTGTCCATCAGATGATACTGGCTTAAGCTGGCCGGCTGCATACCCATACGTTCCGCGACGATTTTGAGGGCTTCGGGGCTCTCGAGCATGGCGATCTTGGCGCGCAGTTCTTCGCTCAAACGTTCAAGGCGCAGCACTTCCCCTTCGGATGATTGCAACCGCCGCGCGCTTGCGGCGATCTGCTGGCGCAGCGAGACGACCATCATACCGCCAACTCCGGCGATCGCGAGCGTCGCAAAGAGGATGATGAAACACAAAAGAGGAAGATTAACGGCTTTGCTCATAAATTTTTCCCTTTGACGGAGGCGGGGGCTCCTTTTTGCAGCACGCGGAGTTTGGCCGAGCGCGAACGTGCGTTTTCGCGGCGCTCGGCGAAGGCGGGGCGCCCGACGTGCTTGAGAAGCGTGGTGGCGCGCGCAGTTTCTTTGGGGCGCGTCACGCTTTTGAAGAATGTTTTGACTACGCGATCTTCGACCGAGTGGAAACTAATCACGGCGAGGACGCCTCCTTCGCGAAGCGCTTCGAAGGCTCTGGGCAACGCAGAGGCAAGCCTTTCGATCTCGCGATTAACCGCCATGCGCAGCCCCATGAATACGCGGGTGGCGGGGTGGAGATTGTGGCGGCCTCGCGCGTGATTGGAAATGATTTTGGCCAGCCCCAGTGTCGTGCGCAGTTCGGGTGTTCCGCGAGCGGCCTCAAGGTCGCGGACAATCGCGCGCCAATTGCGCTCCTCGGCATAATCGCGGACGACCATGCAAAGCGTTTCGTTGTTGGCTTCTTCGATATAGCGCCACGCGGGAACGCCAACGGCGGGATTCATCCGCATATCGGCTTCGGCGTCGGCGCGGAACGAGAATCCGCGGTGTGGCGCATCGAGCTGGAAAGAGCTAACCCCCAAATCGAAGAGCGCTCCTGCGAACGCGCTCTCGAGCTTCACCTCGTCGAAAAAGCCAGCCGCAAAGGCAAAACGTCCCGGAAATTCTTTTGCGAGCGCCTCCGCGCGCGCGGTGGCCTCGGGGTCGCAATCTATGGCAACGACGCTGTTTTGCGGATGTGCCTGCAAGAGCGCACGCGTATGACCCCCGCCGCCAAAAGTCATGTCCAAAAAGCGCCCGGGAAAGGCTGGCGCGAAAAACTCCAATACCTCCTGCTTTAAGACCGGAATGTGTCCGCCCAAGTCGCGCATGTTAAAGCCCTATGCCTTTCATCAGTTCGATGAGGTTGACCTTTTGCTCGCGTTCCTTCTCGTGGTGTGCGGCAGAAAGGATGTTGATGCGATCGCCAAGCCCGATGAGGATGACCTCTTTTTCGATGTGTGCTTCGGCGACAAGTTCCTCGGGAAGCTTTAGTCGGCCCGAGGCATCGGGGCCGAGTTGATGCGCGGCGCCGAAGAGCTTGCGCAAAATGGCCTGACCATTCAGGTCGCTTTCGGGGACTTTTTTGAGGACCTCGCGCAATTCTTTGATTTTTGAAGGGGGATAAAGAACGATATGCCCTTGTGGATGCGGCCACGCCAAATAGGCGTCATTTTCATCACCGCTAAAGCGCCATTTGGCCGGAACCGTCACACGCTTTTTTTCGTCAAGCCGGTGCCGATAAGTTCCTCCATAAAACGGCTCTGTAGCTTGATTCTCCATTTCATCCCATTTCGCCACATTCCTCCCCACTTGTCAACGCGGAAACCCTCTCTTTTTTACAAAATTTGTCACCAAGTTATTCACAACCGCGAGAGTTTTTCCGCCAAGCTTTTCTGTCCGAGTCAGTATTTTTATGAAATCCGTGTAAAAAATGCTGGAAGAGTGTAAAAAGTATGCTAAAGTAATGCGCATGAAAAAGTTTTCTTTGAGCATCTTGAGCGTGGCTTGCGCCATTTTTCTGGGCGGAGTTTTTGTGGCGGTGGCGGCGACGACCACCTCCGACACTCAGTCTGCGCAAGCGACTGCGGAAGCATCTGCGGCTTACAGCGAGTCTATGGAGGCGGTGCGGTTGCAGCTCTCGCAGGCGGGGCTTAATGCCAGCGAGTATTTGGGTACCACGAGCGATCAGCCGACCACCTCGGCCGGCGCGCTTGAGGAATCCTTGAGTACCGTGACCTCCGGCTTTACCAAAGGGATGTCCACAGCCTCGGGGGCACTCGTCTCTCTTCAAACAGAGCCGCGCCTGAGCTACAATGCCGACAAAATTGTCGATCTGATTGAGAAAATCGTCAGTTTGGATAAACACGCCGAAGCGATGGCCTCAACTTACGAGCGCCGCAAGAGCCAATACGAGCTGCGAATCGTCTCGCTTTTACGCAAGGTTCTTGCCGAGGCCGTCATTCAAAAGGAAGAGCAGCGTACTTATATTGAGGATGCTCTTGATGAGGCGGCCAACGCCCTCCACGAGAATACGCCCTTGAAAAATGGCGCATTAATGGAGCTCGTGCAACGCGGAATCCGGCCCATGGCCTCAGCTGACCGCGCAAAGATCCAGACGGCTCTCGAAAAGCTGAAGCTATAGGCGGCTAAGTAAGAGTAGGTGATTTGCGGAGGAGCTGGCTTGTAGTTTCTTCAAACCGGATTTCCGCTCCTGCGCGAATCATTTTAAGTCCCGCTTCCCAACTGCCGGCATTTGAAGGCAACGCTTCACCCTGCGCCTCGCGGACGATCCACTCGGCAAAGTTGCCGCCTGCTTTTTCGGTGAGCGGATAACCTCCGCCAAAACGCGGATTGAGGTCGGTGATGACCACGCTTTGGGCGCTCATCGCGCCGAGTGCTGGATTGTGAAACACCTGAAAACAGAAAGGCCCAAAGACACACGGTAGCGCCGTCGCCATCTTTTGGCCCAGCTCTATCAAATAGGGTGCCTTGACCGTGACGCCCGTCGAAACTTCGCCTTCGCGCACTTCCAACCGCCGATGGGGAATCACCACGCGGCAGGCTCCTTTTTTATCCACATAAAAATTGATCGTGTACTCTTCGCCCTTCAGGAGCGGCTGCAAAAGCATAGAGCCTTCGAGCGCATCGTATTCCGCATGTGTTCGGACGGTCGTAACGCCGCGCGTGCCACTGCCATCAAACGGCTTTGCAAAATAGGGTGGGGGGCCGAATTTTTCTTCAAGCATCTTCCAGCTGGTCTCGTTTTTGAGCGCATAGGGCGCCACCGGAAAACCGTTTTGCGCAAGCCATGCATAAGAAGATTTCTTATCCAGACAAATTTCCAAGGCCGCCTTTGAAGAGAGCAAAAGCTTCATCTCTGGATGGCGCGCGGCGAACTCCGTCCAATAAATAAACTCTTGTTGGCGCTTGGGTAGGATGCAGTTGAGCGAGTGCTTTTTTGCGATTTCGAGGATTTTGGGCTCAAAAGCCGGATCGCTCAAGCGCGGCACGTTGTAAAAGAAGTCGCCCAAATCCCGCGTAGGCGGGTTTTCGCTCAAGTCGGTCAAGACGAGCAGGCCTCCTGTTTTTTGCGTTTCTTCGCGCAGCCTGCGCGCGAGATAGGTGGCCGCTCCGCATGCGGGCAAAAGAAGTCTTACGGGGTTTCCCATTGCCGCATTAAAAAGCGCGCTTTGAAGCTTGGTCAAGGACATTATCGTAAGAGCTTGCCATTGGCGGATATTTCTAAGATAAAGAGGCATGTCTAAAGTTGTTTTTGATGGGGAAGATGTCGTTTTCGAGGGAGATCAACCGCAAAATCTCGCTGCGGCCGTCAATTTGCTGCGCCTCAGTGCCGCCGAGGGCAGCAAGATGCTGTTGTCGGTCAAAGTAGATGGGGCCGAGCTCAATTGGACGCAAATCGAAAACCACACCCAGCCTTACCAACTTTTGGAAGTCAAGAGCGGTTCCAGCCGCGAGCTGTTCCTTCAGGCGATCGACACGACGCTCAAGGCGTCTCCGGCCGCCGAAGCGGCCCTCAACCCTGTTCTCGAGAGCCTGCTTTCCGAAAACTGGCAGCAATCGCTCCCTAAGCTGAACGCTTTCATGCAAAACATGGCTCCTCTTTTGGCGCTTATGGCTCACCTTAACCAATACGCGGCCACCCCGGGGGTCTCGGCTCCGTGGAAGGCGGAACTCACCAAACTCCTTCAGCGCGTCGATCCGCTCTTTATCAAAATTTTGAAACTCTGCGAGACGCAAACCATCTCGGAGCTGGTGAGCGTTTTGAGCACCGAATTTCAGGCGGTTTACACGGAGAGTTTGTCTTTTGTTAAGCAAAAGGCGCGGCCGAGTTTTGCAGCTCAAGAGATCCTGGCTGGAAAGTAGGGCATTGGACGGAAGTTTAAAAAAATTTCAAAATTTTTGTTGATGCCGTATAACCTTGTGTCGTAATAAGAAGTACCCTGTGTGATGTCGGCGAACTTCGGAAATGTCGTCAGACTGTGCTATCGCTTTTGAAAAAATGCCCCAAGGGGCTATACTTGTAGAGGTCACCTCGGGCAGGGTTCTGCAGGCTAATGCCGCCGCGGTAATGCTTTTGGGGCGGACGCGCGAGTCGCTCTTGGATTTGCATTGGCGCGAGTTGCAAGCGTCTTCCGATGCTCCCGAGATGGCCGATGGCATCATGGTTTCGCGGCTCTATCGCTGCGGCGACGGCTCGGAGCGGATGCTGGATACGTCCTTTACGCTTTTGCCTCAAAGCGACCCCAAGGCCCCGGCGCGGCTGCTTGTGCTGCTGACTCCTTGTGCTGAACGCCTGCGAAATGAAGAAGAACGCAAAGAGATGCTTCAGGCGCTCGAGGAAGAAAAACGCCTGCGGGTATTGGGGCAGTTGGCCGGAGGCGTGGCGCACGACTATAACAATCTACTGGCGGTGATTGCGGGCAATTTGGAAGTGATGTTGCGTGATGGCGTAAGCTTGGAGGCCCTCGAAGAATGTCGTGCAACGGTTGAGCGGGCGCGAGGGCTCTCGCGGCAAATCCTGCGCTTTGCGCGCAAGGCTGAACCTGCGCAGGAATTTGTGCTTTTGGACGAGGTCGTCAATCGGATGGGGGCGTTGATAGGAGTGCGCACAACCGTTGTGATGGACGGCAAGCCTTTGTGTCTGCATACCGACGCGGCGGAATTGGAAGCGGCCCTAGTGAACCTGATTACCAACGCCAAAGAGGCCGTGGGGGCCTCGGGTAAAGTGGAAATTAAGGCTCAACGCCTTGTTTTGCGTAGAAAACACGCCTATTTCCGCGGCAGACTGGAGGCGGGCGAGTATCTTTCTATATCCATTGCGGATAACGGCCCGGGTATCCCCAAAGAGCTTCATGAGCGGCTCTTTGAGCCCTACTTTACCACCAAGTCGCATAAGGGTTTGGGGCTGGGTTTGGCGCGGGTGGGTGCCTACGTCGAGTTTATGAAAGGGGCTATTGATCTCGAAACTTCCCCGCAAAAAGGCACGCGCTGGGAATTGCTATTGCCGGCGCAAAAGTGCCCCTGTTCCCACAAGGCCGAGTGTCAGCGCCGGGCAAAGGAAAAGACCGCCACCGCCTCTATTTTCAAAAAAGCTCCGGAACGCTTGACGGATATTGCCGTTGTGGACGATGAGCCCGCGCTTGTGCGGCTTGTGGAAAAGCTTTTGCAGCGCGAGGGCTACCGCTCGCTGGGTTTTACCCAGCCCAAGGACGCGCTCGAAGAGCTTAGTTCGCGCGAAGGTTCTTTCGTACTGATTACCGATGCCAAGATGCCAGGCTTGAGCGGCGTCGGGCTTGTGAGGGCTTTGCGTTCGGCTCATCGCCGCTTTGCGGCGGTGCTCATGAGCGGTTATACCGAGGAGCTTAGTGCGGCAACGGGCGATCTTTTTGAGGCGACGCTCGAAAAACCCCTGAGCATGGGCATGCTTATGGCAGCCGTGCGCGATGCCACCAAGGAGCTTTAAAGATCATGCGATAAGAGGAATCGAGAACGCTTCAGCAGCCTTGCGCAGGCGCGAGACATTTTGCGGTGTCAGTTCGAGCCTAAAGAGCAGCGTGTGATAGGGCGGATTGTCGCGGACTTTCTTTTTAATGCCCTCGTGGACGAAACCGAATTTCTTGTACATCTTGTGGGCCCACCAGCGGCTCTCGCCTGTCCAAAGCTCGATGGCCATCATGTTGTGGTTGATGCACCACTCCAGCCCCCACTTAAGTAAATAGAGCCCAACCCCTTTGCCCTCGACCTGCTTTTTGAGGTAATACCAGCTAAACCGAGACACGCGGGGCTCTTTCAAAAGCGGTTGGACGGCGATACTGCCGACGAGCTGCCCGCCATGAAGCAGCACCATAAATTCACCTCCAGGTTCGCGCCAATACCGGTCAATATCGGTCAGGTCAATATCGTCGCCTTCCAGATCGGGCCTCATCCCAAGCTCTGCAAATCGTTCGCAGATAAGGTTGATAACCTCAGTTTGGTCTTTCTTTTTATCGAAGGGACGCACCGTCCACTCCAGCGGGTTCGCGATTTTTGGCTTTGGATTAAAGGGGAAGGGGAAAAGCATGAGGGACTATAACCTGACTTACAGCTCGCCTGCAAAACAGATAAATCAGGCAAAAATATTGACGGCCCCGCGGCACCCAAGGTGCGGACCTCGCCGTAGCCAGAAGCCTCTTTGCCACATTCACAAACGCCAAGGGCGTGGTCTTCTGCGGAGGCGGATAAAAAGTCTTTCGCCTACGCTGCGAAACCGTTAAGCTTTTGGGGTGAAGCGTTTTCTTCCGTACTTCGAGTTGCTCAAACCCGTCAGGGGGCAGTTTGTCGGTGCGCTCTTTTTCGGGCTCATCTTCGGCCTTGCGAGTGGTTTTGGGCTGCCCTTTGTGGCGCAAAAGGTATTCCCTGTGCTCTTTGGCGGCAAAGAAGTCTCAACGCTCGCGCTTTTGGGCTATCTTTCGATTTTGCCGCTGGCCTTTGCCATTCGCGGCGTGAGCGGGTTTTTGAATACCTATCTGATTAGCGCTTGCGGTACGGATGTCCTTAATCAATTGCGCGCCAAGGTGTTTTCAAAGCTTCAGAAGATGTCGCTTTTGGCTTATCAGGAGCACCCCACGGGCGACCTGCTTACGCGCGCCACCAACGATACGGCAGCGCTTCAAAACACCCTCGTGATGGTCTCCAACGACCTTATCAAATATCCCATTACGCTTTTGGGCGCCTTTGCCGCGCTTATCTATCTTTCGCTCCAGCAGCACCAGCTTCTTTTCGTTGTCATTTTGCTCGGAGTTATTCCGATCTGCATTTTTCCCATTCGGGCGTTGGGGCTTCTTTTGCAATCTCGGGCCAAACAAAGCCAGGCACAGACGGCAAACGTCACCGACATCCTTGGCGAAAATATCCGCGGCGTGCGCGAGGTCAAACTTTACAATCAGGAAGCCTACCAATCGGCGCGTTTCGGCAAGGCCATAGATTTGCTCAGACGCTTTTCGCTCAAGATGGTCAAATACAATGCCGCGCTCAATCCGATTATCGAATTCATTTCGTCTGTGGGCGTGACGCTGGCGATCTATTATGCTTATCGCGCGCGCTTGAGCTTGGAGGTTGTTGCTCCCCTTATCATGGCGCTCTACATGGCCTACGAACCCATCAAGCGCATTGCGGGAGTGCACAATAATCTCAAGCGTGGCGAGGCAAGCTTGGACCGCATCGAAGAGCTCTTGGCGGAGAAGGACGACATTCAGGAGCGTTCGGGCGCCTGTGAACTGTCGCGTGCCAAGGGCGAGGTGGCCTTTGAAAATGTTTTTTTTGCTTATCCGCGCGGCGATGGCGATGCCCTCAAGGGCTTTAGTCTTGGTATTGAGCCTGGGCAAGTTGTGGGAGTTGTGGGCCCTTCGGGTGCGGGCAAAAGCACGCTTTTGAATCTTCTCCCTCGCCTTTTGGATGTACGCGAAGGAAGTGTGAAAATTGATGGCATGGACGTGCGCGATTTGAAGCTTGCCGACTTGCGCCATCAGATTGCGGCGGTGCCGCAAGAGGCTTTCCTTTTTAACGATACCGTTGCGGCGAATGTCTCTCTGGGCGATCCGTCTGCAACGCGCGAGGCCATCGAGGCTGCGGCGCGTCGCGCACAAGCGCACGATTTTATCATGGCGTTGCCGAAGGGCTACGAAACGGTGGTTGGTGAGGCGGGCGGCCAGCTCTCGGGCGGCCAGCGCCAGCGCTTGGCGATTGCGCGAGCCTTCTACAAGGATGCGCCGATTCTCATTATGGATGAGCCGACTTCCGCGCTTGATGCCGAGAACGAAAGCGAGATTTTCGCCTCATTGAAGCGCCTGACGGAAGGCCGCACGACTCTTATCGTCAGCCACCGCCTCAAGAGTCTGCAGTTTTGCCATCGCATCGCCTACATGGAAGCGGGCCGTCTTGCGGCCGAGGGCACGCACGACGAACTCCTTTCGCGCAGCGAGGGTTACCGTCGTCTTTACGAGGCCAATGCGCTTGAGCATTAAGAGCCCATCCCGATAGGTTAGCTGGCGCGGACGAGAAACTCGCGGTCTTTTTGTCTTTTAGCGGCGTTTCTCCCCCGGAGTATGGGCTTCTAGCCCACTTCCTCCTCCGAAGCCTTGCTAAAAAACAAAAATCCTCGCGCCTCGCCTACGCTCTCCTATCGGGATGGGCTCTAAACAAGGGCCCGCATCTTTTGATGCGAGCCCTGACCGGGGTCTTTAGAATGTGAAGAGTTCTTCCTTCAAGGAAGCTTTGCGCTTAGGAGCGGAAAGTCATGTTTTTTTCGTTGCGACGTCCAAGCCGTGAGCGCGTTTCGGTGTGAGCCTTGCCGTTGGTGTCTTTTGCGGCCTCTCTCTTAACGCTCTCCGGCGTAATAATCGCGTGATCGACGGGGGGCTTGGGCATATGGATGGCGTGTTCGGGCGCGTGCCTTTGCACTTTGCTGCCGACAAGCTCGACGAGTTCCTGGACATAGCCTTTCATAGTTTCCGCCTGAGCGTTGAGCTCTTCGGCGGCGGAAGCGCATTCTTCTGCCGAGGCGGCATTGTTTTGCACTACCTTGTCCATTTCGGCTACGGCATTGTTGATTTGGTCAATGCCTTGGGCCTGCTGATCGGAGGCCGAAGCGATATTGCCCACAAGCGCCGAAGATTTGGTCGAGCCTTCCTCGACTTTCTCGAAGGCGCCGGCAGTCTTGCCTACGAGATTCGTGCCTACTTCGATTTTTTTGACGGAGCCCTCAATGAGGTTTGAAGTATTCTTTGCGGCATCGGCGGCGCGCATGGCGAGATTGCGAACCTCGTCGGCGACAACTGCAAAACCGGCTCCAGCCTCACCGGCGCGAGCGGCCTCGACTGCGGCATTGAGCGCCAGCAGATTGGTTTGGAAAGCGATTTCGTCGATCGTTTTGATAATTTTCTGCGTTTCGGCGCTTTGCTTGGAGATATCGTCCATCGAAGAGGCCAGCTGCTTCATCGATTCATTGGCGTCGCCGACTACGTGCGTTGTGTCGGTCATGATGGTGTTGGCTTCGTTGGCATTACCGGCATTTTGCTTGGTCATCGAGGCAAACTCCTCAAGCGACGAGGACGTCTCTTCGATTCCGGCAGCCTGTTCGCTGGCGCCCTGAGCGAGTTGCTGCGAGGAGGCCGAGACCTGTCCTGCGGCAGCCGCCACTTGCAGCGAAGCATCGTTGAGGCCTTGGATGATGGCCGAGATGGCCTTGGTGATGCCCATTACAATGAACGTGCCCAAGACGGCACTGATGGCAAAAGCGCAAAGGAGCCCGACGACAAGAATGTTCGAGGCGCCGGCCAGCGCAGAGGACGAGTTCGCCGCAATATTTTGCGTTTCGGTAATGCCGCTTAAAGCAGTTTCCTCGGCGACTGCCAAGACATCATTGCCGGTCTGTCTTAATTGTCTGAGAAGGTCTTCGCGAGCGATCCAGTTTTCGAGGAAAACTTGCATATTCGCCAAATAAGCTGCGCCGGCGGCCCTGCAGGTTGCAATCTGTTTCAAATTGGCCTCTTGAACCGTTTTGGCCTTGAGCTCATCTAGTTTTGCATTTACTTGCTCAAAGACTTTCATGGCTTTTTTGAAACTTTCAACGTCTCTGTTCTTTTGAGCTTTCCAGTTTTCCATGCGCACATTGTTGCCCAAGTCAATGATTGCGCTGACAATTTTGATTTTCCATGCGCGTTCGTTGACTTTTTTATCCAAATCGGTTGTAGCTTCCGCAGTGGCGGTTCCGCCGTTTATTTTTTCTATGACTTTTTCCGTATCTTCTTTAAGGGCGTCGTATTGTATGGCGAGGAAGTCGTTGCAGACCTTCATGTACTCACCGGCGGCTTGGGCCATGTCCGCTATGTTTTTGTCCATGTCGGCGTTTTTGGCGACGGTTTGTGCGATCAGACTTTCATATTCGTTGGCTTTTGCCTCCGCGAGCTCTGCGTTTTTAATAAGCAGTGATAGCTGATATTTTTGTCCATGCTCTTTTGCCAACTGGGCGTTCTTTTTGACTTCCGTTAGGCGCGTTTTGGTATTTTCCAAAAAGTTTTTTTCGTCCGTGTAAACATAGCCGCGCATTTCATACATCGTCTTTTGCGCCGAGCGCTCTACTTCGTTGGCGGCTTTGACTTCCGGGACGTAGGCTTGATCGAGCGACTCTGCGCCGCTCTTGACCTTGTTCATGTTAAAGATGGCGATGCCACCGAGGATGACAGTGATGGCGATAAGCACGCCAAAACCCAGCGATATTTGCTTGCCGAGTGTGAGTTTCATAGTGGTTTGGGGGTCCGGCAACCCAAGAGCCCTATGGAACTCTTTACGTCCTTCCTTTTGTTTTTTAAAGAGCGACTTTGCAATTTTTTAAACAAAAAAGCAGCCCCTTCAAAAGAGGCTGCTTTTTGCGGAATTTTTCTTAAGCTTAGAAGTTATAGGTGCACTCTACCGAGAAGATATTGCGGATGAACTCCTGCTGATATCCGGTAGCGGTCTTGGTATTGCTCTGATCCTCCTCATAGACCCAAGCCGCGCGGCACGAGAGGTCTTTTTTGGGCTTGTAGGTCACGCCCAGCGAGGGAGAATAGAAGTCCTCGTTGCGCGAGGAATTCCCCGTCAGGTAAGGCCGATGATCAAAGTACATGCTGGCATCCACCGAAACCTTGTCGGTGAGTTTGCGCTCATACTTTGCCTGCACCACACAGTCCTCATACGCCGCGGGCGAGCTGCCGGAGAGCCCGATAGAACGCGAGAGCTTCAAGCTAAGCGTATCTTTGTCGGTGGGCGTATAAGTCGCGGAGCCTTCGTAATACCAAAAGACATTCGTCCTATCAAAGCTGCTGGCAGTATTTTCGGTGAACTTGCGGAAGTCGGGGCCGACCAAAAAGTCGAACTTCAGGTTGTCCCACACTTTGCCGCGCAAGCCTACCAGCACGCGCTGATAGGTGCTCGTGTAAGCATCCGCGGAGCCCTGATGGAGCCCCTGCAACTGCCGGCCGATGCGGTATCCGGCCAAGGCATACACTTCTTTCCAGAAGTTATAGCCGGCATTAAAGCCCGCGCTCAAATCTCCGCGGTCAGCCAAGTTGTAGTGACCGGCGGGAGTGGCGGTTTGAGGTGTGCGGAAGTCGCTCCAGACAACATTGAGCATGGGCTCAAAGAGATATTTGTCCCACTTTTTAACGCCTGAGAGGTTGTAGCGCCACTGAAGTTGGTCGGCGCGCGCGACGGAGGCGGGAGCAGCCATGCCGGGCGAATAGCCTGTGCCTGCGCCTAGATCATAAAAAGGCATATCGGCCGAGCCTACGACCCAGAGGATCGAGCTTTTGCCCGTCCAGTCAAAGCCCCACAGCGAGCGTTTGGCTTCCGCAGAGAAAAGCTGCGAAAGGTTGTCGCATTGCGAGCTATAGTCGCTGTAGAGGTTCATGGTGGGCGTATAGCTGAGCGTCAAGGCGGCTTCGTAGAGCTTGCCTGTCAGCTTGAAGGTGGGGGCCAGCGTATAGACGAAGGCATCTTTGTTGGCCAAAAGGCCGACGCCCGACTGGAAGATATTAGTATCGTAGCTCAAGCGGCCCGTCACCGAGGTAGAGAGCTTCCAGTTTTTCGCGCCCGAGTCGCTATCGCCATAAGCGAAGCTGCCCTGAGCAAAAAGCGCCAGAAGCGTTGTAAGCCCAAGCGCGAGGAGTTTATAGGATTTCATAGGTTTGGTTTTGACTGAAGGGGCGGAAGAGGGCACCCGCCTTCCCGAGCTATCGGCTATTTGTAAACTTCCTTAAGAGTTTTTTACAAATGTTTTATAAAAGAGTTTTTCCCGCTCTTTGCGTAAAACTTTTTCTTTCTTGTCTTAGGGCGTTGCTGCGCGCTTAGATAGGGCCATGTCCAAAACTGTTGGCTCGATGCCGCTTCGGGAAGCTGATCCCGAGATTTACGCTGCGATTTCTTCGGAAGTCAATCGCCTCCAGACCCACCTCGAGCTAATTCCTTCCGAGAATTCGGCAAGTATTGCCGTTATTGAGGCCCTTGGCAGCGTGATGACCCTCAAATACGCCGAAGGCTACCCTCAAAAGCGCTACTATGGCGGCTGCGAGAATGTCGATGTAGCTGAACAACTTGCGATTGACCGTCTTAAGGCGCTCTTTGGCGCCGAATACGCCAATGTCCAACCCCATTCCGGCTCGCAAGCCAACGCCGCGGTCTATTTGGCGGCGCTCCAGCCGGGGGATACTATACTTACCATGAAGCTTGAGCATGGTGGCCACTTGACGCATGGCCATCCGAAGAACTTTAGCGGCCATTTTTACAAAGTCGTGCACTATGGCATAAATGAAAAAACGGGCCAAATCGACTACGACGAGCTTGAGGCGCAAGCGCAAGCTGTTCATCCAAAGTTAATTACGATTGGCGCCAGCGCCTATGCGCGCACGATTGACTTTGAACGTATGGGCCAGATTGCCCAAAAGGCGGGGGCGCTTCTTTTGGCCGACATGGCGCACATAGCAGGGTTGGTGGCCGCTGGAGTCCACCCGAGCCCCGTGCCGCACGCCGATTTTGTCACTTCCACCACCCACAAAACCCTGCGTGGCCCTCGCGGCGGTATTATTCTGGCAAAGGAAAAATGGGCCAAGGCGCTCGACTCGGCGGTTTTCCCAGGAACGCAAGGGGGGCCGCTGATGCATGTTATTGCGGCAAAAGCGGTCTGTTTTAAGGAGGCCGCGACCGAAGATTTTCGCGCCTACCAGCGACAAATTGTCTCTAATTGTAAGGCGCTTGCGGCGGAGTTCCTCAAAAAAGGCTATAAATTGGTAGGGGGTGGAACAGATAACCATCTATTGCTCATAGATTTGCGCGTTTCACATGCCGATTTGGATGGCCTTGACGCCCAGAAGGCCCTTGAGCGTGCGCATATCACGACCAACCGTAATACCATCCCGGGCGAAACGCGTACCTCTTTCCGTCCCAGCGGTTTGCGCTTGGGGACGCCTACCGCTACCAGCCGCGGCATGACTGAAAAGGAAATGCCCTTAATAGCCGATTGGATCCACCGTGTGCTTTCGGCCCCCAAGGACGAGGCTCTGGCAGGGCAGGTGGCAAGCGAAGTCGGGGCCCTCTGTAAAAAATTCCCCTTGCCCTACAAGATATAGCTATTTAGCATGAGCGCATTATGAAGCGTTGCCCTTCCGGCGTTTTCTCAACCTCCCGCCGCGGCGGTTTTACAATCGTGGAGCTTATTACCGTCGTCGCGGTTATTGCGATTTTGATGGCAATTTTAACCCCCGTGGTAAGCTCAATGATGGCTTCCGCCCGTCGTTCCTCGGATGGCAGCAACCTCCGCCAGCTTGCCATGGCGACAATCGCCTATATGAACGAGGCGGGCGAGACGAAAACCCTAAGCTTTACCTCCCTGAATGACTGGGCGCTCAAAGTTTCGACGGCGGGGAATTTTAACGAAGCAACTCTTTTCCTCGTCTCCGGCGATCCGGCGCTCTCGGCGGTGACAACGCTTCCAACCAAGGTGCAAAACTCCGGCGTCATCGACACTACTTTTGCGGCCACCCCCTTGAGCGTGGCCGTTGCCAAGAGCCTCAACTTGAACGCTTCCGCCGCTTCAACGCCGGTTCTGTGGACGCGCGGTCTGCAGGCAAGCGGTTCATGGGCCAGCGACTCGCCCTACGGCGTAAAAGGAGGATTTATTGCCTTTTTGGACGGGCACGTTACTTTTTACAAAACCGTGGATACCTCGGCTATAGACATTCCTGCCGACACAGAGACGCTCCAGCGTGCAGAGTAAAATTTTACACTTGCGCTTCAAAGTGCAAATTGTGTAAAATTTGCTCATGTTTAAAGAGTCCGAAGCTGTTGTTAACCTACGCCGTGCTGACGCTGCGGTGGAACTTGTCCGAGGCCTCGATCTGGAAGCGCCCTTAGTCAAAATTGGCGTCGAAACTGTTAAAAAAGTAAAAGCATCCTCCTTAAGCACGCTTTTGGGTGAAGGGGCCGGGGCCTTTTTCATAAAGTGTGCAGCTAGGAACATGTCTAATGTCGCTCGCTCAATGGGGGATGGCTCTTTCGATCCAATGATGGTTTTTGATGTAATGATTGAATCTATAGCTCTTTGCCCTAAGGTGACAGGCCGTGAAGTAGCCAGCGCTGGAATTAAAGCGGCGCATAGCGATCCTGACGAAATGGTGGAGACGCAGGTGCTTGGGCCCCCGAAAACTGAGCCAGTTGAAATGAGACTGAAGGTTGGGG
>CAZIRU010000014.1:0-36913 GCA_964541905.1 uncultured Verrucomicrobiota bacterium
GGGTGGACAGCGACGGACGGCGGAGCCGTGCGAGGGGGGCGCTATTGTGCTTTTTCCAAATGTAAAAGATATTTCTTTCGTGTAAATATCCCCGAAAAATTGTAAAAACCGCATACGTCCTGCCTAATAAAACACCCCTTTTTGGTTAAAAAACTGTAAAAGTGCTGCACGCCAAGCACGCCGAGCACGCCAAGCACGCCGAGCACGCCGAGCAAATGACACGTTTAATTTTTTCGGATAAAATGTGCACCTTCAAATGAAATATTACACACCCATGTAGGGGGCTTGCCCCCAAAAACGACCTTTCTCCAAGAGGCAAAACCTCAACCGCAGAAAAGTAAACTTTGCGTCAAGCGCCGGCCTTCTTCCGACGACCGTCCTACGAAAAGCCGACGCACATAGGGGTCTGGCCCGCCACGCAGCGGCCTCCACAAACGCGTGCCTCCCAAGGCGACGCGTGGCTTATTTTTTAATTTACCTTCCGGTCAGGTCTTTTCCGTTTGGTGCTTGCGCTTTGCCAAATAAGAGCTTAAAAAACTCTCATGTCGGTTGTGGACGCTGCTCAACTCAAGGAAAACCTTCGCCAAAGCTTTCGAAAAGCTTGCCTCAAACGCCTTGAGGGGCAGGAAGCGGAGGCGGTCAAAATTTTGCAAGAGGAACTTCCTCCCAAGGTCAAGGCGTGGCAGGAGCGCGACGAATGCCGCCCGGGCGACATCGAAGCGCTTTTTTCGGAAGAGCTGGCGCGCACCGAAAGCTCCGCGTGGCTGGCTGGCGAGGTTGAGCGTCGTTTGTCGCGCAAGGTGCAGGAGCTCTTGGCTGGACAAACGAGCAGCTCCAGCGAGGATGTTGGGCTTTTGACTCGCGAGCAGGCCGAGGCGATGCAGGCGGTTTTGGCGGCGAAGCTCCAGTTGGAGCTGGAGACGATTCGCAAACGCCTTGACGCAAATCTCGGCGAGCTGCTTACGATCCAAAGCGCGGAAGCGCTCGGAGGGCGCATCTCTCAAACGCTTTCGGAAGGTGTGCGCGCGGCGGTAACGGACGCCTTTTCTTCGACTCAAAATGGCCGGCAAAAGGTTGATGTGGCGGCGCAGTTTGACGACCTGCGGGTGCGGTTGAGCGAAATTTCCGAAAAGGTGCCGACCGGCACCTCTGTGGCTTCGGAGCTGGCGGCTCTCGAAAAACGCGAGATGATTCGCTGGGCCGATCGCCAAGGCTCGTGGTCCAAGGCTCTTGACGGGCTTTTGCGCCGCGAGGATATGGAGGCGGCGCTCTGGCAGGCGCAGAATGCCATTAGCGAGCGCATCGAGAACAAAACGCGCAACATGGATACGCTTTCGGCCGAAATGAAATCGATTCTGGCCTCCAAGCTTGAAAAGGTCGTTACCGCCGAGACCTTTGAAAGCCGTTTGATGGCAAGTGTGGCGATGTTGCACGATGCTTTTGTCAAGGCGCTCCAGGATACGCAAAATAATTTGAGCGTCTCGCTTGAAAAACGCATCAGCGAATCGAGCGCGCCGATTTATCAAAAGGTCAGCTCTCTTATTACCTTTGCGGATTGGGAGCGCGTCCAGCGCGAGGCCAATGAGCGTTTTGCCTCGCAGCTCTCGGCGCAAATTGAGGAAGACATCTCGCAAGTCGGAGAGGGCTTGGGCGCCCGCCAAGGCACGATGGAGGCGGCCTTAAGCGATCGCATGGAAGCACTTTTGCAACGCTTGCAGGATTTTGCCTGCAACGTGGGGGCTTCGCAAGCGACTCTGCAAAAGGCCCTTGTGCTAAAGGTGGAGGAGATCAAAACCGCCTATGAGCAAAAGAGCGCCGCCGCCGCGACCGACCAAAAGAGCGCCGCCGAAAAGCTTGTTTCCACAATCTGCGAAGCGTTCGAAGAACAGCGCCGCGCGGCTTTGAATGCCAATCGCGATTTCTCGCAGGCACAAGCGCAGGCCCTCGGGATGATTTCGGTGCAACAGCAAAACCTCATCGTGGGTGTGCGTCACGACCTCGAAGAACTCACCAAGGCCGTCAACGCCCTCGCCGAGCAGCGCAAGGAAATTGACGAGGCTTCACGCCAGATGAAACAGATTGTCCCGCAGCTGCTGCAAAATTTTGAACGGCTTTTCAATGAGCGTTCGCGCGAACTCGAGACGAACCTCACCGAAGCTTTTGCCAAACGCCTCAAAACCCTTCGCGTCGTTGCCGACTAACCCTTTTGCGTTTTGGCGGGGGCTTTGGGCGGATAGCGGCGTTGGAGACGGGCTCGCTCCGCGCCGAAAAAGAACACTCCAAAGAGCATTCTTTTGCGGACGCCCTCTCAAGTTCGACTCGGTCACATATTTCATATATGCTCCCTCGTTCTTATGAAGCCGTGTAGCGGCGATGTATGCGCGTGAGCGCGCTGAAATCTCCCTTTGAAGGGTCGGGGTAGGCAGCCTCGCTCCTGCCTTGCTCTCCATTCCAAAATCCCCGCGCCAAAACGCAAAATTCAAAGCTACCTTACGTTCGCTTGAGCCGTGACGCGGGCTGCCTGTGGCGATAGGGCTTGCGGGCGAGCGAGGGAAGAATTATTTTGGAGGAGGTTTTTTGTCGGGTTTGGTGGGGGTTTTTTATGAAGCGGCTCAAAAATATTCTGCTCGTCTCGCTCTTTGCTTTTGCAGCAGGAATCACCCGCGCCGAGGAAGTCATTAAAATCGGCGCTATTTTCTCTTTGAGCGGGCCAAGCGCTGTTGTGGGAGAACAGTTCCGTGATGGCGCACTCTTGCGAATGAAAGAGCAGGAGGCGGCCCCTGCGCTTTTTAAATACGAGATTTCCTTCGAGGACGACGCGAACACTCCAAAAAATTCCGTCCTTGCCTATCGCAAATTGGCGCGTCAATGCGACGCGATTTTTAACTGTTGGGCCGGCCCTGGCAACGTTATTGCGCCTTTGGCGGCAAAAGATAAAAAATTGGTCATCGGTTCGGCGTGGGACAGCCGGATTGCCGCAGATGCGCTTGCCTTTCTGCATTTGACGCCGCCAGAGCCGCAAGCGAAACTCGTTGCCGAAACGCTTGCTGCGTTGGGCGTCAAGCGTGTCGCGGTTTTGTGCGTTGTCCAGCAGGGCTTCATGGCAATGGAAAAAGAATTTGCCGCCACTGCGGCAACGCTGGGCCTCCAGACCCAGACTGTGAAATTCAATCCCGGCGAAATTGATTTTCGGGGACATCTTTTGAAGGTGCGCGAGTTTGAGCCGGAGGCGTATTTGGTGCTGACCTTTCAGCCGGAGTTTGAAATTCTTTATCGCCGCATCAAAGAGGAAGCCCCTCGCGCGCTCATTACGGCGGTCGAGGGGTTTGTTTATCTCGATGATTTGACGCCCTACGAGGGAAACTTTTTCGTGGATGGCAATAATCCGACGGCGGCCTTCCGCAAGAAATATCAAGCCGAGACTGGCAAGCCTTATACAGGTTTCATCGGTAATGGCTATGACATGGTGGATTTGGTGATTTATGCCTATGAGACGGCGGGGGCGAGGCTTGGGCGCAAGCCCACGACTGAAGAAGCCGCCGAAGTGCTGCGAAATTTGAAGGATTATCCGGGAGCGATTGGGGCGCTTACGATGGGCGAAAATCGCGTGATTGAGTCTCCCGCCACTTTAAAATATATCGAAAATGGTGCTGCAAAAATTGTCACGCTTGAGGAACTCAAGCAGAGGCTGGGAAAGTGATGAAACTGGCACTCACAGGTCTTATCGCAGGAGGAAAATCAAGCGCGCTTGAGGAGCTCCGCAGGCTCGGGTGGCTGACGCTCGCGGCCGATGCACTTGCAAAAAAAGAGGCCCAAACGCCAAAGGCGCACGAATTTCTGCGCGCGTATTTCGGAGGAGAACTGCCGACCCTTGAAGCGCTCCGCGCGCGTTTTGCCGCCGATAAAGAATTCCGCCAGGCGTGGGAAAACCTTCTGCACCCGCAGGTTAATGCCGCTTGGCGCACCTTTGCCGACGCAAACCCTTGCGCAAACGTCGCGGTGGAAATTCCGCTCCTTTTTGAAAAAAAGCTTGAAAAGGACTTTGATATAGTCGTAGTATGTAAGGGTAGCGCCGAGACGGCGATGGCACGTTGGGTAAAGGCTGGACGTAGTGCCGAGGATTACAAAGCTCTTACGAAGCTCCTTTTGCCCATCGAAGAAAAAATTACGCGCGCCCATTTTGTCTTAAATAGCGATTTACCCCTTGATGAATTCCTCTCCTCCGTGCGCGCACTCCACCAAAAATTATGTCTGAAGAAAATTTAGATGCTCTTAGCGGACAAACCTCCGCTCCCAAACGCCGCACCCGCGCTCCCAAAAAAGCCGATGCCGGAAAAATGCACGGCGAAAAGTCCGCCGTCAAGGCTCCCAAGCCACCCCGTCGCGCTCCCAAGGCGCGCGAGAAAAATGAAAGCCGTCTGGAGGTCGAAGAAGCTTCCGCCGGCCCAACCTATGACTGGAGCCCCTCCGCAAAAACCGCCCGCGCACCCAAACACAAAAAGGATGCCGAAGAAATGCCGTCTTTTTATCGCGCACGCCCCAATGACGAAGCGCCCCGCGAGGATGCGCCTTCAGGCGAAACGCGCGAAGAGCCCCGTAACGGCAATGCCGAGATGAACGAGTCCGAGGAAGCCGGCGCTCCCGAAGCCACCGAACATTCGGAAGGTTTGCAGCCTCCGCCCGTCGAAGGGGAAGTGGGTGGCCTTATCCCTGCCGAGCGCCGCGATAACCGCCCTTGGCGAGACCGCCGCGATCGCCCAAATGGACGGTTTAACCGTCACGACCGCTTCAATCGCAACAAAAACCGCGATGGTCGCGACAACCGCGATCGCAATGGCAATGGAAATGGAAATAGTGGCGGGCAAAGTCGCAATGGCAATTTTCAGCAGCAGCGTCCGCAGCGCCCCGAGCCGCAGCCGCTCCCGGCGTATGCCTTTACAGAACCGATGCCGGAGTGGGAAATTATTGCCGATTTGCAGCAGCTTGAAAATAAAGCGCTCGAAATCGCGGCCAAGGGCGAGATTTTTAATTACAATGAATACCTCTCGCTGGGTATTGCCGAGCTGGGAGAGAAGGCCAAGGCGTTTGGCGTCGAGTTTGAGGGACGACCGCTTAGAGAAGCGCTCCTGACGAAAATTCTCGAGCGCGCTTTTGCTCTGGGGCTTTCGATTCAGGCCGAAGGGGTCATTGATCGCGTCGGTGATGAGCCGGTGATTGTTTTTGGCGAGGAAAACTATCGCCTTAAATGCGTCTCGCCCTATCTCCCGCGCGTTTTCATCGACCGCTACAATCTTAAACGCGGCGCGGCGCTCAAAATGCAGTTGCATCCCGCGCGCGCGAACGATGCGGGGGTCGTCGAAAGCCGCATGCCCATTGTCGTTAAAATTTTGACGATCGGCGGCGAGGCTCCCGAGGCCAACCTCGCCATTACGCCCTTCGAGGAGCTCACCCCTTACTATCCCACCAAGCGCTTTTTGCTCGAGACTTCTCCTGATGCCAAATGGGACAACTTCTCGATGCGCATTGTCGATCTGCTGACTCCCGTCGGCTTTGGCCAGCGCGGCCTTATTGTTGCGCCTCCGCGCACCGGCAAAACCATTCTCATGCAGGGTATCGCCAACGCGATTGCCGAAAATCATCCCGATGCACATTTGATCGTGCTGCTGGTGGATGAGCGCCCAGAAGAGGTGACGGATTTCAGGCGTCAGGTCAAAGGCGAGGTCGTTTCCTCGACCTTTGACGAGACCGCGCAAAGCCATGTCCATGCCGCGGAAGTCGTCATCGAGCGCGCGCGGAGAATGGTCGAACGCGGGAGGCACGTCGTTATTTTGCTCGACTCGATCACGCGTCTGGCGAGGGCCTATAATGCGCTCATGCCGAACTCCGGCAAGATCATGTCCGGTGGCGTGGAATCGAACGCACTCCAAAAACCCAAGCGGTTTTTCGGCTCCGCCCGCAATATCGAAAACGGCGGCAGCCTCACGATTTTGGGTACGGCGCTCATCGAAACCGGCAGCAAAATGGACGAGGTCATCTTTGAGGAATTCAAGGGCACCGGCAATATGGAGCTGCACCTCGATCGCGGGTTGGTCGATAAACGTCTCTTCCCCGCCATCGCGCTCGATCGCTCCGGCACCCGCAAAGAAGAGCTGCTTTACCATCCCGACGAGCTGCTCAAGATTTACGGTCTGCGCCGCGCCATGAAGGGCGTCACTCCGCTCGAGGCCATGGAGATGCTCCTGCAACGGGTGAAGAAGACAAAGACTAATATCGAATTCCTAATGGGCCTTTCGCGCTGATTTTGCGTTTTGGCGGGCGCTTTGGGCGGAATGCGGCGTTGGGGCCGCCCTCCTAGCTTGGGCAACACCTCGAAAGGCATTGCCCAAGAGTCGGGCTCTGCGGGTGGCTCAGTCGAGGCCTCAAGGCCACTCCTTCGCCGTCCTCGCCCCGGCCTTGCCTTCCATCCCAAATCGCCGCGCCAAAACGCAAAATAAAAGGGGCGGCGCTTTGGGCGGAATGCGGCGTTGGCTCGTGCCTGCCTTGCTAGGCATCCAAAAATAGCCCCCCTCGAAACGCTCCGCGTTTGCGTCGCTGTCCACCCGGACCTTTCAAAGGGAGATTTTACCGCGCTTACGCGCACATATCGCCGCTTGAGCGGCTGCACATAGAACGGGGATCACCGCGCCTATGGCGCAACGTAACCCAGTGCTAAAGCCCTGGGCTACCTTCGAGCATCGCTACGCGATGCGGGAGGGCATGCAATGTTACCGTTGGCTCCGACTTTGCGTAAAGAAAATGAAGCCCCACGGGCAAGCTCGCGGGGGCTTGCGTTACGCGTCCAAGGGGCGACATCTCGCCGTAGCCAGAAGCTCTCTTGCCGCATTCATAAACGCCTAAAGGTGCAGGCTTCTGCGGAGGCGGATCAAACGCTCTGCGTGTCTTGGGGCCTAGGGCCTTGCGGCCCTAGAGTGGCAAAGAAGCGAGGGGAGTGCGTTGTGATAGAAATCAAACGCTCTGCGTATCTTGGGTTCTAGGGCCATGCGGCCCTAGAGTTTGGGCTTGAGGGGGTGGGGGTTTTCTAGCAGGATGTTGCGTATGTCTTCCGGTTTTAAGTTGGCGTTGTTTATCATTTTTTCGGTTTTGTGTTTTGTCGTGGGTTATTGGGACGGGACGATTCCTCTCAATGGCGACTATCATTTGGAGCTGGCTGGTTTTGTGAAGCTCTTTAGCGATCAGAATGTGGTGGCGTGGATTCGTTTCGCGGGCTATTGGATGATTTTGCTTGCGGCGATTGCGTGGGTGGTTTCGCTGGTGCGGGCCTACCCCGTGGCGCTCTGCAAGGACGGTTGGAGGTGGCTGCGCGAGCGCAGGAATCTGTGGGCGATCGTGGCGGTGGTGGTCTTGTGGGGGATGACGCAGACGCTTGAAGAAAAAAGTTTTAAAATCCTCCTGGATGAACCCGTCTTGGTGAATACTTCGCGGATGATGCACTATGATCGACAGGTGTATGTGGTCTCGAACGCCCAGCGGGTGGATGGCATTTTTGCGGCGAAGGGCTATGTGGACAAACGCCCGAATCTTTTTCCGTTTTTGCTTACATGTCTGCACGATCTGACAGGCTATCGGATCGAGAACGCGTATGCGCTTAATGCGGCGCTGCTGCTTTTGCTTTTTGCGCTCGCCTTTTCGGTAGCGGCGCAAATTGCCGGAAGATGGGGCGGCTATTTGGCGCTGGGACTTTTGGCGTCGGTGCCGCTTGTGTGGCACCAAGGCGCGGGGGCCGGCTTTGAGATTCTCAACCTCGTCATGATTTTATTTACGCTCAAAGTGGCTATCGACACGTTCAACAATCCCACCGCCGCGCGGCTCTCCGCGCTATGCCTCACAACGGTGATGCTTGCGCAGGTGCGTTATGAGTCGGTGCTTTTTATCTTCCCGGTGGCAATTTTGGTGCTTATGAGTTACGGAGCCGCCAAAAAAGTCATGCTGCCGTGGGGCGCGTGGCTCGCTCCGCTCGCGCTTGTGCCCGTCCTTTGGCAACAGCGCGTTTTCCGTATTGATAACGGTTTTTGGGAGCTCTTTACCGTTGGGGTGGAGTCCCCTTTTAGCCTCGACTATTACCCCGAAAATGTCCGTCAGGCAGTTTTCTTCTTTTTCACGTGGATGCGGCAAATCCCAAATGCGCCGCTGGTCGCTTACATCGGAGGAGTGGCCGCCGTGGCGTTTTTGGTCTTGATGTGCCTGCGGCTGGTCGGTCAGGTGCGGCGCCGCGAAATTATTGATCAGGAGCGGCCAATACTGGTGCTGTGGATTTTTGGGCTGGCGTTTTTGCTCTACTGGACGCTCCTGATGTGCTACGCGTTTGACTTGGGCCGCTATATGGTCGAGAGGCTTTCGCTCCCGCTGTATCTTTTTATGGCGCTGGCGGCGGCGGTCGTTTTTGGCGCGTGGGTGCGCTCGCGAATTTTCCAAAAGATTTTGCTTGGTGCGGTTGCGGTCGGCTTTGTGGGCTGGAGCCTGCCCTCGATTTCCGCGCGCGAATACGCCGCGATTTATTTCCCGATGACCGATGCCAAGTTTGCCGACGCGTTCATCCGCGAGCACAAAGACGAACGTTTCTTGATGGTGGCCGATATGTCGATGCTGTGGACGACCTATGGCATCGAGGCGCTCCCCAACCGCGCCGTCAATAATCAGCTGCGCGCCGTCAAATATTTCCTCGAGCGCCCCAATAACCCTCCCCTTTACGTCATGCAGTCGCTGGAATATTCGCCTATCGGTTGCGCCTATTTTGACGTCGCTTCCGAGCCGCTCACGCAAAAAGCCATTTTGACGCCCATCAAGGAATATCACGTTGGTACCTTCCGCATCATGCGCATCTCGCGACTAGTCGATCTCGATGGGGTTGTCGCCGCTGACGACAGCGAGCTCTTCCAGGGGGATGAGGCGTCGCGATTGCAGGATTGGGTGGGGAACTTGCCTTGAACTTTTGTCTTCGCAAAACGCAAAAAGGGAAAACTGCCACCGCCTTGCCAAGAGCCTATCCCGATAGGAGAGCGTAGGCGAGGCGCGAGGATTTTTGTTTTTTAGCAAGGCTTCGGAGGAGGAAGTGGGCTAGAAGCCCATACTCCGGGGGAGAAACGCCGCTAAAAGACAAAAAGACCGCGAGTTTCTCGTCCGCGCCAGCTAACCTATCGGGATGGGCTCTAAATATCCAAAATCCGACGCCAAAACGCTAAAGAAGCCAAAGGCGGGGCTTTTGAGGGCAATTTTCCTCTTCTTTCTTGCTCTTGAGATGTCGTTTATGGTATAAGAACTTTTTGAAGACTATGACTACCATTACTGATATCCATGCCAGAGAGATCCTCGATTCGCGTGGCAACCCCACCGTTGAGGTCGAAGTGGAACTCGAATGCGGCGTTTTGGGCCGCGCTGCCGTTCCCTCCGGCGCCTCTACCGGTACCTACGAAGCCCTTGAGCTTCGAGACGGCGCGCTTTCCGCAAAAGACGCCAAGGGGATTAACACCAAGCGCTACGGCGGCAAAGGGGTTCTCAAAGCCGTCGATAACGTCAATTCGATCATCGCGCCCGAGCTGGTGGGGCTGGACGCCTCGAATCAAACTGACCTTGATATGTTGATGCTTGAGCTCGATGGCACAAAAAACAAGGCCAAGCTTGGAGCTAATGCGATTTTGGGCGTTTCGCTCGCCGTTGCCAAGGCCTCTGCCGAGGCTCTCGGGCTGCCACTTTACCGCTATATCGGCGGTGCCAACGCCAAGGTTCTGCCGCTGCCGATGATGAATATCATGAATGGCGGCGCGCACTCCGACGCTCCGATTGATTTTCAGGAATTCATGATCATGCCCAAAGGGGCGGTGAACTTTGCCGAAGCGCTGCGCATGGGCGCGGAGGTCTTCCATAGCCTCAAAAAAGTGCTCAAAAAAATGGGCCTTTCGACGGCCGTCGGCGACGAAGGCGGTTTTGCGCCCAACTTGAAGTCCACCGAGGCTGCGCTTGAGGCCATCCTTGAGGCCATCTCGGGTGCGGGCTATAAGGCCGGCAAGGATGTGGCCTTGGCGCTGGATGTGGCCGCTTCGGAATTCTACGACGAGGCTAAAAAGCGCTACGTCTTTAAAAAGTCTTCCGGCAAGGCGCTCACCTCCGATGAGATGGTCGCCTATTACGAGAAGCTTGTAAAAAAATATCCGATCGTAACCATCGAGGACGGCATGGCCGAAAGCGACTGGAAGGGTTGGAAGACCTTGACCGACGCCTTGGGCGACAAGTTGCAGCTCATCGGCGACGATGTGTTTGTGACCAACACGACCTTCCTCAAAAAAGGCATCGAGCTGGGCGTTTCCAATTCGATCCTCATCAAGGTGAATCAAATTGGCACCCTCACCGAGACGCTGGATGCCGTTGAGATGGCTCACAAGGCCGGCTATACGGCTGTCATCTCGCACCGCTCCGGCGAGACCGAGGACTCGACGATTGCCGACATCGCCGTCGCGACCAACGTCGGGCAGATCAAGACCGGCTCGCTCTCGCGCTCGGATCGTATCGCCAAATATAACCAACTCCTGCGTATCGAAGAGGAGCTGGGCGAGACGGCTGTCTTTGGCGCGACGCTCTGGAAACGCTAAATGTTGATATAAAAGTTTTTGTAAAAAATTCAAAAACCTTCCGATTTTCGGGAGGTTTTTTGTTGCCACAAGAGGCTAATTCTGCTGTAATGGGTGTTTGCGTCTCTTATGAAATTCATTCTTGCATCCGGTCAAAACGATGATGTCCTTGCGGCCTTCCGCGAGGCCGCCCAAGCCCTCGCAGCGCCAGAGAGTTGCGGTTATTCGGACATCCCCTGGGAATATATTTCCTGCAATGATGGCAAGGTGGTAGCCGGTGCCGAGCACTTGCGGACTGGCGCACCGATGAGCGTTTACGAACGGGCCGATTTCGTGGGAGGCAAACTCGGTTTAACCCCGCGCTCGCGAGTAGTTGTTACCCCCCATTCGATGCATAACCAGCTTGGCGAATTCGCGCTGGAGGGGTCGAAGATCATTTATTGTGCGGGGGGAGACTCTAGAATTTATCTGCGGTGTCTGCGCGAGTGTCGGACAAAGAGTGGCAAGACCTATTTGGAAAAATTCTGCGAAATGCAGCGCGAAAGCAAGACGGTGTATGTGGGAGTCTCGGCGGGTGCCATGGTGATGGGCAGCTCGGTAGATGCTTTCGATTATTATTGCATGAAAAGGCAGGCGCAAAGAAATCGCGCCGAACCTTCAGCCTTGATGGGGTTGGGCCTTGTGAAGGCGCAAATCATTCCCCACTTTGGTCGCGACAAATTTTTGCAGAACCTGATCGCACGCTGGGGCATTGGCAGCACTTTGAAGGAATATGCGCGTGCCCACAGCCGCGATGTGGTCGGCGGCAAGACTTTTATTTTACTGCCGGACTCCGCTGGCCTTTTGATTGACGGTTATCAGCCGCGGCTTTCCAGAGTGCTTGGACGCGGCGCGCTGCTTTTGGACCACGGGAAAAAACGCCCCCTTACGGATGCCGCGCTGCAGGCGCTTACTTCGCACCTGTCGATCCCCGCGCGGACTAATGGGGATTGCAAAACAACGCTGGAGCCGCTAGGATAAGTGTATGGCAGATTCCAAGCTTATGAGCCTTCAGACGGCCGTTGCGTGGCGCGAGAAAATGCGCGCAGAAGGCAAAAAAGTGTCGCTTACCAATGGTGTTTTTGACCTGCTGCACGCCGGACACCTGACCTCCATCCGCAACGCCCGCAAGCATGGCGATGCGCTCGTGATGCTTATTAATTCCGATGCAAGCGTGCGCGCCCTCAAGGGCCCCGGCCGTCCCATCCAAAATCAGGAGACGCGCGCCGAGATGCTCTCGCAGCTCGAGGATGTGGATGCGATTGTGATTTTCTCCAGCGAGCGGTTGGTAGCCGAAATCGAAGCGCTCAAGCCCGACGCCTATTGCAAGGCCGGCGACTATACGCTTGAGACGATGCATCAAGGCGAACGCGCGGCGCTCGAAAAATGTGGCGCACAGATTTTCTTTACTCCCTTCCTCAAAGGCGTGAGCACCACGACTTTTATTCAGAGCGTGATGACAAAAGAGCACGCCAAATCGGATCTTTAACGGAAAAGCCGGCGCTGACGCAGACCCTCAAGCAGCCGCAGGAGGCTTTGGCTGCGGTTGAGAATGTAGAGGTGAACCCCCGGCGCGCCGATTTTCAAAAGCCCCTCGATCTGCCCCAGCGCCCAATCCACTCCCACTTCCCACTGGTCGGCCTCTGCCGTTTGCTTGAGCTGGCGCTCGAGTTCTTTGGGCAAGGTGGTTTGGCAGAAGGCGCAAAAGTTGCGTGCCTGTTTGAGACTCAAAATCGGCAGAAGCCCCGGAAGGATAGGGCAGGTGATGCCGGCGGCGCGACACTTTCCCATAAACTGCGGATAGCGCTCGACGTCGAAAAACATTTGTGTGGTGATAAAATGCGCGCCGGAGTCGAGCTTGGTTTTTAGATGCGCGATGTCGGCCTCGAGCGTCGGGGCCTCAGGATGCTTTTCGGGATACCCCGCCACTCCCAGACAAAATTCAGGCAGCTCCTTGTGCAAGAGCGCAACGAGATCGCTTGCGTGGCAGAGGGCCGAAGGAGAGGCGGCGGTGGACGTCTTGGGCGCGTCGCCGCGCAACGCCATCAGCGACCGAATTCCGATGCGCGCGTAGCTCTCGGCAATCGCGAGAAGCTCTTCGCGCGTGTGGCCCACGCACGTCAAGTGCGGCATCACCGTCCAGTCGAAGCGCTCGCGCAAAAGCTGGCCGTACAAAAATGTGTTTTGCCTCGTGGAGCCGCCCGCCCCGTAGGTGATCGAAACAAAATCGGGGTGCACGTGCGTGGCGATGGCCTCGGCGTTGGCGAGCAGGTCGGCGGCGGCCGCCTCGTTTTTGGGCGGAAAAAATTCGAGCGAGAGCGCGGGCTTTTGGGCTTCGCGCGCCGTCGAAAGAATTTCACTGACGCCGCGATCGATCACGCCCTCTTATACGGGCTTTTCGCTACGCGCTTGAAGCCCTGCCTCGTGCGGCTTTTCTTTCCTCTTTGAGGCGCAACTGCCCGCAGGCCGCTTCGATTCGCTTGCCCTTTTCGTGGCGCACGGTCACCGACAAACCCGCCAGGCGAAGCTGCTTGACGAACGCCTGCTGGCGGAGGATCGAAGGGCGGCGCCACGGCAGGCCCTCGACGCGATTGTAGGGGATGCAGTTGATGTGCGCGCGCAAGGGTGCTTCGCCCTTTTCGCCGCGACAAAGCCGGATGAGGGCTTGCGCTTGCTCGAAAGTGTCGTTGAGCGAGTCGATCAAAATGTATTCAAAGGTGAGCATTCGGTTGTGGCGCTTGTTGTAGGCGCGCGCGGCCTGCATCAGCTCCGCGATGCCGTAACGGCGGTTGATCGGCATGATTTGGCTGCGGACCTCGTCGGTCGAGCCGTGAAGCGAGATCGCCAAACGAAATTGCGCCGGACGTTCGGCAAGCTCCAAAATGCGCGGCACGATGCCGCTGGTGGAAACAGTAATGCGCCTCGCGCCAAACTTGAGCCCCCAAGGGGCGTTGATGATTTCGAGCGCGCGGGTGAGATTTTCGAAATTAAGGAGCGGCTCGCCCATGCCCATCACGACGATATTGTCGAAGGGCAGCCCCAAGCCGGTATCCGTCAGGCGCGCGGGCTCGAGCCGGATGATTTCGAAAAGCTCTGCGACGATTTCACCCGCGAGCAAGTCGCGCTTCCAGCCGTCGATTCCCGAGGCGCAAAATTTGCAGCCGCACGCGCAACCGACTTGCGTCGAAAGGCAAACGGTGCGGCGCAGTTTTTCGGAAGGGTCATCAAAATCCGGCGCCTGGATGAGAACCGTCTCGATGAGGGCGCCGTCTTCCATCCGCAAGAGGAGCTTTTGCGTCGTGTCGGGATCGCCCTTGGCAAGGACGCGCGTGGCGGGGGTAAAACAGAAATTTTCGGCGAGCCACAGCTTAAGCGGAGCGCCCAGATTGCCCATCGCGGCGGGATCGAGCGTGAAGCGTTTATAAACCCACTCCAGCACCTGTTTGGCTCGAAACGCCGGAAAGCCTGCGGCCGTGAGGCGCTCGGTGAGGCTCGAAAGCGTCTCGCCGAAGAAAAACGGTTTGGCGGGAGTGAAGGACATGGGGACATTATAGCATTTGCCTGCGAGCATAGGCAACGGCGAAGGGATTGAAATTGCCCCTGCGGGCGGAATGGAGTAGAAAAACAACCGATGTGCCCCTTCAAAAAAGCTTTTCCGTTTGTGGTGCTGATGCATCTGCTCTTTGCGACGGGGATTGTGGGCGTTTTTGCAGAGCGCCATCGCGCGGCGGAGCTTTCGGTTTTTACACTGCTTCCGGCCCTCGGGGTGGGGGAGGAGCTGCGTGGCGAGGCCGTGTCTGCAAACGAGGTGGTGCCCGAGGAGTCTCCGCGCCTTTTGCAGAATAAAATTCTGCCCAGCGCCGAAACGCTAGAGAAACCCACGCGCGCACCAAGCGCCTTGACCGACGCAAGCCCTTGTGTTGCTGCTTGCGCAGAGGGGCAAGCGCCGCGCTTGGGTGGGGCTGTGGCTGCGGAAGATGCTGCGGCGGGAATTTTGACGCCTCCGGTTGCCTTGCGTCAGGCGCGTCCTGCGCGTCCTTCCTCGGCGGGGGGCGGACGGGTGATCGTGAGTTTTACAATTACCGAAGAGGGCCGCGTGGCCCGGCCCGTTGTCGAAAGTGCGACTTCGGAGGCGTTAAGCGGCGAAGTGCTGGCCGTTCTCCCGCGCTGGCGTTTTCAGCCGGCCTCTCAAAATGGCCGCGCAACGGCCTTGCGAGTGAGGCAAGTGGTGGAGTTTTGAACTCTTGCAAACGCGCGGTATCTGGCAGGTGAATTTTTGGGCAAAGCTCTTCCTTGACACTTTCGCGCGGGTCGCTTATGCGTCTTTTATGGTCCGCATTCGCATCTTGCTGGGCATTGGCTTCATGCTCGTCGGGGCGCTCGCCTACGCGCTGCCCCCTGTTTTGGTGGAATACCGGTTACTCCCCTCGCTTGTGGGTGTTTTTGTCTCGTTGTGGTCGCTGGTGGTTTTGCGTTATGAGCCGGCCCGCCAACCGACGACCCTTTTGACCTACTTTTCGGCCTTTCTGCTGATTGTTTATAGCCTCGGCGAGCTTTTCCCCGAAACGGGTGGCTCATGGCCGCGTGACTGGGTGGTCAATGGCAGCGTTTTTATCTTTGCGTGCATCTTGATGGTCACTGTCCAGCAGGAGATTCGCAATTCGCAAATTTAGTGGTAAGAATTGACTCTCGTGGAAAATTGTCCAAAATCTTTTGGCATGGTGACCTCTTTGGCGCGGCTGAGCGCAATTAGTGGAATCGGTTTTATGCTGGTGGGGGCCTTGGCTTACGGGGTCCCCTTGGAGCAAGTGCCCTTTCGCTTGATTCCGGCCTTTGCGGGGATGGCGATTGCCATCGGGGGGGTGGTCTGTTTGACGCACGTCAAGGAGGCTCGTGGCATGCTCCTTTCGAATATTGTTGGCTCGTTGCTGCTGCTTGTTTATGGGCTGGCAAGCCTCTATTTCAACTGGCGGGGGAGCGCGCGAGAATTGCTTTTGAAGGCCGACTCGGCGGTAGTTTTCCTTTCGGCGCTTTTGGCTTATGTTTCGTTTATGACGCTAAGGCTCAAAAAAGTCCCGCCGCGCGATCCGCCTCCGCCTCGCTACAACTTTGAGTGAATGGCGCCCCTTGGCGGACGGGTTGTCTCCTTACTGGTGCTCGGTCGGGGGGGCGGCTGACTATCGGCGGATAAACGCGGACATCTTTTCTGCCGTCAAGTGTGTGTGGATGTGATGCGCAATTCAGGGCCGGATCCGCTAAAAGTTGTTTTGCTTTTGCTGGCAGCTTGGGCTGGCTTTTGGTGGCTAAAGCACGGGCCCGTGCGCCCAACCGATGGCGAGAGCGCTCCGGCGGTGCCCCTGCAAGCAGCTGTGCAAGACACGCGGCCGTGGGTGCATAAAAGGGTGCTCATCAAGCCGCTGGCACGTTACACGATTACTGCGCGCGTCCTCCATCGCAAAACCTATCGCTTCGACAAGGCGGCCGCGATATCTCCGCTGGATTTTGCATTGGGCTGGGGGCCGATGTCCGATCCGGCGAATTATCAAAAGCTCTCCATTTCGCAGGAGGGCCGTTGGTATCATTACAGCTACGCGACGCTTCCTCCGGGCCTTTCGCGCGGCATTGCCCCTTTCAGCGCCAATACGCATCTTATCCCCGCCAATGATGACGTCCGCAAAACCCTTCTTGCCGTCCGCCAAAACGAAACTGTCAGGCTCAAAGGCTATCTTGTGTGCGCGACCGACAAAGGGGGCAACGACTGGCAAAGCTCCCTGACGCGCGACGATACCGGCAACGGTAGTTGCGAAGTGATGTGGGTGGACGAGGCCGAGCGCCTCAAGTAAGGACTATTGCCCGTTAATCAGTCGGTTAATGCGCCAGCCCGCGGCGTATTGAAAACAGGCGTTGCGGAGCTTTTCGATGTCCAAAAACCAGCTTTCATCCGCACGGGTGTACATGGTCTCGAGCAGCTTCTCCGCAAGCGGCTTGGGATTCCTTTTTAAAGGATTTTTTTGATGTGCTTCAGCTATTCGTTGGAGGTAGATGGGTACGCAAAGCTCAAGAATTTTGAAGTGTCCAATATCGCGTTGTCTGGGAACTCCGTCGATGTGTTCGTTGCCAATCATGAGCTTCCCGCGCAGGATGCTGACGGGATCGAGCGCGAGGACTCTTTTCGGGCCAACGCCGTATTTGCTAAAAAACCCGAGCTTATGGTCGACACTTAAACCCTCCTCTTTGTTGATGTTTGGCAGGCCGCTCATGACCTCCGCCCAGAGGGCTTTCTTGGGGTCACCGCTGGGGTCGGGTTCAATATAACGAACAACCTTGATGCCCGAACGGAAAGCTCCGAGTTCTTGCGTCAAAAAACGCTCTTTCATCTTTTTGCCAACTATATCGCCATTTGCTTTCATATCAATGTCGTGGCTGACCAGTTTGCCGTCCTTTATGATGGGTTCGTCTTGGTTAATTCGAGCAATTTGTTCAGCAGTGAGCTGTATATCGAACTCGCGCATCCACATCGAAAGAGCCATGCTGGAGATGAGACCAAATTCATCGCTGAGCTTGGCTTGGTCGAGATGGTTCAAAAAGACCGTATAAGCCTCAATGGGGCGAGGTTCAGGGTGGTCGTCTTTTGAGGCTGCCATACACCTATATTATAGCAGATAATTTCCCTAAATGCTATCAGAGAATCGTTTACAATTTTTTTACGCTAATCCTGGAAAAAAATATCGTCCGGCTTATCGTTGTAGGTTGCATTGTCAAACAAACCCTCTCGATAGTCGTAATTGCATGTAAATCCCTCTTTTTCCCAGACGCTCAAGGCCGTTCTGGGATGGATGCCGTGTTGCCTTTTGCGGCGGTGATACCTCTCCATATCCGCAAAGTTGTGGATAATGCGGTCAACGATATCCGGAGTGCCGCAGAAGGCGGTTTGAAAGTTTTTCCAGTAGTTTTCGGTGGCAATGTATTCGCCATTGCCGTAAGCCTTACTCCATGTTCCTCCGTCCCAGACGCTCGATGTTAGTGGCTTGGCGGGATAGTTAAATACCTCGTTTTCCATCACGTCGATTGCATAGTAGCCCAGCTCCATATAGGCGGCGCATACTTCTCCTGGGTCGATGACGACCGCTCCACCGTTCTCAGCGGCCTTTTGCCGCGCCTTTTCGTGCACAGAGGCTTCCAATGCCAGCGCTTTTTTCCATATCCGGCCCTCGGGCTCGGTCTTGGGCGCGCCCCTATAATCCCGCGACAACAGCATCAGCTTGCCGAGATGTGTTTTGCTGGCGGCCTTGGCGATTTTGCGGCTTTCCTCGCGCGAGAGGCGTTTGACGTCTTTGCGCCGGAGGTCGCGATACGGATTGCCGGTGAGCTCCAGCGCAAGCTCGCAGCCTATCACAAGCACCCACAGCTTTTGGCCCAAGGGATCACGAACGATCCCGTCAGGGCTCATTTGCTCCCCCCAAATTTTCCGCTGGTCGGTGAAGGGAAAGCGGCGTCTTTTGAATTTTTCGCGCGTGGCCGCTGGAAATTTTTCGGCCCACGGATCATCTTCGAGCAAGTCGATGGCCCCAATGTTTCCCTCGGGATAGTCGGTAAAATAATAGGCGGGGCTTGTAAAGGGCTGGGGAATTGTTTTGAGCTTGGCGATGAGCCCTCGCGTCAGCGTTCCCAGCTGGTCTTTGGTGGGGGTCGCGATGAGGCGTGCATACCGCTCGGGATCGCGATGCTTGTCGAGTTCTTTGTAAAAATTATAGGCCGTGGAAAAGGTCGGAATGCAATCCACCGAAACGGCATTTCCTTCCACCTCGAATTTCGCCACTTCTATTTCGGCATAGGCCAGCGTCTCCGCAGGATAATCCGGCGGCTGGCCCTCGGGCAGGGTCGGGCGAAAGACGTAAATGGCCATGATAACAATTATGCCCAAAAACCGCCCATAAACAAGGGCGAAAAACAGACGATTAGCCCAGCTCCGAGAGGCTTTTGATTTGCTCGAGTATCTGTGTTTTGGCGGTGCCACCAAGGTTTGTACGGCGTTCGACGGCATGCTCAAAGCCGATTGAGCCCAAATTAACGGACGCGGGCAATTCGATTTTTGCTGCGGCCAAATCTTCCGACGAAAGCTCGTGTACTTGCTTGCCTGCTTCGGTCGCCTTGGCTACCATCGCGCCTACGAGCTTGTAGGCATCACGGAATGGATAGCCGGAGCCCGTAAGTGCGTCCGCAATTTCGGTTGCCAGCAGGTGTCCGCTGCCCAAAAGCTCCTTCGCCCGTTTGGTGTCCACGCCAAGCCCCGCCACAAAGGGCGACAATACGTCCAAGCTCGCGGCCATTTCGCTGGTAGCTGTCAAGAATGTGCGTTTGAGCTCATGCAGGTCGCTGCCGTAGCTATGCACCACCGCACGTACCAAATTCGCGCCTTCATTTTGCGCCGCTATGACCCTTGCCATTTTCGCACGCACAAGCTCTGGGATGTCGGGATTGCGTTTGTTGGGCATAATCGAACTGCCCGTGGACCAATCCGGAGCGAGTTTCATGAGCCCGATGGCACTCGACGACTCAAACATTACATCCTCACTAAAACGGCTCAAGTGCACCGCCTGAAGCGCCAACGCGCCAAGGCCTTCAAGCATAAAATCTCGATCGGCTACACTGTCATAACTATTGCGCGGACCACTGCCAAACCCCAGCGCCTTCGCAATCGCGTTTAGGTCAAGGGGCAAGGGGGTGCCTGTGCAAGCTGCCGAGCCCATGGGCATTGCTTCCATCGCGCGGGCTTGCGCCGCTTCGATTCTTGAAATGTCGCGTTTAGCCTCTTGCGCGTAAGTCAAAAAGACCTGAGCCAGACGCATCGGTTGAGCATGTTGCAAATGAGTCATGCTTGGCACAATCACGTCGATCGTTGCTCCAGCCTTCGCCAAATTTGCGTTCAAAAACGCCTGTGTCTGGGTCTTAATCTTACCAAGCTTAGCGTGAGTAAAAAGCCGCAGCGTTGTCGCGATCAGGTCATTGCGCGAGCGTCCGTAATGCATCTTCTTTCCCAGTACGCCCAGCCTTTCGGTCACAAAACGTTCGAGGTTCATGTGGATATCCTCATCCTCCTCTCGCCATTCAAATTTTCCTGCGGCCATTAGCTCCTGCGCTTCCGCAAGTGTTGCTGCGATCTGCTCAACTTCCTGCGTCTTAAGATAACCCATTCCACGCAAGCCTTCCGCCCAAGCTAGTTGCACTTTAATCTCGTAGGGCGCCAAATGTTGGTCCACATCAATTCCGTTGGTAAAAGCATATAACCCACTATTAAGCGTTGGGTTGGCATTCGTTTGCATGATGCGAGAAGTCATAATCAACTAACTATACCCCATATGCGGCACTGCGCAATCACCTTGCATCAGGGCGTGAGGGAATCGAAAATTGCGAGCACGCAATTAGAGGCCGGAGCTTTAGCGGAGGGCCCCGAAGGGCGAGCGTTGCGGCGCGAGTCAACCCCCATGCCCCGAAAATCGAGGCTAAAAACTTGCGGGAAAACCTTGAAGCTCGCATCAGGGCGTGAGGGAATCGAACCCCCATGGACGGTTTTGGAGACCGCTACACTACCATTGTGCTAACGCCCTAAAATTCCATGTTTATCTTGCGGCTTTTGGCGAACTTTTGCGTTGAGCCTGCGCTTGGGTGCTCGAGTATTGCCACATACACTCCGCTCCCATGCTCGGCCCTGCCTTGAATTTCATCCAAAATCCGCGGCACTAAACATGGAATTTAACTTAAAAGGCATGATCTATGCAATCCCAAACTTGGGGCTTTCCTTTTGCGCGGGGAGGTTTTATGCTCTTGGCATGGCAAATATTTTTCAAAAGTCGCGCAGTTTCTGGGCCGAGACCATTGGCGAGCTCAAAAAAGCAAGCTGGCCGACTCTTAAAGAGCTTCGCAGCCTCGTGTGGGTGATTATTTTCGCTGTTTTCCTGCTGGGCCTTTACGTGGCCATTTCGGACTTTTCCGTTTACAATTGGGTGACGCTTTTGGCGCGGTTGGTGCGGGGGGCGTAAAGGGCTGCGATGGTTATCCGCCTCGGCAGAAAACCACGCCTTTTGGCATTGATGAAGGCGGCAATGGGGGCTGACTACGGCAAAACTTTGCGCCGCAGGCGTGCCCGTGGGCTCCATCCGCAGGGCTCAAAATTGCGTCTTTCCAAAAGCCTTGCGGTGTGTTAGTATAGGATTCTTTTTACAAACGAGCCCATGACTGACGAATCCCAAATACCTTCCTCTCCCGAGGTTCCCGCCAACCCCACTCCGGCCTCTCAAAGCCCTTCGCAGCCTTCCGAGGCTCCTGCAAGCTCGCTGCCCGACGCTCAGTGGTACGTCCTGCAAACCCTTTCCAATCAGGAGGGCAAGGTCAAGCGCTACCTCGAAAAATTCCGCGTGGTCGAGGAAATGGAGGAGTATATCGAAGAGATTTTGATGCCTACCGAGACTGTCAGCGAAGTGAAGGGCGGCAAAAAGAAAAGTGTCGTCCGCAAATTTTATCCGGGTTACGTTTTTGTCAAAATGCGCCTCTTCGATTCCGAAGGCAAGGTGATGCAAAAGCCCTGGTACTTTATCCAAAAAGTTGAGGGCGTCATCGGTTTTGCCGGAGGCGAAAATCCGCAGGCCCTCAAGCCTGAGGAAATCGACCGCATCAAAAACCAGATGAAAGACGCCGAGGGCGTCGAAAAGCCGAAAGTCACTTATGAGGTCGGTCAGGAACTGCGTATCACCGAAGGCCCCTTTCTCAACCTCACTGGCAAAGTCGAAGAAATCTCCCCCGAAAGCGGCAAGCTCAAGGTCATGGTCAGCATCTTTGGCCGCCTGACGCCGGTGGAGTTGGAGTATTGGCAGGTAACGCGCGCCGACTAATCTTCGCAAAACGCAAAAAGCCCTGCGCGCTAGTATCACGCGTTTTCTATCCGCCACAGATCTTGCAGGGTCGGCCTTCGTCGGCTTCGCAGGGCCGGCCATTTTTTCCTTTGCCGTACCAGCGGCAATTCTTATTGTGCCTTACGCCTGTTTTGGAATTTAGCCAATAACCAGTTTGTGCCGGCACGGCGCCCTGAGCGGCAATCGTCCCTCCAACGAGCGTCGAAGAAGGTCTTATAAGGCGTGGCGATTCCGTATCCTTGTTGCGGCTTTTGGCAAAGCCCAAGACGGCCAGCGCCAAAAATAACACTCCCGTTGCCACGCATATTTTGCGCATGAGGGCTTTTTAACACCCTTCGCGTTTTTTGGCAACTCAAGAAACGCTGCGTTTGCCGTTGCCCCACTTTTTTTCGGGCGGGACAAAGTCCACCGCCGTCGCGCGCACAGAACGCACGCAGGCATCTGCGGCCAGCTCGCGGAAACTTTTTTTGTTGAATTGCCACTTCAGCGAAGGCGGCAGTTGTCCCAAAAGGGCGGCCCCTTCGCCATCCTCGACCGCCAACTCGATGGCCATTTGGCCGTTTTTGGAGCGCAAAAGCTCCTCCTTCAGACGTCCCAAAAAGCCCAGACATTCATTGCCGGACTTGAGCTGGAAGGTCGCTTTTTTGATGAGCGCCGGAAGCGCCGGTTCTAACAGCCGCACGCTTTCGAGCGAAAAGCGCTTGTCGCCATTTTGGTCGCGGGCTTGGCCTACGACGATGACGGGCGCCCCTTCGCCCAAAAGCGCGCCATGTTGCGCATAGGCCGAGGCGAACATCGACATCTCGTAGATGTGCGTTTTGGTTGAAAACTTAAAGAAGGCCCAAGGCTGGTTGTCTTTTTTGGAAAAGCGCTTGTTGATGTCGCTAATGACTCCGCAAGCACGGAAATACTTGCGATCCTCGATGCCCTTCAAATCTTCAGCCGTATCGATGGCCTCGACAAAGGGCGTGAATTCGTCCAACGGGTGCCCCGAAACGTAAAACCCCAAAAGCTCCTTTTCGTAACGCAGCTTTTCCTGGTAGGGAAGGGGCTCAACCGTTTTGCCCTCGTCGGGAGCGGCCGTCTCGAACATATCAAAGAGGGTCGCCTGACGCGAGTCCTCCTTGGTGCCGCCCTTGATAAGCTCTTCGAGATTGGCGATAAGATACGCGCGTTCGTCGCCGCAGCTATCGAATCCTCCGGCCTTGACGAGATTTTCGATAATGCGCCGATTGACCTGTTTGCCTCCCGTGCGCGACATGAAGTCGGCGAAGTTTTTGAAAGGCCCGCGCGCATCGCGTTCTTCGAGAATTTTCGCCACCCCTCCTTCGCCCACGCCCTTGATTGCCGCCAGCCCAAAACGAATTTTGCCTTTTGCGGGAGTGAAGCTCAAGCCCGATTCATTGATGTCGGGCCCCAAGACTGGCAGGCCCATCGCGGCGCATTCGCCGATAAATTTTGCGACATTTTCCGCGTTGCCCAGCTCGCAACCCAAGACCGCCGACATGAACTCCACCGGATAATAGACCTTCAAAAAGGCTGTCTGATAGGCGACGATCGCGTAGGCGGCCGTGTGGGATTTGTTAAAGCCGTAGCCCGCGAATTTTTCGATGAGAGCGAAAATCTCAAGGGCCTTCTCTTTTGGAATATCGTGGTATTTCGCGCAGCCCTCCACAAAGACGCTTTTTTGCTTTTCGATTTCCTCGGGCTTCTTCTTTCCCATCGCGCGGCGAAGAATGTCCGCGCCTCCAAGCGTGAAGCCCGCCAAGATTTTTGCGGCCTCCATGACCTGTTCCTGATAGACCATGATGCCGTAGGTCTCCTTCAAAATGTCCTCCAAAAGGGGGTGGGGATACTGTACTTTGGTCGGATCGGCCTTGCCTTCGGCGTATTGAGGAATGAATTGCATTGGCCCCGGGCGATAGAGAGCGAGGATGGCCGAGATGTCAAAAATGTCCGAGACGCCCACCTGCCGGCAGGTCTCCTGCATGCCGCCCGACTCGAGCTGGAAGATGCCGGGGGTGCGTCCAGAGCGGATGATTTCAAAAGGCTTGGGGTCGTCGAGCGAGCGCGTGGCCTTGGCGAGGTCGAAGGAGGGATTGGCGTAGGTTTTGACAAGCCGCTCGGCGTCGGAGATGACCGTAAGGGTTTTAAGCCCCAGCAAGTCCATTTTGAGCAGCCCCAGCTTTTCGACGTTGCGCATATCGAATTGCGTGGTGATGTCGCCCTCCTGAAGCGTGAGCGGCAGATATTCGACCAGCGGCTTTTCGGTGATGAGAATGCCGGCGGCGTGCTTGCCCGTGGAGCGCACGGCTCCTTCGATGATGGGGCCCTGTTTGGCGATTTCCTGCGCGAGTGGATTCGTTTTTAGCTCCTGCGCAAATTCCGGCATCTCGGCGATGTCCTTGAACTCCCAGCCGTGCTGAGTCTTGGGGTTGTTGCCCTCGGGCACCATTTTGGCCAAACGATCGGCTTCGGCAAAGGGGATGTCTTTGACGCGGCAGATGTCGCGAATGACCATCTTGGCCCCGAAGGTGCCATAGGTAATAATATGCGCGACGTTTTCGTGGCCGTGACGCTTGCGAATATACTCAATCACTTCGCCGCGCCGCCGCATGCAGACGTCCAAGTCGATATCGGGCGGACTGACGCGTTCGGGATTCAAAAAGCGCTCGAAATACAGGCGGAATTTGAGCGGCTCGGTATTGCCGATGTCGAGCAGGTAGCTGACCACCGCACCGACGGCAGAGCCTCGGGCGGAGATCGGCACGCCGTTTTGGACGGCCCAGCGGACGATGTCCTCGACGATGAGAAAGTAATCCACAAAGCCCATTTTGGAAATGATGGCCAATTCGTAGTCGAGACGGTCGGAGACTTCCTTGACCCGCACGTCCGCCGAGGCCGGATCGTAGGCGACGCCGTATTTTTTGGGTAGCCGCTCGACGCAAAGGGCCTTGAGCATCGCGAGATTGTCCGAATATTTGGCGGCCTGCTCCTCCGAGCGGAAAAAGCGCGGATAGTTGTTGGCCTTGAAATTAAAAGAGATGTCGCAGCGTTCGGCGATGGCAAGGGTGTTGGTCAAAAGCTCTGGGCGCTCGCCAAAGACAGCCTCCATCTGCTGCGGCGTCTTGATAAAAAACTCATTGAAGTCGAACTTCATCCGATTGGGATCTGCCAGCTTGCTTGCTGTTTGGACGCAGAGCATGATGTCGTGCGCGATGGCGTCTCCCGCCTCCACATAGTGGCTGTCGTTGCTGGCGATAGCTTTAAGCCCATAGGCCTCGGCGAGCTTCAAAAGCATGGGATTCACGCGTTTTTGCTCGGGATAGCCGTGATCTTGCAGCTCGATGATGAAGTTATCTTTGCCAAAGATATCGAGGAATTTTTCGAGATGCTTCTTGGCTCCCGCCTCGTCGCCGGCCAAAAGATGCCGCGGGATCACTCCATTGACGCAACCGCTCAAAGCGATAAGCCCCTCGTGATATTTTTCGAGATGTTCCAAATCGGTGCGGGGCTTGTAGTAAAAGCCGTTTAGGTGCGCGTCGGAGACGATTTTGGTCAGGTTGGCGTAGCCGACGTTGTTCATCGCCAAAAGCCCCATGTGAAAGGTCTTGTGTTGCAGCGAAGCGCCGCCTTCAGAGCCGTAGTCGTCGTCGCTTGCGCGGGTGCGCTGGGGCTTTTCGGTATTTTTGTGGTCAACGACCAGATAAATTTCGCAGCCGATAAGCGGCTTGATATTGGCGGCCTTGGCTTTCTCGTAAAAGTTGATGGCGCCAAAAAGATTTCCGTGGTCGGTCAGTGCCACCGCCTTCATACCCGTGCCCGCCACGTGCTTGACCATCCGTCCGATTTTTGCGCAGCCGTCCAGGATGGAATAGTCGCTGTGGACGTGCAGATGGACAAAATCGGGCATCGAAACGAGTCTAAAAGGGATGGTGCGGTTTTGCAATTTTCGAATTGCGGCCGAAAGGATAGGATTTTAGAATGGAGACATGATTGAAATATCCGCACACGAGCATCAGCCAAGCGTTTTTATTGCCGACAGAAATGCCCCGCGCGTCCAAAGAATTGCATCTTTTGACAAAGGACCGCAAACGCCTCCGTGCATGATTCTAGATCCAGTACGCGGAAATGTGTTTTTGGCCTCGGGGCAGGAAGAGCCTTTCCGCGCATCTTTCAACATGAAAGCGTGTCAGGTTCGCGGCATGGCCTACCACAAAGAAGGGACCGCTACTTTTGACATCGTGAGCGGAAGCTTTATTAGCGTGACGACGCGCCATGATGGCACGGACGGAGAAATTCATCTTTTGAAGGGGCCTAGCTCGGTTGTTGTCCCTGCATACTGGAGCCACACTTTTGTGCCGCTCGAAGAAGGCCTCATTGTCGAAACAGCCACTTCCAAGACGAAAGATTGGCTGGGAAATGGCAACTTTGTCAAAATCCCCGAGCTTATAAAGCCAATTTTAATGGCGGTTGATATAGGGGTTGCTTTTGAGAAATTGCAGTTTGCTTAGGGGCTATTTGCCTTGGCAGTGAGTAATTTTCGAATTGCGGCTGAAATTGAGGTGTTTTAGAATGCACCCATGGACGATGCCTTGATCTCAATCTCACATATTCAAACCACTTGGTCATCAGAGAGCCGGCAGCCGCCGTATGCTGTGTTGTTCGAGGGGGGCGGGTGTTTGCTGGTGCCATCGAAGCCCGACGAAGACTATCGAGTGCATTTGTCGCTGAGAAAATTTCAGGTTTATCGCGCGGGCTATCAAGCGGAATGGGCTTCAACTGTCGATTTGGTCTATGGGGAATGCAGTGTTCTTACCATGCGGCCCGATGGCTCGGATCATACTTTCCAGCAATTGGATGCACCTGCCACTATAGAAATCCCCAAAAGGTCCATTTGCACATTTATTGTACTTTCCAGTGAGGCTCGGTTGTGCGAGATGGCCCAAAGACCCACGAAAGATTGTCTGGGCGGCTTTGTCAAAAAGCCCGAGCTCGTCATGCCGCTACTTCGCGATCATCCAAGGCTTCAGGGTGCGGAATTTAAATTTATATAGGGCCGGTGAAGGGCGTTTTTGCATTGAAAATTGATCTTTTTCCTGCAATAATATTCATTATGTTTGACCGGAGTTGCTCGGAAGTTAAGTTCCTTTCTCTTACGGGTCGGTCTTCCAAGGGGTTGCTTCGCGGAGAGGCTGTCCCGCCTTCAAGCGTGAAAGTGTTTTCAGAGCCTGACGCGCCTACCAAAATCGAAATTTTCCTCAGACGCGGCGATACCTACGGTATGGTGGCCCAGCGGCCGGATGGTTTCAAAACCCATCTTTCGATATGCTTTGGGCGTTGTTTGCTAGGCTGCGAAAAGCTCGGGCAGCGCCCCGAAAGGGTTGTTGGAGACGTCGAACATCTTGAACTGTTGCCGCGTTCTCGCGTGGAGTTGCCCTCAGGGATGGGATTCGTTTTAGTGGCACATTCCGAACCAGTGAAAATACGCCTTTCGTCGGTTTTGCCTACGCAGGACTGGTCTCTGGATCGTGGTTTAGTGGATATGAGAGAATCGCCGGTGCTCAACCGCACAATTGAGGCCATTCGAGACGCCATCTTCAGCCATGTTCCGCGCGCAAGAGAAGGTCAGCGCGCGGCCGCGGGTATGGATTCGACTTCTTTCTTCGATTTTGATTGAATAAGCCATGCTTTCGCGCTTTCTCCCCCCTGCTTGGCCCGACGAGGCGCCGTTGGCTCTTTTGGCGGGGCAGGGCGGCGAGGGCAGTTACCCCTACGAGCTTGCCGAACGTGCGCACAGCAAGGGAGCGCAGCTGGGGCTTATTTCGCTCAAGGGCGAAACGTTTCCTGAGCTTGAGCGGCTTTTTGATAAAAACGCGATTTGGCGTGTGACGCTCGGAGACGTGGGCGGGTTGCTCAAGGCCCTCAAAGAAACGGGTGCCAAGGGCCTTATCATGGCTGGAAGCGTTACCAAGGGGCGTCTTTTCAAGGATGTGTATCCCGACTGGCGCGCGCTGGCGATCATGGCGCGGCTCAAGGAGCGCAATGCCGAAACGATTTTTGGGGCGCTCGCCGACGAAATTGAAAAGAACGGCGTGCGCGTGTTGGATGCGCGGTCATTTATGGACGAGGCGCTCTTGGAGGCCGGCTGGCTTTGCAAGGGTCGCGAAAAGGTGAACCAGCCCTCGTTGGAGCACGCCATCAAGATTGCGGAAGGGGTTGCGGCGCTCGACATTGGCCAAGCGGCTCTTACGCGCAACGGCACCACTCTTTTGGTGGAGGGCTACGATGGCACGGACGCGATGCTCGAGCGTGCGGCGGCTTTCAAGACGGACGCGAAGATCTTTATTAAGACAATCAAAGCGCGACAGGATTTCCGCTTTGATGTTCCGATCTTTGGTTTGCGAACGGTCGAGAAGCTTTTGCAAGCAGGCGTTTCGACAATTATTCTCAAGGCGCAAAGCGTCATTATTCCTCAAAAAGAGCTTGTCCTTAAAGAGCTTACGCAAAGAGGCCTTGCGCTTTTGGCCTACTGAGCATTTTGGAGCGTGGCGCTCGAAGTTTTGACCTGTGCGGGCGTCTTTTTATCTTGAGATTGAGCCCAGATTTTAGTATGATTGAGGGCTTAAAGTTTTTATGCCCGTACACGTTCCAAAACGAGTTTATACGGCTTCTGCTTTGGAAGAATGGTTCGGGGTCCTCTCAAAAGACTGGGAGCGCCATTTTACGGACGAAGAACTTGCGTTAGGTCAGACGGCCTATGAGTCCGGACACGTTTCGAGCATCGAGCTGCAAAACCGTTCGGCGATTGTCCACGGCCGCGTAAACGAAAAAGATCTTTACGCGCTTATCGAGTGGGAGTCGGAGCCTCCAGGCGTGCGTTCGTCTTCCGTTGAAAAGCTCAGTGGGCGGATTTTGGCGGTGGCCGGGCTTTACGAGGCGGAGGAGTTGGTGGTCGAGAGTATATCGCCGCTGCCTCCCGAGCCGATAGACGAGCAAAAGGCCAAGAAACCCTCCGGCGGGCTTTTTGCCGACGATCGGAAAAAGGGGAGCGTTTCGCTGGGACCATCGCGACCTCTTTTGCATCCTATCCCGCGCGCGATTCCTTCGCGTGTGGAGTCGCCTCAAAGGCCGGGCGTTGCGCAAGTCCTTGTTCCTCAGGCGCGCGGAGTGCTGGTGAAGTTTTCGGCCACCTCCGAGGCGCTCGTTTTCGATGCCTACTGGCAGCGTGGGGATGGCGAGCTGGAGGCGGCAATGAAGTCCTATCGCACCAAGGCCCCTCAAGTGACCGAGACCGAGAGAGAGCGTCTGATTAGGTTGACGGCATTGGCGCGCAAAAGCGGTTTTGAGCTTGAAGGGGGCCGTTACGATTATCAGCTAAAGGACTTTTCCAAGATAACAGAAGTGCTGCGCAGCGACTTGGAGATTTGGAAAAAATATTTTACGCTGGAGATTCCCGACGAGGTGCACGCGCTTTCCAAAGGTGTGCAAACCATTACCGTAGAGGTGGAGGCCTGCGGCGAGGCCGAGGCGCTTTCGTTCCGCTGGCTTTTCCTTTTGGGGGGCAAAGAGCTCTCACGCGAAGAAGTCTTGAGCGTCCTGAAGAATCCGCGCGAGGCAGTCCTGCTTCCTCAAAGAGGTCTCTTGAAACTCTCCGATGAACAGGCGGATGTCGTTTCCGATTGGGCTGGGACGATTCTGCAAGGGGGTGGAAAACTTCCGCGCTACATGCTCTTTTCCCTTTTCCGTCAAGACGCCCTGCCTATCCGTTTGAATGCCTCGCTTGAGCAGTGGAGCCGTTCGATTCTCGAGCCCAGCGACCATGCGTACGGCTCTCCTGGCTTTTTGCGCGAGTATCAAAGAAAGGGCGTGGCCTGGCTTGGCCATATGCTCGAGCACGACTGTCACCCGCTTTTGGCCGACGAGATGGGCTTGGGCAAAACCGTCCAGATGCTGACACTTTTGACACAGCGGCCCGATGCGCGAGTTTTGGTGGTGACTCCCGCCAGCGTTATTCCCGTTTGGGCCAACGAGATTTCCAAGCATTTCCCCAAAAATGCTTTTCACATTGTTTCGCAAGAACATCTTCCGTCGGCAGATTCCAACGGTCTGTGGCTGGCCTCCTACGGCCAGCTCAAGCGTCATGCCGAAGCGCTGACGACACTGGATTTTGATACGGCGGTCTTGGACGAGGCGCAGATGATAAAAAACCCGCGCACCAAGGCGGCCCAAGCGTGTTTTGCCTTGCGCGCGCGCAGGCGTCTTGCGATGACGGGCACTCCGGTCGAAAATCGCGCGCTCGATCTATGGAGCATTTTCCGTTTCCTGATGCCGGGACTTCTGGGAGGAATGCAGCGCTTTGAAAATCTTTCTGAGACGAACGGCTCCAAGCTTGTCGAGCGTTTGCGCCAGCAGGTCAGCCCCTTTATTTTGCGTCGCACGAAGGCCGAGGTGGCGCGTGACTTGCCGGAGAAGATCGAAGAAGTCCTTTCGGCTGATTTGGAGCCCATGCAGCGTCTGCACTACGGACGGCTCGTCGAGCAGGGATTGAAGCGTTTTGGCAACGATCTGCGCAAGGCTAGCCGTTCGTCGGGGTTGGCATTCTTTACGCTCTTGACGCGCTTGCGTCAGGCCAGCTGCGATGCGGGGCTGTTGCCTTGGGTCAACTGCGGCTTGGAAAACTCCGGCAAAATCAAGGTCATGCTCGAGCGGCTGGAGGGCATTTTAGCTTCGGGCAGCAAAGTTGTTATTTTCAGCCAATTTGTGACCTTCTTGGGCCGCATTCGTTCGGCGTTGGCGGAGAGGTTCCCGCAGGTGTCCACCTTCGAGCTTACCGGTTCGACCTCCGATCGGCAAAAGCCCGTCAGCGACTTTCAGAATGCCGAAGGGGCGGCGGTCATTCTCGTCAGTCTGCGTGCGGGCGGCACGGGTATCACGCTCCACGCGGCGGATTACCTTTTCCTGATGGATCCGTGGTGGAATCCCGCAGTCGAGGATCAGGCGATTGATCGCGTCCATCGGCTGGGGCAAAAGAAGACAGTTTTCGTTTATCGCGTGGTGAGCGCGGGGACGGTTGAGGAGCGCATTCAGGCGCTCAAACTGCAAAAGCGCGAGATTTTTGCGAATCTCGTAGGCAACCTGCGCGACAACACCCATTTTGCGCTCTATTTCAAGAGCATGAGCGAATTGATTGCGCTAGCCCCTCCCGAGGAAGAAGAAGTGGATTAGGGGACGTGCAAAGCCGAAGGGCCGCACGCGTTTGCGGCGTTCCTATTTTCCGGCCACCACGTCCGCTCTCATGCCCAAGCTCGAGGCGGTTGCTTCCTCTCCTGCGCGGGTGAGTAGCTCGCTTTTCTTGACAGCGGCCCAGTCGGCGGCCACGCGTAGCGCCTCACGCAGGGGGATGTCAAAATTGGGATGCTCTTCGGCAAGGTCGGGTTGCAGCTCGAGGAGCGTCTCGAAAAACTCCCGCGGCAGCTCCTTGAGACGTTCGGCCGGAACCGAGCCGCCCAGCGCTTTTTGGAAATTCTCGCGGATATTAAATTCCGCGCGATACTCTCCTTGCTGGAAGTGTTCCAAAAGCGCGCGAAGCTCTTCGGCGTTGAGGTGGAGCTTTTCCCCGAAGACGTCCATATAGGCGCCCAGCGACTGATAATCGATCTTGTCGGCGCGGATTTCTTTGATCTCGGTTGCGCCTTCGGGAGCGTAGTAGAAGATGTTTTCATAGACCGCGTTGGCGCGGGGGGTGCCATCGGCTAGGGGAGTATTTTGCAATTGTTGCTGATGTTCGGCCTTCATCTTCCAGCTGATGTCCAAGAGCACGTCGGCGCTGGGGTAACGCTCGCGGTTCAACTCACGTCGCTTGCGCTCGCTTTCCACGCTAAACGCTTCGTTAAGTTGTTTTTCTTTCAGGCGCGTGTCATAGTTGAGCGAGACGGCCTTTTCCTCCTGCTTGGTTTTTAGCCGCCAGACGATTTCGCTCAGATACGCAAACTCCGGAAGCTCCTGCCGGCGCTTGAGGCTGAGCTTCGCCAGATAATCGTGGGCGTTTTCGTTGAGATAATCGATGCCCGCTCCCGAGTCGGCGCGCGTCCAGTCGGCGGGCGCGATGGTGTCCCATGGAAGGGCGTGCGTCAGGTCGCTTTCGCCGATGGGGAGCACATCATTGACCGAAGGCAGTGCGATGTCGCTCAAAACCCCCTTGTTTTGCGTGGAGGCGCCATTGGGGAGGTAGAATTTTTGCACCGTCACCTTGATGGCGCCCGAGGGCACCTGATTCATGAATTGCGCCAAAAGTCCGCGATCAATTTCAAAGATGGCCTGCACGGTTCCCTTGCCGTGAGTGGCGTGATCGCCGATGACAAGCGCGCGGTTGAGGCACTGCAGGGCGCCGGCGACGATTTCGCTGGCGGAGGCGCTCATGCGCGAGGTCAAGACCACCAGCGGCCCGTCGTAGAGGGCTTTGCCCGGGCGGCTTCTGTCCACGCGGACGCGGCCGGAGCTGTCGCGCACCTGCACGGCGGGCGCATTTGGCAAAAAGAGCCCGACGACGTTGATCGCTTCGCTCAAAAGTCCGCCGCCGTTGCGACGCAGGTCAAGCACCAGTCCTTCCACGCCCATACCTTGCAGTTTTTGAATTAGTTCGCGGATATCGGCCGAGGTGGTGGAAGTTTCGCCGGCGCTGCCGCCGTAAAAAGAGGGCAGCTCGATAACGCCGATGGGGGTTGTTTTTTTATCGTTTTCGGTGGGGATTTCGATGATTCGGGCGCTGGCGAGATTTTCCGTCAGGCGTACTTCGTTGCGTTCAAGCTTGATGGTTTTGCGTACAGCGTCATCCGTCGCGTCGGCAGGGACGATGGTCAGGATGACGTTGGTTCCGGGTTCTCCGCGGATCATCTTGACGATTTTGGAGATTTTAAGGTCCACCACATCCACGGGCTCGCCGTCCTCTTGGGCCACCTCGACGATTTTGTCTCCCGGATGGAGGGTGCCGGCAGTTTCGGCGGGGCCACCAGGGATAAGCTCCTGCACGACGCAATAGCCGTCCTCATCGCGCAGCATGGCTCCAATGCCCACCAGGACGTTGCTCATCGAGATGGAAAAGTCCTCAAGGTCATCGGTCGAGAAAAAGTTGGAGTGAGGGTCAAACATTTTGGCCACGGAGGTCAGGAAGGTGGCTTGAACATCCTTGGCGTCCAGCTCATCGAGGAGCCGTTCGGTGCGGGCGTAGCGCTTGGCAAGCTTGGCTTTGGCTTCGTTGAGGTTGCAGCCATTGAGCAACTCGCCGAGCAGCTCATTTGTTAGGCGTGCGTCCCACAGCGCATCGGCGGCGCGGTTATCTTTGGGATAATCGGCCTTGGTGCGATCGGGGATGTAGCGCTCATTGGAGTCGAACTTGAAGTCCTTTTTCAGCCGCGTCTCCACCCATTTCAGGCGTTTTTGGGCCAGCCGATAATAACGATTGTAGATCTCAAAGGCCGGATAAAGGTCGCCGCGCGAGAGATAAACGTTTTGCAACGTGGCTTCAAATTCTTTGATAAAGTCCTGAATATCTTTTTCAGTAAAGAACATACGGCCGTAGTCCAGATCCTCGATATACTCGCGGATGATCCGTTCAGGCGGCAGCGCATCGACTTTTTTTTGCGAATAGTGATAGTCGGCCAGATACGAGAGCGCCTGTCGGGCTTCGCGGGCCATCGAGCTGAGTTCGGAAGGACGCGGCTGAAGCTTGTCGGCGGCGCGAAGTCCGGCGGGCAAGCCTCCCAGCAGCGTGGCGGCTACAAGCGCCAACTTGCCCCAGCGCGCCCATCGTCGGAGCGCCTGCGCAAAAGACGTTGTTTTGCCGTGGCAACTCGGGACTTCGCTGGAAAGATCAAAAGACATTCCTCCAACTTTAGAGCGTTTTGGCCAAAAGTCCAGACCTGCCTGCAAACTCTTCGCCCTAGCGCCGCGTCCCCTCTCGAAGTCGCTTGTGTGCACCCGAAGTGGGCACTTTCTTCCGGCTTGCCTCCGGCGCTCGAAAGAGGTATCATTAGGGGGTTGGAAAAGGCCTTGAGAGTTGAAGGTGCGGCGGCTGTGCCGTCGGCGGAAGCTTCGCGCGGTAATGCCGAGGCGGCGCTGGTCGTTGCGGCGCAGATGGGCGAGACCAGCGCTTTCGATGCGCTCATGCGGGCCTACCGCGAACGCATTTTCGGAGTGGTGTACAATCTCGTGGGCAATAGCGCCGATGCAGCAGACGTGACGCAGGATGTTTTCATCAAGGCGTTCACGCACATCCGCAAATACAATTTTCAATCTGCGTTTTTTACTTGGATCTATCGCATTGCGGTGCGCGAGGCTCTGAACTTCCAGCGACGCGCCCGCAGCAAAAAGGGCAGCCTCATCGATCGCATGATCGCGCATTTGCAGCCGGCGTTCGAGACGGGCCCTTCGCGCACGCAAGAGGAGCGTCTTGCGGAGCTTGCGGCGGCGGGGCAATTTTCCGGACGAGCCGAAGCGGCGCTTTCCAACGAGTTGCAGGCCCAGCTTGATCGCGCTTTGCAAAGCTTGAGTGCCGAGCATCGCGCGTCGGTAGTGCTCGTGGAAGTGGAGGGGCTTTCGTTGGCAGAAGCGGCGGAGGTTCTATCCTGCAGCGTGGGAACTTTAAAGAGCCGCCTGCACTACGCAAAAAAACATTTGCAAACTTTGCTCAAAGGCTATCTAACATCATAAGACTATGAAGTCCTCCTCCGACAACTCTCCCTCTTCCGTCAGCGTCGATGCGCTTTTAAAGGCGCGCCGGCAGACGCTTCCGGTGTCGCATCCCAGCGACGGCTTTTGGGACAATGTTTTTGCGCCCAAGCTCACGCGCAAGCTGATGGCGGCCTTGAGTCGTCCGCGCCATGAGGGACGGGCCTTGAAGATTTTTGGTTGGAGTGCGCCGGTTGTGTTTTTGGCGGCTTTGGGCGTTGCGCTGGGGATTGCCTGGATTTTCTCGCCCCAGCGGGCGATTGGCCGTTGGGAGGCGCAGACGAAAGGAAGGGAGTATGTAATGGATACGTTGCCTTCCGCGCAACGACCCTATGCCGTCAGCCGCGGTGAACGCGCGCTTTTGAGCGCCGCCGCCAGCGATAGTGCTCCTATCTCCTATGTGCCGGCTTCCAGCCGCAGCTCCGAATTTTAATATGCGTTTCTCTTATTTTTCTCTGGCGTTGTTGACGTTTTGCACCGCTTTTTCGAGCGGGCTTTTTGCTCAGAGCCTTTACGACGATACCCGTTTGCAGGCGGTCGTCGAGCAGCAGCGGTCTGTGCTTGTGCGGGTCAAGGCGGTGGTGGATTTGCCGGCTGAAGCGATGCCGCAGGCCGACTCCTCGACGGGCGTGGATATAGCAGCCACCCTTCCTGCGGAGGCGTCCGCTCCGGCCGAGACGGCTCCGACATCTGCCGCGAGCAAGACCCCCGACACATTTCTGCGTTTGGGCACGGGCTTTTTTGTCAGTGCCGATGGCCTTATTATTACCAATGCCAGCGTGGTCGATGGTGCGCGTCGTGTTTGGTACGAGGTGGATAGCGTTCCTTACTTGGCGGAGGTTAGGGGGATCGACATTCCCACCAATATCGCACTCTTACAGGCGAAAACAATGCCCAAGCGGATTGCCAGCGTCAACTTGGCTGACTCGGTCACACTTCCGCCGATGGGGTCGCTTTTGGTGCGGTTGAGCTTGCCCTTGGACTTTGGTGCCACGCCGACCTTGGGGCTGGTGCAGGGCAGCGATGCTTCTTTTGGGGCGCGGGGTTTCCCCACGCGCTATATGCGGGTGTCTTTTACGACAGCCCCCGGTGAGGCGGGCTCGCCGGTTTTCGATTTACAAGGGCGTTTCGTGGGCTCAAGCGTGGCGGTGCTGCCGGAGCTTAATGCGGCCTATGTTTTGCCGGCTCGGGCGCTCGCGTGGGTCAAGGAGGGCCTTGTTGCGGGCGGACACGTTTACAGCTATTTTGGTTTCACCGTTGACGAAGAACATACGCCCGAGGGCGTGCGGCTCGTCGTTAAAACGGTTGACGACAAAGGACCTGCAACGGCGCTAAAGGTGGGCGACGTTATCTACGAAGCGGCGCGCAAAAGCGCAACCACCCTTGGCGATCTGCGCGATGCGGCCTTTTACACCAAGCCCGGGCAATATCTCGACTTGAAGCTTCGCCGCGGCAAGGAAGAGCTTGCGGTTTCGATCCAAGCGCTTGGCAAGAACGCCGCCCCTGCTCCGGCCGCGGCCACCAAATAACGGCGTAAAACTTTCGCGCGCAAAAAAACACCCCGAAATGTTTCGGGGTGTCGATTAAAACTTCGGCTGCTTTTAAGCCAAAACGGCTTCTTCGTGGCGGCCCATTTTCAAGTGCCGTCCTCCGCGCTTGAGCCCCAGTACAGAGCTTACGTTGCGCACTTTTTTGGCGAGATCGCGAATTTCGTGTTGAGCGAGGGGTTTCCCGCTTTGCGAGATCTCCACGCGTTTTTCCCTGATTACGGCGCACAGCTCGGCGATTTCCGGGCTACGCTTGCCAAGCTCAGCGGTCTGCTTTGCCACGCGAGCAAGCTGTATAGAAAGCGCGGAGGTTTTCTGCCTTCTTTTATTTCTCACGCTATGACGCGTATCGAGTTTCGCCGAGCCTTGAAGGGCTTCGACGTAGTGAATAGCGGTTCCATCAGCCATTTCATCGGCTGCGATGAGGTTAAGCAGGGTTTCTTTACGCATAGGTGTGCCCAGTCTAGACGTGTGATTATCAGTTGACAACAAAATAATCACTTTTTACATAATCTTTTTTGCCCTTATGTGTTCGCAGCCCTCTTGTGTTGCCCAAGCTGCAAAAAACGCTATTGAATCCCGCCTCAATTTCCCCCACCATGAATGCGATGCGTACAGAATCCGATAGCATGGGGGCCATGGAAGTGCCCGAAAACGCGCTCTACGGGGCCTCGACTCAGCGTGCGGTGCTCAATTTCCCGATTTCCGGCCACGCGTTGCCGACCGCCTTTATTCACGCCTTGGGCCTCATCAAGCACGCGGCAGCGACGGCGAATGTGGAGCTTAGGCGGCTCGAGCCGGCGCTTGCGGAGCTTATCTGTCGGGCCGCCGACGAGGTGGCCACGGGCGCGCTCGACGCGCACTTTCCGGTGGACGTTTTCCAGACGGGTTCCGGCACCTCGTCCAACATGAATATCAACGAGGTGATTTCCAATCGCATTTGCCAATACTCCGGCGAGCCGATTGGTTCCAAAAAGCCGGTGCATCCCAACGACCATGTGAACATGGGCCAGTCCTCCAACGACATCGTGCCGACGGCGCTTCATGTGAGCCTTGCCTTGGCCAT
>CAZIRU010000015.1:0-34979 GCA_964541905.1 uncultured Verrucomicrobiota bacterium
CTATCCCTAGCTTGCGCGAAAGGTTGCGGACGCGCCGACCTTCGGGGGTGTAGCCCCCGACCGAAAAGGAAACGCGGAATGGGCGCCGAGCAAAATCCTCGGCAGTCTCCTGCGCCAGAAAACGAGTTATGACCTGCTGCTCGAGCATGCGCGAGGGCTTAACCACAAGTATCTGCGTGTACTCTATTTGCAATTTTCATAAATTCTCCCACAATACTCGTATGGCTGATAACTCTTATCTCCACGAGGTCGCTATCACTGCGATTGTTGTTAAGGATGGCAAGTTTCTTATCACGCGCCGCAGCATGACCAAAAGACGTTTTCCGGGCAAATGGACCGTGCCTGGTGGGAGACTTGAGGCCAAGGATTATCTTGCGTTGCCTAAAGATACAAATTTTTATTGGTATAATGTGCTTGAGCGCACGCTGCGCCGCGAGGTCAAAGAAGAGACGGGTATTGATATCGAAAATATTGAGTATGTCACAAGCTTGGCAACGGTTCACGAGGATGGGGCTCCTTCGTTGGTTATTTCCTGCGTGGCGGATTATGCCGGCGGTGAGGTTGTTATCGACAAGGCGGAGTCGGATGCGTATGCTTGGGTCACCTTAGCGGAAGCCAAGCAATACGATTTGCTCGACGGCATCTATGAAGAATTTCTCATGGTTGAAAACAAAAAGTCAGGACGTGCCGCTGAATGGCAGCGCGCCTAAGGGCTTTTCGTTTTTTACAAGATTGGCTGTTGTCGTTGGCGCGGGGCTTTACTGGGCGGCGTTTCCGCCGGTGGGTTTTTGGCCGGGGATTTTTGCAAGTCTGGCGATTTTTTTTGCATTGGGCGGGCGGAGCTTTTTGGGCTGGTGGGCCTTGGGGGCGCTTTTGCAGGGAGGGCTTATACCGTGGCTGATAACGGTGACGTTTTGGGGTTGGCTGGGGCTTTCGTTGGTCTTGGGGTTATTTTGGGGACTGCCTTTTTACTTCTGGGGGCGCACGCGCAACGCGCTCGGAGTGGCGGCACTGTGGGTGAGTTTGGAGGGGTTGCGGGCGTGGCTGGGTTTTGGCTGGCTGCCGGTCGCGGCGGCGGTGGGGGAGGCGAGAGCCTTTTTAAACTGGGCGCAGCTGGGAGGTGAAGCGCTCGTTTCGTTTTTGCTCGTGTTTTTGGCCGCGAGACTGGCGGCATTTCTAGTGAAGCCTTCCGGCAAGGCTGCGGCGGGAGTGCTGGCCTTGTTTTTTGTGGTGAGTGTGTTGGGATGGCAAATGCGTCGGGGTAATGTTTTTTTTGAAGCGTCGAAGGAGGAGCCGCAGCTGGAGGTCTTGGCGGCTCTCATTCAGCCGGCGACTGAGATGCCGATTGTAACGGATGCGGAATTTATCAAGTCGCTGGAACGCCTCAGTGCGCTGTCGGCGCGGGTGATGGCGAAAAAACCCGAGCTTTATTTTTGGCCGGAGCAAAGCACTCCGTGGCCGCTCAACGACGACAGGCAGATGAGGCGGTGGAGCGAGGAGGGGGCCGATTATCTGGGGGCTCCGCTTGTGACTGGGGCCTTGTGGCGCGAGGGGAATGAATATTTTAATGCGGTGGCGACGTTGCAGCCCGGGCAGGGGCTTTTGGAAACTCATTATGCCAAGCGGCGGCTGGTGCCCTTTGGCGAATTTATTCCGCTGGGGGGGCTGCCTTTTGTGCATTCGCTTACGCGCGACGTGGAGTCGTTTTCGGCGGGTGAGAGCGGCGCGGTGCTGGAGGTCGTTTTGGACAAGGCCGTCGGTCGTACGCTCAAAATCTGGCCGCTTATTTGTTATGAGGACGCCTTTGATTATCTTTCGTGGGGCGCCCGACAAGCGGATGTGATTGCGGTCTTTTCCAATGACGCGTGGTTTGGTTGGGAGCACTCGCTGTGGCCCTTTGCGAGCGCCTATGCCGCACAAAGTCAGCATGCCGCCCACTCGGTTTTGCGGGCGGTCGAGCAGGGTTTGCCGGTTGTGCGGATCTCCAACTCGGGTCTCAGCGGGCGCGTCTCGCCTCGCGGTCAGGCGGTTTATCTCCATGCGCCCGAGAGCCCCAGCGGTGCGCTGGCCGGAGTCCTGCGAGTTCCGCTTGAACGCAACCGCACTCTTTATGCCGCGCTTCCGCAGCTGTGGAGAGCGGCGGGACTTTGCGTTTTGCTGGGAACGCTTTTATGGGAGCGCCGCAAAGAAAGTGTCTCGCATAAGCGGGCGGATTCTGAAAAGATAAAGTCATGAAGCGGGTATGTTGGATCTTGTTTTTTGTGCTGGCGGGCGGCGCGCTTTTTGCAGGTGCGCTTGAGCAGGCCCAGCGGCTTTCCTCTTTGGGGTTTTATCAGGGGGCTGAAACGCTTTTTCGTCAGGTGAGCCCTCCCACGCCGGAGAGCCAGCGCGGACTTTTGCAGACGCTTTTGGCGCAGAACAAGCCCGAGGCCGCGCGCGAATTGCTTGCAAGTCCGGCCGCGGTCGGGTTGCAGAAGGATGGCCGTGCGCTTTATGAGGCGCTTGTGGCGCTGGAGCTGGGGGAGCCTTTCCCGAAGCTCGATTTTGACGACGATGCGCTTTTGCCGGAGGAAAAAACTTTTGCGGGATATATAAGAGGGCTGGAAGCGTTTGTGAGGGCCGATTATGACGATGCGCTGAAATATTGGCGCGACCTGCCCCCCGAAACCCTGCCCGCGCTTTGGAGTGCGGCATTGCTCCCCGGGGGAGAGACTTCCGAAAAAAATCTTGAGAAAAAAGTTCAGAAACTGCGGCGCGCGGATTATCCGCTGGTGAAATATTTTGTACTCGGTGCGCTCGCCCGCGGCGCTCCAGAACAGGCGCGCGAGCTTTTGAAAAAAAATGCGCTGCATCTGACTCCCGCGCAGGAGGCCCTCTTGGGCGCGCTGACGTATCCCGAAAAAACGCCGGAGCGTTCGGAGGCGCTCATAAAGGCGCTCGCAGCGTCGGATGATCCCAAGCTTTTGACTGTTGCGGTGATGCTTGCGCAAAAAGAAACTGTCATCAATCTTCGCGACGTTGAAACGCAACTTAAAACCAAGGATGCCGTGGTGGCGCTCATCCTCGCTCAAGCTTGGCAGGAACGCGGAGCTTTTGCCCGCGCTTGGGAGCTTTTGGCTGCCGCGCGCGCCGAAAAAATTCCGGAAGTCTATCGCGAGGCGTTTTATTCCACGCAGGCCCTCTTGGCCGAAAGCCAGACGCCTCCGCGCTACCGCGAGGCGGCCGATGCGCTTATCAAGTGGAGGGAGCTGTCCGGCACTTCGCCGGAACTCTCGGGGATTTTGCAACGCCGTATCGGCGATGCGTATTTTAAAAATGGCGACTATGCTGATGCTGCCGCCGCCTATCGCAAGGCGTTGCCAAGCTGCGCGCGCGCGGCCGTCTTGGCGCATTTGAAGGCCGGCGCGCCGGAGGCCGCTCGCGAGCTTTTGCAGGAGAATTTTGACGGCTGGGGAGACGCGCTTTTGGCGTATCTTTTTGACCAGCGCGAAAAGGGCCGCGACGTGGAAGCGCTGGCGCTTGAGTTTAATGAGCGGCTTGGAGGACTGGGACTGACGGGAATTGATTATCTGCGCGTCGACGCCCTTGCGGAGAAGGAACCCGAAAAAGCCGTCGCGCGCATCGACGGCATCCTCGCAAGCCTGCCGCGCGAAAATGCGCTGTGGCGGGCGTTTGAACTGAAAAAATATCGTCTGCTGGTGCGGCTGCGCCGGATGGATGAGGCGTCGGCGCTTTTGCAGAAGGTGCTTGCCGAAGAAAAACCGCCGAGGGAGTTTGTGCTCTTGGCCCTGGAACGCGCGCTGGCGGAGGGACGAGCGAGGGATTCCTGGGAGCTTTTGGAAAAAGTGGGAAGCCTGCCGCCAGCGGAGCGGCTGGACATTCAGTTTTTGATCGCGGACCTTTCGGGCAACACGCCCGAGATTTTGGCGCGGCTGCAAAAAGAGATCGAGGTCTTGCCGGCCAATGAACGTTTCGGAAAAATGCTTTTGTTGGCGCGTCGCTTTGCCGCCGCAGGCGCGTTGGAAAAAGCGCTCGAGCTGCAGGAGGCGCTCGCCGAAAGCTCAATAGAAGGCGCCAAACGCGACGAAACGGATTTTTTGCACGCGATGATTCTGGAGCTTTCGGGCGATGCGGCTGCCGAGGCGGCCTATGTGGCCCTTTCGCAGAGGGAGGCCCGCGCGCTTTCGCTGAGGGCGAGCGCGGCTTTGGCGGCCTACTACGCACGGAAAGGCCTCCGCGAGCAGGCTCGCGCGGTTTTTTATGACAAACTTGCGGAGCTGGCAAAGGGTACTTTGCCGGAGGAGCTGCGACCTTGGAGAGGCGAGATCTTCAAGGCGCTCAATGCTGTCTTAGGCGCGCTCAACGAACCCGACGCCAAGGTTTTGGCAGGTGAACTTGAAAATTGGAGAAGCCCCGAAACAGACTTGAGTTCCGCCGCCGCACCGGAGAGAATAGCCCCATGAGTTATTTGATGGCGGTTGTGGCGTTGGGCGGATTTTTCGTTGCGCTGGAGCGTTTCTTTTTCCTCCACAGGGGACGCATCCGCTCTCGCGACTTTGTGGCCGGAATCGTCAATTCGCTCCGCAAAGGCCGCACTGTCGAAGCCCTTGGGCTTTGCGAAGAAACGCCTGGGCCTGTTGCCGCCGTCGTCAAGGTGGGGCTTTTGAATATTCGCCGGTCGCACCGCGAGCTGATGCTTTCGCTGCAAACTGCCGCCGCTGCTGAGGTGCCGCTTTTGGAGAAACGCGTTAATACACTTTTGTTTTTGAGCCGCTTTGTGCAACTGCTCGGACTTGTCGGTGCCCTTCTGGAACTGCGCGCGCCCTTTGCCGCCGTTGTGCGCGGGATGCCGCTTTTGAGCACGCAGGCCTTGGCCGGTGCCATCTTCGGAGCGCTGGGTTACCTCGCCGCAGCTGTTGGTTTGGGAGCTGCGTTTTACTTGTGTTATCACCTGCTTTCGGGAAGAGTCCGGGCGCTGGTTGCTGAAATGGAGCGCGCCGCCACCGAACTGCAGAGCTATGTGGCCGACACCCCTGCCGCGTCGCGATAAATTTAGATTGACCGCCGCGCCCCCTCCGAAGCAAAATGAGCGAACCTTCTTTCATGCAATTTTGCGTTAAATCACAGTTGAGCATCGTTCTCCCAAACAAGCCTGGCCAGGTGGCCGGCGTTGCGAAGCTTTTGGCCGATCGGCGGATTAATGTCAGCGGCCTTATGTTTGTGGATACCACTTCGCAGGGGGTCGTGCGTTTTGTGGCCGAGGAAAGCGCGCAGGCTCAAAAAATTTTTGAAGAGGCCGGCTATTTCGTCGTCTCGGTGCAGGTCTTGCAGATTGATTTTGAAAATCGCGTCGGGGCGCTCTTTGAAGTGGCTGAGGCCCTTTCCAAAGCAAAAATCAATGTGGATTATGCCTATGGCTCGGATAATCCCGAGAAGCTGCACACGCGCGTCATCTTTAAGGTCTCGGATATCGAAAAAGCAGAGGAGATTATCCGCGCGCTATAAGCCCCAAACGGTTTAGAAAGGGAAGGCGCTCTCTTTGTTGTAGGCCAGATAGCTGCGGTAGCGGTGGAGATAGTGCAGGCCGGAGGTGATGGTGAAAAGCGCTGAGAGCGCAAAAAGCAGACGGCCAAAAAATTTGAAAAAATCGCCGATCGCCGCCGCTTCTGGAGTCCCGCCCATGTCGCGCTGGAAAAAAGGCACCAGCATCAAAAGCAGCAGCGAGAGAAATTGCACGACGGTTTTGAGCTTGCCGTGGCCCTCCGCCGCTATCACGCGGTTTTTGAGCAGCGCGCATTGACGCAAGCCCGTAATTACAAATTCGCGCGCCAAAATGATAAGCAGCGGCAAAAGACCCCAGTCGGGAATCAGGTGGATGTGCAGAAAGTAAAAGAAAAGCCCAAGGATGAAAATTTTGTCGATCAGCGCGTCCATGAGCGCCCCTACCGAGGTCACTTCGTGGAAAAGACGTGCGAAAAAACCGTCGAGCCAGTCGGTAAGCACCGCTATCACAAAGGCGATGAGCGCCACGGTCGCGCTGCCGGGGACCTTCCACATCAAAGAAAGCACCACCACAAATAAAAGCGGGATTCTTGAAAAGGAGAGCAAATTCGCAAGGGTCATTACCTCTTTTAAGACCCAAACGGCGCAAACTTCAAGCTATTTGCGCGTGCCGCGTTCTTCGAGCAGCTCCGAAAGCTCTGGCAAACCTGTTGTGAGGGGGGCGTAGGCTTCGCGCGGCAGCCCTCCTCTCCGCAGGATCGTTTTGAATAGCTCCGGCCGATCGCCGCTGCGCCGCAGAGCTTCCCGCCAATAGCCAAACGCTTTTTCGCTTTCGTCGCGCTCGGCGTAGAGAAAACCGATTTGCAGCGGCACCGAAACAAGCTTGGGTTGCAAAAGCGAAGCTTTGCGGAAGAATGAGGGCGCCGAGCTTCCCAGCACCGTCCACTCCAACTCGCAAACGCCGCGCTCGTAGTAGTGGGTGTAGTCGAGGGGCAAAAGTGCGCTCAGGCGCGCGTGGAGGCGCTCGGTACGCGACAAATCCCCCTGCGCAAGAGAGGCCGTGAAAGCCCTTTGCGCGCGCGCGAGCGGCAAGGCCGTCGCGGAGGTGAAGAAAAGAAGCCCAACCCAAAAAAGCGCAAAAACGCCGCTCGGCAGCAGCCAAGGGCGCACGCGCTTGGGGGGCGCTAAGACGTTTCCCAAAAGCGCCGCCGCAAAGACAACAAGGCCCAGCCGATGGCAGGGGACGTCGAAGAGGCTGGCCACCAGTAGCGCCAGCAGCACCGCGCTTACGGCCGGGCTGCGGCGGTTGGAAGTCCAGCGCAAAGTCAGAAGCGTGAGCGGCAAGAGAAGAATCCAAAGACCCATTTCGCAGAGAAGCCACAGCCAGTCATTTTCGGGATGGACTGCTATTTGCTCGTCCATCGGAAAGCTTTGGTAGTGGGGGTAGAGGTAGGCGAAATTGCCCAGACCGATGCCGGCGGGATTCTCCCGCCAAAGATGCAGCGCATCGGAGAAAATTTGCAGGCGGATCTCGGGGACTTCCGCTTGCGGGCGATTTTCAAGCCCCGGAATACCCACAAGCGCCAAGGCCGCAAAAAGACTCAATGAGACGATCGTCAGCGATAGGCCGCGCCGCGAACGAAGGAGCAGCACGAGCGCTCCCGCGGCGAGGCTCACCCAGCCGCCTCGCGAGGGACTTAGCGCCAAGGCCCCCACCGAGACTCCAAGCGTGAGTGCTCCAAGAAACCGCCAAAAGCGGCGGTGTTCGAAAAGCAGGAGGCTTAGGCCCAGCAGCCCCGCAAAAGCATAGAGCGTGGCGCTTTGGTTGCGGTTTTCGAAGTAGGAAAAGAAATAGTCGTCGCTATTGGTGATGAAGGGATTTTTGACGCCGAGCGCCAGGCAAATAAGCGCAACAAATGACAAGACCAACAAAAGTGGCGTCAAAAGGCGCAGAAGGCGCTTGAGGGCGACCGGATCGGCGGGTGCGGAAAAATACCATATTACGGCCCCAAGCCCCGTCATGAGCGTGCACCAAACCGAAAGCGTCAGGGCCGGTTGGACGGAAAGTGTTTGCGGAAGGGGAATCGAGAGGCTTTGGAGGGTTGTTACCCACGCGCCCGTGTGATGCCAAGGCAAAAAGGCTCCCAAGAGCGCCGCAATGGCGAAAAGCCCAAGTACCCAAAACTGCCAGCGCCACACCTTTGGCGGAAAGAGAACCCATACTCCCACAAGCCAAAGCGCAAGTCCCCACTGGCCCCAAGGCGGCGGAAGCAAAGCGCAAATAACTCCCAAAACGGCCGCGAAATCTCTAGGCCTTGGCCGAGCGGTGGTAGTAGTCGGAGTATTTGTAGTGATAGTAGTTGGGGTGCTCAATGTCCAAGAGATTGAAGATGACGCCCAACGGCTTTATTTGACGGCTTTCCAGCAGCCGCAGTGCCGCTTGCATTTGCGAGGACGCCGTAAAGTGCGCGCGCACTACATATAAAAGCGCTTCAGCCGATGGATACAGCAGCATGGCGTCCTCGGCCGCCAAAAGCGGCGGGGTATCCACCAGTATGAGGTCGTATTTGGAGCGCAGGGAGCTCAGCAGCTTTTCCCAGCGTCCGCTTTGGAGAAGCTCAGAGGGATGTTCCTTGGCGGCTCCGCGCGGAAGAAAATGAAGGGTGGGCGTCTTTTCGAGAATAGCCGAGGCGCTGGCGCCGGAGAGCAGGTCGCTCAAGCCGACCGCCGGCGTCTTTTCTTGCCCAAAATCCTCGTGCAGACGGCCCTTACGCAAATCGGCATCAATCACGAGCACCTTCTTGCCCATGAGGCTCAAGGCTGAACCGAGATTGGCCGAGACGGTCGTTTTGCCTTCGGAGGGCACCGAGCTTGTCAAAAGCAGCACTTGCGGCGACTTGCCGGAAACCTTGGTGTGCAACAGCGCCGAGCGCAAATTGCGGTAGGCCTCGGCAAAAATCGGACGGTCGTCATCCTTGGAAAGTAGCGGCAGCCGCGCGCCTTCCACGACCGCAAGCGAAGGAATCGACGCCAAAACCGGAAACTTGATCTGGCTGGTAAGCTCCTCCAGAGAGCTCATCCGGTTATCGAAAAGACCGATCACGAAAAGAATGGCCGCGCCCAAAAACGCACCGCAAAGCGCTCCCGTGGCCGCTCGCTTGAGATAGTAGGAAGGTACGCGTTTGGCGGGAGTGGCTTCTTCGAGGAGCGTGAGCAGATCGTTGGCGACCTTTTGACCGACGTCCACGTTTTGCACCGACGAAACAAGTTTTTCGTAAAGAGTTTGCGCGCGGGTGAGCCGGGCTTCGAGTTGGTCAAATTCGGCCATCTGCTTGGAGAACTCAAGCGCGCGCTTTTCCCACTCGGCCACGACTGCCTTCAGATTGGTGAGCTGGTTGCCCAGCGACGCCCGCGCCGCTGCCAGCGAGACCTTGCTTTGCTGGCGATAGTTGGTGATGGTGTTTTGCAGCCGCGCCACCTTTTGCTGAAGCGCCTGAAGCTTGGGATTGGCCGCCTTCATGTATTTCTTGTAGCCCACCAGCTTGACCTCGCTATTTTGCAACTCGGCCTTGAGCTGAAAGTATTCCTTGGCCGTATCGAGACCCGCGAGAATTTCGCTGCCTGGCGGAAGCGAGTCGATGTCCGCGCCATCCAAAAGATTGTATTGCGTGGTAAGCTCGGAGAGTTGCGTTTTGACCTTGATCAGGTTGAGCCCAACGCTTTCGGCTTGCTCCTTCATGAAGGTGATGCTGTGCCGCTGCTGAAATTCAACCTTGGCCGCTTCGGCCGCGGCGATCTCGTTTTGCAGCTTGAGTAGCTCGCCTTGGATGGAAACCGACGTGTCTTCTGCAATCTGCGCGCGCATCTTTTTCTTGAAGCTTTGGTAGGAATTGACGACTGAGGCAAGATAGGCCTGGGTGTATTTGGGCTCGGGACCCTCCGCCTGAAGGATAAGCACCGCCGCCTCGTCCGAGAGCTTGACGCCAAAATTGACGTGCACGGGCTTAAGCTCGGGATGCAAAAGAGCCACGCTCTCCAGCGCGCTTTGTTGGACCTCCCTCGACTCGAGAATGCTGCGTTGCGTCCCAAAATAGCCGACGCGCTCCTCTTGGAAAACGGTCTTTTCCGGCAGCGCGATCTGGCCGCCCGCCATCAGCTTGGCGGTGGAGATGTACATCGGACCCGTGATGAGCGCGTGGAGAAAAAACAACGCCGTGCAGCCCAGCAGACAGCCCAAAACGATGCGCCTGTGGTCTTTCCAGAGGCGCTTGCACTTGTACCAAAACCCCAGCGCGCGTTCGCGCAAAGAGGAAAGATCAATGGATTCGTCAACAGGGGGTAAGGATTCCATGGACATTAGAAGTTGATAAAGCGCTCCGGAACGCTGATGGTATCGTTGGGAAGGACGACCGGATCGAAATCGTGGCGGCCTTCCTCAAAAACTTTCTTGAGGTCAACAAGCGTAACGGAGGTTTCGTTGGTGTCTTTGTTCTGCCGGATGAGGCGCACTTTGCGCGCGTTGGCGTATTTGCCAAGGCCGCCTGCGCTAAGAATGGCTTGCGAAACGGTGAAGTCGCTGGTGGGGATGCTATAAACGCCGGGGGTCAGGACTTGCCCCGAAACGGTTACGCGTGCGGTCATGTTGATGGCCGAAACGAAAATCAAGTCGCCGGGCTGCAAGACCGGATCGTTGGAAAAGTCTCCCGTCGAAAGCATCTTGCCGATGTCGTATTCCTGACGGCTTTCGGCCTTGGGGCTGTCGGGATCTTTGCGGATTAACGCCACGCGCGCGCGATCGGCCTGCTCGGTGAAGCCGCCCGCGGTCAGAAGCGCCTTGCTCAAAGTCCACACTTGGCTGGGGGGGAGCTCCATGCTGCCGGAGGTGACGATCTCGCCCGAGATGAAAACCTTGCCCTTGGCCGGCAACGCACGATCGACGATGACCGTGGCCTTGTAGTAGTAGTCGGCCTCCAGCTCCTTTTGAAGGGACTTGGCGAATTTTAGCGGAGTAAGCCCAGCCGCTTCGCGCACGCCCAAAAGAGGAATTTTGACCATGCCTTCGGAATCGACGTGCAACGCGAGGGGATCGTCGGCGTCCTCAAGCACCGCGTAGGCAAAAGAGTCGCCGGCTTGCAAGGGCATTTTGTCGTCGAGAAGCTCCATCGAGGAGGGCAGGAGCAGTAGCGCCCGGCTTGGCAAGGGCAAACCCGCCACTCCCGAAGGTGTTGTGGGGATAAGATTGGTATCCACCCCGGCAAAACCGGCGCAGGCAAAAACGCAAAGAGCCGATAGACAACCGGAGGCGATGCGCAAGAACCTAGAAATCATACGAGAGATTCAGGACAAGGCGGTTCTGGTTGTAGGAACGATCCTCGATATTTGAAGTGCTGGAAGAATAGGTGTAGAGGAAGTCGCTGCGAAGCTTTTCGCTGAGCGTGTAGGTAAAACCACCGCCGAAGACGCGGCGATTGAAAGTCTCGTTGTCGGCGACTCCCGAGTCCTCGCTGTGCTCGAAGCCAAAGCGGCCCTTGAGGGCCAAGTCTTCGTTGAGCTGGTAGAGAGGAAGATAATAGACCGCATCAACGACCGTTGCATTAGTCGCTGAACCCAAGTCGGTTTCGCGGGCATACTCGAGGGCGTGGCTGAACGCCGAGTTGAGATCCTGCGCAATGCGGAAATGGCCATTGAGGTCGCTGGGATCGGTCGTGTCGGAGACGGTCGCGGTCTCGTCAAACTGCATGCGCTTCCAGTAGAGGTCGGCGGCGATGAGCGTGTTTTCGGTCATCTGCCAGCTTGCCGAGGGACCAATGGCAAAAGAGGTGCCATCGTTGAGGTAGTCGCGGCGGTAGTTGTTCCACGAGTAGGCGCTCATGAGCCCCACCGAAAGCTCCGGGTTTAAAAGGAAAAGAGGAGAGAGATAGACCGTGTGGGTAGTGCGATCGATGGTCTTGTAGTCTTCATCCTCGGCGCGGACGTCGTCGCGGGCATAGCCTGCGTAAACCTTGAGATCGTTGAGATCCCAGACGGCCTGCAAGCCTGCGCGATTTTCAAAGGTGGCCAAATCGATGATGTTGCCATCGACCGTGCTCGTGGCGGTATTGTAAACGCGGGTATCGGCGGAATTGACGATGTATTGGAAACGATCGTAGGCCTTGAATTCAAAATTCTTGATCCACCACTTTAGGGCGATTTCGCTGCCCGGATTGACGTCGAGGAAATTGCGGTTGGAATCGATCTCGGGGTGCCGCGCATAGAAGCGATAGCCGAAGTTCAAGTCGAGCGTCAGGGCGTTAAGCTCGGTAATCGGCCAGATCGTCGCGGAGTTTAACCCGAAACGGAAAATCGTGTCGCTTTCGGCCCCCGTATCCACCTGATTGATATTGTCGTTGTACTCGACCTCGAACGAGGTGCCGACGTTGGTGATGATATTGCCAAACTTGATATCGTAATCCTCGGTATTGAGTGCAGGAGCAGCTGCGAAGGCCTCGGCGTGTTCAATACGGGCGACCATGGGAAGCTCGCCAAAGGCAAGCGAAAGCCCCAGCACAGAAATGCAGGAGAGAATAATAAACCTCGACATAATATAAGCGTAAACTTTTTTAGGTTACATGTCCAGCATACTCTTTTTTACATTTTTGACATAAAAAGAAGGATGCTCGTCACTTGTGAAACAGGAGTGCCGCCTCCAACCCGCGGAAATAGCGCTCCAAATTTCACATAAGTGCCATCGGAACGCATCAGCATAAGCCGATCGCCTTCGGTTGCAACTGAAATAATGCCCTTTTGATGCGCAAAAATACGTATTTTATTGATGCTGAGCAGGTTCTGGACGCTTTGAGGGGGAGGGCCAAACCGATCGGAAAGGCTGCGCGAGAGCTCTTCAAACTCCGCAAGCGTCTCGGCCAGAGTCAGTTCGCGGTAGAGCTCCAGCCGCAAACGAGGCTCGGGAAGATAATCCGCGGGAATTTTTGTATCAAAGTTGAAATCCAGCCGCACCGTCGTGCGCGGTGTGTAAGCTTTGCCGGAAGCGGGCGTTTTGAGCCGCTCGACGGATTCCTTTAAAAGCTCGCAGTAAAGCTCGAAGCCCACTCCCGCGATATGTCCGCTTTGCTGCGGGCCCAAGAGATTGCCCGAGCCGCGCAGCTCCAAGTCGCGCATGGCGATGCGAAAGCCTGCCCCAAGCTCGTTGTGGACGCGGAGGGCTTCGAGCCGGCTTTGGGCGTCCTGTTCGAGAATTTTATTTTTGTGCAGGAAAAGATACGCATAGGCCTGGCGATTGAAACGCCCCACGCGCCCGCGGATTTGATAGAGCTGGGACAGGCCAAACTGGTCGGCCCCCTCTATTATGAGGGTGTTGCAATTGGGGATGTCGAGGCCACTTTCGATGATCGTGGTGCAAACGAGGATGTCGTAGTGGCCTGCGACAAAATCGGTCATTACGCGCTCGAGCTCTTCTTCGGGCATTTTGCCGTGGCCTACCGCAATGCGGGCCTTGGGAAACATCTCTTGCAGACGCAGCGCCACTTTGGCGATCGTCCGCACGCGGTTGTGCAGATAAAATACCTGACCACCGCGGCTGATTTCGTAGTCGATGGCCTCGCGCAGGGTCTTTTCATCGAAGGTCTTGACGATGGTTTCGATGGGGCGGCGGTTTTGCGGCGCAGTTTCGATGATGGAAAGATCGCGCGCGCCGCCGAGAGCCATTTGGAGCGTGCGAGGGATCGGAGTGGCGCTCATCGCCAAGACGTCGGCATTCAGGCGCAGGCGTTTCAAAATCTCCTTTTGCTCGACGCCAAAGCGGTGCTCCTCGTCGATGACGATAAGCCCCAAGTCTTTGAAAACGACATCGCGCGAAAGCAGCCGATGCGTGCCCACCACCACGTCGATTTGCCCCAAGGCGAGTTTTTTCAAAATCGTGCGTTGCTCGCGGGCGGAGCGAAAACGGTTCAGCACTTCGACAACCACGCCAAAGCCTGCCGCACGCTCGTTGAAGGTGTTGAAATGCTGCTGGCTTAAAATAGTCGTGGGGCACAAGATCGCCACCTGTTTGCCAGAGGCGACCGCCTTGACCGCCGCGCGCAACGCCACCTCGGTTTTGCCAAAGCCCACGTCTCCGCAAACAAGACGATCCATCGGCTTGGGCGCAACCATATCCGACTTGGTGGCTTCGATGGCCTCGGCTTGATCGGACGTCAAGTGATAAGGGAAGGTGGCATCGAAAGAACGCTCAAGTTCGCCATCGGGCGCAAAGGCAAAGCCTCCTTGACTGGCACGCACGGCTTGCAAACGCAAAAGCTCGGCGGCAAAATCCAAGGTGGCCTGTTGCGCGTTCTTTTTGGCGCGCGCCCATGCTTGCGAACCAATCCGCGAAAGACGCGGAGCCTTTTTGGAGAGACCTACATAGCGGCTAATAAGATGCGCCTCGCTAAAACGCAGGTGGAGCGTGACGCTCTCGTCAAATTCAAGAGAGAGGACTTCTTCGCCGTCCCCGAGCCTTCCCATCCCGCGATAGCGACAAATGCCGTGCTCGAGGTGCACGAGGTAGTCGCCCTCGGCCACTTGCGAGAAATCGAGAAGCTCGTTGACGGCGCTGCGGCGGGCGGTTTTGCGGCTGCGACGGGAGAGGGTATAGACGCTTGCGAAGGGGGGCAGGTCGGCGGGGGCCAAGGCAATAACACTTTTGCCTTCAGCTTGGGGATTTTGGCGCAGGTCGCTGCGCTGTGGGGTTGGGCTTTGGGGATTTGGGTGCAGGATGAAACCTTGCGAAATCGCGCCGGTCAAAAAGGCGGGTCGGAGAGGCTTCAAAATCTTTTGGAAATCAGTGGCCATTTCGCCGCGACTGAAGGCGTAGGTTTGCGCGTCAAGATGGCGGGTTTTTTCGACAAAGCCTTCGAGAATTTTGCGCTCGGCTTGGGCGCGCTCGTCGCCAATAAGTCCCGCTTGAGGCAATGGGCGATATTTGGAGGGGGTCTCCACTAGGACGGTCGTTTGGGGCGCGTCATGGAAAAAGTCGGAGTTTTGCGCCACGCGCGAAAGGCCAAGCCAGGTATCGCCACGGCGTGCGACGAAATTTGCGAAGTGTCCGGCGGAGATTTTCATTTTTTCGGGGACGTGGAAGTGCTCCGGCGCTTGCGCTTCAAGCTCCGCGGGCTCGACGAGAACCCAGCGTGCCGCTTCGCCCAAATAAGCCGCCAGATTGCCGCTCTTCCAATCTCCCGTCGCGCGTGCAGTGGAAATACTTAGGCTCTTAAGCGTCCCCTCGCTGCGTTGCGTGGCAGGATCGAATTCGCGCAGGCTTTCGAGACGGTCCCCAAAAAAATCGAGTCGCACGGGGGCCGTCGCGTTCACGGGATAGACGTCGATAATGCCTCCGCGCACCGCGAATTGGCCCGGGCCTTCGCAGACGACCTCGTGCGCGTAGCCCAACTCATGGCCAAGCTGCGAGCGAAGTTTTTGGAGATCGAGCGTCTGGCCCGCCTTGAGCGTGAGCCCTTCGAGCGCCGCGGGCAGGGGCTGCGTGGCCGCTTCGAGATCGCAAACGATGACGGCCCCGTCCATCGCGTCGCGGATTTCGCCAAGAACTCCCAAAAGCTCGACGCTTTTTTCCTGCTTTTGGAGCATGAGCGTATCGTCCTCGTCGTCATCAAGCACGGGCAGGCCCGGCAGGACCACGACCTGTTGCTTTTGGCCCAAAGCCGCCAGCCACAGTTCGATTTCGGCTGCCATGCGCTCGACCTCGGCGCTTCGGCAAAGTACGACCGTTTGGCCAGAGGGGACCTCGGGGCAAAGCGCGGCCACCGCAAAAGGGATGCTCCCTTGCGTGTGTCCAAACTCAACTTTGCTGCGCCCTTGCGGGGCAAGGAGGGTCAACATGGCGTCTGGGGGTCGAAAGAAAGACAACTTTAATGGAGTTTACTTGCTCAAGTCGATGCCTTTCGCATAAAATTGTGCCTTATGCTTCAAGCTGGCATCGTCGGACTTCCTAACGTTGGCAAATCCACGCTCTTTAATGCGCTCACGCGTTCGCGCAAGGCGGCGGCGGAAAATTATCCTTTTTGCACCATCGACCCAAATGTCGGAGTGGTGCAGGTGCCTGACGAGCGGCTGGCCCCCTTGGCCAAGCTTGCCAAAACAAACGTGATTATTCCTGCGGCAGTCGAATTTGTGGACATCGCGGGATTGGTGGCTGGAGCCAGCAAAGGCGAGGGACTTGGCAATAAATTTTTGGGGAATATTCGCGAGGTGGACGCGATTGTGCACGTCGTGCGGTGCTACGAAGACGCCGACGTGGTGCATACACAGGCGACGATCGACCCTGTGCGCGACATCGAAATCATAAATACAGAACTGATGCTGGCGGACTTGGAATCGGTTACGAGCCAACTGGAAAAGAATATCAAAAAAGCGCGCGGCGCCGATAAAGAAGCGCTTGCGAATGTCGCGCTCTTGGAGCCCCTTAAAACGCATTTGGAAGCCGGAAAGCCAGCCCTTACATTGCCGCTTAACGATGAGGAAAAAGATCGCGCGCGACTAAGAACATTCGGCCTTTTGAGTGGAAAGCCGACGCTCTTTGCCTGCAACGTGGCTGAGGCGGACTTGGCCAAGGGCAATGCGTTTGTGGAGGCCGTACGGGCCTATGCCCAAAAACACTTGGGGTGCGGAGTCGCGGTTATTTCGGCGAAGGTCGAAAGCGATTTGGTGGAACTCAGCGTCGAAGAGGCCGCCGATTATTTAAAAGAATTGGGGGTCACGGATAGCGGAGTGGGGTCGCTTATCCGCGAGACGTACAAGCTTTTGGGGCTGGCCTCTTATTTCACGGCGGGCGAAAAGGAAGTGCGCGCGTGGACTTTTACGCTGGGCATGAAGGCGCCGCAATGCGCAGGGGTTATCCACACGGATTTTGAGAAAGGCTTCATCAAGGCGGAGGTGGTCAGCTACGAGGACTTGATGAAAGCTGGCTCGGTACATGCCGCGCGCGAAGCCGGAAAATACCGGCTGGAGGGCAAGGAGTATCTCTTCAAAGATGGTGACGTCGCGCTCTTTAGGTTTGCGAACTAGTCTAGGGTTCACCCATTTCGATGTCGCCTCTATGCTTTTTGAGGCGAGTTTTTACATTGGAGGTGTTGGATTTGCCTTTGCGGTTGGGCGTTGGCTTCTTCGCGACTTTAACCGGACTGTGGGATTTGCCTAGCCTATTTTTCGTCCTTGTTGTTTTGGAGGGTTTGCCGGCTCCCTTAGTACCCTTTGAGGGAAGCATTATTTTACGCAAGGGAGTCATGGGCATCTTTTTTATGTGAATTTGGCCAAATAGCTCGCTAAGCACGCTTTCTCCAAAGTGCCTCTTTTGTTGGTGCCTCAAATTGGTACCCTCGAGCTTTATTTGGCCCATCGCGACGCCCTTGTAAAGCGTGCGCAATTCTTCTGCCTGTGCGGGGCTCACCGCATTTATGAAACAGTCCCATATTTGTCGTTGCGTTTGCTTGCCGCAGGTCAAAAGAATGATTCTTCGCTCGTTGGCGGTCTTCATCAATTGATACCACTCGTTTGCATAGGCATCTAGCAGCCCCCCTTGAAGACAGCCCGGCTTACCTCTCTGGAGGTTGGCATCTAAGAAAGGTTTGTCGAGAACGACGACTGAACAAAAAACAGTAGGTGCTTTTTCCACGGTGAACGTTTTTTCGATAATGTCCGAGTCGTCATCTCCCACGATAGCCTTTTCATTCACCGCTGCCATGGGAACGACCATTTGGAAGATTTGCGAAGCCTCTAGGTCTCCCGGGTTAAAACATTTGCGGTAGTAGATGACGTTGGTCCAATCAATCGGCGCTTCTTTTTGGCTTTCCTGTTCCTCTGCCGTGCGGAGCAGCTCCCGCGCAAAGGCCGCCAGAAGAGAGCTGCTGCCCTGGCCTTCCCGACAATTGATATGCAGCCATGTGCTGCAGCGCAGATTAATAGAACCGTCGCGTTGATGCGCTTTAAGGATATTTGCTGCCAGAGTGTTAAGCGTTTCGGCTGTTTTCTTCTGGGAGGGGGTTCCGCGTTGAATCAAATGAGAAAGTGAATTCCACGCGCAGGACTCTATCGCATCCATCATAAGAGAGTTTATTTTACACCTTTTTCTTTTCCCGTCAAACATTGTCTTATTTTTGCGCTCGTGGAGCGGCATGGCAGTTCGTTGTTTACAGAAGGCTGCATTTCGTCGTTGGATAAAGGTGGCCTGCCGTTGCCCAAAAAAGTCTATGTCCACTACGCATATCTTCTCGTCCGAATCCGTCGGCGAGGGTCACCCCGACAAAGTTGCCGATGCCATAAGCGACGCCATCTTGGACGCATGCCTTGAGCAGGATGCCTCTTCGCGCGTGGCGGTGGAAACACTCGTGAAGGCCGATCATGTCGTTATTGCCGGAGAGGTGACTACCCGTGCCAAATTTGATGCCGAGAAAATCGTGCGCGCGACCATCCGCGACATCGGCTATACTTATCCGGACTGTATTTTTCATGCCGACAAGGTGAGCTTTGTCAATTACTTGGCCAAGCAGTCACCCGATATCGCGCAAGGGGTGGATGCGCGTGCGGCCGAAGGCAAGGCGACCGACGAGCAAGGGGCAGGCGACCAAGGGATTATGTTTGGTTATGCCTGTGATGAGACGCCCGAGCTGATGCCGGCGGCGCTTATGTATGCGCACGCGATTGGACGGAAGTTAAGCGAGTTGCGCCGCGCGAAAAAGGTCGAGTGGCTGCGTCCCGATTGTAAATCGCAGGTGGCTGTGCGTTATGAGGGCGATCGTATTGCCGAAGTCACGGCCGTCGTGTGCTCGACGCAACACGCCCCAACAGTCGGCCACGACGAAATCGAGCGTTTTGTGAAGGCCGAGGTGATTGCGAAAGTCTTGCCGAAGGAGTTGCTGACGGCGCAAACACGTTATTTTATTAACCCTACCGGCCGTTTTGTAGTCGGCGGGCCAGAGGGTGATGCCGGAGTTACGGGCCGCAAAATTATTGTGGATAGCTATGGCGGCGCTTCGCGTCACGGGGGAGGGGCCTTCTCCGGTAAAGACCCAAGCAAGGTCGATCGCTCGGCCGCTTATATGTGCCGCTATGTGGCCAAGAATATTGTTGCGGCGGGACTCGCGCGGCGGTGCGAGCTGCAGGTCTCCTATGCGATCGGTTTTCCGGAGCCGATTTCGGTGATGGTGGAGACTTTCGGCACCTCGACGATTCCCGAAGAAAAAATTGCAGCGGCGGTCTCGAAAGTGTTTTCGTTCAAGCCGGCGGCGATTATCAAGACGCTCGATTTACTCCGACCGATCTATCGTGGCACCGTCGCCTACGGACACTTCGGTAAAGACGGCTTTAGCTGGGAAAAAACGGATAAAGTTGACGCGCTCAAGGAAGCTGTGAAATAAATAGCTGCGTATGGGGTTGCGCTTAAAACTTTTTTTGACGGTCTTTCTTTCGGGGGCCGCCGTCATGATTTTTGAGCTTTTGGGCTCGCGGGTGTTGGCCCCTTACGTGGGCGCTTCGCTCTACACTTGGACGGCTTTGATCGGTGTCATTCTCGCGGCGCTTTCGCTGGGATATTTTTATGGCGGACGCTGGGCTGACCGAAGGCCCGAGCCTGCAAACTTGGGTTTGGCGCTTTCAATCGGCGGCGCTCTGGTCGGGTGCGTGGCGGTTGCCGAAAGCGCAGGGCTTTTGACGGTGGTGGGGCGGTTGGAGCTTGCTCTTGAGCTGCGCGGAGTTCTTTTGGCGGTTATGCTTTTTGCGCTGCCGAGTTTTTTCTTGGGGATGGTTTCGCCGATGGCGGCGCGGTTGTCGCTCTCAAGTGTTGAAAAGGGCGGGGGCACTTATGGGGCTATCTCGGCGCTTTCGACGCTGGGGAGTATCTTTGGGACTTTCGCTGCGGGCTATTGGATCATCCCTGCCTTTGGTACGCGCGAGAGCCTTTTGATGCTGGCGGTTGTTTTGGTGAGCTGCGCGCTTTTGTGGACGAGGCGCAAAGTGCTTCCGGTGGTGTTCATTTTGGTGATTTGCGCGATGCACGCTTTTGTCCAGATGCGCAAACAGCAGGCCTTGAGCGCGGGTTTTCGCGAATTCGACACGCCCTATCAGCACGTGATTGTTGCGGACGCCTTGGAGAAAGACTTTCCGGCGCGCTATTTTATTACGAGCGCGCGCGGAGCCTTCTCGGGGTTTTATTTGGACGATCCCGATCGCCTTTCGTTTCCGATCCTGCGCTTTTTTGATGCCGTGCGGGCGCAACGTGTGCCGGAGAGGGTCCTCGTAGTGGGAGGCGCGGGGTATGTTTATCCCAGCTATCTGCTCCGCAATTTTGCGCAGCTAAAGGTGGAGGTGGTGGAGATCGATCCGGGCTGCTGGAGGATTGCGCGCGATTATTTTTTGGCCAAGGACGATTCGCGCCTGATACGTCACACCATGGATGCGCGGAATTTTTTTGCACAAAAACCGACTCGGCTTTTTGACGTGATTTGCTATGATGTCTTTTTTGACCTCCAGCCGCCTTTCCAGACGACCACGCGTGAGGCGTTCGCGGACGTGCACGCGCATTTGGCCGAGACGGGGGCCTTGGCGGTGAACGTCGTCGATGTGCGCGAGGGGAAGTTTTTCCGCGCCATCGAGCGGTCGTTGCGCGAAAATTTCCGGCGTGTTTTTGTTTATCAACTGCAAGAGCCCACGCCGAAGGACCGCCTGTGCAACTATGGCCTGATGGCGACCGACGACGAGGCGTTTGCCCTGCCGGAGCGCTTCGAGCTTGGAGACGGCCATGCGGCGGTGCGTGTCGAGGATGCAGCGGATGGTTTTTTGCTGACCGATAATCATGCGCCGGTCGAAAGTCTGCTCAAGGACGTTTCGGACGAACTTTGAGCTTTCCGAATTTGCCCTAATAATAAAGATTGAATAGCGCTTGAGGTTTGGCAATGATGCACAATTATGGCTCTACTCAAAATTCCCGCCTATAAGGTCGCTGACATCACCCTGGCCGCTCTGGGCCGCAAAGAAATTTCCATGGCCGAAAGCGAAATGCCAGGGCTCATGGCCGTGCGCGAGCAATACACCAAGCAAAAGCCCCTCAAAGGCGTGCGCATTACGGGGTCGCTGCACATGACGATACAGACGGCTGTGCTTATCGAAACGCTCAAAGCCCTCGGTGCGGACGTGCGTTGGGCTTCGTGCAATATCTTTTCGACTCAGGACACGGCCGCCGCCGCGATTGCAAAAACTGGCGTACCGGTGTTCGCTTGGAAAGGCGAGACGCTCGAAGAATACTGGGAGTGCACCTTGATGGCGCTTTCGTTCCCGCAAGGCAAAGGCCCACAGCTGATTGTCGATGACGGGGGCGATGCAACGCTGCTCATCCACAAAGGCGTCGAGCTTGAAAGCGGCAGCAAGTGGGTGACCAGCCCTTCCGAGAAACACGAAGAGGCCGTCATCAAAGCGCTTCTTAAAAAAGTTTACAAGACCGACAAAAACCATTGGCACAAATTGCTCGCCGAGTGGAAGGGCGTCAGCGAAGAGACAACGACGGGCGTGCACCGCCTGTATCAAATGGCGCGCGAAAAACGCCTTTTGGTTCCCGCCGTCAACGTGAACGATTCCGTGACCAAATCGAAATTCGACAATCTTTACGGTTGCCGCGAAAGCCTCGTCGATGGCATCAAGCGCGCGACCGACGTGATGATTGCCGGCAAGACTGCTGTCGTTTGCGGCTATGGAGACGTCGGAAAGGGTTGCGCGCAGGCGCTCGCGGCTTTCGGGGCGAATGTCATTGTCACGGAAATCGATCCGATTTGCGCGCTTCAAGCCGCGATGGAAGGCTATACGGTTGCGACCGTCGAGGACACTTTAGGCAAAGGCGATATTTACGTCACCACGACCGGCAATTGCGATGTGCTCACCTTGAAGCATCTCTTGCGGATGAAAGATCAGGCGATCGTCTGCAATATCGGACATTTCGATAATGAGATTCAGGTGGATGCGCTCAATGCGGCGCGCGGCGTCAAAAAAGAAAATATCAAGCCGCAAGTCGATCGCTATACGCTCCCGAATGGACGCCAGCTTTACCTGCTTGCGGAAGGGCGGTTGGTGAATCTCGGTTGCGCGCACGGCCACCCGAGCTTTGTGATGTCGAATAGCTTTAGCAATCAGGTCTTGGCGCAGCTCGACCTCTGGCGCAACCGCAATAGCTACAAGCCGGGCGTCTATTTGCTGCCCAAGGCCCTCGACGAAGAGGTGGCGCGCCTGCACCTCTCAAAGATAGGCGCCAAGCTCACGCGACTGACTCCCAAGCAAGCCGCCTACATCGGAGTTGCGGCAAACGGCCCCTTCAAGGCCGAAAATTACCGCTACTAGGTTGGTAAAATAGTTTATAGTATTGACCTCTTAGGCTAAAACGTATTTCTATGAGACATGAGATACTTGTTGGGTTTGTGTCTGGTTTTATTGTTGACTGGGTGCGAAACTTTTTTGGAGCCGCAGGTGAATATTTACGAAAGCCAAAATAGCTTTTCAAAAAAGATAGTAGAAAATAGTGATGGGTTTAAACAGATAGGAACTATTTCTGGGCCTCAGATTTATGTAAAAACTTTTGATAGGCACGTAATGTGGAAACTGACTTTGCAAGGTGACATAAAAAAGGATATGATTGTGTCAGCGGGTATACGGGTGGCGGTTGGGCGAAGCGACTGGGCGTTTTATAAAGAGTTTTGTACTGTTGATGGGGATTCAGATTCTCTTGTGGATATAGACCGCAGTGTTTCTGGGGCGGAAGTAATAGAATCGTTTTATGTGCCTCTTAAAAAATATCTTATTAATCCGCAAAACGGCGATTTAAAAATAAGAATTTATGGCGACAAGGATGTTTTTGACCTTGTTGTGCCTAGCTTGTATTTGCAATATTTCGTAGATGCAACAGTAGGGCAGTCTAATCTGGAACGGGCTTCTCATAAAAATGTTTTATACAACGCTACTATCTCATATACAGACTCTATTCCTTCTAATAAATGGATGCGCAGAATTTATAAAAGTTTAGATGATGCGATTAATAGAGAGGGTCTTTCTGGGTCAAAAAATGATATTGTGAAAGTTCGTTTTACAGTAAGTGGTGGTGGTAATATTTCAGAATTTAAGATCGTTGAAACATCGAAGAATAATGATTTTAATAAAGCTGTAAGCGAATTGTTTGCGCAAGTTGTATCGGTTGAACCTACTCCAAACGGTCTCTCCTATACTGTGGATTTTTCATTCAAGGCTAAAAACCCTGAGTGGCTTGTTCCGTAACAGTTCCCCGCACGCGCAAAAAGACCGCTCCTAGAAAAATGATTTCGCGACTTTGCTCGTCTCGGTGTAGCTTGCCTCGTTGATCTTCATTTTTCAATTTCCCACACCCCATAGGGGTGCTCTTACTGTCACGCCGTAGTCGCTTTAGCCCCGACTTCATCGGGGCAAGCGCAAAGCCTGAAACCCGTACCGTTTGTTGCCGCAGGCGCACTCTCAAGAACCGCGTAGTGGTTCTCTCGCCGAAGGCGAGCTGGTAGCCGTGGGTTTTAACCCACGGTAATATATGTCGCCACAGGCACACTTCCCCTTTAGGGGAACGAGCGGCGCAGCCGCACGAAGGGGCCGATTATGTCTTAAACAAAACTGATATATGGTTGTTTTTGCCGCTCAAACCCCTGCTTGACAAATTCCCATATCCCTTTTACACTTAGAATCCTTAAAACCAAACCTTTACAAAGGCGGGTTGGGGGTGGCGTAAGTTGCTCCCATACCGCTTTTTTTACATCCATGAGCAATGAAATTCTAGCCCTCCTCGAGTACTTCGAAAAGGAAAAAGGCGTCTCGCGTGAGGAGATGATCTCCACCATCGCTTCTGCCATTCGCACGGCTGCCGAAAAAAGCGTCAATGCCGGTCAGGAGCTTCGCGTGGAAATCAATCCCAAGACGGGTGCACTCCAAGCGTGGGCGCTCCTCCAAGTCACCGACTCGCTTGCCGATCCCATCCGCCAGATTGCGCTGGAAAAGGCGCGGCTGATTGCGCCAAATATAAAGTTGGGCGAAGTGGTCGAAAAGCCGGTGGACCCCGCCTTTTTGGGTCGCATTGCCGCCCAGACGGCTCGTCAGGCCATTATGCAGCGCCTGCGCCAGTTTGAAAAAGAACGCCTTTACGACGAGTACAAGGACCGCGTCGGCGACATCGTTACGGGAACCGTTCGCAGCAAGGAACGCAACGACGTTTATATCGATCTTGGCAAGGCCGAGGCGCTTTTGCCGTATCGCGAGCGCACCCCCGGCGAGGAATACAACACCGGAGACCGTCTCCGCTGCCTGCTTTTGGATATCGAGGCCACCCAGCGCGGCCCCGAGCTGATTCTTTCGCGCAGCCATCCAAACTTTATCCGCCGGCTCTTCGAGCTGGAGGTGACTGAAATCCACGATGGCACGGTCAAGATCATGGGGATTGCCCGCGAGGCGGGTTATCGTACCAAGTTGGCCGTTCACAGCGCCGATCCGCGCGTAGATCCCGTGGGAGCCTGCGTGGGAGCCAAGGGCGGCCGCGTCAAGGGAATCGTCAAGGAGCTTGGAGGGGAAAAGGTGGATATCATCCGCTACTATTCCGATCCGCTCAAATATCTTGAAGAGGCCATCAAACCCGCGCGTCCCCTCAATATCAAAATGGATGCGGCTAAAAAGATTTTACATTTCGAAGTCTCCGAAGAGGACATTCCCGTGGCGATCGGCCGCAAAGGCCAGAACGCCCGCCTGACCTCGCGCTTGATGGGCTGGGAGATCGACATCATCAAGGTGAAGAAGGTCGAATTTAGCGATCAAGTCCAAGCGGCCGTCGAGGGCTGGAATGGCGTCGAGGGCATCTCTGCCGAGATGGCCGGACGCCTTGTGGCAAAAGGGTTTGTCAATCCCGAGGCCATGGAAGGCGTTGAGGCCGATGACTTGATCGAGGCCGGCTTTACCGCCGAGGAAGCTGCGCTTATTTTGGAGAAGTCCGTCAGGCAAAATCAGGAGGAAGAAAAGTAAATGGCAATCCGCATCCACCAGTTGGCCAAGGAACTCGAGCTCGAAAACAAAGAGCTGGTGGATCTTCTTGTCTCGCGCGGTTTTACCGTCAAAAGCGTTTCGTCCACTATCGACAATATTTCCGCCGATTCCCTGCGCGAAGAATTTGCCAAAAAACGCACCACGCAAATCGTTTCCAACGAAGCCCCTCCGGCGCCTGCCAAGCCTAATATTCCCGCCGGCGCGATTGTGCGTTCGGCCGAGGATGTTGCCCGCGAACGCGCTTCTCGCGTCGATACCGCGCGCCCCACGCCGCCGCCTATGCGGATGCCGTCGCCCGTGCAGGGCAACCGCGTTCCGCCGCCGGTGCGGCTTCCGGTGGCCTCAAAACCTCTTTCGACTCCTCCGGCTCCCCCTTCGGCGCCGATAGTCAAGCCGATGGCGCCGCCTGCGGTTAAGATGCCGCCGCTCGTGCGTCCTAGCGCGGCCATGCCCCCGCCTGCGCCGGCCCCAAAGTCGCTCGAGGAGCCCGTTATTGCGTCTGAAGCCAAGGGTGCTGCGTTGCAAGTCAAGCCGCCGGTTGTGGTGCGCGACTTTGCGCTTTTGATGGGCGTCAAGCCTTTCAAGCTTATCAGTGCGCTCATGGAGATGGGTGTTTTTGCTTCGATGAACCAGACGCTCGACTCGGAGCTGGCCACCCAAGTGGCCGCTAAGTTTGGCTTTACGCTGGAGATCAAGCATCGTGGCGACAGCAAGGCCGAGCCTCCCAAGAAAAAAGAGGCCCCCAAGGTGGACGAAAAACTTCTTCTGAAGGGCCGTCCGCCGATTGTCTGCATTTTGGGCCACGTCGATCATGGCAAGACCACGCTCTTAGATTTTATCCGCAAGGCCAATGTGGTTGCGGGCGAGGCGGGCGGCATCACCCAGCACATCGGCGCCTACCAGATCGAAGTCGATGGCAAAAAGATTACTTTCCTTGATACCCCCGGGCACTCCGCTTTCGAAAAAATGCGCGCCCGTGGTGCGGGCTTGACGGATATTGCGATCCTCGTGATTGCCGCCGACGACGGCTTTATGCCCCAGACCGACGAGGCTCTCAAGCATTGCCGCAAGTCGGGCGTGCCGGTGATGGTGGCGATCAATAAGATTGATACCAAGGGCTCCAATCCCGACCGCGTTAAAAAGCAGATGCAAGAGCGCAACCTTTTGCCGGAAGAGTGGGGCGGGGAAGTGATTACCGTTCCCGTGAGCGCTTTGAGTGGTCAAGGAGTTCCCCAGCTTTTGGAAATGATTTTGCTTCAAGCGGAGGTCCTTGAGCTTACGGCTAATCCTGCCGCTCCCGCCGAGGGCGCGATTGTGGAGAGCAAGCTCGAAACCGGCCGAGGCCCGACAGCGACGGTGATTGTGCAAAAAGGCACGCTGAAGGCTGGCGACTCGATCGTCTGCGGGGCCGCCTATTGCAAGGTGCGTTCGCTCCTGAATGAGCGCGACGAGAAAATTGACACTGCTCCTCCTTCGACTCCCGTGCGCATTATCGGTTGGAGCCAGACGCCGGAGGTCGGTTCCCATTTTGTTTCGGCCAAAAATGAGCGCGAGGCCAAAGCGATGGCCGAAGAAGCCGCCGAGGCGCTTCTCAAAGAAAGACGCGCGTCCTCTATGACCGAGGCTCCCACCAATGCGGCGGAACTGCTTGCGGCGATGAGCGCGCAAGAGGCCAAGGTTCTCAACGTGGTGGTCAAGGCGGATGTTTCCGGCTCGCTTGAGGCGGTCGTCGATGCCCTCAATGCCATCAAGAGCGAAAAGGTCAGTCTTCACATTGTCGAAAGCTCTGTGGGCGCGATCACCTTGAGCGATGTCGACTTGGCCCATACCGCCAAGGCTTCGATTGTGGCCTTTAACACGCGCCAAGAAAACGGCGTTTCGGCCCAGCTCAAGCACCATCAAGTTTCGGTTATCTCCCACAATATCATCTACGAGCTTGTCACTCAGGTGCGCGAGGCAATGGTCGAGCTTTTGGATCCGATCTTGCAGGAGCACACTTTGGGCAAGGCGGAGATCCGCCAGGTTTTCGACTTGAGCAAGGGTACGATTGCCGGCTGTATGGTGACCGAAGGCAGCATCTTCCGCGATAAACTTGCGCGCTTGTGGCGCGGCAAAGAGCTTGTCGCGCAAGGCCGCGTTTCGCATCTCAAGCGCGGCAAGGACGACGCGAGCGAAGTCAAGGCCGGTTTTGAGTGCGGCATTTTGCTTTCAAGCTCGGAAGCCTTCAAGGAAGGCGATGTGATCGAGTGCTACCAGATCAATCAGGTCCGGGCTCAATTGTAACAATTTGATTTTTTGCATTTCTGTCGCCCTATTTCCCCTTGGCGGCCTTGAGCGTATTCTGCATAAGCATCGCCACCGTCATAGGCCCAACGCCCCCCGGAACCGGCGAAAGCCAGCCGGCCACCTCTTTGACTTCGTCAAAGAGCACATCTCCGCTGAGCCGATAGCCCTTTGGGTTCGAGTTGTCCTTTACGCGCGTAATACCAACGTCGACCACGACCGCTCCTTCGCGCACCCAGTCGCCCTTCACAAGTCCGGGGGCCCCGGCGGCCACGACGAGGATGTCGGCGCTACGGCAAAGTTCGCGGAGATTTTTTGTCTGGCGGTTACAGCTACTGACAGTCGCATTGAGCCGCGAACGCGTGCTTAGCAAAATCGAAAGCGGCCTGCCGACAATCAGCGAGCGTCCGACCACCACCACATGCGCGCCCTCGACGGGGATTTTGTAATAACTCAAAAGCGCCTCGATCCCCAGAGGGGTGCACGCGATAAACGCATTGGGATCGCCCTGAACAAGCCTCCCCATATTGAACGCGCTAAAACCGTCCACGTCTTTTGCGGGCAGGATGGCGTTAAAAATCTCCTGCGGGTTGATTTGCTTGGGCAGTGGCGACTGCACCAAAATTCCGTCCACATTTCGGTCGGCGCCGAGGGTATGCACCACCGAAACAAGCTGCGCTTGCGTGACTTTTTCGGGCAGTTCCACCAAGCGGCTTTCGATGCCAACTCTTTCGGCCATGGCTTGTTTGGTTTTGACGTAAGTGATGGAAGGGGCGTGTTCGCCCACGCGGACAAACGTAACGCACGGCGGCCGCGAAAGTTTGGTCACCTCTTTTTTAATGGAGGCCAAAACCTTCTCCGCGACCATTTTCCCGTCAAGAATCCGCGCCGTCATATCATGCCCTGCCTAAGCTACTGAAGCCTTACCGAGCGCACCTTCATATAGAGGGAGCCATTGTGGTCTTCCATTTCGCCCACAAAAATCGCTTTTTGCCCCAGATAGCGCTGAAGGGTCATGCGATCGATGGGGCTATTGGGGTCTATTCGGGCGACTAAGCGGCCGTGAATATCCACCAGATAAAGTTTCGAGCCCAAAAGCGGGTTGCCTTTGCGCAGCTCGCCTTCGATCGTCCGGAGCTTGGCATCTGCGGGTGACATCGTGCCGCTGGCATATTGAGGCACGCGTTTCTGCTGAACAGGCTGCGCCATACTGGCCGCTTGAGCATCCGAAGCGTCCGAAATCGCAGCCACCTCAACTTGCGGCGCCGCTTCCATCGCCACGTCAGTTTTTTCCACTCCCGAAAGTCCCACAGGATAATAAAGGGTCGTCGGCCCCTTCACCTGCACTTTGCCCATGCGGTCCACTTCCAAAAGCCGCACGCGCGCGGGATCCTCGACGCTCAGCAAAAGCGCGCCCTTCTCCGGCGTCTCATATACGTTTGCCCCGGGCAAAATTTCCAAGTCTTTCGAGATCGACGCTTTTTCCACATAACCAAAAAAAGTCGCCTCGCGCTGAACCTTCATCCAGCTGGCGCCATCGGTTACAACCCCAGTCGAAATCGCGGTGGGGGTCAGTTCGCTTTCGGGAGCGCTGGCGACAATCGGAGCGGCCAGTTCGGGCCTCAGGCGCAGTTCAACCGTTGCGCGTTGCGCGGCGGCGGAGGTTTGGAGTTGCGCGGCGGGAGCTTTCTCGACGTCGGCAAAAAGCAGGGTGGGAAGCAGCAGGAGATACCACATGCCGACGAGTATGAACCCATCCCGCGCGCATGTGCAATCCTGTAATTTTCCATCAGCGCCAAAAACGCTGCCAAAACTGCCTGACTTTTGTGCCTGAATTAAGTTGCGCCAAGCCCTTGCGATCGAATAGAAAACATTCACTATGGCTACCAAAATTGCTATCAATGGATTCGGACGCATCGGTCGTCTTGTTTTTCGCGCGCTCGTGGAGCAGGATCTCCTCGGCACCACCTTCGACGTCGTGGCTTTGAACGACCTCGTTCCGGCGGATAACCTCGCCTATCTTTTGAAGTACGACTCGACGCAAGGCCGTTTTAAAGGGACAGTCTCCAGCGAAAAAAGCGCTCCCTCGGTTGCCGAAGACGATACGTTGGTGGTCAACGGCCACAAGATCAAGTGCCTCGCCGTCAAGGAAGGCCCGCAAGCGCTTCCTTGGAAAGCGCTCGGCGTTGATATCGTGATTGAATCGACGGGGCTTTTTACCGACGAGGCCAAGGCCAAGCTCCATCTCGAGGCAGGAGCCAAAAAGGTCATCATCTCGGCTCCGGCCAAGGGCGAGGGCGTCAAAACTGTTGTGTTGGGCGTCAACGACGGTGACCTCAAGCCTGAGCATCATTTGATTTCCAACGCCAGTTGCACGACGAATTGCTTGGCGCCTTTGGTGCACGTGTTGCTCAAAGAAGGCTTTGGAGTAGCCGAGGGCCTCATGACGACGATTCACTCCTATACCGCCACGCAAAAGACCGTCGATGGTCCCAGCAAAAAGGACTGGAAGGGCGGACGCACGGCGGCGCAAAACATCATTCCCTCCACGACGGGAGCCGCCAAAGCGGTGGGACTCGTTTGTCCGGAGGTCAAGGGCAAGCTCACGGGTATGTCGTTCCGCGTGCCGACCCCGACGGTTTCGGTCGTGGACTTGACGGTCAAGACGACCAAGGCGACTTCCTACAAGGAGATTTGTGCCGCGATGAAGAAGGCCAGCGAAACGTATTTGAAAGGCATCCTCGAATACACCGAAGACGAGGTGGCTTCTTCCGACTTCATCCATTGCGCCAGCTCGTCGATTTTCGACGCCGGCTCTGGCATCGAGCTCAACGCCAACTTTTTCAAGCTCGTGAGCTGGTACGATAACGAGTGGGGCTACTCCAATCGTGTTGTCGAGCTTACCAAAAAAGTGGCAGGTCTTATCAAGTAGCCTTCATTTAACAACTTGCAAAAGGGCGGGGCAATTTTTACAGCCCCGCCCATATTTTTTTATAAAAACCTCTTGAATATAGGCTGAATTTGGTTAATAGTAGGATATGAGTGTTTTTGAACGAGATAATAAAATCCTTATCGGTATCGGTGTCTCACTCCTTATCTTTTCAGCCGGCGTAAGGCTTGGAAATGGCATTGGCCCTTCTGTCCGCAGTCTCAAGAGTCTTTGTGAAGCCATTGCCACCGAGGCCACAGCCAATTCCGCGAGCCGCGAGCCGCGAGCCGCTTTCGCGCGTCCTTGGTTCGTCCAAAGTCGGCACCTTGGAAAAACGGTTTGACCCCAAAACCGGCGCTCCCTACTGGATTGTCGGCAAATACAATCCTGAGGTCGAAAAGATTGCCTTCAAGGGCGCCGAGGACCCCAACACCCTTTCGCGTTAAGCGCCTCATCCCCATCTTTTTCCGGGCGGATTCTTCAAAAATCCGCCCTTTTTTATGGGCCGCAAGGTGGTGGAGCCCCAAAAGTGCCCCTGTGCAAAATTTGGCAGCTGTTTTTTATTGAATTGGGGTTCTTTTTGGCGTATATTTAGGGCATGAGAAGACGTACACGCAGATTTTTTAGGAGTATTGTGAATATTGACGAAACCATGGACTCTCGCGTTAGTGCAAGGCTGGGGATGTTGTGCCTCGGCTCCTTGCTCGTTTTTCTGGGAGGGCTTGGTATTGGCGTTTCTATCCCAAGTTCCCAGAAAGATTTGCGCAAAGCTTTCGAGCAGCAGGCAAACACGCGTCCGGAAACGCGTCCATTGCTTTCCCGACTGCTTGTCGAGGGCCGGATTGGCACCCTTCAAAAGCGCTACAATGAGCTGACAGGCACGACGGAATATAGGGTGGGCCCAAGGGATAAGTATTGGGAAAAAACTGGCATCCCGAGCGATGCGACTACCGCCACGGTGCCCTTTTAAAGAATCGCTTTTCAATCCCCCTTGCCATCTGTGTGGTGCTGGCGTAAACTGGCCGCATGAGCTATCAGGTCATTGCGCGGCGCTGGCGTCCGAGGCGTTTTTCGGAGCTTGTCGGCCAGGATGCGATCGTCAAAACCCTTACCAACGCCATTCGTTCGGAAAGGGTGGGGCACTCCTATCTTTTCGTGGGGCCTCGCGGCACGGGCAAAACGACGACCGCCCGCATTCTTGCGATGGCTCTTAATTGCGCCGGCGGCCCCCAAGTCGATTTCGATCCCGACTCTCCCGAGTGCAAAGCAATTGCCGAAGGCTCCTCGATGGACGTCATCGAGATCGATGGCGCCAGCAACAATAGCGTCGATCAAATCCGTGCCTTGCGCGAAGAGGCCCAGTATGCTCCCGTCTCGGGACAATTCAAGATCTACATCATTGACGAAGTGCACATGCTGACAATTGGCGCCTTCAACGCGCTGCTCAAAACGCTCGAAGAGCCGCCCAAACACGTTAAATTTATTTTTGCGACGACCGAAGCCCAAAAGGTCCCCGCCACGATCGTCTCGCGTTGCCAGCGCCTTGAGTTTCGCCCGATTGCCGACGCTCCCCTTATCGCCAAGCTGCGCGAGATCGCCAAAGCCGAAGGTGTCACCGTCGAAGAAAGCGCCTACGAAGGCATTGCGATGCTGGCTTCGGGAGGTATGCGCGATGCCCAGTCGATTCTCGATCAGCTCATTTCCTATCAAGGCGCGGCGGTGACCGAAGCTGGCCTGCGCGAGGTCTATGGGCTGGTGAGTTCGCTTGAGATGAAAACGCTTTTAAGCGCGATGTCGCGTGCCGACTATCCGGCGCTTGTGGCCGCCATCGAAGCGCTTCGGGACGACAACCGCGATCTTTATCGTGCGTGGCAGCGCGTGAGCGCGGCGGTGCGCGAAGGGCTCCTCGAGGCGGCCAGCAAGGGCCAAAGCGATCGTTTGGGCGCGCCTCTTTCGCGCGAGGGTCTGCAACGGATGTCGGAAGTCTTGCTCGAAGCCGAGAGCGGCATCAAATATGGCGCCAACCCGGAAGTGCTTTTCGAGGCTGCGATGTTGCGCGCCGCCGAGGCTCCGAGTTTCCGCAGCATCAGCGAAATTCTGAAGGCCTGCGAGCCGTAAGTCTTGCCTCCTTAACGCCCCCGCGCCATTTCGGCCGCCTCTTCCATCGTGACGGCCCTGCGACCCTCCGGCCCCCAAACAATCATGCTTGGCGGCGCGTCAAACCAGTGATCGACACAGGTAAGCTTGCCTATCTTCCCTGGGAAGTCCTTTACTTGCTCCAACTTCTGTGCCACAAATTCCCGCGAGGGTTTCCCGTTCCCCGCAAAGCTCTCGCACGCCTCCACATACATTGCCAGCGTATCGCAAATATACCCCGCCACAAAAAACGGCGTATGCCCAAAGCGCTTCTCAAAAATCTTGTCAAATTCCGGATTGCCTAGCGACTCCACATAGGGCATCCCATAAATTTCGGGGCTTTTGTCAATGACGCCCCAATGTCCCATCGCTGTGAGTCTGGGAGCGTAAGCGATTTCCTTCATCTGCCGCAAAATAATGTCCAGCTCAGGATTGTAAGCATGCAGGAAAACAACATCCGGCCTTGCCTCGCGGATTTTCAAAATCGCCACGCGAAAATCGCGTTCGCCCGGCGCAAATTTTTGAAGGCTCGCAATTTCAACGCCGCTTCCGGGCAGCTCTTTTCTAAGGGCTTTTTCGCGTGCATTGCCCGACCCAAACGGCATCTCATGGTGCGATTTTGCCGCTTGCGCGGCGCCCTTGCAAGGGAAAATCCAGCACCCCTAAGCTTTTACTTGCGCTCGGCCTGTCAACGTTTTAGCCTTTGCGGCGAAGATGGTTGCGCGCCCCAAACTCCACGAAATTGGCTCGTTAAAGCTGTCCGCAAAAGTTTCTTTTGCGCGCGAAAAGGTATCTTTGGGCGAGAGCCTGCGTCAAAAAACGCAATCGCAAGCATCTGATAGCCAATATGTTGAGACATTTCGTCGAGCCTCTTTCCCGTCCGATGTCGCGGCGCGAGAAGCGCCCGAGGGGTTTGACGAAGACGAAACACAGGCGCCTCCGGTAGCTGTTTTAGATGAGGCTCTTGATGCGGAACTCCTTCAAAGCGATTCATTTACGAACATTTCCAAGCCCAGCGTCCCCCTCAAAAAAACCGAGGAGCACCGCGTGCTTACGGCTGCCGACAAAATCGAGGCGGCGTGTGCCAAGCTGGATATAACGGTGAGGGCCTACCTCGAAGATGAGCTCAAAATTCGTTTTGTCGGGGTGATGGAAGTGTAAAAGTGTAAAATTTTTTACAAACGGCGGATTTATTTTTTGCGGTAAAAGCGCAACAAAATTTTTTTTGTTGCGGTTTTACCGCAAAAACAAATTGTAAAAATGTAAAAATCCGGCGGCACATTTTTACAATTTTACAAAAAAATCGGCGGGGGTTGAACGAGCACCCCCGCCGATTGAGAATGGCCCTCGAAGGGCCTTACGCCGCCAGGGCGTCTTTTCGTCTGGCCCGCCGGACGCCATGCCGCTTCCCAACTTGCCGAGTCAGCTTGGCTACGAGCAGGTCAATTGATTTGTAGAGATTGTGCGAGGATGCCGATGCAACGAAATCGGGGCCTCCGACCTCAACTAAAGCCTTTGCTGTAAAAAGCAGCGTATTTGTGTGATCATATTCGCTCTGAAGCTCGGCGCGAATCCTGACAATCTCGCGATTGTGGTTGAAGAGCTTCTGGAGTTTGCCGGTGGTAAAACTCTTGATCGCATCGGTCAAGAGGAGATGATGTCCACAGATGGTGATTTGCTTCATGTTTAGTGATTTATGGGGAAATCCTTGGAGCGGCGAGTATAACACGCGTTTTTCGACCCACCGCGGCAAAGTGGCCGACGGCCTCCTTTTTACAATTTTTTGATGCGGGGCCGTTGTCATGTCACGGACAAGAGAAGCCCGCTTTTGGGAAAAGGCAAATTTTCCTCTTCGATTTTTTTAAAAAAAAGAATAGGATAGGGGAATGAAAGACGTGATTGTATTCTTGGGTCCTGATAATCAAAGCGTTGTGGAAAATCTGCAAAGGCTTTTGGGTGGCGAAAAAAACGACACAAACGACTTTGAAGTATGGGAATTTTTGGGGAATCCTATCGAGCAGCTGGAAGCGGCCAAAGGGCGGCTTATGGCGGAAGGGGCGCATTTGCGCAAAATTGTGGCTTTTGTGGAAGTGGACGTTTTGGAACGGCGCAAGGAGCTTAAAAACTGGTTTGAGGCAATGGCGCACTTTGCCGACGTGATGCTGCTTATAAATACAAAAAACGTCTCGCCGGCGTGGCTAAGAGCCCTCAAAAAGGGCCTCAAGGATCGGCCCATGGGCGTCTACGATTTCCCCGAGTGTTTGCAGAAAAGCTCCGAGGCCATGCGCGAGGAAATTTTGTATCCCGAGGCGCGGCGCTTGAGCCAGTATTTTGAGGAGGAGGCGCTTGAGGATGGCGCACCGATTTTTGAGGACGAGGCGGAAACCGATGCTGCCGACGATGAGGAGGAGGAGGCGCTTCCCGCCGAGCCATTTTTTGCGCGTGACGCCGCCGGCCGCCGAAAAATTGCAATCGTGGCGCCGTAAGGGATGGTGCGCCTTCGCGTAAATCAAATATAACATCATTTGCCCTTGGGTGCAAAAAAGGCCCCCTCGTGGCCATGGCCTCGTCGCTGTCCACCCCGACCCTTCAAAGGGAGGTTTTGCCGCGCTTACGCGCACATATCGCCGCTTGAGCGGCTGCACATGGAGCCCCACGGGTAAACCCGTGGTTCCTTGCGTTACGCACGCAAGGTGCGACATCACGCCGTAGTCAGAAGTAAACTTGCCACATTCATCAACGCCTAAAGGCGTGGTCTTCTGCGGAGGCGGATAGAACGGGGTTCACCGCGCCTATGGCGCAACATGACCCAGGGCTAAAGCCCTGGGCTACCTTCGAGCATCGCTACGCGATGCGGGAGGGCGCACGTGAGAAGGCAAGAAGGCGGCGAGCGGGTATGTTTTGCCTACACGACAAACATCGCGCGATGGGAGGGGCGGAGAGATGCGATGCGGAGAGGCGAATGCGGCAGCAAGGCCGGAATGGGTAGAGTTTGCCTATGCGACAGAAATTCGCGTGCGAAATGGGAAGCGGCAAGATGCCATGCGAGGGGGCA
>CAZIRU010000016.1:0-34713 GCA_964541905.1 uncultured Verrucomicrobiota bacterium
TATCCCCAACCTTCAGTCTCATTTCAACTGGCTCAGTTTTCGGGGGCCCAAGCAACATGATCCTCATTTTTTCCATCCACAGTGTAAATGTTGCAACATCATATGGGAAACCTAAGAAAATGTCATTGCTTCTCATATTTGCAATTAATAGCAATTTGTTATCCCGGATTAGAAATTGCAGATATATTGTACATGGGACATCTTTCGAGTCGGCACGAAGATCTTCACGTCTTGAAATATGTATTATGGCTCTTCGAGAGTCTTTATCTCTTTTTAATTCAGCCAATGCAAAGTCCCAAGCCGAAGTTCTTTTTTCATCGGGAACATATATTCTTTGACCGTATGCAGAAGCAACAGTAACCCCATCATCGCTAATTCCTTTCCAAAACTTTGAGTAGTGGGCGATCTCTTCCAGATGGTTAGATGCTCTTTCATACCACAGAAACTCTCCAACAAAATATTTTAGAGAGATTTCTGTGCTTGGTTCTTATCAGCCTATCGCGAGGATTTTTAATTTCGATGCTTAAGTTAACGACTTCCCGTATATCCATGTGACGTGGTGAACAAATATAATCAGGACAAACAATTAACTGTTTGGCAATTGCCAAAAAAGCTTCAGTCGCATTCTGATATGATAATTTATTCATGTTCCCATGTAAGGATTTTCTCAGAGACAAATTGCACGCTTTGGCGGAATGCAGTCTCTGGGCAAGAGTACTTATGCAAAAAATTAACCTTTTTTTCTAGAGAATACAAGCATGAGACCCAGAATAGCAGCATTTCTTCCTCAATTCTTCTTAAATTGCAAGTTTTTTGCAAGAATAAGCGGCAGTAACGCTCGGCATCTATCATATAACCCAGATCAACTCCAAGCGACAAACTGGTCACGAGCTGCGCCAAATCGGAGAGATAAAAAGCCGGGCGCACATAATCGAAATCGATTATGAAGGTCTTTGAATTACACAACAGCCAATTACTATAAAAAGTGAGAAGGCAAGAAGGTGGCAAGTGGGTATGTTTTGCCTACACGACAAACATCGCATGATGGGAGGGGCGTCGCGTCGCGATATGGGATGAGACGGGTAGCACTTGCCTATAAGACAGATGCCGCAGTGAAGTTCCCCCAGCGGGAGCTGGGGGTTTCATAACTTCGGCACTCTGCGATTAACTTGCGATTTATACCTTGCTACGCAAGGGGCCGCCTTGTTGGAGGTTGCGCATTCACCCCTATTGACCTTTGCACATATAGTTAGTCCTGTAGGCCTTGCCAATAGAGGGCTGATAGGTTAAGCACTATGGCAAGTCTCAATAGGCAGGAGCCTGAGGGTATGTAGCGCACACTATCGGTAGAGCGGCCAGAGGCGAGGCGGGCGGCAAATGCGTCATCAAGGCGAGCATGGGTATAATTTGCCTACACGACAGACGTCGCCGCATGAGGGGGTGGTGGCATCGCGCAGCGATGCAGAGGAGCAACGGAGCAAATGTGTCTAGCAAGGGGGTTGGGTAGGTAGAATTTGCCTACACGACAGGCATCACACGATCGGCAAAAGAGGCAAGATGCCATGCGAGGGGGGTAGATGCGCCAACAAGGCGCTAGTGGGTAGAGTTTGCCTACATGACAGACATCACGCAATGGGGAGAAGCGGCCTGCTGCGACGCAGGCGGATGGAGCCCCACGGGCAAGCCCGTGGTTCCTCGCGTTACGCACCCAAGGTGCGACATCTCGCCGTAGCCGGAAGCCCTCTTGCCGCATTCATCGACGTCTAAAGGCGTGGTCTTCTGCGGAGGCGGATGGAGCCCCACGGGCAAGCCCGTGGTTCCTCGCGTTACGCACCCAAGGTGCGACATCTCGCCGTAGCCGGAAGCCCTCTTGCCGCATTCATCGACGTCTAAAGGCGTGGTCTTCTGCGGAGGCGGATGGAGCCCCACGGGCAAGCCCGTGGTTCCTCGCGTTACGCACCCAAGGTGCGACATCTCGCCGTAGCCGGAAGCCCTCTTGCCGCATTCATCGACGCCTAAAGGCAAGGGCTTTTTGCGGAGGCGGGTAAAGCGCAGTCCTGATTGCCTGTAAAGAAATACCACACCACATGGGGAACCTGTCACGCAGGAGCCCTTGCAAAAAACGGATGATTTCTAGCGCGAAGCTTAGAAGATGCCGCGCTTCTTGTGACGATTGGCTTTGCGACGCTTGCTGCGCTTGTGCTTATTCATTTTCAAGCGGCGCTTCTTTTTAAGTGTTCCCATAGTTTGTAAATTTTAAAAATTAGATCTTTGCGATGCGGCACATCTGCGACTTTTGCCGTGCAACTTTATTGGGGTGGACAACATGCGACTTGGCCGCTTTGTCCAACGCAGAAATATATTCGCGCGCGGCCTCGGCGACTCCTGCGCCCTTTTGCGCGGCCAAACCTTCGACCTTTTTGCGCAAAGTTTTTAGACGGCTGCGGAGCGTCACGTTGCGCACCGTGCGGCGTTGCGTCCGGCGGGCGTCCTTTTGTGAGGATTTGAGATTTGCCATAAAATTTAAGCATAACCCATTCTTTTACAAAATGTCAAGCATGCCTTTGCAAAGGCTTGGCGAAATGGTAATTTTGGTATATAATTGACAAATCATGATCTTTTGGGGGAGCCGCGAAACGAAGCAAAATCTGGAGGAACTTTTAGCTCTGGAGAAGGAAATCTTCGCGCCGGTTGCCCGCTTCCGCGAAAACGAAACCGTCGCCGCGCGAGTCGAGAGTCCCTTTACGCTTTTTGCAACCGCGCTCTCCGACAATCGAAAAAAACTGCTCGGATATTTTTCGCTCGCCGTCGTCTGTGAGCGGTTTTATCAAAAACTTCTGGCGGGAGAAGCCAAGGCGGAGGAATTTGAACCGTGGGATGAGAAGGACACGGCTGTCTTGTTTTTGCGCGAGATGCTTGTCAAAAATCAGCGCGCGACCCCTTACCTTTTTCGGCTGGCGATACGCGAACTGCTCAAGCTCTGCGACGATTACGACCTCTATGTGCACAGGTGTTTTACCATCGCCGCACGGCCCAAAACTCAAAAGCTGCTGACACTTTTTGGCTTTGAACGCGTTGGGCTTTATGAACGCGAGCATCCCATCATGCTCGCCTCGCGCGACCGCTCCGCCGTCCTCAATTCGTTTTTGAAAAAATATGACGCACCGCAAAACTCTTGCGGCGCCCCCGCTCGGGGGTAGAATGCAAATTATGATCTTTTGGAACTCCAGCGAAACAAAAAAACATTTGCGTCTGATGCTCGAACTCGATCGACAGGTTTTTGCAGAAGGCTTGCTCTATCGCGAAACGCCGGAAGTACTCGCGCGCATCCAAAGCCCGTTTTCGATTTACGCTTCGGCCGCCTCCGACGATGGCAAACAGATGATTGCCTATCTGTCGCTGAGCGCCGTCTGTGAGCGCTACTATCAAAAACTGCTGGCAGGAGAGGCCTCGGAAGATGAGTTTGAACCGTGGGACCAAAAGGATACTGCCGTTTTGTTTTTGCGGAACTTGGTCGTTAAAGACCGCCGCGCAACTCCGTATGTTTTTCGGCTGGCCCTGCGCGAGCTTTTACAAACGTGCGACGAAAACGATTTGTATTTGCATCGGTGCTTTACCATCGCTTCCCATTGGATTACGCGGCGCGCGCTTGAGCGCTATGGCTTTGAAGAGGTGGCGCTCTATAAACAAAAATATCCCATCATGCTCGCCTCGCGCGACCGCTCCGCCGTCCTCAATTCGTTTTTGAAAAAATATGCGCAAGCCGCAAATCCATGACCCCCAAGAGCCCCTTGCAAAATTGAGCTTGCGCGAAAGACGATTTTGTGGCATTGTTGTATTGCCAGGATAGTATAGGGGCTTTAAGCCGTCGGGGCCACAAGGAGTGTTACCAGACAGGAGAAGTTCAGTAAGGATCGTGGTTACACACATGAGCAATAAAATATATGTAGGAAACCTCGCTTGGGCCACTCGTGAAGATGGCTTGAGACAATACTTCTCGCAGTATGGTGAAGTGACCGAGTCCTTTGTGGCGACTGACAAAATGTCGGACCGCTCGAAGGGTTTTGGTTTTGTCACCTTCAAGACCGAGGAGGCCGCAGCAGCCGCAGTCGAAAAGGGCAACGGCGCACAAATCGATGGCCGCGCCATCAAAGTTGACTTGGCCCGCCCGATGGAACCCCGCGAAGAACGCGCCCCCCGCAGTGGTGGCCGCTCCTTCGGCGGTGGTCGTTCCTTCAATGGGGGCCGTCGCGAGCGTCGCGGCAACGATGACGGTAGCTTCTAGTCCCATCATCAAAGCGTCTGGCAACAGACTTTCAAAACCCGCCTCCTAAAAAGGCGGGTTTTTTGCGAAGCCTCCTCCACAGAAGCATGCGCGCCCCTGGCGCAAAAGGTCGACAAGTTTAACAAAAACTGTCAGAATAAAAGGCTATGCCGATCAAGGTGGCCGTCATATCGCTCGGATGCGCAAAAAATCTCGTAGACTCGGAAATCATGCTGGGGAGCCTGCGTGCCCACGGCTATATGCTCGCCAAAACTCCCGAAGAAGCGCAGGTGCTAATTGTCAATACATGCTCCTTTATCAATGACGCCAAAGAGGAAAGCATTGAGACCATCCAACAGGCCGCCGCGCGTAAACACGGCGGAAAACGCCAGAAGCTCATTGTGGGAGGATGTCTGGCGCAACGCTATCGCCAAGAGCTGCCGCGCCTTATGCCGCAGGTGGATGCCTTTTTGGGGCTTGATCAGGTGGCGCAGGCGGGCGAAATCGTAACGGAGGTGCTCGCAAGGAAAGAGCGAGCGCCCTTGAGCGTGATTAGCGAAAGATCGCGCTACATCCCCGATTACGCAACACCGCGAGTGCGACTGACACCCAAGCACACTTCTTATGTGAAGATTGCGGAGGGCTGCAACCACTTGTGCGCTTTTTGCGCCATCCCTAAAATTCGCGGACGCCATCGTAGCCGCGAGCAAACGGACATCGTCAAAGAAGTGCGCGAACTCGTTGAAAGTGGATGCAAGGAAATTAATTTGGTCTCTCAAGACTGCACCTATTATGGCATGGACAAATGGACGCACGAGCGGCCCAATCGCACCAGCAAAGTGGATAGCCAGAATGGCGAAAGCCTGGCCTCGCTGCTTGCGGAATTAAATCAAATAACGGGAGACTTTTGGATAAGACCGCTTTATACGCATCCGGCTCACTGGAGCACGGAGTTGATGGAGACGTGGGCGGGGTGCGAAAAAGTGGTGAAATATGTGGATGTGCCGCTGCAACACGCTGCTGATCGAATTCTCAAAGCAATGCAGCGAGAAACGCCCAAGGCACAGCTCTCTGGGCTTGTGCGCGAGTTGCGTGCAAGAATTCCCGGAGTCATGATTCGCAGCACGTTTATTGTGGGCTTTCCGGGTGAGGAGCAAAAGGATTTTGACGAACTTCTTGATTTTGTGGAAGCGGCGCAAATTGAGCGCGGCGGCGTTTTTGAATACTCACGCGAGGAGGATACCCTCGCCTATCGCCTGACGCCACGAGTGCATCCGCGGACGCGTCGCAAACGCTCAAATGAGCTTACGGAAAAGCTTTTTAATCTCGCGCAAGCACGGGGAGACGGCCTTGTCGGACAAAGGCTACGGGTGTTGGTGGAGGCTCCCGGCGTGGCGCGCACGGAATGGGACGCGCCGGAGGTGGACGGGAGCGTCGAAGTTGCCGAGAGCTTGCCCGTGGGAGAATTTGCGGAGGTGGAAATCGAAGATGCCTTGGGGTATCAGCTTTTTGCTAAGAAAGTGCTTGGCCCCCCGGCTACCGACGAACACCCCCATGGGGTGTAGCAATATTGCGTCAGTTGGCTATAGTAGTGGGAAGCGCGGGGCCTTCGCGGAAGGTCACAAAGGCAAGCATGAGCCGAGCGGCTTCGGAAACTCCCAAACTGCCGAAACAAAGCCCCGTGCATTGCGTGAGTGCACGGCGGTCAGTTTTCGACAAGGACGGGATTTCGGCCTGAAAAACTTTTGAGGGAAGGTCACTCATAATGGAAGCACCGAAGAGCTCCAAGTTGTCGGGATTGCTTTGGAGATGTGCCGCCTTGTCGCAGGCGCGCGCGGCCGCGAGGGCCTTGGGAGTCAAACGCACTATGACGGGATCCTCCGAATTTTTAAGTGGGGTAACCGTCAATCTCGGAGTCCCCTCGTCAGCGAAAGAATACGTCTGCATGCTAAGAATGGTATATCCCAGCTTGGCAGAAAGCAGAGTGGTCAATTTGGCGGCCAAATGACTCATGGCACAATCTTCCGATGGAAGATCGTGCGCGCCTAGTTCATGAAGGTTGATCCAATCTGAGGTTGCTTGGACTTCACGTCGTGTTTGTTCTCGTTTGCTAATTTTCTTAATAAGCATGGCTCTATGATAGGCAGAAAAAACCTTGTGTCAAATGTAAAAAAATGCTCCGTCAATCGTCACGACCGCAGCAGTTCTTGAATTTTTTGCCGCTGCCGCAGGGACAAGGATCGTTGCGGCCAACCTTCGGCAGGGCGCGCTTGAGGGTCAGCACCGGCTCGCCCGAGTTGCCCGATTCGGACGACCCAGGCGCAAAGGTTTGCGGAGCGCTATCGGAAGGGCCGCGCAACTGCACGCGCGACCCACGCGAGGCCGCCACTTGCTTGAGAAGCGGCAGGTCGCCCAACGTCTTGAGCATGCCGCTGCAAATCTGGCCGCGAATCGTCGCCATGAGTTCCTCGAAATAGACAAACGCCTCGTGCTTGTATTCGTTGAGCGGGTCTTTCTGGCCGTAGCTGCGCAGGTTCACGCTGTCGCGCAGATCGTCCATCGCCGTGAGGTGCTCCTGCCAATTGAGGTCGATGGCTCGCAAAAGCTGGTAGCGCTCGTATTCGCGCACGATTTCGACCGGCGCGTCCTTGCGGGCGCGATCGTAGGCCGAGCGGATTTCGGAGAGGAGCGCTTTGCGGAGGGCTTCGTCGCCAAGCGAGGAAGGATTTTCGACCGCAAACGGAAGCGGGAAAAGCATGCGAAGATTTTGCAGGAAGGCTTCGTAGGCGGACGCATCGAGCGCGCCGCTTGGGAAAAGATCCTGCATGCGCGAGGAGAGTTCTTCTTCGATAAGCTCGAAGGTGATGGTGGAGGGGTCCTCCTGGCGCAGGACGTCGTTGCGGATATCGTAGATGACCTGGCGCTGGCGGTTCAAAACGTCGTCGAATTGCAGGAGGCGTTTGCGGATGAGGTAGTTGCTCTCCTCGAATTTCTTTTGCGCCGTCTCGAGCGTGCGCGTCAGGAGCGGGTGCTGGATGGGCTGGTTTTCCTCGAAGGAGTTCTCGAGCATTTTGATGATGCTGCCCGCATTGCCAAAAAGGCGCATCAGGTCGTCCTCCAAAGAAACGTAAAAGCGCGAAAGGCCCGGATCGCCTTGACGTCCGCTGCGGCCACGCAACTGGCGGTCGATACGGCGTGACTGGTGGCGCTCGGTGCCGATGACGTAGAGACCGCCCAAGTCGCGGACGCCCTCGCCCAACTTGATGTCGGTACCGCGACCGGCCATGTTGGTCGCGATGGTCACCGCTCCGGGAAGGCCCGCGCGACTGACAATTTCGGCCTCCATTTCGTGGTGCTTGGCATTCAAAACATTGTGGGCGATATTCGTGCGGCGCAACATGCGCGAGAGAAGTTCGCTGGCGTCAACACTCGCCGTGCCGACCAAAACCGGCTGGCCGCGTTTGTGGGCGGACTCAATCTCGGCGACGACCGCGTTGAATTTTTCGCGGCGGGTTTTGAACATCATGTCGTGCTCGTCGCGGCGGATAATCGGCCTATTGGTGGGGACGACCATGACGTTTAACTTGTAGATGTCGCTAAATTCCGTCACTTCGGTTTCGGCCGTGCCGGTCATACCCGCAAGCTTTTCGTACATGCGGAAATAATTTTGAAGCGTGATGGTGGCGAAAGTTTTGGTCTCCTTTTCGATCGTCACGCCCTCCTTGGACTCGACCGCGCTGTGGAGCCCATCGCTCCAACGCCGGCCCGGCATCACGCGGCCCGTGTTTTCGTCCACAATCATGACCTTGCCCTCTTGCACAATGTATTCGACATCGCGCTCGTAGAGCGAATAGGCGCGCAAAAGCTGGCTGATGCAATGGATGCGCGTGCTGGCCACTTCGTAAGCGGCTTGGGCCTGGGCCTTTTGCGTTTCCTTTTCGGAAGGCGAGGCGGAGGAGGCGTCAATTTGCTGGAAAAGAACCGGCAAGTCGGGGAGCACGAAAGCCTCGGGATCGCCGCTTAATTCGCGACGGCCGATTTCGGTGAGGTCCGCGACGTGGGCGCGTTCGTCGATGGCGTAGAAGAGCTCTTCCTTGAGCTTGTGAGCGGCTTCTTTGTTGTAGTCGGCGAGCATCTCAAGCTCGTATTTTTCAAACGCTTTGCGCGCGGGAGCTTCCTCCATGAGTTTGAGGAGCTGCTTGTTTTTGGGGGCGCCCCATTTGGTTTTGAGGAGCATCGAAAGAGCGGTTTCGTCGGTGAGGTCTTTGGAAAGGCGCTCCTTGGCCTCGACCGCCAGGCGATTGCACTCGGACTCCTGCTTTTTGACGAGGCGCTCGACCATCGGCTTGTGCTGCTGGTAGGGAAGCTGGTTGTCGGTCTCGCTGACGCCCGAAATAATAAGTGGCGTGCGGGCTTCGTCAATGAGGATGGAGTCAACTTCGTCGATGATGGCGAAGTAGTGGTCGCGCTGGACTTGATCGGCGCGGCGGAAGGTCATACCGTTGTCGCGGAGGTAGTCGAAGCCAAATTCGCTCGCCGTGCCGTAGGTGATGTCGCAACCATACTGGGCTTGGCGCTCCTCGGGGCCCATCTGGTTTTGAAGGCAACCGACCGTAAGACCAAGCTGGCGGTAGATGTAGCCCATCCATTCGCTATCGCGGCGGGCGAGATAGTCGTTGACCGTCACAAGCTGGCAATTTTTTCCCGTGAGGGCGTTCAAGTACAGCGGCAAAGTGGCAACGAGGGTTTTGCCCTCGCCGGTGGCCATTTCGGCAATGCGGTTTTGGTGGAGCGTAATGCCGCCGATAAGCTGGACATCGAAAGGCACCATTTGCCACTCGATGGGATGCCCGCAAACATCAAGCGTCTGACCAACGAGGCGGCGCGAGGCGTTCTTGACAGCCGCAAACGCTTCAGGCAGAAGCTCTTCGAGCATCGCCGCTTGGGTTTTGCCGTCGGAAATGCCTTTTTGAAGGCGCGCTTTAAATTCGTCCGTCTTGCCACGCAGGGCTTCGGGGGAAAGTTTTTGGTATTCAACCTCCAATTCGTTGATGCGGCGGACAATCGGCTGGCATTTCTGCACAAATTTCCGATAGTGGCGGCCGCTAAAATGCTTGATAAACCAATTTAACATCCTCTTATCCTCTCAAAAATTGCCCTCGCATGCAAGGCGGAAAGGCACGCAACACACGCCCAATTCATGGAGCTTGGCAAGCCGCCGCAGCAGCGATATTCTCGCGCGCGCTATGAAAGACTCTCCCCTAATTTTTTTGGCGAAAGCATTCCTGCTTTTTGCGGGAGTGTATCTCTTGCTTATGATAGCCGTCGTCACCAACCAGTCGCACTTCATGTTTTTCCCAACGCATCGCACCGAAAAAAACAAGGCTTGGAAGGTGGAAGGAAAATATATCGGCGTGAAATTTGAAACCGCAAATCCACGGCAGATCTTTTTTTTGATGCACGGCAATTGCGGGCAAGCCGATGAACGAACTTATTTTTTGGGCGTACTGCCGCAAGGAACGTCGCTATATGTTTTGGAGTATCCAGGCTATGGCCCGCGCCGCGGCAAACGAACGCAGCAAAGCATTGATCGCGCCGCGCTCGAAGCCTATGACGCCCTCCGCGCAAACTTTCCCGAGCTGCCCATCACCGTAATTGGGGAGTCCATTGGGAATGGGCCCGCCGCCTACGTCGCCGGACAAAGAAATCCGGAGAACTTGGTGCTCTTGACTCCCTATCATGATTTCCCCAGCCTCGCGCAAGAAAAGGTCCCCGTCTTCCCCGCGTATTGGCTATGCCATTACCGCTGGGATATCCCCAAGGCGCTCGAAAATTATAGTGGAAAAACGCTCATCATCGGCGCCAGTCACGACGAAATCATCCCGCCCGAGCAAACTCGGAAACTCGCGGAGGCGCTCCCTCAAGCGGAGTTCATCGTCATCGACGGCGGACATGACCGCCGCACCGTCGCGAAACTCAAGGAGATCTTGGCGTCAATCTAGGCTCTTGCCGGCCAAGGGGCTTGTAGGCTGCGAGCTGGTAGCACACCAGTCAAGCAGACCTTTGGTCAGCCCGGTCAATCCGGCCAAACGAATGTTTTCTAAATCAACGTTGGATATGGAGGCAAGGTATTTGGTAATGTCTGAACCCTTGGAGAAAACTTTTACCGAAAAATAGCGCGCGGGAAGGACGCTTGATACCGGAGAGTAGTATGGCACAAGCGCAAGCGGTATGGCCAAATCCAAGGGCTCGGGAACACCGAGCATTGCAATCGCCTTGCACATCTCTGAAGCAAACTGGACTCGCATATGATTTTCTTGTTGGCTCCGAACGGAAATTTTGCAACTCGGCCATGCGTCTGAAAAAGCATCTGTGTTGGCAATTTCGACAATCAGTCTACTTCTAGCTTTTTTCCGTAGCCCCTTGAGGGAATCCTCGACAGCGCTACCTAGAAGCGCACGCGTCATAATAGCCTCTTGAAGTTCCGGCATAACGAAACATGCTATAACAACCAAATACAATTGCAATCTTTTTTCTTTCCCAATTCAGTTTATATTTGCGCCACGCCAGAGGTGGTTTATACTTCCCTCATGCTGCCACTTGCTGCCGTCAACCCTTTTGAGCTTTTTCACCAATCCGATATCGCCGGACAATTGATTGTCATGGTGTTGTGCCTGATGTCACTTTTGGCGTGGACCACGATGATCGGAAAATATTTGCAGCTGAGGCGGTTCCAGAACACCAATGCGCGCTTTTCGGCCACACTCGCCAATGCGGGCTCCGTCGTCGAGGCCCCCACGCGTGATTTTGCCAACTGCCCCTATGCAGAAATGACCTCAAGCGCCGTCAGCGCCCTCGGCCGCGCACAAAGCATCACCGAAGATGTAGGCTCGCAAATGGGTCATGTCGAAAACGCCATCCAACGCACGCTTAATTCCGTTTCGCTCAAGTATGAAAGCAAACTCATCTTTTTGGGCTCGATGGTCTCGGGAGCCCCCTTCCTCGGGCTTTTGGGAACCGTCTGGGGCGTCATGATCGCCTTCGGCGGAATCTCCACGCAGTCGGGGCCGGTTACCATTCAAACTTTGGCTCCGGGCGTCGCAAGCGCTTTGCTAACCACCGTCACCGGACTGCTCGTGGCCATCCCTGCCGTCTTTGGCTATAACTATCTGCTCACGCAGGCCAAATCGATGGTGAGCGAACTTGAGAATTTTTCGAGCGCCCTCGCCGACCGCATCGAACTCGAAAATATGCCCGCGCTGGGAGCTAACGCGCTCGAAACACCTCAACAAACCTCTTTTAAGGTCAGCCCGCTTAACGCATGAGACACTCCCGTCGCCAGTTCCGCCGCAGCAAGCCCATGAATGCCATGAGCGAGATTAACATCACCTCGCTGCTCGACTTGAGCTTTTCGTTGCTGATTATTTTCATGATCTCAACTCCGCTTATAGAGGCAAATTCGTCGAGCCAATCCATTCCGCTGAACCTTCCGACCGAAAGCGTCAAAGAACAGCCCGTCAAACAACAAAATAAAATTCAGGATATATCGATAGATGCCGTCGGCCGGTTGTGGTGGGGCAGCAAAGAAGTGGATATGCGCGATCTGGATACGCTTTTGGAGAAACTCGCGCGCGAAGGCGGCTCTCCCGTCATCAACCTCCGCGCCGATAAGACGATCCCTTATCAAAAAGTCGTTTCGGTCTTGGATAAACTTCAGGCCCATGGGCTTAATCAGATTGCGCTGCAAACGCAGGCCCTATGAGCGCACGCGTGGCAACTTCGGTTATGGATCCTTATGCAAAAGCCTTTCGCATTTCTTTGAGCCTCCACGCGACTGTGGCGGTGGTGCTTTCGTTTGCTTTTCTCTTTGGCGAGGTCTTTCGTCCCAAGCCAGCCGCCATTTTTACAGTAATGGCGCCCCCCGCCGGGCTTATCGCCGGAGGGCCAGCCACCACCGAAAGCGTTGCGGAAAACTCCGTTTTTCCAATGCCGCAAGGGCCCAAACTCCCCTCGCCTGCGCCGGAGGTCTCCAAACCTGTAAAAAAAACCAATACGGCTTCCATTCCGGAAATAGCCAAGCCCAAGCCTCCCAAGCCGTCCTCAGAAAAAGGGAACCTTAAAAAAACGGCTCCCGTGCCAAAAACTGAAAAACTTTCTTATGCGGATTATGTAAAAAAATATGGCAAGCCGGAGAGCACCTCAAAAAAAGTCGCGCAACCCAAAGAAGCCCCCGTCAAAACTGCTCCAAGTTTTGAAGAGCGTTTTGCAAGCCGCTTGAATGATCGCTTGCAGGAACAAGGGCAGGCCACGATTGGCACCGGTTTGGGCGGCGCTGCCGGCTCGGGCGTGGCGGGAACAGGCATTGCCGGAGCCACGATGGACGCCGATGCGCTTTACACCGGAAGGGTTTACACGTATCTCAATAGCGTCTGGGAAGAGCCCAAAGAGGTTGGGAAAGCAAGGCTTTCGGCACGGGTGGAATTTGTAGTGGACGAGGACGGCAATATCGCCTCGATGCGCTTTACCAAGCGCTCGGGAGTGGGGCCCTTTGACGAGTCGGTGGAAAAAATCTTTCGCAAGGTCAAACAGGTGGGCACGCCTCCTTCCCGCCAAAATTACAGGCTTAGCGTGACTTTTGAGACTAGGGAGTCGTAAAGAACGCTCAGAGCCGCTGGCAAACAATTGTCTCGTCGGCAATCAAGATTTGGGTTGCTTTGTTAAAAACGCTCGCGTAGAATGGCAACTCTTTACGGGGTCGTAGCTCAGTTGGTAGAGCACCACAATGGCATTGTGGGGGTCAGGGGTTCGAACCCCCTCGGCTCCAGAAAATCGATTTTGGTCTTTGGTTGAATTGCAAAAAACAATATTGCCTTTAGGATGTTCGCAGCAAACAAATGCATATGACCTCGGCAACACTCCTTTCGCGTGCACGCCGGCGCTATGTCATCATTCTCGTCCTAGCCGCCGTTTTTGCATTTCTTTATACCCTCCTCTCTCACCCTCACCAAATCATGGAAACTCCCTTCAAACTTCCGATCGAGGATGGCAAATTCATCCTCGGCAATTTGACCAAGCGCGCCGATGCGCCCCGTGGCAAAAAACTCGTTGTCTTTGTACACGGCTTCGGCGCAGATTCAAATCGCCATCTTTTCTACAATGGCGCGCGCGTTTTTGCCGCCAATGGATTGGATACGGCGCGCTTTGACCTACACCCCGGCGGCGAAGGCCGGAACTTCACAGACACAACAATCGATTTTGAGCGAAACGACCTTGAGACAGTCTTGAAGCATTTTCGCCCCCAATACAAACATATTTGCGTAGCGGCTCACAGCCTTGGCGGAATTGTCGCGCTTGAAAGCGACTCGAAACTTTACGACAGCCTTATTCTCATCGCTTGCGCGGCTCGCGAGGCCCTGGATGAAACTAAAATCATCACGCGACTTGGCGACACTTACATCGCAAATTATTCACCACCACTTGTTGTCGGCGAAGCAATGGTCAAAAGCATGGAAGCGACACCGCCAATCAAAGAGCTTGCAGCGAAGATCACTCGCCCCCTCCTCGTTGTCTGCGGGCAAAACGATTTTTTTGTAAAATACTCGCGGGAGCTTTATGAAACGGCAAAAGCGCCCAAAAGCCTCGAAATCATCCCGGGGGCCGAACACCTCTTCAATGAAAACGGCACCGCACCCGAGCTTTACAAGACCTGCGAAGATTTCTTAGGCTCGATGTAGTTTTCATGGAAGCACTTTTCAAATTATCTACGCCCGATGGCAAAGAGATTCAGGGAACCGTTCGCGCGGCATCAAGGCGCGCGGCCTCGGCGATTGTTTTTGTCCACGGCATCACCGGGCACAGCAGCGAGCATATCTTTTACAATGCCGCGCGGTTTTTCCCGCACCACGGTATCGATGCAATTCGTTTTGACCTCTACCCAGGCGGCCCCACCGGACGGTTGCTGCCTCAGTGTGCCCTTTCGACTCACGCAGGCGACGTCAATCTGGTGCTAAAACATTTCCGCAAGCTCTACAAAAATCTGTTTTTGGTGGGGCATTCGCTCGGGGGACCGACCGTGCTTTCGTCCAACCTCAAGCTTGCCGATGCGGTTTTGTTGTGGGCGCCCGCGTGCTCGGAAGTGCTCTTTGACCCGAAGGTCCCACTCATTCAGCTCATCAAAGGCACCGAGCTTTACAAAACCTGTTGGGCGGTGGAGGCCGTCGTAGGGCGCCAGATGGCGCGCGAGATGCTCGCTTTCCCAAAGTCGCAGGACGCCGCCAAACGTTTGGAGCTACCCGTGTTTGTTGCTTGCGGAGAAAATGACGTTTTTTTGAAGGGGGCGCAAAACTATCACGACTTTGCACCCGGCCGGCCTCGCAAGTTTTGCGTCATCAAAGGCGGCGGGCATCAGTTCAACGAGGGCGATACCGCTCTGGAGCTATACGCGCAAACGCAAAAATTCATCGCGCGGGTGCTCAAACAAAAGTAGCCGAAGTTTTTTATCCGCCTCCGCAGAAGACCACGCCTTTAGGCGTCGATGAATGCGGCAAGTTTACTTCTGACTACGGCGTGATGTCGCACCTTGCGTGCGCAGCGCAAGGAACCACGGGTTTACCCGTGGGGCTTCATTTCTTGGCCTCTGATGCCTTGAGCGATTTTTCGATTTCTTTAGCGCGGTCAATGTAGCGCTCGGGAGATTTGTAAAAACGCTGCGCCGCAAAACGATCCTTGACCCAGAGGTGATACTCCGTCTTGCCAATCGTGTAGGTGACCTCCACCTTGGGTTTTCCGGCGGAGACGCTGGCATTGGTAACCACACAACGAGGCAGCTCGATTGAGACGATTTCCTTTTTTTCAGGAGCTGGCTTTTTTTTCGCCGGCTTGTCTTTGCGGTTCTTGCCAGACGCGGTTTGAGTTGTGGCAAGCGTTGAAACAGTCGAAACATCGGCGGAAAGCGTAGAGCCTGCAAGCGTAACGGCCCTTTCGAGCGTATGCGCAGGTGAAACTTGCGAGGGGGTTTCGGCAATGGCCAAAAGCGAAAGCGCTGGCGCGCCCAAGGCGAAAAGGACGAAAGAAAACGGCTTTGGCATGGCTTTTTATAGCACGGAAAGCGCCCACGGCCCAAGTAAAAAATGCCCACGGCGCGCAGGCAAGGATTGCCAGCGGCGGCCAAAATGTCTCATAATGGCGACCTATGTCCGAGCTGCCGAAAAACTATGACTTCAAAACGCTCGAGGCCAAGACATTTGAAACTTGGCTCGAAAAGAGTGCGTTTAAAGGGGTTGTCGGCAAAAAGGAGAGCTACACGATTGTCATTCCGCCGCCAAATGTGACGGGGGTCCTGCACATGGGCCATTTGCTCAACAACACTTTGCAGGATATTCTGGTGCGGCGCGCACGGCTGGAGGGTAAGTCGGCGCTGTGGATTCCAGGAACCGATCATGCGGGGCTGGCGACACAAATTCAAGTTGAGCGCGCCTTGCGCAAGGAAGGGCTTACCAAACATGATTTGGGTCGGGAAGAGTTCATGCAACGCATCCTCAAGTGGTGCGAGGAACATGGTGGCACGATTATCACGCAACTCAAGCGCATGGGGTGCAGCTGCGATTGGGAGCGCACCGAATATACCATGAACCCCGCGTATCACCGCGCGGTGCTTACGGCATTTGTCAAACTTTACGAGCAAGGTTATATCTATCGCGGGCATCGGATGGTAAATTGGTGCCCCGTCTCGCAGACGGGCCTCAGCGACGAGGAAGTCATCATGAAGGAAGTCGAAGGCATCATGGTGAAGATGAAATATGAGCTGGTGGAAGAACCGGGGAAATTTATTGAAATCGAAACGACCCGACCCGAAACAATCATGGGTGATACGGCCGTCGCTGTAAGCGCAAAGCATCCGAAGTACGCCAAGTACATTGGCAAACACGTCTGGCGGCCTTTCCCACGCGCGGAGATTCCCGTTGTCGCGGACGATGCAGCCGACCCGGAATTTGGCACGGGCGCCTTGAAGGTAACGCCTGCACACGATCCTGTGGACTTTGACATTGGCGCGCGGCACAAGCTGGAGGTCATCGACGTGATGAATCCCGATGCGACGATGAACGAAAAGGCGGGCGCGCCGTTTGTGGGGCTTACGCGCGAAAAGGCCCGCGCGGTGGCTCTGGGAAAACTCAAGGAGATGGGACTGCTTATCGCGATCAAGCCCTACACGCACGCCGTCGGTTACTCCGAGCGCGCCGATGTGCCAATCGAGCCGCGGCTTTCGATGCAGTGGTGGCTGCGATATCCGCACGTCGAGGAAGCCAAGGCGGTTGTTCGCGACGGCTTGATTAAATTCTTTCCCGAGCGCTGGGCCAAAGTGTATTTGCATTGGCTGGGAAATATCCGCGACTGGTGCATCTCGCGGCAGGTCATCTGGGGCCAGCGGATTCCCGTCTGGTATCGCAAAGGAGCCGACCGCAATGACCCGAAAAATTTGCACGTAAGTGTGGAAGGGCCCGCAGACCCCGAAAATTACGAGCAGGAGCCCGACGTACTGGACACGTGGGCGTCTTCGTGGCTGTGGCCGCTTTCGACGCTGGGCTGGCCCGACAAAGCCGAGATGAAAAAACGCGGTTTTGAATATTTTTATCCGACAACGACGCTTGTCACGGCCCCAGAGATTATTTTCTTTTGGGTGGCACGCATGATTATCGCTGGGCTGGAATTTGGAGAAGGGCCCATCGAAAAGCGGATTCCCTTCCGCAATGTTTATTTTACAGGAACCGTTCGCGCGGAGGATGGGCGGAAAATGTCGAAGTCGCTGGGCAATTCTGTCAATCCACTCGATCTTTTTGAAAAGTACGGCGCCGACGGCACACGCTTTGGCATCATTCGCGTGGCGGCAACCGGCAGCGATATTTTCTTTGACGAGGAGTGCGTGGAGCTGGGACGCAACTTTTGCACGAAGCTCTGGAATGCGTGCCGTTTCCGGCAAATCCAGGGCACGCGCGAGGGCAAAGCAACGCTGGAGGCCCTTGCGGTGCAACTGGACGCCAAGCAGATGGACGCCTATGACCATTGGATTTTGACGCGGCTGGTCGAGACGACACGCGCGGTCGAGCGGCAACTGGCGGAATTCGATTTCGCGGGGATGACACAGGGGCTGCATGCGTTTTTCTGGGGTGAGTTTTGCGACACGTACGTCGAGGCCGTCAAGGCACGGCTTAAAGATGAAACGCAGAAAACGCACATTCTCGCGCTTGAGGACATTGTCTTGCGTCAAAGCTTGCAGCTGCTTGAGCCGATTATTCCGCACATCACCGAGGAACTATGGGCCGCCATGGGGTTTGCACAAAACGGCGGTCTGCTTCAAGACTCGCGGTTGGCGACAGCGGACGAATTGGCCAATTCGCTCAAGGGACTCGACGGCGAAAAAGCGGCATTTGTGGCAAAGCTTCAGGAGCTTGTCGCTGCAGGACGGCAGCTAAAGGCCGACGCGGGACAGGCTGCCAAACGCGATAGCTCATTTGTGCTGAAAACGACCGAAGCGGCCACGTTGGAACGCCAGCGAGAGGTTTTGGAGCGCTTTTTGGGAGCGAAGGAATTGAGATTTGCGCAAGAGGATGCCGAAGGACCTTCGCGCGTGACGCCGCTGGGGACGCTCACGCTGGTGCTTTCGGCAGCGGCCGGCACTCCTGAGGAACGCGCGCGATTGGCCAAGGAACTCGAAAAACTCCGAGGGGTTATTGCGTCGGCCGAGGCCAAACTTAGTAATCCGGCCTTCACCGACAAGGCGCCGCAAGCCGTCATCGCGGGAGTGCGCGCGACCTTGGAGCAAAACAAAGCAAAGGCAGCCGAACTGGCGCGACTACTAGGTTAGGAGCCGGGCTAGTTGTTTTGAGCAAGCTTAAGTTCTGCGCGTTGGTAACCCGCCAAGACCCCCTTGAGCGCCGAAAGGAGCGTGCCGATCTGCCCAACCGAAAGCGGTTTGGTCTCGTCGATTTCGGCAAGGCCGAAGACTTTGCGCGCAATATTGCGGCCTCCCAACGTAAAAGCTGCGGAAAGCTTGGAGTGACCATCAGCGGCGCCCCTCACCTCACGAATAGACATCAAAACACCTCCGCGAAGGGGGAATTCAAGCTCGGCAACGGCCGCGCCAGAGGGACGCACAGGACGAGAGCAGGGACGCCCATAAGAACCCCGACTGGCTCCCAAGCCTCTGGAGATCACAAGATTTACAATGGGGGCCGCATACTGTTTGAGGCCCAAGTATTCGTCTGATTTTTGCATAATGTTTTTACTTACCCCAATTTTCTGAAAAATCAAGGGCCTACAAAATTTTCATCTTTTCCAGCTGTTCCCACAGGCGCTTGACGGTCGCTCGAGGCATACGGTCGATAAAAAGAATGCCCGCAAGATGGTCGGTTTCGTGCTGGATGACGCGAGAAAGAAGGCCATCGCAAATAAGCGTGTGCGAGCCGCCGGAGAGGTCTTGATAGTCGCAGCGAATCGCTTCGGGCCGACGCACGTCCGCACGGATGCCGCCATCGGGCTGGCCTCCGCCAAAAGAAAGACAGCCCTCGTTGTAAACGATCGTGCGAGATTTATCGATGGGCTTGACCACCGGATTGATAAGCACCAGCGGCATCAAAAGCGATGGCGGAATCTCCTTCTGGTCGAAAAGGATATTGAAATCCACGTCGGCATCCGGCGTTTGGGTATCGATCACGCAAAGCTGAAGGGCCCGGCCAACCTGCTGTGAAGCAAGGCCAATTCCGTGCCCCTCAATCATCGTCCGGATCATCTCGCGCGCAAACGCCTCAAGCTCAGCGTCAAAGCGCACAACCTTCGCGCCTTTTTGACGCAAAACCGGATCGCCGTACTGGACAACGCGCAGTGCCACGGCAACATTATAACAAAAAGCGCGCCTCCGGCGCAAGCGGCCAAAACTCACGCACGGAGGGGATTTTTTGCCAAATATTCGTTCAAAAACGCCTTGCCGCCTTCGGCATTTGTAAAAATGCCATCGAGCTGCGCTTCGTAGCAAGCATCGAGAACACCTCGAAAGGCTGGAGAAGGCTGGTACCCCAGCGCAACAAGATGCCTGCCCTGAATAATTGGCTTGGGGATGCTATCCTCGACCTCCAGTCGGCGCGCCTGTTCCAAAAGCCAAGCCCCTTCGGGAAAATCAGCGCTCAAAGGCGGACGCCCGTACATATCCGCCTGTGCCACGCGCACCAGCCGATCGATGCGCCCCACCTTGCGCGCCAAACGTCGCACGGCCGCGTCCGTCGCTTGCGTCTCGTAAAGCTCGCGTGGCCTCATGTGACACTCGACCAGTGGAAGTATGGCCTCGAAAAGAGCCACTTCGTTTGTCAAACGCCGCAAAAAATCTTCGGCCGGCTTGACAGAGGCGGTATCGTGCCCGCGCGAGCGATAGTGGCCATCGATAAACTTGGTTACCGCCGGCTTGCCAACATCGTGGAGCAAAACCGCCAAGCCCACGATCAAATCCTCGCGCTCGTCGCAACGGCGCAGGCTCGCGAACCCGTCAAGGCAATGCAGCGTATGATCCCAAACATCTCCCTCTGGATGCCAGTCGGGATCTTGAGGACAACCGACAAGCGCTTGCAACTCCGGATAGTAGCGCAGCCAATTGCAGTTTTGCAGAAAACGCAGGCCCAAAGAAGGCCGCACGCCTTTGATGATGAGCTTTTTCCATTCCTCAAAGAGACGCTCGGGAGGTAAATCTTCGGGCAGGATTTTTGCGCACAAGGCCACCGTTTCGGGGGCAACCCCCAGCTCAAAGCGCGCCACAAATTGCATCGCTCGCAAGACGCGCAGGGGGTCCTCGGAAAAATGGGCGCTCGTGTGGCGCAAAATCTTGCGTTCCAAATCTTCACGCCCCTTGAAGGGATCGATGATCGCGCCCGTCTCAAGGTTCCACAACATCGAATTGATGGTAAAGTCGCGCCGTGCGCAGGCCTCCTCGAAGGTCATCGAGGGATCCCCCTGGACTTCAAACCCACGATGCCCCGTACCGTTTTTGGATTCGCGCCGAGGCAATGAAACGTCGATCGGGAGGTTTTTTACTTTATACACCCCAAACGACTTGCCCACCACGTCAAAGGGAACGACCTTCCCAAGCGCTTTTTCCAACTTTGGAGCCTCCAATCCGTAAACCTCTATATCCAAATCTTTTGCTTGAGCCCCCATCAGCGCATCTCGGACGCCCCCCCCAACGATAAAGGCGCGGCCCCCCGCAGCCTCCATTGCCGTTATAAGTCGCTGGGTAACAGGCCGGAGGGGCTCTGCCAAGGATTTTTTAGTAAGCGGGTAGATCATTTAAGTCGTACTAATGTCTACACCTTCCAGCCCAAAAAGCCAATGCCAGAACGCACAATTTTGGTAGTCGATGACGATCCGGTCGCCCTCAAAATTTTCCAGCTAAGTTTGGAACGCGCAGGGCTTTGCGTAGAAAAGGCAGACAGCACCGAACGTGCCATCGAAATCATTCAGGCAAAAGGCCCCGCAGCTTTCCAAGCGATTATGACGGATTATCAGCTTCCAGGGAGATCTGGGCTGGACTTTCTTGAGTGGGTAAAGGAGGTGGATAGCGCGCTTTCGGTAATAATCATAACTAGCCATGGCGAAGGAGCCATCGTTCATGCCTCGATGCGCCAAGGCGCTACCGATTTTCTCGAAAAACCCGTTTCGCCCACAATCTTGGTCGAGGCGGCCAAATCGGCATGTGAGAAAACTATCCACAACCGCAAGCTCATCACCACTCAAAAAAATGTTCGCGCGGTCGCGCAGATGAACAACTTTTTCAAATCCATCCTCGTGCCTTCGGTTGTGCCTTTTATCCAACTGCACTACACGCCGCACGATCAGGTTGGTGGCGACTTTATCAACGTCCTTCCCTTGAACAAAGACAAGCATATCCTACTGGTGGGCGACGTTTCGGGCCACGACCTGCGGGCGGGGTTTGTCTCGGCTTATTTCCAGGGGCTTGTACGCGGCCTCTGCCATGAGGGGCGCAGCATCCTTGAGGTCTGCATTGCCTTCAACGATATCCTCACCAAAGAGTGGCAGCGACGCGATGCCTCAGAAAATGTTTTCAAACTGGAACCGCGCACGACCCTTTCTCTCTTGGCTGTCGAAATCGACACTAAGACCAATCGCGCAATGGTTGTTAATTGCGGCGCTCCTCCCCTCAAGCTGGGTCTTTTAAGCGGTGAAAGTCAGACAGTCGAAAACGCAAACATGCCCTTGGGTTGGAGCAACGAGGATTCCATCAAAAGCACAAGCGTGGATCTCAAGGACATCGCCTTTCTCTATTTGGCCACGGACGGTCTGCACGAATGGAGCGAAAAACTCGGAAGCGGCTCGCTGGGATTGACCTATCGGCTTTTGCAGGAACGTTCCTCGCCCGGAGGCACGCCCCCCGACGATTTGCTGGTCTTCCGCTATCAGCACGCGCAAAAAAACAAGGCCGAAGAACTTTGGCACCCTATCGCGCATACCGGCGGCGAGAACCCGCAGGAAATTGCCGCCGCGCTCGCCAAAATGCTCAAAAATACCCTTTCCAAGTCGCCCGAGAGCAAAATTATCGAGGCGGTGCTACAGCACTATACCAAACCGATCGTTCATTGCTGCGTGGCCCTGCGGCCGCAAGATGGAGCGTTAAAGCTCGTCTCAAGATTTGCCGACAATACGACGCTCGAAGTGAAAATCTAGGCGCATCGGGGCTGCGCAAAGCGCCTAAAAGGCGAAATTAATACCGATATAAAAACTCCACGCTTTTTCTTTTCAAGCAATAAGTTTCTCGGTAACATGGAAGCGCGCCGGAACTCAAAGTATGGATTTTTTGCGCGCGCAAAAACAATTTTATCGAAAAGAAAAATGAAGGAAGGGATTCAAAGGCAGATCGTAATACCCAGAAATTTTCGCAATCGAGAATGGATTGTCGTGGCCGATACCAGCCGCGGCGGGCTTCCTGCCGCAAAAGATTTCAAAAGGCTCGCGGGTTCGCCAAATGTTCTTTTTTTGGGCGATCTCGAGATCAATCCGTTGGGGCTCAAGTCGAGAGCCTTCGCCACCGAGGTCGCGCGCTCGTGGTTTGACTTCGCGCGCGGCTTCGCGAAAGCGGCACTCATCGTCCCTTGCAATACCGCCAGCATCGCAGGAACCGAAGTCCTCAAAACGCTTTCGCAGGAACACGCGCTGCCGGTCGTCACCACTCTCGATGCCCTCGAGCGGCTTCTGCAACGGCACGGCCATGAGCTTTGCAACCGCCGCGTGGCCGTGATGGGCACGCAATCGACGATTGCCTCCGGCGTCTATCAGGCCATGTTGCAAGAAACGCGCCCCTTGGAAATTATTTCGATCGTCGGCACGAATAGCGAACGCATTGTCGCGGCGGGAGTTCAAGACTTTGCGCAACGCCTCGAAGCCGTCCGCATGGATTTGGTCGGTTCGAGAGATTTTGACGTGCTGGTGCTGGCGTGTTCGTGTTTTGTGCATCTAAAGGCGGAGCTGCAAACAATCGCCGCGCATCCGCTGGAATTTCTTGACCCCTCAGAATTATTTTTCGAGCTTGCACAGAAAAGGCTCCCGCTCATACACGGGACTTCGCAGCTTTTTGCAGCCAATACCGGCAAAGAAGCTACCGACAAGCCTCTGCGGGAGGGCTGTGCGGAGATTCTGCCGCAGTGGCACTTGGCGGACTTTTTCCGTTGGGAAGTCGCCTACGAGGACGCACAATGCCCTTCGGCCAAAGAAGCGGAAGCTCTCGAAACGGCCCTCGTGGTCGCTTGAAGGATACAAGCAATCATTTGGAAGGCACGCCCGCGAAAGGGCTTTCCACCTTACCAACCTTGAGCGAGTTGCGGACTTGCGGCTCGAAGAGAGCTTTGGCGGTAACAATGATTTCGGTGCGGCGCTTGGCCAGCATCACCTGACGCGGCTCGTCCGCAGAGAGAAAAACCGCCGGCAAAAGCCATGCAAGCGCCACTATCAACTTCATTTTTTGTTTCATTTTTTTGTCAGCACCTCCAATTTTAGCACCACATCCACTCCGTCGGGGCCCACGGTGGGATTGCCTCTGAAACTCGCTGAGTTGCAACGCACAAAATAGCGTCCGCTTTCCAGACGTTTTAAAAATAACATCACATACCCCGCGCGACCGCCCAATTTAAAATCGAAAGCAGTACCCGAAAACTCCTTCAAAGACGCCCGCAAGCCACCGCTTTGGCTATCCGTCCCGAGTTGTTTAAGGTCCGAAATTGTCGCGCGGCTTTTGGCCTCAATGTCGTAGAAAAACTGGTAATTGCCCGCTTTATCATCGGCGCTGATAATCCGCTGGTCAAGGCCCGCCGTCAGTCGCGTAAGCTCCTTGAGATCCGCGCTCAACGCTCCCGCCTGAAGCTGGTTGCGCAAAATCACGTCCAGATAATGACTCGTCTGGTCATAGCGCGCGCTGCTCTTTTTGAGCTCTTGAGCGCGGAAAAAAACCGTAAAGCCCAAGACCAACGAAAGTATCACGCAAATGCACGCCCGCGGAAACTTTATAAAAAACTCTTTCATAGGCGCACCTCCGCATTGAGCGTAAAGTTATAAACATCCAGCCCCTTGTCGCGCTCAAAGCTCTTGAGCGTCGGGGCCAGCGTAAACTTACAGCCTTTCAAAAGCTCGAGACTGCCCAGACGATCGCGGAAGGCCTCGACAACCCGCGTGGCTTGCGAGGCCGAAGAGCCATTGATGGCGCCTTTGATCGCGATAACATAAACGGCATAGGTTTTCTTGGGCTGCTTTTTGGCAGGCTCCTCGGATTCTTCCGTCTTGGGTTTGGCAGCGGCCTCCACACGCGGCTCAATATCAAACGAGAAGTTCGTAAAAACCATATTGGCGGGCTTGATGGACCCTACTGCGGAAAAGAATTCCGAAGGCTTGAGCGGCAACGCGACAAAACCCTGTATTTCACTAATAAGCTTGGCGACGCGTTCAAACTCGGCGCTTTGCTTAAGCCACTCCTTATTAAGCTTCTCCAGCCGCTCGATCTCGCACTGATCTTTACGCGTCAGCCGACCGAGCGTCGCCAGCTGCCACTCAAGAAAGCCCCAATAAAACACGAGAATGATCGTCAGAGCTAAAGTGCCGAAATTTATAAAAAACATCGACCGCACCGGCTTGATGTCGGGTAGGGTTTGGGTGTTCCGGAAGTCCGGGTGCCACGCGCGTTCAACTGTATTTCTTTTCGCCATCGATTGCTTGATTTGCCATGAGGCTGAAAAGCCCCAAGTGTTCACGCGTAAATTCGCCAAGTTTGAGCGTTTCGGAGCGCGACTGTATCCCCAGCACGTTCGCCCAGCCCTGATAGTCAATGGGCAAACAGTCCAGCCCCAAGAAACGTGACAGGACCTCTTCCACCCAGGCGAGGTTCTTGGGCAAAAGGCTCACGAGAAAATGCTGGAGCGGCTGGCCCGTCTGGACTTCAAAAAATCCCGCCGAGGCCTGCATCTCTTTTATCAAACGCTTCAGGATGACTGGGCCCATCTCTTTGAAATCAAACGTCTGGGAGGCGAGAATTTTTTGAGCCGAAACGTCGTCCTTGAGCCCCAAATCGGCTTTGAGCTGCGCCCACAAAGCCTCGGTTCCAAAATCGACCTGGCGGAGCAACTCAAGTCGTTTGGCCGAGCAGATGGCAAAAAGCGACTTTTTAGCGCCCCATTCCAGAAAGAGCGTCGAAGAACCGATTTGCTGTACGCGCTGGTAATGCGTGAGTCCGCCGATCGTCGCAACCGTGCCTAGCTCCAACCGCTCGGGATAAATTCCGCTTTCGATGATCTTATCTTGAATCTCCTGAAACTCCTTTTGAGCCGCTCCGGCAAAAAGGATTTCGCGCGGGACGACCTTCTCGAGGTCGATATTCAAACCCGTTGTCGGATTGAGCACCGTCACCGCGTTTTGAGCAAGCTCGAGTTGGTATTGCGAACGCAAATAACTTTCAAAAAAATCCGCTTCTCGCGCCTTGGAGGGATTTTCGAGCACGGCATGGCGCAAAAATCGACTTTGCGGATATACGCCGAAAATAGCCCGCGTATAACGCGGATTTGCCCCCGGCAAACATTCTTTGAGCGCAGCTTCGTTTTCGAGCACGCGCACCGACAGCAGCTCCAAAGGTGACTCCAATGAGGAAGCCACCGCACAAATGGGCTTTTCGGGCCGCAAATCGGCAAAAAGGAATTGCTTGGAACGCATTATAGGCTATAACGGCTCAGGAACCCCTATCGTAAAGGCGGAATCCCCTAAAATCTGCTCATGATAAGGAATTTTTTACCCATATTCGCACGCGGCGGCTTTTTACAAAAAGTAACCCTCCTGCGCCACGGAAATCGGCATTCCAACTTTGCGCATGACCAAAAGCATATCTTCCCAGACTTGTCTTTTAGCTGCATTGGTATTGTTGCGCAGTAGATACGAGGGATGATAGGTCACCATAACCGGCGTACCGTCAAAATCAAAGAAATTCCCGCGCGCCGTCGTCATACGACGCTCAGGATCTGGCCCCAAAAGCCCCGTTACAGCGGTCGCGCCAAGCGCCACAATTACCTTGGGTTTGACAATCTTGACTTGGGCCTTCAAAAAGGGCAAACATAGCAGCATTTCCTCGACGGTCGGAGGCCGATTTCCGGCGGCCATATCTTCTTTTTCCGGCCGCCAGTTAAGGATATTGGCAATATAGACATCGCTGCGCTGCAGCCCCATCGCTTGAATAATTTTCGTCAAAAGCTGGCCGGCGCGCCCCACAAAGGGTTCGCCTTGGCGTTCCTCGTCAGCCCCAGGGGCTTCGCCGCAAAAGAAGATCGGGCTATCGAGGCACCCAACGCCAAAAACAGGCTGAACGCCCTCCCGTACATGCGAAAGCACAACTGCGTCCTCCAACACACGACGGCGCAACCATGCCCATTGGGCGGCTTTGTCGCCCTCCGGCACGTCAAGCGCGCGCACTTGAGGAATAACGCGAGCTACGCAAGCCTTTGATATTCCGGGGGTTTTAACCGGAACGGGTACAGTTACATTAGAGACGACTTTGGGGCTGGACGAAGCTGAGGCGCTTACGGCACGCTTCCGGGCAATCTTTGCCTTAATAGCTTGAGTTTCAGGCTCGGTTATCGGCAATGAATCGACCCCGCTAAAACGCAAGGCCTCCAAATGCTCGCGCGCTGCACTCCCCTCCCCACCGCTATTCGTTGACATAAGCTTCGATTAATTTCTGTTTGATGACATACGGCTTTAAATCCAGTTCCGGAATAACTTTTATCGGAACGACTTCCGCAATATAAAGCCCGCGTTGTTTGATGCGCGCCGGCGTAAATTCAGGGCCGGTCCCGCTGCCAATCCGGCCTCCCTTATAATGACAAATGTAAAAAATCTCCTCTTTCGCCTCGAATTTGAGCCTAGCAAACTCCTTTTCTATCTTCACCCGGACCCCGGCTTCTTCAAAAACCTCGCGCAAAAGGCATTGCTCGTTGGTTTCGCCCATTTCGCGCCCTCCGCCAGGAAATACATGATATTGCACCTGTTTGCCATCGCGGTTTTTGCGGACACGGCGCATCAGCAGGAGGCCGTCGGGATGGAAAACGATCCCGCGGACCTTCTGCACCGGATCATCCTTTGTTCCAACGCGCGCGTCCATAAAGCGAAAGCGGTAAGTGGCGTCCCGTCGAGCCTTCCGGAAGGGCCAACTCGCCGATTTCCACGACCGCGCCACCGAGTCTATCGATTTTGAGAAGATTCGCAAGCGTCAATGCTGAAGCTTCGAGGTTATACATTGTTAAAAGTAAAAAACGCGGCGTATCGCTTAGAACGCGCCCGCAAGCCTCAAGGAGCTCCGCGATTTTTTCAATCTTCCACAGCTCTCCCTTGGGGCCCCGACCAAACGAAGGGGGATCGAGTAAAATTGCCTCATAGTGGCTGCCGCGCTTTTCCTCCCTTCGCAAATAGGTCATGGCATCCTCGACAATCCAACGCACCGGCGCTTGCTCAAGCCCCGATCGCGCCGCATTTTCGCGCGCCCAATCGACCGCCGGACGCGAGGCATCCACATGGGTAACCTTGGCGCCCGCCGAAGCCGCCGCCAGCGTGGCCGCTCCCGTATAGGCAAAGAGGTTCAAGACGCGGTCTTCCGCGCGCAGCGCTTCCTTCAAAAAACGCCAATGGGGCTCCTGTTCGGGGAAAAGCCCTATATGTTTGGATTCGCGCGAAGGATGCAGGCCAAAACGCAGGCTCCCCCACGCAAGCTCAAAGGGCTCAAAATCTTTTTGCCACGCCTCGTCCTCGCCGCAAATGCCGTCCGCACGCGCCCAAAGCTCCGGCTGGGCCTTCCTCCAAAGCGCCTTGGGTTCGGGCCGAACGAAAACGTGGTCGCCCCAACGCTCAAGCTTTTGGCCATCGCCGCTATCCATCAGCTCAAAGGCTTCCCAAGTGGGGCAAAGCACTTCGATTTTTGGAGGCGTTTTGCAGCCGTCGGTATTTGTCAAAGACTTCTGTGGCATTGTGAAGTGCAATTCTAAACCCCAAGAGGCCATCAAGCCAGCCTGATTTTAGAATATAGCCCTTCAAAAACCGCCCCAACGCGTGCGCAAAGGGCGAAACAGAGCTTTTGCGATTGCGCTCCACGCCATTTTGCTGGGCCCAAAGCTCTGCATAATGGGCCGAGCGCGCCCGCAAATCGGCCCAGTTGCGAAAAGAATGGTGCTCGACAATCCCCGGCAAGTTGACCACACGGCCCGGAACGCTTACCGACTCGTGCACCACGCGCTCGTCCATCTGATAGGCGTTTTTGCGGAAAATGCGCAAAACCCGGTCATTGCCCCAATCGCCATGGCGGAGCAGCTGGCCCTCAAAAACCACCCGCCGCCGTATTCGATAGCCGCCTACGCCCACTTCACAGCCCACCCTTGCGAGAGCCTGCAAAGTCCTATCGCTAAAAATCTCGTCCGCATCCAGCCACAAAATCCAGTCTCCGGCAGCCATCGACCAAAGGAGCTTGCGCGTCTTGGAGAAACCCAACCATGGCCCCTCAATGACAACCGCGCCGTACTTTTGCAAAATATTGCGGCTCTCGTCGGAGGTGCGATCGTCGAGATAGGCTAGAATCTCGCCAATCTTGCCGCGCTGTTTAAGCTCCGCAAACTTTGGGAGCGACTGCTCCAAACGGTGCGCCTCATCTTTTACCAACAAACAAACGCTGATCATACGATTTCTTTATCCGCAGGAGAGATGCCAAATGCCGTCCGTGCGTCCTGCTCTCGCATGGCTTCGACTTCCGCAAAAACTTTTTGCAATGCGGCGATTTCGTTTTGGAGGCTCCAGTCCGAGACACTCCGCGAAATTTCCTCTTCGGTCATCGGCGGCGACTTCCAGAACGACTCCAGCCACTCGGCAGCCTGTTCCACACCCCCCTTTTGCGAAGCCATCACAAAGCCGTCAAAGCCCGCCCGAATAGCCTCCGCAGCTCCATTTTGGGCTGTTGTGACGACGGGACGTCCGCAGGCAAGCGCCTCGATGACAACACTTGAACACGGGTCGTAAAGAGTCGGCAAGACCAGCGCGTCGCAAGCGTGATAATAGTCGGCGACATTCTCCACCACCCCCGAATAAATCGCCCGACCTGGCAGCTCGGAAAGCCGGCCCTTGCCCACCGCCACGAGCCTCGCGCGGCAGCGTTGCGCGATCTGCGAGGCAGCTTTCAGGCCTTTGCGCCGCCAACCGCTCCCACAGAAAAACAAAAGTCTTTCTTCATCCGGCAAGCCCAATCGCCGGCGGAACTCCCCGCGCGCTTCTTTTGATACGCGGAATTTTTCCAAATTGACGCCATTGCGCACCAAGCGAATTTTTTGCGCGGCAAAAGGATAAATTTCGCGCACCTCTCGGCCCACCATCTCCGAATTGACAATCACCAGTCTGGCCGCCTGCAGACTTTTTTCGTCGAGGCAAGGCGCAACCGCGTGCCACGGATTGAGGCTCCAGCCCTTTTTTAGCTGCAAATACCTTTTGTGGACCCCATCCCCCATCCTGAAAATCTCCGCTTTGGGCCCCCGCTCCAAGGTAATCGAAACCGCCTGCGGATTGTCTTGGATGATTTCATTGGCCTTGTGGGCAAAAAGTATCGCCCTAAGCCACGGCGGCCCCCACGCCTTGGGTTCGTCGCTCACACAGACTATCTCCGCCACTCCCTCCAGCGAGGAGCGGTATTTGTTAAAGACCCTTTCAGCGCCCCCCGGGCCACCGGAGCGCCTACGGATCAGAATGACCTTGCGTAGCGGCATCGTGCCACCATACCCCAATGAAGGGTGCGGGGCAAGCCCTCTAAAAGCGTTTTGGCTTGCCTTTGGCCCGATAATTGCTGAATATTATCTCTTATGGATTCTGACTACGATTCCGCACCCCAGCCACGCTGGACGGAAGCCCAATGGCAAGAATACCTTTTGTCCACGGACGCGCACATTGAGCGTTTTGAGGAGCTTTACCATCGCTACATGGAAGACCCTGCCCGGATAGACCGCGCGGCCAAAGAAATGGGGTGGCTAGTCGAGTGGGAAAACGGGGAATATGCCACGACCGACTCCGAAGAGTCGGAGGCGCTACCTTTTACCATTCACACCCATCCGGTTTATATCGCCACGCGCGCGATTGGCAAATCGCTGCGGGACATTTGCCTAGCCTATGCGCGCACGCACAATGAACTGGCGCTCATACAAATGGCGGTAGTTACGACTTTGGCGGAGGCGCAAACGCAGGCGCTTTTGGGACTGGAGTGTCAGGACATCGGAGACATGAACCTCACCGTCTGCCACATCAAGCGCGCCATGTCCGAGCTCAATCATGCCCTGCGGCTAATCGACAAAATCCGCGAAGGCGGCGCCATCGAAGCGGAGCTTTTTTCCGCCGAGGCCAAGCTGCACATTTTCGATTTGCGCGAGCTGTGGCTGCGCGTCAATGCCCAGGTGCGCGCCGACATCCAACAGCAGGAAGGCGAAGAATAGCGGTCGGCTAAAGGCTAACTGTTTTTCTCCGGCTGAGGTCGGACGGTAACGTCGGTGCTGGGATAAACTTCCAAAATGCGCGCCTCGATTTCCTTGATGGCGGCATACGTCTGGCTCAAAGGCGTTTCGGGAGCCATCACAATATGCATGTCGGCAAAATAGTGCGCGCCCGAGCGCCGCACGCGGACCTCATGCACACTGCGCACTCCCGGAACCGCCTCGACGATCTTGCATACCTGCACAGTCATCCCGGAAGGGGCCGCATCCAAAAGGCCATCAATGGTGTCTTTTCCCAGCCGAAAACTGACATTTGCAATCACCGCCGCCACAATAAGCGCCGCCACGGCGTCCGCCTTTTCCAAAAACGCCAAGTCGGGAAAAGTCCTCGCAATCAGGACGCCACCCAAACCCATCAAAACCGCCAGCGAGCTCCAGATATCCGAAGCAAAATGCAGCGCGTCGGCCTCCAGCGCCGGACTGTTATACTTCTGCGCCGCCGCATTGAGCGCCCTTGAACGCAAGACGTCCACCCCAATCGAAATAAACATCACTCCAAACGCCCAAAAGGACGGATCCACTTCCATCGGCGCACCCATCAGCCGCTCGACGGCCTCCAAGACAATCCAGACGCACACCCCCAGCAAAAGCAAAATTTCAAAGAAGGCGGAAAGCGTCTCGAACTTGCCATGGCCGTAAGGGTGATCGCCATCCGCGGGCTTCCCTGCCATGCGAATGGCAAAAAAAGTCATGAGCACCGCGAGCAAATCTGTAGCAGAGTGGGCCGCCTCGGCCAAGATGCCCAAGCTACCGCTCCAAAGGCCAACGACTATCTTCATTACTACGAGCACCACGGCGGCCACAAGCGAAGACATTGTCACCCGCTTTTTCTCTTCCATCGCAAGGGCTTCCGTCATAAAAGGTGAATCTACGGCACAAGCTTCGCTGGCGTCAAGCCGTGGCATGCAACTGCCGAAGCGCTTCATAGGCTGCCACTCCCACGCTCACCGAAAGATTCAGCGAACGCAGCGCCGGCACCCCCTCACGCTCAAAGGAAGGAATCCGCAACCGATGCGCCTCGCCAATTTTCTCGTGAAGCCAGTCAGGCGCGCCGTGGCCCTCATTGCCAAAAACGAGCCCGTCCTCATCTGCGAACTTGGCCTCCCAAAGAGAACGCGTCGCGTGCGTCGTCATGAGCCACAGTCGTCCCTCCGGGCGTTTGTCTGACTCCAAAAACGCCTCAAAGTTCTCGTGCTCCACCACATCCAGATGCTGCCAGTAATCCATCCCCGCGCGTTTGAGTTGCGCGTCGGTAATTTTAAACCCCAGCGGCCGAATCAAATGCAAGCGGCTCCCCGTAAACGCGCACAACCGCCCCACATTCCCCGTATTTTGAGGAATCTCAGGACGAAACAAAACAACGTGAAGCATAGAATCAAAATTTCTTCGCTAAAATAAATAGGCGTTTTTCTGAAAGGGATTTTTTATTTGCGGGAAGCTTTCAGCACATCGTAAACTCGCTGAACCGTTTCCGAAAATCGAGGAAAGCCTGTTTGGATATTAATACTCATTTCTTTGTTATAGGCAGTAACGCAGCGCTGGTAACGTACAACCCATTCCGCATACGTCATCTTCCGAAGATATTCCCAGAGAGCCTTGGGAGATTCGAACTGGCTGGCATCAACAAAGCTATCAGGCTCGAAAGACTCGTATATTGAATTGTCCTTCCCCCAATATACAGGCAGGCACGTCGCACGAATCGCCTGCCAGATTTTTTCTGTAACATAATAGGGCCAGTTTGTATTTTCAAAAGCCAAATTGAAGCGATAACCCCGCATAAGCTCAAGTTTGCGCAGCCACCATCGAGATCCTTCGTTAGGCCCCTTGAAGCCAGAGTCTTCCAGCGCCAGATTCCCCCAGCCTGCCCCGATAATATCGCAACAATTCAAAGTCTGTCCCGCCGAAGCAAAATGTTGTCGATATTCATTTAAATCTATCTGGCGTCCGTCTATTTTGGGAGCAAAGCTCTCGGCTTTTTTACGGCCAAAAACACCCACGGCAAGCTTGCGTCTTACCACTCATCCTCTCGCGGCACCTGAGGAGTCAAAAGCTCGTGCTCGAGGCCAAGATCGACACCCACATCATAGTGATAACTCCCCAGAAAATGACGATTATGCCAAAACACATTACCTGTATAGACATTGAGGACAAGGATGTTTTTGCCAAAAAAACGACGGACTTTGCTTTGCATTGTGTAGTCATAGCTGGGTTCGTGAGTCCAAACCATGACGTCTTGCAAGGGGAAAATACGCGCAGCAAAACTTGCGTGTTTTAAACTGCGCGTTATTATAAGATCAGCCCTTAGCAACGAAGCACGCGCAAAGCCCTTCTCGAGGCGATCTCTTTCGAATCTTTCTTCAGTAAAAGGGCTGTAGGTCTTGCCAAATAACGCATAATGAACCGGTTTCATCTTGAGGTCCTCATCTGTCAGCACTTTTCAATAAACAAACTTCCCTGTTTGGCTCCCGGCTTTTTGCCAACGACTTCATAGCCTCGCGCAGTAAGCACACGTCCTTGCGGCGTGCGCTGCAAATAGCCTTCCTGAATCAAATAAGGCTCGTTGACTTCTTCGAGCGTGTCCGGCTCCTCGCCCAAGGCCGCCGCAAGCGTATTGACACCCACCGGCCCGCCCGAGTACGCCGTTGCAATCAGCTCCAAAAGCCGCTTGTCCATCTCGTCAAGCCCCAGCAAGTCGATCGCTAAAAGCTCCAGCGCCGCGCGCGTAAAGTCGAGTGTTGCGCGGCCATTGCCTTTTTCTTGGCAATAGTCGCGGATAAAATAAAGGATATTATTGGCAATACGCGGCGTGCCGCGCGCGCGTCCGGCCACCTCGGCGGCGGCGGCTTGGTCTATCGGCAGCTTGATAAGCCCGGCAGCGCGCTCGACAATTTTTACAAGCTCGTCGCGCGTGTAATAGTCAAGGCGCGTATGAAGTGTAAAACGATTCCTCAAGGGCGCCGAAAGCAACCCGCTACGGGTCGTGGCCCCCACGAGCGTAAAACGCGGCAGGTCAAGCCTCACCGAACGCGCGTTGGGACCCTGATCGAGCATGATGTCGATGCGGAAATCCTCCATCGCTGAATAAAGATACTCCTCGATCGTCTTGGGCATCCGGTGGATTTCGTCGATAAAAAGAATCTCGCCTTCCTCAAGCGAGGTCAAAATTCCCGCCAAGTCCGCCGCCTTCTCAAGGACGGGCCCCGAGCTAATCCGCACGGGGCGCCCCATCTCATTGCCCATGAGGAGAGCCAAAGTCGTTTTTCCTAGCCCCGGAGGCCCCGAAAGCAAAACATGCCCCAGCGCCTCGCCGCGTTTTTTGGCCGCCCCCACCATGATTTTAAGGCGTTCGACCGTCTTGTTTTGTCCGGTAAAGTCCGCAAAAGCGTTGGGCCGCAAGGACGCCTCTTTCGTGGGATTTGGGAGCGCGGCGTCCTGTAAAAAATCGTGTCCCGTGGGCAATGGCATGCACGAGTTTAAGCCCCCGCACAGTGCTTCGGCAAGTCCCAATCGGCAAAACCCCTCGACAAGCCCCACCCGCACGGGTATGCTCGTGGCCTATGTCGCTTACTTTTACAAATCGTCGTGCGCTGGTCACCGGGGCCGGTCGCGGAATCGGACGCGCCATCGCGCTCAAGCTCGCCGCATGCGGGGTCTCGGTCGCGTGCCTTTCCAAGAACGAAGCCTCTTGCGCCGCCGTCGCCGAAGAAATCCGCAAATCCGGTGGCAACGCGGCTGCCTTCGCCTGCGACGTCGCGAATTCTGCGGCGGTCAAGGCGGCTTGCGACAAAATCACCTCCGAATTTGGGCCCATCGACATCCTTGTGAATAACGCCGGCATTACCGCCGACGGCCTTCTTTTTCGCATGACCGACGAGGCTTGGAACTCGGTCATCCAAACGAACCTCTCTTCGGTTTTTTACTTTTGTAAAACCCTCGGTTTTGCGATGAGTAAAAATCGCTGGGGCCGGATTATCAATATTTCCTCCGTCATAGGCCTTGTGGGCAATGCCGGACAAGCCAACTACGCCGCCGCCAAAGCGGGGGTCTTGGGGCTTACCAAGTCCATGGCCAAAGAAATGGCCGCGCGCTCGGTCACCGTCAATGCGATTTGCCCAGGCTTCATCCAAACCGATATGACCGATAAATTGACCGACGAACAAAAGGCGGGAATTTTGAACTTCGTACCGATGAAACGGCTTGGGAAACCGGAAGAAATTGCCGATTTGGTGGCCTTTCTTTCAAGCGAAGAGGCTGGTTACATTACCGGCCAAAGCCTTGCCATCGACGGCGGCATGGTGATGAGCTAAGAGCGTGTTCAGAATCTCTTCGCCATATTGCGCCGCATAATTTGCTGATAAA
>CAZIRU010000017.1:0-16746 GCA_964541905.1 uncultured Verrucomicrobiota bacterium
CGCCGCCAGCCTTCCGCATTGCCTACAATCGCGCCCTCAAAGACGGCCTCATCAAGGGGAAATACGCCCCCACAAACGTCCCAGAACTTTAAGCAGGCTTGAGGGGTAAAAGGCGACAAGGTTAATGCTTCCGACTACGGCGAGATGTCGCCCCTTGGGTGCGTAGCGCAAGACCCCACCGGTTTGCCCGCGGGCTCCATTCTGAATTTTCATTTCCGAGTCAAGCGGCGATATGTGCGCGTAAGCGCGGTAAAATCGCCCTTTGAAGGGTTGGCCTGGACAGCCCCGCTCCAGCCTTGCCCGCATCGAAAATCGCCCGCGCAAAACGCAAAATGAAATTGCTGATTTCTTTAGGCGTGGTGATTTTGCGTCGCAGAGCGACGCCTCCTTATGTAGGCGGGGGCGCACCTGTCACGCCGTAGTCCCGAAGGGCGAAGGCGGAAGCCCCCGTACTTGTTGCGCCGTAGGCGCTCATTTCCCCCTTGGGGGGACGGGCGCGAAGCGCGCGAGGGGAGGGATTGACAAGCGGTCTGAATTTTTTTCAACGTAATAGCGATGAATATGGAAGGAAACGTGATTTCTCCCTTTTGGGGGCTTTTGGGAATTGGGGTAATCATAGCAGTTGTTACAGGGGTTTTATTACTGGCTCATTGGATCCTTTTTCGGCAAACCTTGCGCTTGGGCAAGGCTCTTGTTTTGGCTCTTGGAGCGATGCTTATTTCAGGGGCGGGTTCCTTATTGCTGGCTTCGGCACCCGCTTGGCTTGCGTCGATTGTGGTGGTGGCGGTAGAAGGGCTTTATTTTCAAAAATTTCTGCCAACGCCAATGAAATATGGTAGCGCGGTGCTTTTTGTTTTACTCCAGAGCGGAATTACCGTGCTTTTGCTTTTGGCGCTTTCTTTCAGTTTGGCGACTTTTGCGCCCGAGACGCTCAAACGCTTGGAGGCGGAAATGGAACGCCAGATCGCTCCCGCAACAAGCGTTGAGGAGGCCCCTCCGATCGCCGCCGCTTCCGGATCCACGCTGGAACGGTAAAAAGCTTGCGCGGAAGGGCGCGGGGCATAAACTTGCGGCATGCCGAGGCTCTTTCTAGTTCATGGCTGGGAAGGCCACCCGCGCATCCACTGGCAAGGATGGCTAGAGATTCAGGCAAAAGCTGCCGGATTTGTTGTATATGCGCCGGAGTTTCCCGAGCCGTACAATCCCGTTTGCCGCGACTGGGTGGCTATTTTGCAGCGGGAAATTGGCACGCCTCAAAAAGATGATTTTTTGGTGGGACACTCGCTGGGCGCGATTGCCATTTTGCGGTATCTCGAAACGCTCAACGGGAGCGGAAAGATCGGCGGCGCTATTCTGGTGGCCGGCTTTGCGACGAGCTTGGGCATTCGGCAGACAGAGTCGTTTTTTGAGGGCGCGGTCGCTTTTGAGCGCGTCCGCAAAACCGCGCAACTCGGGTTTGTAGTCATCAATTCGGACAACGACCCGTATATCCCTTGGGCAAAGGCTTCGGAGCTTCAACAAGGCCTTAACGCACGGCTTTTGCGCCTCAATAATGCGGGGCATATCAATACCGATGCAGGTTATGTGGAGCTGCCACAGGCACTTGATATTCTAAAGAAATGGGCAAGAACATCCGTTTAATAGCCCTTGCCGCGCAACGACTTGAGCTTGAAGTGCAGCTTGGCAAAACGGGCCATCTCGGTGGGGCCTATTTTTTCGCGCAGGGCCGCAAATTGCGCCTGGGCGTCGCGCGAAGCTCCTTTCATCAGAGGCACCCCCGCCTCTTCCCGCAATTTTTTCAGACCGCGCAAAAATTCCGCACGCGCCACAATCGAGGCGCACGCAACCACCGGATCGCTTTCAGCCTTGGTTCGGCGGCGCAGCTCAAAGCCCGGGCGCGCAAGGTATTGCCCCACCGCATCGCGGCGCGCAAACTGATCCAAGAGCCCCCACGGAGCCGGATGCTTTTCCAAAGCGTTTTGCAGGCTTTTGGCATGCAGCCACGCCAGCAGGCGATTTAAATTGGCCCCCGGCTTGGACATCAGCTCGTTGTACTTTTCCATCGAGCATTGCCCGACGGCTACGGCTGCGCCTTCCGTCAGGCGAATGATTTTTTCGAGCCGCAGCACTTCGTTGTCGGAAATCTTTTTGCTGTCGCGCACGCCCGCCGCCAAAAGCGCACGAATGGCCTCTGGCTCGAGCACCACGCACGCCGTAACGAGCGGCCCAAAAATATCACCCTTCCCTGCCTCGTCGCAGCCGGCATGCAGCTCGAAGTAGTCGGGGTGGTGCACCTCGTCGTAGCCCAAAAGCGGCGTGTGCGTCACTTCGCTTTCCAAAATATTCTGCACGAAATCCTCCGTGCCGCGGCCCTGCACCACTAGTTTGCCGCTTGCATAGCAAACGACCTGTACGTCGGGCCCGCTGTACGCAAACGCTGCGTGCGCCACTTCGCGCGAGGGCCACAACCGCCGCTCCAACGCTGCTCGAAGCTGCGCGGCCGCCTCTGGCGCCAGCTTGAGTGTATAGACCGAGAGTTTTTTGGGGCGCTCGGGTTCGTCGGTCGGCTTGCGTTGAAAAGGCATTTTTGAGATGATGAAGGAAATCATGCCGGAATTCAACGCTATTGCGCTACGCAAGAGATTGCGCGAGTGGTTCCTCAAAGAGCGCCGCGCTCTGCCTTGGCGAACCGACGGGGCACGCGACCCCTATTCGGTGGTCGTTAGCGAAGTGATGCTGCAACAAACGCAGGTGGCAACCGTCCTGCGCTATTATGAGCGCTGGATGCGGCACTTCGGGAGCTTTGAGGCGCTTGCGAGCGCGCCGGAGGAGGATGTCCTCAAGGCGTGGGAGGGCATGGGCTATTACAGCCGGGCGAGAAATTTGCAAAAGCTGGCGCGGTCGGTCGTCGATAATTTTGCAGGGAAGCTGCCGCCAGAAGTGGCAGAGCTCGAAAAACTCCCGGGGGTGGGCCCCTATAGCGCTCGGTCGATTGCAAGTCTGGCCTTTGGAGTGGCGGCCGCTTGCGTGGACGGGAATGTGGTCCGCGTTTTGGCGAGGGTGGCGGGAGTCGAAAAGACGTTTGCCAATTCGGTGGCGGCAAGCAGGGAATTTCAAAAGCTCGCCGACGAGGTGCTCGACAAAAAACATCCGGGCGAACACAACGAAGCGATGATGGAACTGGGCGCCACCGTCTGCACAAAAAGAAGCGCGCGTTGTGAGGCGTGTCCGCTCAAGGAAATCTGTGAGGCGCAGGCCGCCGGAAAGGTGGGAGAGCTTCCACGCCTGAGGCGAGGCAAAGCCGAACTACGCGAAATTGAACGCGCGTGGGTGATGCGGCGCGGACGGCTACTTTTGCACAAAGGCAGCCCCGCACACGGCAAGCTCGAAGGACTTTGGGAGCTGCCGGAGATCAAAACTATAACCGCGAAAAAAGGGCGCGAGCTTTTGAAGCGCACGCGCGCGATTACCAAATATAAAATCGTGGAGCGGATCTTTGAGGCGGAGGCAAGTGAGCTCTCGCTGGAGGTAAGCGCCGATTTTTGCTGGGCGGATGAAGCGCGCCTGGCGGAAGTCACTCTTTCGGGACCGCATCGGCGGTGGATCGGCGAGCTTTTGCCCGCCTCCGCAAAAAACCCGCGCGTTTGACAAAAGGGCTCGGCAAGGCCAGAATGGGCACATGAGAGTTGAAATTTTTGCGCTTTGCGACGCTGCCACCGCCGACATCGCCGGTAAATTGAATTTGCTGGGGACTTTCGATTCGCTTTTTGCGCCCAGCGTGCCCTTTGTGCATCCCAGTTGCGCGCTCGCGGTGCGGGTGCGTTTTGAGCTAAGCGACGAAGGCACGCATTCGCTCGAAATCCGTCTGGCGGATTCCGACGGCAAAGCCATCCTGCCGGCCATGCGCTCGGTCATTCAAGTCAAGGCCACCAACGATCTCAAAACCATCGCGCGCAATTTGGTGCTCAACATTCAGCAGCTCAAGCTTGAGCGTTTTGGCGAATACACTCTCGATATGTTCTGCGACGGCAAACTCGTGGCCTCCTCTCCGCTTTATACGGTCGAGAAGAAATAGCCGAGGCCCAAGCCGCGCGGGATTGGCGGCTTGCCGGTCCGCTTTGACATCCCGCTTGCTTGCGCTATACTAAAAGGCATGGAATTGACCAAAGATCAGGAAAAGCTTTTGCGCGCGTGTGTCACAGGAGGCAAAACGCTCGGAGAAATTCAGGCCGTTCTCAAGGAGGCCGGCGCAATTTTAACTTACATGGAGCTGCGGCTGCTTATCGACGATTTGGGGCTCGCCGTCGCAGAACATCCTCGCGGCAAAACCATTCCGCCCATGCCCCAGGCCGAAACGCCACCGGACGCAAACGCACCCGAGGAAGGTTCGCCTCAGGAGGGCGGCGGCGTCACGCTTTCGATCGACAAACTCGTGCGCCCAGGCGCGCTTTTGAGCGGCGAGGTTGTCTTTTCGGATGGCACAAAAGTGCAATGGGCGCTCGACGAAATGGGCCGGCTGGGCCTTATGGGCGCGCCAAAGGGCTATCAACCGCCGGCGGCCGATTTGCCGGAATTTCAAAATAAATTACGCGCGGCAATCGAGGCGCGCGGAGGCATTTAAAAAAGTGGCGACCAACGAACAGGCCGGAAAATTTACGCGCCAGCAGGAAAATCTGGTGGCGGCCTTGCGCGGCGCGCCAAAAAAAAATCCGCGCGGACGCCTTCGCAAAACAACCGAGGTGGGGCTCCTTATGGAGCGGCTACTGGAGAAACACAAGCTGCTCTCGCCGCGAATCGAAGCGCAGCTGATGCCGCAATGGAGCTATGTCGTCGGCGAGCACAACGCCCATCGCTGCGCACCGCAGAGGATTGAACACGGCGTTTTGCGAGTGGGTTGTGCGCATCCGGTGATGTTGCGCGAGATGATGTTTTGCAAAAAAATGATCTTGCGGCGGCTGCAAAACGTGTGCCCCACTATCCGCGACGTGCGGTTTGTGGCGGGATAAAGGAATTTTATGCGAAAGACGTTGCAGGCGCTGACGATCGTTGAGGTGATGCTCTCGCTTGCCATCGTCGCGCTCGGGATTTTTGCGGGAGTGGAAATGCTTGGGAGAATTCTTGCCGCACAAAGAACGCAAAACGACTGGGGTAAACATGAAAGAGTGCTCGCTGAGGTGCGCCGGCAAGTGGAGCAGATCGATGCGGCAGAGCTTGTGGAGAAACTTGAGGCGGGAGGCTGGCAGCTCGACGGGGCGCGCGTAAAGGCCCCCGACGAGGAAAGCCCCTACCCTGAAGCGGCGCTGGCGCTCACAATGGAAATTCTGGATGAGGCCGGCGAAACCATTTTTGAAACGCAAATGCTCAGGGTGCATCCATGAAAAGGCGAGGCACAACGCTTGTCGAGGTGATGTTGGCCTGTGCGCTGGCCGCCGCGGGAGTGTATGTTATTTTTTTGCTGGCGAGTGAAATGCTTTCGGCGGCGGCAAAAGTGCGCGGCAAAAACGAACGCCTGATGGAGGCGCGCGTTGCGGCGCTGAGGCTCCGGCGCGAATGTGAGGTGGCGATCGGCGCAAGTTACGGAGCCGAAGGATTGTTTTTGACGCGAGAGGGAGGTCAAAAATTTATGTGGCAGGTGGGCGCGGGGGATCTTGCGGGGCTTCTCTTGCGGCATGAGGCCGGACGCGCCGCCACTGTCGAGGATGCCGTCGCAACGCACGTCGAAGCCCTCACTTATGCGGCTTCGGAAAAAGCGATAACGATTGCCATCACCGCGCATGGCCGCAAAATAGAGGAAGTTTTACAAGTATGGGGACGCACACTTTAAGAGAAAGAACGCTTTTGTGGCTGGAGGAAATCCGGCCGCACACCCTTCTGGCAAGTCTTTTGCCGGTGGTCGTCGGCGGCGCGTTGGCGCTTTTGGGGCCGGCGTGGAACGTGTGGAAATTTTTGGGCTGCGTGGCCGTGGCGCAATGTTTGCAGATAGCCGTGAATCTTTTCAACGATGTGCAAGACGCCGAAAGCGGCGCCGACAACGATCGCTCAACTGGCATGCGGCGGCTGGTGGCCTCGGGAGTCTTGCAGGCGCGAGACGTAAAACAGGCTGGCATTTTGGCACTCGCAGGAGCCACATTTTTTGCGGCGCTGGTAGTGCCGCTGGAGCGCGCGGAGATTTGGATAGCCGGAGCGCTCGCGATGATCGCGGCCCTTTCTTATACGGCGGGAAAAAAATCTTACGGCTATCAAGGTCTTGGGGAAATTGTCTGCTTCATATTCTTCGGTCCAGTCGCCGTGCTGGGAACTTGTGCAGTGGCGGGTGGTTTTTATTCGCTGGAGGGCCTGCTGCTGGGAGTGTCGGCTGGGTGCTTAAGCGTTTGCGTGCTGGAGGCCAACAATTTGCGCGACATCGAAGGGGACCGCGCCGCCGAAAAGAAAACTCTCGCGGTGCGTTTTGGGCGGAAGGTGGGCGAGCGAATTTACTTGGGCGCTATGATGACGGCCATCACGCTTACGGCTGTGCTGGCGGCGGGAATCGTATGGCTGTGGGGGGCGGCGATTGTTTTGACGGTTGGCGGCGGACGCGCGAATGCCGCTTTGCGCCGCGCTCAAAAGCCGCAAGATTACAACACGGTCCTGCAGCAAACGCTTTTGTGGATGAGCCTGTGGGGCATAGCTGTTGCGCTGGGGCTCAATCTGGCGCGGGTGTGGTAAGTTAGCCGTGGGGGCGCAACTGCGAAGGGCCGAAGTTGCCGACCGTGCGATTGTAGCGGCGCGAGACGGGATCGCGGACGTATTTAGTGAAGCCGGTTTTTTTGAGCGACGCGTCGGAGAGCAAATTTTTGGTATGCCCGGGCGTATAGCGCGTCGAGAGGTTCGGGGCGGTATAGACTCGGCGCAGAGGCTCTCCCGTTTCGGGATGCGAGGACGGAGGCGTGTCGTTAATCCCGTGTTCGATTTCTATAATCTCGCCCGTGGAGACAACCTCGTAAAGATAAACCGGCATGGGGATAGCGTAGCGCAGCAAAGGGAAAAGGCAATAATTTAGCGCGTTCAAAGCGCATCAACACTCGAATGTTTTTCGCGGCGCTTTGGGGATGTAAGATCGGCCTTTAACGCCGCAGCACGCCCAAAGCGCCGCGAAAAATGGGCCCGCAGGGATTTGAACCCTGGACCAAGGGATTATGAGTCCCCTGCTCTAACCGCTGAGCTACAGGCCCGGAAGTGGGAGCATTCTAAAGACAAAAGAACGTCAACTCAATGCCGGAATTCTAATTCAAAAGAGGGCCTGCGCGATCGCTTCCCGGCCTTGCCTGAAAACCGAAAGGCTTGGGACTTCTGTCGGTGGCCATCGCCTCGGCTATTTTGCGGAGGGCCTGGCCGAGGGGAGATTTGTCGCCGCCCAAAAGGGCTGCAATCTGGGGCGGAATTTTTTCGTCAGGATTTTGGTTGTTCATAAATCGTCAATGTTTTTGCGGGCCGATATGCAGCTCTTTGCCGCGCTGCTTGGGGGCGTCGGCCGCCAACTCGCCGCCAAACTTTTGTTTGAGAGAAACAATCTCTTCGGGGGTTATTTTTTTGAAAAGTATGCCAATGTTCGCGATGGGTCGGCCCGCAGGTATCACGAAGAAAGACTTTTCATCCAGAGCCTCCGGCCAGGTCTTTTCGTTTTCGAGCAAGCCCAAACCTTCTGCAATTTTCCGGGCGCTCGCCGGCACAACAGGCGCGCTGACAACCGCAAATAATCTCAGAAAATTAACCGCCATCGCAAGTGAAGTTGCAGCCTGATCTTTACTAACCTTTACTGTTTTCCAAGGCGCCGTTTTCTCCATATATTGATTTGCGACTCCCCACAACTCGCGCAAAGCCTGCATTGCTTTCCGAAACTGAATAGCTTCGAGCGCGGCTTCGTATTCCTTTAGTTTGACAGCGGCAAGCGCAAGGCTTTCGCGCTCTGCCTCTCCAAGCTTACCGAGCTCCGGCGCTTTTCCTTCCCAATGCGTCTCGGTCAGTTTGCCGACGCGCGAATAAAGATTGCCGAGCAAATCTGCGAGTTCCTTATTGATGGCAATGGCGAAAAGCTCCCAGCTAAATTCAGTATCATCGCTCTCCGGCGCATTGGAGATCAGATAATAGCGCCAATAGTCCGAAGGGAAAAGTTCGACGGCCTGATCCATAAAGACGCCGCGATGCTGGCTGGTTGAGAATTTACCGTTGTAATAATTCATCCACGAGACGCCTTTGATGTAATCGGCCAACTTCCATCCTTCGCCCGAGCCAATTAATGCCGCAGGAAAGTTAACTGTGTGGAAAGGAAGATTATCCTTGCCCATGAATTGCACGTAATAGACGTCTTTGGCGCCCTTATCCAGTTTCCACCAGCGCTCCCAGTCGCGATTTTGGGGGTCAATGTCGCTCCACTCCTTTGTGGCGGAAATATAACCGATGGCATTATCAAACCAGACATAAAAAACTTTATGTTCATAGCCGGTCTTTAAAACAGGCACACCCCAAGACAAATCGCGCGTAATACAACGGTCGGAAAGCCCCTCGTCCAACCATTTGTAGCCAATTCCTGTCACGATCTTTGGCCAATCTTTTTTAGTGTCCAGCCATGCGCGGATTTCATCTGAAAGCTTCGAAAGCCGTAAAAAAAGATGTTTGCTTTCGCGCACCTCAAGCTTGGTGCTGCCCGAAATTGCGGAATGAGGATTGATCAAATCGGTCGGATCCAAAACCTTGGTGCAATTCTCGCATTGATCGCCGCGCGCCTTATCATAACCGCAATGCGGGCACGTGCCCCACACATATCTATCTGGCAAAAACCGGTTGTCATCAATGGAAAAAATCTGCTTCATCGTCCGCTCTTCTATCAGCCCATTCTCCTCCAGCACTTTCGCAAAATGCTGGGTCATTTCGTAGTTTTGCGGACGCGATGTGCGTCCAAAATGGTCGAAGGAAATATCAAGCTTCCGATAAATATCCGTCGTAATCTCAAACATTTTGTCGGCAAATTCACGGACAGGCAGTCCTTCTTCCTGTGCAGCCAATTCCGTCGGCGTTCCGTGTTCGTCGTTGCCGCAGATGAACAAAACCTTGTTGCCACGCGCACGCATGTAGCGCGCGTAAATATCTGACGGCAAAAGACAGCCGACAAGCGTACCCAAATGTTTAATGCCATTGATACTCGGCAGCGCGCTGGTAATAAGGACTTTTTGGGGCATAGAGGCTATTCTACAAAAAAGCACCGTTGCAGGCAAGCCTTGCGAAGTCTAGCGACGCAGATAGGGATTGTTCTCGGCCTCTTCTGCCACCGTCGTGCGGGGGCCATGCCCCGGGTAAAGAATCGTCTTGGGAGGCAAGGTCAGAATTTGCTCGCGCAGAGTGGCCTCGAGTTCTTCGGTGGAGCCGCTTGGCAAATCGGTGCGGCCAACACCTCCCAAGAAAATCGTATCGCCAACGATGGCTGACTCAAGTTCGGGCAAATAATAAACCACCGACCCCGCACTATGCCCGGGCGAACAACGCACCTCAATCTTGACGCCCCCAAGGGTAAGCGTTTGCGGGCCCTCTATCCAATGAGTAACCGGCACGGGGCGAAGGCTGGCGGCATCGTCGGGACTCATCCAAGCCGACATCACTTGAGGACGACGGAAGAGCTTGGCATCGGCCGCACTCGCATAAATATCGCAGCCGTGAATATCGCCGACTCCCAGAATGTGGTCGAAATGCCCGTGCGTGAGCAAGAGAGCCGCAACTTTGTAGCCCTGAAATTCCGAGAGAAAGCCCCCCACCCCGATCGGTGCATCAAAAACGATCAGCGTTTTTTGCGCTGGGTCTGCTATCACTATACAGTTGGTCCCCAGCTGGCCCAGCGCTTTTACTGAAACCGTGAGACTCATTTCATTCTATAAGAACACTATTTCTTCCGATTGTCCATAGAGAATCGAAAACTAGCTAAAAGTTGCCTAGCACAAAAGAGGCTCATGCCCCGACAAAAAACAGAAGGCCTTAGGCCTTGGCCAAACGACGACGAGGGGCGGCTTTTTTGACTTTGCCGGCCTTGAGGGCGCGGGTGGAGACCCAAACGCGCTTGATCTGGCCAGAGGGCAGCTCGACGCGGACGCGCTGGAGATTGGGATTGAATTTGCGTTTGGTGACCTTGACGATGTGCGTGCCGATGCCTCCGCTCTTTTTTGTTTGGCCCTTGCGGATGATCCGGCCGCCCGTGACGGGATGCTTGCCGGTGATGAAGCAAACTTTTGACATAGACTGCTATTATAAAGCAACGCTTGGGCGGATGTCAAGCGACGAAAAGCTACTCCAGCGGCAACGTAATAATGAACTTGGCCCCCTTACCCGGCTGGCTTTCGAGCTCCAAGGTGCCATTGTGCCTCTCGGTAACCACGCGGCGGGCAATATAGAGCCCCTGGCCAGTCCCCTTGCCTTGGGCCTTGGTTGTAAAAAACGGATCGTAGATTTTTTCGCGGATCTTTTCGGGGATGCCCGGACCGTCGTCCTCCACCTCGATAATAACCGAAGCGTCCTGGAGGCGCGTTCGCAAGGTAATAAGGCCCTGCTGGGCGTCTTTGTATTTTTCCTGAATAGCGTGGGCGGCATTGACGATCAAATTGAGCACGACCTGATTGATGTCGCTGATGTAGCAGTTGACCAAGGGCAAGTCGGGAGCCAGCTCGGTCTTGATCTGCGCGCAATATTTCCACTCATTGCGCGCAACGACAATCGTGGTTTCGATGGCCTTGTTGAGATCCGCGCGATTTTTCTCGCCTGCCGAATGGGAAAATTCGCGCATCGCCGAGACAATGGTGGCAATTCGCTGGATGCCCTCAAGCGCATCATTGATGGCGTTGGGCAATTCCGCAACGACGTATTGGAAGCGCGGATCGGCAATGCGTTCGGCAGCCTTGACGGGATCGTCGCCAAAAACATCGGCGATTTTCTCCCAATGGGCCTTGATGAAAAAAAGATTATCGGTAATGAATTGCGCAGGGGTATTGATCTCGTGGGCAATGCCAGCCGCAAGCTGACCGATAGACTCAAGTTTGCTGGAAAGCGAAAGCCGCATCTGCATCTCGCGCTGACGACTGATGTCGCGCGCAATGCTGATGGAGTGGGTCACCCGTCCGTTCAAGTCGGTCAGGAACGAAAGTGTCATTTCGGTTAGGTATTCGCTGCCATCCTTGCGCAGCGTGTAAAACTCGATGCGATCGGCCTTTTTGGCAGGGAACTCGCTGCGCTTGGGGATCATTCCTTCTTCGATCGAACGTGGACTGACGAGTTTTTCTTCTGGACTGCGGCCAAGGATCTCCTCTGGCGTATAACCCGTATTGCGGCAAACGGCCGGATTTATAAACACCACGCGCGGGGTACCTCCCGGGGTCTCTTCGGTAATAAGAATTCCATCTTCGATCTGCTGGATAGCCATATCCAGGAGGCGCAAGCGCTCTTGCGTTTGCGAGCGCTGCAAGGCGCCTTGTATGGCTTCGCAAATATTTTTGACAAAGCCCGCCTGCGCCTCTTTCCAAGCCTCGTGCGACTCGACACGGCCCAAGCGGATGCAGCCGACAAAAACTCCGCGCTCAAAAAGCGGCACAGCCAGGAAGGCCGAAAGCCCTTCCATCGCCATATATATTTCGGCCTCGGGGATCTCAGCATTTCCCATATTAACCACATGGCCCGCGCGCAGCTCTTGCATCGGAAAAACGTCCGCGATCTCGCGCGCCGAAGTGTCGGTAAGCACCGGTGTAACCGTGGGGAGCCCATTGCGGCGCACTTCGCAAAAATTCGATAGTGCGCCCGTTGGCAGGGCCTTGTAATAAATAGCCGAGTCCGCCTGTGCAAAAAGCCGCAAGTGCTCCAGACTGCGCTGCAGCGCTGCCTTATCGGAAACGCCGGCAACAAGAAATTCTTCCGTCACCGAGAAAAGCGTACGTTCAAGTTCCAGTCGGCCCCGCAGCTCCTCTTCCATTTTTTTGCGGCTGGTGATATCCATCCAGATGGCCACAATGCTCGAGATCTGACCTTCGGAATTGTAAAGCGGAGCGCAAAAAATGAAGAAGTGTTTTTGATGGCCATCGGGATGGATGTATTGGCTTTCGAACGTGGTGCGCTCGCCCCGAAACGCCTGACGCAGATGCGTCTTGATATTTAACGCGCTTTCAGCAGGCCAGAGATTTAAAAAATAAGTACCCAGCAGTTCTTCCTGGGAATGGCCCATAAAAGGCACGCCCGAGCCCTCCACCCTCAAAAGCATATAGTCGCGGTCCAAAACGCCGATGCAATTGGGATTGGCCGCCAGGATTTCTTTAAACTCTTTTGCCTGCGAAAGCTCATAGTCGCCGCGGGCAATCGCATAGCGAATAAATGAAAAGCTCGCCGAAAAAAGAATCAAAACAAACGCCAGCGTAAATAGCGCCGGGACGCTCCCGAGGAAAAGCCCGCGCGCATCCTCAAGAATGCCCACCGATGAGCGATCATCTCCCAAAGGCCGCCTTGAAAAAAGGAAAGCGCCCTCCTTCAAGCGAATCACTCGATAGTCTTTATCGGAAAATGGAATGCGCAAAAGGGCCTCTCGCGGTTCCGTCTCAAAAGTGCGTTGAGTCCTTCCCGAAAAGATAGGGTCATTGAAAAGAATCGCATCGCCCTTGTAATCAAAAAGCACCACTTTTCGCCCCCGAGCCAAAATATCTTGGGAGGTGAGCGCTCTTTTCATTCCCAAGGCGCCTATGATGCGCGAGCGATCGGCGCTATAGACGGGAAATCCTATAAAGCTGCCGATGCGCGTTTCATTGATACCCACCAGGAACTCCGCCGAAGCCGATCCCTTCAAAGCCTTTGTGATATACGCACGCACCGTCAAATCCAAGCCCACAAACGATTCAGGAGCGCTACGGTTGCTCGAATCCACGCAAATGCCGTCCGTTCCGCAGAAATAAAAGCGCGACTCCGGCACGACGCGGGCATAACGATCAAGAGCCTCCGAGACGCTGCGAGCGTAGCTGCGATCCCCTTCCAAAAGCGCTACAAGCGAGGGATTGCGGCTCAGGATTTCCACGAATAAAAAAGATTCGGTTTGCAGAGAACGCAAATGTTGGGCCACCACCCCGAGATCCGCCTCCATGTCGCGCGCGTTGTCGTCGTTGACATTGCGAATCATCGAATTTGATGCCAGCAAGCCCCAGAACAAAAGCAGCAAAACCCCAAACCACTCCAGCGCCACCAGGCGATGCGAAGTATTCTTGCGCGAAGCGGAATGGATGGCGTGCTCGCCCAAAAGTTCGTTGCACCCGACGTTGAGGGCCGCAAAAGCTATCACTCCCTCCAGCAACCCAAGGAAGCGATACATTTCAAACCCCTCCCAAAAGTGCGCGGGGAGGGTCCACACAACCCAATCCAAAAGCGAAAAGGCCACCAGCGGAAGAGCAATCCACATGCCTTGACGCCGCAAGCGTCGCGGCCAACTTCGCGCGCAGTAAATGAGCACGGCCGCGTTGCCCAAAAGCAAAAGACACTCGAGACAGCCCGTTAAGCCATGCGAGAGACCCGCGGGCAAAAGAATGGCCATGGGTATAAATAAAATCGCTCCCAAGCCCACCAGCGGCAAAAACGCCCGATGAAGATTGCTAAAGAGCGAACGCAAGGCCATAACCAGCGTCCAAATGAGCGTACAGACGCACAGCAGGCTCAACGAAAGCGAGATAAAACGAGCAACGGCTTCACCCAACAAAACATCCAAAGGGAGCGCATGAGGAATTTGAGAGAGGCCCTTCAGAAAAAGATAAAGGACCCAAAAGCGGTGCAAGCCCGAACGACGCAGCGTCGCAAGGTTCGCGTTGGTCATCAAAACCAGAAGCGAAATGCCCAACGAAAAAAACAACGCGAAATAAACAGTAGCCCAAAAAGGCTGCTGCTGGGCGCACCACAAAGAAAGATTTTCAAAAATGGGCATCGAAACGCCGGCGCGAGTGAGGGGACTCGCAACCTTTGGTACGGCCCGAAGGGCCCCAAATCTAATGGGCATTTACCCTGGGCGCTTTTGGGCCGTAGAGGGGAGCGGGGTAGGCCTATTTGCCATGAATACAAAAGTTTTGCTGGTTGACGATGAACCTGCTATCCTGAAGGGATATCAGCGCAACATCGCCGAGATGTTCGAGTCCGAAACGGCCGGCAGCGCCGAAGAGGCGATCGAAAAAATCACCGCCGAGGACAAATACGCGCTGATTGTAACGGACTATCGGATGCCGGGGAAGACGGGAGTTGATTTGCTGCGCAAGGCGCGCGAGTTGCGCCCGCAGACGGTCCGGATGCTTATCACCGGCTATGCCGACGTAAAAATCAGTCTTGAGGCCATCAACGAGGGCAGCGTTTTTCGGATGATGACCAAGCCCTGCGACACGCAAAGTTTTTATCGTGGGATCGAAGACGGGCTGCGCCAGCACGAGTTGATTACCGCCGAAAAAGAGTTGCTGGAGCAAACGCTCAATGGGGCAGTCAGCATGCTCGGCGACATCCTCTCGGTGCTGGATCACGGGGCCTTTGGGCGCGCCAACAAGATGGCTCATGCGGCCCGCTACGTTGCGCAAAACATGGGCATGGAAAAACTCTGGGAAATCGAAGTGGCGGCCACGCTTTCGGAAATCGGCCGCGTGACGCTCCCCGGAAGCATCGCGCACAAACGCGTGGGAATCTCGGAAGCAAGCGAGGCGGAGCTAAGCCTGCTCAAACGCATGCCGGAGTTCTCGCATCGGCTACTCTCGCGCATTCCGCGGCTTGAGCAGGCGGCACAAATCGTCCTCTATCAAAACAAGGATTTCGACGGCAATGGTTTTCCTGAGGACAAATTGCGCGGCGAATACATCCCGCTGGGTGCGCGCATTTTGAAGGTGCTCGGCGACGTGCTGCTCTCGCTCGAGCAAAAGGAAACACTCGAAGGCGCGCTCGAAAAGATGGCGCACAACGACAACCGTTACGATCGCGAGGTGGTCAGGACGTGCGAGCGACAGGTGACAGAATTGCGGCGGCTTTTGCAACACGGCGGCACGCAACAGAAGCGGCTGGTCTCGCTCAAAGACCTGCGCGAAGGCCAGCGGCTGGTCTCGAATATCGAAACGCGCGACGGCGTGCTGATTTTCACCTCTGGGAATATCATCCGGCCCGCCATCCTTCAACGCATCCAAAACTTTGCCACCATCCTGCCAATCAAAGAGCCCATCGAAGTCATCGAGCCTTGAGTATCCCTAGCCGCGCACAAGCGCCGCGCAATTCTTCTTGCCCTTGCGCAAAATCAAACACCCGCCCAAAAAGCTTCCCTCTTCTATTTTCGTCTGTGCATCAGCGCGAGTATTATTGAGGTAGATGCCTCCCGCGTTTATTTCCTGTCGCGCGCGATTTTTGCTATCCACAAGTTTTGTTCCCACAAGCGCCTCGGCCAAGTCCGGCAAAGCCACGCCTGCTTCGAGCCGCAGGCAAGGAATCGTTTGGCAGACCGCTCGGAGGGTTTCCGCGCTTAGCTCCGAGAGCTCCGCTTGGCCAAAAAGCGCTTTCGAGGCGGCGATCGCCTGACGCAGTTCCTCCTTCGAGTGCAAAAGCTCCGTCAGCTCTTCAGCGAGGGCGCGTTGAGCGCCGCGCGCTTCGGGATGTGCGGCGGCCTCGGCAGCGAGCGCTTCAATTTCAGCGCGCGAGCGGAACGAATAGACCTTCAAATAATCGACCGCCTTGGCATCTTCAACATTAAGCCAGAACTGGTAAAATTGATAAGGGGAGGTCTTTTTGGGGTCAAGCCAGACGGCATTGCCTTCGCTTTTGCCAAACTTCTTCCCCGCCGAATCGGTGATAATCGGCGAGCAAAAGGCATACGCTTCGCTTCCGGTGCGCTTGCGGATGTAATCGAGTCCGGCGGTAATATTGCCCCACTGATCGGCGCCGGCGCACTGCAACTCGCAATTTTTGGTCTGCAGCAGGTGGTAAAAGTCATAGCCCTGGAGCGTCTGATAGCTAAACTCCGTAAAGGAAATTCCCACGTCGCGGTCGAGCCGAGCCGTCACGGAATCCTTCGAGAGCATCACATTGACGGAAAAATATTTTCCGACTTCGCGTAGATAATCGGTAATCTTCATTTCTCCCAACCAATCGGCATTGTTGACCACCTCGATGCCATCGGCGCCGATAAACTTGCGTACTTGAGCGGTGATGGCGGCCACATTGCGGCGAAGGGCCTCGGCGTCGAGGAGTTGTCGTTCGCTATCGGGCTTGGGGTCGCCGATCATTCCGGTCACGCCTCCCACCAAAAGGAGGGGTTTGTTTCCGGCCAGATGCAGCCGTTTCAAAAGCACCATCGGCACCAGATTGCCAACGGTCAGCGAATCGGCGCTCGGATCAAAGCCGCAATAGCACACCACGGGTCCGCGATTCAAACGCTCCGCCAAAGCGGTAATATCCGTGGACTGATAAATAAGGCCGCGCCACTTGAGGTCCTCCAACAATTCATTCGCCATAAAAGAGATGCTAAGGAAGCCGGCCGCCGAGGTCAAAGGCAAAGATTTCTCGATAGAATCCCTCTTGCGCGCACAATCATTTGATGTACGAAGTGCGACATCTCGCCATCGTCGATGACCATGCTCGCCTTCATTATCGCCCAAACGCGTGATTCTCCACGGAGGCGGACCCCACGGAACCCGACCTGCCCCCTCGCATGGCATCTTGCCGCTTCCCATTTCTCGCGCGATGTCTGTC
>CAZIRU010000018.1:0-15705 GCA_964541905.1 uncultured Verrucomicrobiota bacterium
ACACTTTATCTATGCCTAAACCTATTATAAAGACTTAACTGTTACATAACACTAGGGATATAGCAACTCTTTTGGCTAAAATCGCCAGCAAAAGACAAAATGGGAATTCTAGACCTTCATGAGAGCCAGAAGCTCTTTGTTGGAGGACGTTTTCTCCATGCGGCCCAGCGCCGTTTCGGCCGCCTCGTCGGGCTTCATCCCCGCCACCGCGCGCCGGAAAAAGTGCGCCTTGGCAAGCTCCTTTTCGGGAATGAGCAACTCCTCGCGGCGCGTGCCGGAAGCAGCAATATTGATAGCCGGCCACAAACGCAACTCGGCCACACGGCGATCGAGCACCATCTCCATGTTGCCTGTGCCCTTGAACTCTTGGAAAATAACATCGTCCATGCGCGAACCCGTCTCGACCAGCGCCGAGGCAATGATCGTCAGCGACCCCGCCTCTTCGGTATTGCGGGCGGCGGAAAAAAGCTGGCGGGGCTTTTCGAGGGCGCGAATGTCAAGACCTCCAGACATTGTGCGGCCCCCTCCTTTGGCGGCGTTGTAGGCGCGCGAGAGGCGCGTAAGCGAGTCCATCAAAATAACCACGTCGCGGCCAACCTCCAACGCGCGTTTGCCCCGCTCGATGGCCAGCTCTGCCACGCGCAGGTGGTTGCGCAAAGGCTCGTCGTTGCTGGAAGCGTAGATCTCGGCTTGCGGCAGCGCGCGGCGAAAATCCGTGACCTCCTCGGGACGCTCGTCCACCAGCACTATCATCGTCAGGCAATCCGCATAGTTTTTCAAAACACCAGCGGCGATATCGCGCAAAAGTGTCGTCTTGCCCGTGCGCGGAGGCGCAACGATGATCCCGCGCTGGCCCTTGCCTATCGGACAAAAAAGGTCGATCACGCGCGTTGTCAGCGGGCCGGAAGGAGTCTCAAGGCGTAAGTGCTCATCGGGAGTAATCGTCGTTAGCTGCAGGAAATCGGGCTTGAGCCGGCGCTCCTCAAGCGTGAGGCCATCCACCTTTTCGACGTAGCGCACCTTGGGATTGCGGAAACGCGGGTCGGCATTGGCTTGGCCTTCAATCCAGCTCCCGCGGCGCAGCCTCAAGCGCTGGATTAGCTCGCGCGGCAAAAAGGGATCGGACGGCTTCACCTTGCCGCAGTTTTGTGGCTGCAGAAGCGTGCCGTTTTTGGAATTCAGGTCGATATCCAAAATACCGCTAACTTGAGTGGACGGAACCTGCGGCTCCGCCGGGGGAGTGTTATTTTCTTCCATAACCAAACTTTGAGGAGGGAAATAAACCGAGCGCCCTAAACCAAAAAGGGCTTCCCCAAAGTGAATAAAGATATTCTACGGGTTTTGTTTTCGGCTGTCAAAGGGGAAATTTGTGGGATAGAGTGAAAATATGCGCGGCTTTACCCTTATCGAGATATTGGGAGCGATGGCGCTGGCGGCGCTGGTGATCGCAGGCGGACTCTTTGTGGCGGGTCGTGCGCGCGAGGGAGCCCTGCGCGCTCAAACGCGCATGCAGCTGGCAACGCTGGCAGCGGAAGTCGAAGCGTACCGCACGCGCACGGGAAGCTATCCGCAAACGCTGGGGGCACTCAAAACCATCACGCGGGATGCGTGGGGGAATGAAATCGCGTATCAGGCGGAGGCGGCAGGCTTTGTGCTCGCGAGCGCGGGCGCGGAGGCGGAAAAAACGTCGGATGATTTAAAATATGAGAGCACGAAAGAATAAAGCACTTACGCTGGTGGAGCTTATCACGGTGGTGGCTGTGATGGGGGTCTTGATGGCCATTATTCTCCCGGTGGCCGCAGGCGCTCAAAGGCAATATAGGCGCATGGAAACGAAAGCGCACTTCCATCGTTATAGCTTGGCGCTGGAACAATTTAAGGCGGAATATGGGAGCTATCCGCAGTTGGGAACGAGCCCCGTGGAAATCAATGCGGCGGCGGGAAGATTTGTTGAAATGATGACGGGGCGCGCGGTGGACGGAGGAAGCATGGCCGACGCCGAGGCTCTGGCGCAAAACCCCAAAGGGCTCCGGTTTTTGGAATTTGGCGGAGGGGAGCTAACGCAAGAGGGGAAGCTGCGGGATAGTTTGGGCGGGACGGATATTTGGCTGTATCTCGATGAGGATGGGGATGGTTTTTTGGATGGGGAGACGGGCGTGCGCGGAAAAATCGGGTGGCAGTCCAGAAGCGCAACTCAGACTATTAGCAGCTGGCAATGAAAAGACCCACACAGAGGCAAGAGGCATTTACGCTGGTTGAATTTCTGGCGGTGCTGGGGATTGTGGCGCTGGGCTGGGCCTATCTGGCAAGCGTGCTTGGCGCACCGAGCGCCGCCATAGCGGAGGATTTTGAGAGCTCGTTTGCGCAACTGCATGCAAAGGCACGATTACGCGCGCAGACGGAAAATGAGCCGGTGATCTTTGGACTTTGCACCGATGGGGCAAGGATGGCGCTGGGGAAAACGCGCGACGGCGTCTTTGTAACGCAGGAAGAGGTGAAGTTGGGGAAGGGCGCGGCCTTTGTGGCCGCCGAGTCTTCGGTCAATGGAACCCCCAATCATTTCGCCTTTGGCAGCGACGCCGACAATAACTTTTGGAGATTATGGACTTACGAAATAAATGGCGCGCCGGCGCAAGCGGGCGGGATCCTTGTTTTTGACGTGGGGACACGGCGGAGAAGCTGGAAAATTGCCCAAGAAGGAGCGCTCGTGGAGGAATAGTTTTCGATTGAAATAGCGCCTAAAATCTGTCAAAAGAGAGTATGCACTGCCCCAAATGTACGCATGAGGAAACCCGCGTGGTCGATTCGCGATCGACGCCGGAGGGGCGCTCCATTCGCAGGCGGAGGGAGTGCGAAAAGTGCGGCTTTCGCTTTACCACTCAGGAGACGATTGTCAAAGAGGATCTGATGGTGCAAAAACGCGATGGGCGTAGCGAGCCGTTTTCGCGCGAGAAGATTCTAAACGGCATCACGCGCGCGATGGGCAAACGCCCGATCGATCCCGAGCGCATCGAAACGCTGGTCTCGGAAATCGAACACGAGCTGGGAGAAAAGTACGACAACGCAATCCCCTCGGGCGCCATCGGAGGCAAGGTGATGGAAAAGCTCCGGCAGCTCGACATGATCGCGTATATCCGTTTTGCCTGCGTCTATAAGGAATTCCGCGCACTGGCAGACTTTGAAAAGGAGCTCAAAGAGCTCAAAAAGGGAGAGAAGTAGGAGCCTTTAGCGTCATGGGAACCCTCGGCGAACGCGAGAGAGACGCATACCAAAAATCTGCAGGGGAACCTCCCCAGCAATGGAGAATGGAGCCCCACGGGTAAACCCGTGGTTCCTTGCGCTGCGCACGCAAGGTGCGACATCACGCCGTAGTCAGAAGTAAACTTGCCACATTCATCAACGCCTAAAGGCGTGGTCTTCTGCGGAGGCGGATAAAAACGCGGGACATAAAAGAGGAAATGCCGATTAGCGCTGGCTATCGAGCGGCACGACCTTCTCTTCTTTGAGCATGTACCAAGAGACCGTCGCACTGACAACCAAGCCAACAATACCGCCAACCTGCTTCATCATAAAATCGCGGCGGCTGAACGGATGCGAAAAGCCAACCACAATCGAGATGGCCATGAGGACGGCATAGATGGCGCAAACCACTCCAATAACTTTTCTTGTTTCCATGATAAGAAAGCCTGCTCCTTCCCAAGGAATTATGCAATAGCTAAGTTTAAAAAAATTTACAGCTAAAAGAGGCCAGATTTTGTTTCAACGGGGCCCATTTTATGATAGAATGGACGCAATGGGAGTCACTGTAGCCATCGTCGGGCGGCCAAATGTGGGCAAGAGCCGGCTTTTTAACGCGCTGCTAAAAAGGCGCGTTGCCATCGTGCACGATCAGCCGGGCGTCACCCGCGACCTCAATAGCGCCGAACTTGCGCCCGGGCTGACGCTTGTGGATACCGGCGGCTGGGGACTGGGGAAAATCAAGAACGCGAAGGCCGAAAACGCGGAGATTCTCGCGCGGTTGGAAGAACAACTCTCGCTGGCCATCGAGGCGGCTGACAAAATTTTATTTGTGGTGGATGGGCGCGCCGGCAGCACCGCGCTCGACACGCAAATCGCTTCGCATTTGCGCCCGCATAAAGAAAAAGTGCTGCTCGTCCTCAACAAGGTGGACTCGGAGGAAGTGGCGGTAGATATCGGCGAATTCTTGAGACTGGGTTTTGCGCAGTGGCAGTATGTCTCCGCAGAGCATGGGCGCGGCATTGAAGGTGTACGCAACGCGCTTTTGAAGCTGGCGCCCAGAGACGAGCCCTCCCAGCCACAAAAACCCACACTTGCCATCATGGGCCGACCAAATGTAGGAAAATCGAGTCTGACAAACGCGCTTTTGGGTGAAAAACGAGTGATCGTAAGCGGCGAATCGGGTACCACGCGCGACCCTGTCGCAGTCGATTTGACTTTCGTGGGGAAAAAAGGACGCAAGTATGAGTATCGGCTGGTGGATACCGCCGGCCTACGGCACCGGACGAAGGTCGCTTCCCCCGTCGAGGTCTTTTCGCAAATCAAAACCAGAGAGGCCCTTCAGGGTGCGGACATCGTTGTGCTTTTAATAGATGCGCTTGATGGAGTGACCTCGCAAGACAAGCTCTTGGCCGGAGAAATCCAAAAGGCAGGAAAGCCGCTGGTTATCGCCATTAACAAGTGGGACTTGGCCAAGGCGGGCTTTACCGAAGGCAAGAGGATAGAGGGTTATGAAACGCTCCAAGAGTTTGAAGCCGCGTGCCGTGAAAACGTTGAGGACGCCCTGTTTTTCACGGCTCAAACCCCCATCCTTTTTCTTTCGGCCAAAGAGGAGCTCAATTTTGAAATACTGCTGCAAATCGTGCAGACGACTGCCGCGCGGCAGGATAAGACCTTCCCAACGCCCGAGGTCAATCGCCTGCTGGAACAACTTTTGCGCAAAAGCATCCCGCGCAATACTTCGGGGAAAATTTTCAAAGTTTACTATGCCACGCAAACGGGCAAGCGGCCTTATCGCTTTAAGCTCTTCTGCAACCAAGTGGAGGGGGTCAACGATTCCTTTAAGCGCTATCTGGCAAAAGGGTTTGTGGACTATTTTGAAATTGCGGGATGCCCCATTTTCTTCGACTTTGTCTCGAAACCGCCCAGAGTGCAGGAAAAAGGCAAGAAGCCACACAACGGGAAAAAATCCGCGCGTTCTTCAAAACGACGGACGTTTCACAGGCCAAGATAAACGAACATCGCATAGGAGCCTATACCTGCCAGCGCCGCAAGCACGCCTACGACGAAAATACCCATCCGCAAGGTAAGCGTAAGCGTGTAAACACCCAACCCATAGCCAACTCCGGCCCCCAAAAGCATCCAACCGGCATCGAGCCCCTCGTAAAGATAGCTCCAAGAGTGGATGCCCAGGTAGGCCAAAAGGACCACCGCCATGTAGCGCACCGCCGGATAGATGGACACCATCGAAAGCAGAAGAAGCACTCCAAAGGCAAAAATGCAAACGCCCAAGAAAAATCCAGGAGCGCCCAAAAATGTCAGAAGCGAAAGCTGGCCGTCCAAAAGGAGTCGGACGTCCTCCCAGTGAGCAAACGTCATTAGCCCTCCCATCCCCAGCTCGAAAAGAGCCAAAAAGGGCAGCGAAAGCGCGCCCACGCGGTCCTCGGAGCGTTTTTGCGCCGTCAGCTTTTTGGTGGCTGTCCCGCGGCCTTCCGCTTCCTTGAGCATCTCTTCGACGGTTATTTTGGGAGCCTTCGTCGGGGCTTGCGCGGGCAAGACGGGCTCTTTGAGGGAGAGTTTGGGTGTTGTCTTGGTTGGCTCCTCGAAAAGCTCGCGGCAGAGCTTCTCGTTCTCCGAAAAAGGCTGCCAACCAATGAGGTCGTCGTAAAAATGCGACGTTTGGGAAGTGATCTTCCCGGCTCGCACGAAAGCCCGCAGCTCCTCCACACTAAAAGGTCCCTTGGCCTCCTCGTCGAGCTTGATAAAGTACTCTGGCATGGTGGCTATTATGAGGGGTTGCCAATAAAAAGCGCAAGAAGCTTGTCAATGGAGGAGGAAGGTTTAAGATGGAAGCATGAGGGGGATTTTGGTGGCAATACTACTGGGGGCCAATCTGGCGCACGCAAGCGAGTGGCTCACCGATTATGACCACGCTCTCGCGCAGGCGCGGCAGGAAAATAAAGCTGTGCTGGCGTATTTCACAGGTTCGGACTGGTGCATTTGGTGCAAGAGGCTCGACACAGAGGTGCTTTCGAAAGAGGCGTTTGAGAATTGGGCGGCGGCGCGTGTGGTCCTTTTGAAGCTCGATTTCCCAAGGGCGAAGCTTCTCAAAAAAAGCGTCCTAGAAACAAATCAGGCCCTTATGCAAAGGTATGGCATTCAAGGGTTCCCAACGATTCTAATTTTGGATGCCAATGGAAGTGAAAAGGCGCGGACCGGCTATCGGCAAGGCGGTCAAGACGCTTATATTCAACATCTTGAGAGCCTTCTTTGATCTTTTATGAGTGAAAGCCTGGCAGCGCTGGCCATAAAAAGCCTGAAAAAAAACCTTAGCCGCGTGGTGGTTGTGGATCGAACCGGCCTTCAGCGGCACGTCTTGCGTGCGGGAAAACTTCTCGCGCTCGCCGGAACGCTCGCCAAAAGCCTGCGGCTGAGAGAGGACGAGCGCATAGGCGTGGTTCTGCCGCCGTGCGCGTGGAGCTATATCGTCAATCTGGCGATCGCAATCGCGGGAAAAAGCAGCGTAAACCTGAATTTTACGGCCTCGCGAGAGACCATCGAAAAGAATATCGCCGCGGCGGGAATTTCGCTCGTCCTGACGGTTCCGGCTATGAAGGAAAAGCTCGGAGATGGATTCCCGTGGACCAAGGAAGTGTGGCAGCTGACGGAATTCTTTGAGCAACATCGGCCGCGCTATGTGAAACGCCTGATGCAAACGCTTCTGCTGCCGCCGGAAATTTTGACGTGGCGGTGGCATGGCGAGAAAAAACCTGAGGCAACACTCTTGTTTTCCAGCGGCAGCACCGGCAAACCCAAGGGCGTCCCTTTAAGCGACGGCAATATCGCCGCAAATCTCGAGCAAATTGAGGAGCTGGAGCTTTTGCCGGACGGCCTCCGGCTCCTGGCAAGCCTTCCCTTTTTCCACAGCTTTGGACTGACGGTCAACTTGTGGTATCCCCTCACTCACGCGGTGGAGGCCGTTACCTACCCCAATCCCCTGGATGCGACGGGAATTGCGGAAATCGCCCGCAGCGAACAAGTTCATGCACTCATTGGGTCGGCGTCATTCTTCAGGTATTATCTCAAACAAATCAAGCGGGAGGATCTTGCGTCGCTGCGTTATGTGGTCGCCGGCGCCGAAAAGACGCCCAAAGGGCTTCATGAGCGCTGGAAGGAAACTTTCGGGAGCGATTATTTGGAGGGCTATGGCCTCACCGAGACCTCTCCCGTCGTGAGCGTCAATAAACCCGGGGCTAACCGCATCGGAACAGTGGGGCGGCCGCTTATGGGAATCGAAGCGCGAATCGTGGATGTGGAGACGCGTGAGGTATTAACCCATCCACGCACGCAGGGGATTTTGGAAGTCAAAGGAGAGAATGTCTTTGGCGGGTATCTCGACGACGAAAAAGCCAGCCATGAAATCTTCCATGACGGATGGCTTTCGACCGGCGACCTTGGGCATATTGACGCCGAAGGGTATTTGGTAATCGAAGGGCGGCTGCGGCGGTTCTCCAAAATCGCGGGAGAGATGGTGCCGCATGGCGAAATCGAGGAGGCAATCGCCAAAGTCTTCGGCTGGCAGGACGAAGCGATGCTGCCCGTCGTTTTGACGGGGGTGCCCGATGAGGCGAAGGGGGAAACACTCGTGCTTTTGAGCGAAAAGCCCATAGACGCGGAGGAGTTGCGGAAAAAACTCTCGGCCTCGGGAGCGCCAAACCTGTGGATCCCCAAGAAAATCGTGCAGGTGGACGCCGTTCCAAGACTGCCCAGCGGAAAACTGGACTTGATGAGAGTTCGCGAGCTGGCAGGAGGAAAATAGGCGCGGGAGTAAGGACCGCTTGGTTGCGGGCGCGGTTTTTTATTGCCCGGGGCGGATTTTTGCGCTAGGATAGACGGATTATTCGGGGCGTAGCTTAGCCTGGTAGAGCGCTAGGTTCGGGACCTAGAGGTCGCTGGTTCGAATCCAGTCGCCCCGAAAATTTTTATGTTTAATATGTCGGACAGAGATGAGGGATTTTGCCTACTCAATGACGATGGGCGTTACGATTTTATTGAAGGGGGAAATGACCATAGGCAAGAAGTTCGGCAAGATGCACCCTTCGATTTTGAAAGTCAGTTGATTGCGGCAGATCGGCTCTTCGCGATTCTAAAGGAGGCAAAGTCTATCGATTCTGTTACCGTTCAAAGGGCAGAAAGTAATATAAGGAGCTCCGACAATAGCGATCAGGACGTTGAGGACATTCTCGAGCAGGAATATATCGATGAAATGCACTATAGTACATATTATAGTTCTGTATATTGTATGGCCTTGATTGGCGTTCTGGCTCCACTTATGGAGTCCTTGTTTAAAAGAGCTTTTGCTAATATAAGGAGGCGATATTATAAAACAGCGGACGCCACGCCATCTCATATTAGATTTTCAAAAAATAATGATATAAGATGGAACTGTGAATATTTTTTCGAGAAAGAAAATAAGAATCCGAGAAAAGATATCAGGAAAGGCATAAATGAGTTAACAGAGGCCATCTGCTTAACGAGGTATTTGCCAGACGACTGTTGGTCAAAGATCAATGCGCTATTCGAATATCGCAACTGCGTATTTCATCATGGATTTGAGTGGCCCCCTGCGATAAGAGAGAATTTTACAAAATGTATCGAAGACAAAAAGTGGGATAACCAATGGTTCCTGTGCTCTACTTGCGGCGAAGGTGTTTGGATGTATAATACATCGCCACAGTTTATCAGAGAAATTTATGAGCTTATTTATAGTATAGTTGAGGGACTTGGACGTTATTGTAAGTCTAAATAATCTTTTTTTACAGCCCTGGCTCAATCGTCGCACGAGAGAAAGACAGCTCAATTCGTCTTTCAAAAAACATGTCAACCAGGGACGAAAATTTTGACATTTTTTGCAAAAAGCACTACGATGAGCCCCTTAACGCCGGTTTAGCTCAGTGGTAGAGCAATGCTTTCGTAAAGCATGGGTCGTCGGTTCAATCCCGACAACCGGCTAGTCTACCGACGATTCTTTTTGCAGACCCATTACGAGCAGGCCGTATTTTTCGAGCTCTTCGCGGGTATGATAGCGCTCCATGGACTTGGTATTGAAGCAATAGCTAATGCGGCGCTTGAGCTCGCGACCAGTATAGCGGCGAGAAGAGTCGATTTCGCGCAGCCAAAGAATATCGCCCTCCGAAGCCTCAAAATCTGCCAAGCGCACCTCGTAGGTCTTTTCGCCAGAGAGGATCTTTTCAAAATATTCTACATCAACTTTCTTGGGGATCGTGCGCATAGGGCTTGGCGCGAGAATGTATTTTAGCTAAATTGGAGGGATGGAAGCAACCCTAACAGAAAAATTGGCGCTCTTTTTGGTGCTTATCGGCAGCCTTTCGGTGCATGAGTTTGCTCACGCGTGGGTGGCCGACAAAATGGGAGACTCAACGCCTCGCTCGCAGGGCCGGCTTACCCTTAATCCGCTTGTGCATATCGATTTGTTTGGGAGTGTTATTATTCCGCTCATGATGATTTTGATGGCGCCCGGATTTGCCATCATTGGTTGGGCGCGACCGGTCATCATCGACCCGCGAAACTTCAAGCGGCCCGTCGCGGGAGACGTTTTGACTTCTTTGGCGGGGCCGTTCTCGAATTTTGTATTGGCGACGCTTTGCGCTGTCGTGTTTGGGCTGGTGGCCGGAGCGTTGGGGATGGCCGCAAGCAAGGCCGTGATGCTGGGAGTCAACATCATTGCGCTTAATGTGCTTTTGACGATTTTTAACCTGCTGCCCGTGCCGCCGCTCGATGGGTCGCATCTGATGCGGCACCTCTTCAGGATGAGCGAGATGACTTATATGCGGCTGGCGCAGTGGGGCACTATTATTTTGATTGTGCTTATCAATCTGGAGCCCTTCCGCATGGCGTTGTGGAGGCTTGTGACTCTCTTAAGCACGCCGCTCATGATGCTTATGGATGCGGTGGCCGGGGCTGTGGCCAGACGCTAGAAAAGCACGAGAGAGCAAGAAAGGCGCCCGTCGGCACTTCGTTAACGCTCCCTAGTTTTCTTCGAGATTCGTCCAGACATATTGCACGTCATCCAGAGCCTCAAGGGCTTCGACAAGCTTCGCGAGTTTGGCGGCGTCTTCGGGGGAAAGCGAAACTGTCGTTGTGGGCAAAAAGGCGACTTCACTGGAGGCAAGAGGAATACCCGCCTTCGTAAGGGCGTTGGCGACCGTCGGGTGGCCGTGAGGAGAGGTCAATACTTCGTAGTGAGTCTCGAACGTCTTCATGTCTTCAGCGCCTGCATTAAGGGCAAGCTCCATGAGCGCGTCTTCGGTCGCAGCCTCGCGCGCGACAATGAGCTGGCCCTTGCGCTGAAAATTGAAGGCAACCGCCCCCGCCCCTGCCATGTTGCCGCCATGCTTGGCAAAAGTCGAACGCACCTCACCTGCCGAGCGGTTTTTGTTGTCGGTCGTCACCTCGACGATCACACCCACGCCCGAAGGGCCGTAGCCCTCGTAGACGATTTCCTCGTAGATGACCCCCGGGATTTCGCCCGTACCCTTTTGGATGGCGCGGGTAATGTTATCGGCGGGCATGTTCTCGAACTTGGCCTTGTCCACCGCCGCGCGCAGGCGAATATTAAAATTGACGTCTCCCCCACCCGCCCGCGCCGCAACGGTAATCTCCTTGGAGATGACGCTAAAAACCTTCCCGCGACGGGCGTCATTGACGCCCTTCTTGTGCGCGATATTGGCCCATTTGGAGTGTCCAGACATAAATTAGACGAGGTCGACGACGCGAGGGGTTTTGGTTTTGAAGGTGGAATCGGTAGAAAGACGCAAAAAACAATGCCCACGCCATATCATGTGCCCGATATAGCGCGGACTTACAATGCAGGGCATCAAGAAATTCGCCATCCACGGATGCCACTCCTTTTCTTCGAGGAGAAAGTTCCCGTAGTAGTGGTGGTAACGGTCGGTTTCCAAAAGAGCGCCCTTTCCCGAGCCGCACAGGTATTGCATGACTCTTTTTATATCCGCAAGGCCGATGCCTTCTTCCGGATGGAAGTTCATCATGGCTATATGGCGGCATTTGCCGTCTGCACAACCTACGCGTGAGCAAAAAGACCAAACTTCATTTTCAGGCAGGGGTTCAAATGTGCGCAGCGCCAAAAAGTCTTCGCGGCGATAGATGCGCTCTCCCGTCTGACCTCCATGAAAGAAGCTGGACTGCAGATCTGAAAGCTTTTCCTCGAGGGTCGTATTGATTTGGCGCCAATTTTTGCCAACGGTGTGGGAACGAATGCGGACGGTAATAATTGACGGGTAATTGTCAATGATGGTCTGGCAGACCTCTAAGGCGGTTTGGCCAATTTTCAGGGGGCTGGGCATAAATCAATTCTACTTTAGCACGGTTGTCTGCGCTTCGATGGGGGCGTTTTGGTCGGAGCCGATCCCGCCAGAGGAGGTCGGCGTGCGGTTGACCAAAAGCTGCTGGATGATCGAAACGAGATTGGAAAGAGTCCAGTAGAGCGTAAGGCCCGCCGAGAAATTGTAGAGCAGGAACGAGAAGAGCAAGGGGGTGAATTGCATGACCTTGCGCTGCTCGGGATCCGCAGAAGAGGGGGTCAGCTTCATCTGATAATACATCGTCACAAGCATCACGATGGGGAGCGGATTGAGGGGAAAGCCCGCAATATGCGCCACGGTGTCGGGCATCGAAAGGTCCTTGATCCAAAGGAAGCTCTCGAAGCGCAGCTCGGCCGCCGAGCGCAACATATAAAAGAAGCCCAAGAAAACCGGAATTTGCAAAAGCGCCGGCAGACAACCGGCCATCGGATTAACCTGATGCTCTTGGAAAATCTTGAGCGTTTCCTTTTGCAGCCGCTCGGGATTGCTCTTGTATTTTTCTTGCGCCTGCTTGAGGAGGGGCTGAACCACCGCCATCTTTTTGCTGGCATTCGCTGCCGCCGCGGTAAAGGGCCACATCGCCGCACGAATAAGGAGCGTCAAGAAAACAATCGCGACTCCATAGTTGTGCACGAAACCCGCAATGCCATTGAGCATGGAAATAAAGAGCTTGCTGAAAAAGGAAAAGATCGGCCAGCCCCATTGCATGACTTCGTCTTGATGCCCTCCAAGTGAGGCCAGGCGCGCGTATTCCTTGGGACCGGCATAGGTGGAAAGCGATGCGGAAGCCGAAGCCCCCGAACGCACAATCAGCGAGTCGAAACGCAGCTCGCCGGTAATGGCGCGGACGGTCTTGCCCGAACCAATATCCAAAACGCTCGACGAAGCCCCCTTGGCCATCTCGGCGGGAGTGGTAACAAGGGCAAAAAACTTGCTCTTGAGCGCCGCCCACTGGAGGGGCTTGGCGACTTCGTAGCGCTCGCTGGGAGGCTTTTGCCAAAAGAGGATCCCGCCGCCATTGAAGTAAGACAGACCGATGAATTTGGCTTCGCGGCCATCATAAGCGCCAAAATTCAGAAAAACGTCATCCGGATCGCTGGGGTCGCGGGGAACGGCGCCCAAATTGAGCGTGTAGCTGGGGAGCTGCAAATCGGCACCCGAAGTGTTTGTCCATGAGAGCTTTTGCTCAAGAACATAGCCGGAGGCGGTATGTTTCTTTTCGGGAACGGTAAGGGTGTACTCGCGGCGCAACGCAAGGCCCTTAGTTAAAGAACGCTCAAAAGCAAGAGAGGTGGGCGTTTGCGCCACAAGCGCATACGCCTCAAGGTCATAACCTTGCGCCTCGGAGTTGAGGTTCAGCGCAAAGAAAGGGGCCCGCTCGGGGGCAATCATCGTATAGGGGGCTTGCGCGCCCTTGACAGCCGGATATTCCTTGAAGGCCACCGAACGCACCGCTCCCCCGCGATCGGTAAAATCAAGGCGCAAAAAGGCGTTTTCGAGCGTGTAGAGTCTCTCGGCGGGGAGCTCGGCCACAGGCTTCGCAAGTACTGGAGCGCCGGAAGCGCTGGGCGATTGAACAAGAACGGGTTGAGAAAGCTCGACTTTTTGGGCCGTGGCTTCGCTGGCGGTCTTTTCGGTATCGACGAGCGCCGCTTGCGAGGCTTGAGAAGCCTGCCAAGTCTTCATCCGGGCGGACTGGTCTTTGGATTGCCAGAACATAAGCCCCATGGCTGCCGCCAAAAGCACAACTCCGATTAACTTTGAATTTTTTTGCATGAAAGATCACTCTAACGCAACGAAGGCCAATTGTCAGGTCTTTTCTGGCGCATGGAGAAGGGAAATCCGACTTGACTTAGAGCGTGTTCAGAATCTATTTGGCAGTATTGTTGGGATGATTTTGGCGTTTTGGCAAGGCCAAACCCCGATGAAATCGGGGTTCTTCGAGTGAGCAACACGGGCTAGAAGCCCGAAATGCGAACGAGAAACGCCGCCAAAACACAAAAGCGCCCAACCCGAAGGGCGCCGCTCATTATTGTTTATCAGCAAATTATGCGGCGCAATACGGCGAAGAGATTCTGAACACGCTCTTAGGCCGCTGTGATGCAACACACGTTCCTGAAGCGCTCGCGCAAATCAAGAAGATGCTAAAGACGCCCGATGAGGCTGTGCCTGGCGTGTATAAGCGCTAGGGGATGCGGCGAGGGACCTCGTCGAGGCCACCCTTACTCCAAGGATGGCAGCGACAAACCCGCTTGAGGGCCAAGAGGCTTCCGCGAAATGCTCCCCACTCGCGGACGGCTTCGGCGGCATATTGCGCGCAGTTGGGCGTAAAACGACAACCCGCCTGCGGGCCCATCAGCGCATGCCAAATGGGCGAAATTAAGCGGCTGTAGAGCCAGACAAACCCTAGCAAAATCCAACGCATTAGCGTCCTTGAGTTGAACGAAGCGCTCGCGAAAGCTCTTCGAAAATTTGGGAAAACTCCGCGCTTAGTACGGCCTTTTTGGCATGGCAAACAACCGCCAGAGGAGTCTCCAGAGGCGTGGCGGCCTTTGAGAAAGCCGCTCGCAAACGCCTTTTGGCGCGATTGCGCGCGACGGCTCCGCCAATACGCGCCTTGCTCGCCACTGCCGCAAAACGCCAAAGTCCATCGGGCGCAACCGCCACCAGAGCGGAAAAAGCGCCGCTCTCAAAACGACGCGAGGAAGTTCTAAGCTGCGTAAAAGCCTTGGCTGTTGAGAAACGAGCGATTTTCATCCTCTCCAAAGCTTATCCGCAAAGAAAAACAAAAACAAGGACGCGAAAAAGGAAGCGAAGAACCTTATTTGACGGTTGTCATGCGCTTACGGCCACGGGCGCGGCGGCGATTGATGGTGGCGCGGCCCCAGCGGGTGGACATCTTTTTGAGGAACCCCAATTTGCGGGCCCTTTTTACTTTGTGGGGGCGATAGGTCGGTTGCATAGGGAGGTAACTATAGCAAATTTGGCGGGAGAGGTCAAGCGCGCTTTCGAGCGGCCTTGAGACGCTTGAGCGCAACCACGTCGTTGGGCCGGCCCTCGCCGCCGGGGGGGATCTCCAAGCATAGGGGCTTTTGCGCGAAAAAGGGGCTTTGCATAATCGCCCGAAAGCACTCCCAGCCCAACGCCCCCTCCCCTAACTGTGCATGGCGGTCCAAACGCCCGCCCAAGGGGCCCACGCTATCATTGAGATGAACGGCCACGACACGTTTCCAGTCGATGTGGCGACGAAAGTTTTTTACAAAAGCAGCCACGTCGGAAGCGGTTCGTAGATCGTAGCCACTCGCAAAAAGATGGCAGGTATCCAGACAAATGGCTAAACGCGAGGACGAAGGGGTGTTTTGTAAAAGCCACGCGAGTTCTTCGACGCGAGAACCCAAAACGCTCCCCGCACCCGCCGTCGTCTCCAACGCCACTTTTGTAGGGCTTTGGGTACGCGCAAAGACCCATTCGAGGGATTCAACGACCGTTTTTAGACCGTCTGGGACGCTGCGCTCGTTGGCCGAACCCGGGTGTAATACCAAAAAAGGGAGTTCCAGAAGAGCAGAGCGCTCCAATTCCAAGAGCAAACTTTCACGAGACTTTTGAAGCGTTTCGGGATTCGAAGCGGCCAAATTGATAAGGTAGCCGCTGTGGCCAAAAACAAGCCGAAGGGTCTGTTGCTTGCGCGCACGGCGGTAAGCTTCGTGATAAAGCGCAAGATCTCTTTCGCCGATGGGGCTTGCTGACCATTGCCGATTGCTCTTTGTAAAAATCTGAATCGCCTCGCAGCCGAAGGCTTCGGCTTCCTCAAGGGCATGATGGAAACCACCCGCAATCGAGGCGTGAAAGCCTACCGGATGGTGCGCTCGAAGCATAGAAAGAGTTTAAGGCGAAAAGCCGAAAGGCTCAAGCCTCGTAGATTTTAAAGGCCCAGCTGCAACTGCCAACGGGGATTTTCGACTGGGCCTGAAAGGCGGATTTCGGTCATTATCGAGAAAGGCGCCAGTACCGGAAAAACGAGAATCCCAAAAGAAGGACTGGAGCCGCCAAGGATTTTTAGGCG
>CAZIRU010000019.1:0-15198 GCA_964541905.1 uncultured Verrucomicrobiota bacterium
AAACGCCAAAATCATCCCAACAATACTGCCAAATAGATTCTAAACACGCTCTAAGCGGCCATCCAACTTTCTCCTTGCCGTTCTTTGGCGCTTTGCTTGAGAGTTCCCGTATGGAAATCCTTTGGGCGCTCTTGAAGGCGATAGGCATGGTGCTTGTGCTTATCGGGCTGGCGGGCTATCTAGTGCTTTGGGAGCGCAAGGTATGCGCGGCGATGCAAAATCGCCTTGGGCCCAATCGCGTGCGTTTCCCCTTTTTAAGCGATATCCCGCTCATCGGGCCGGCGCTTATGCGTCATGGGCTTTTCCATCTGCTGGCGGATATTCCCAAGCTTATTTTCAAGGAGGAAATCATTCCTGGGCACGTTCGTAAGTTCTTTTATCATCTGGCCCCGTGCTTGGCCTTCATCCCGGCGTATAGCATCATTGCCGTCATTCCTTTTGGGGCGTTTGGCAACACGCCTTTGGTCTTGGCCGACATCGACTTGGGGCTTTTCTTTATCATGGCGGTTTCGGCGATGGGAGTCTATGGGCTGCTTCTGGCGGGTTGGGCGTCCAACAACAAATATGCTCTCCTTGGGGGATTGCGTGCTGCCGCGCAGATGATTTCTTATGAGCTCACCCTTGCTTTTTGCATCCTTTCAGTGGGGCTTTGGGCGGGTTCGTTTAGCCTTGTGCGCGTGGTCGAGGCTCAGGCGTCTTCCGCGTGGTGGGTTGTGCTCCAGCCGCTTACGGCGCTGCTTTACCTGATTGCGCTTTTTGCCGAGGCCAACCGAGCGCCTTTCGATATGCCCGAGGCTGAAGGTGAAATCGCGGGAGGCTACAATGTGGATTACGGCGCGCTTAAGTTTGGTATGTTTATGGTGGGGGAATACTCGCACATGATCGTTGGCTCTGCCATTTTCGTGAACCTTTTCTTGGGCGGCTGGACGCTGCCGGGGGTGGTTTATCCCGCAAATGCTTGGGGCTGTGCCGCCTCTGTTGCGGTCTTTTTGGCCAAGCTTTTTGCAATGCTTTTTCTTTTTATCTGGGTGCGCTGGACTTTCCCGCGTTTCCGCTACGACCAAGTCATGAAGCTGGGCTGGACGGTGCTGCTTCCTCTGGCAATGGCGAACTTGGCTCTTAATGCGCTATTGGCAAAACTTGGGTAATCAGCCTACCGGAAATTGCTCGTCCACAAAATCATCGTAGCGGCCAATTTCAAGAGGCTCGACCCCAATTTCATTCACGCGAAAGGCTAGGGCCGTGTCGGTTTCGGGCAATATTCGGCAGACCTCGCAGACTCCCAGCCTGGTACTCAAAAGCGGCCTTCTTTCGAGCGCTTCGGGAAGCTTTTTGCGATTTTTGAGCCATCCGTAAATAATGCGCTCGCAAGCCTTGTTAAGTTTTTCGGAAAGCTTGGAGATCTCTGCGTCCACTTGGGGATTTAGAACAATAACCTCGCGGGGATTTTCACACTCAAATTTGCTCATAGGTTTAAGGTTAATATTACCTTAAATAGAGCAGGAGACAAGCTATTTTCCGAAAAGAGTTGCATGCGAACCCAGTCGTAGCAGCCGCACGGCTTCGCCTTCGATGCGATAAAGCAAAACGATGTCGGGGCGGATGTGGCAGTCGCGGCAAGGGCCCCAATGTTTATCGACGATGGCGTGGTCGCGGTGGCGGTCATCGAGCTTTTGTCCTGTTTTGAGCCTCTCGATGACATTTTCCAGCGCGGTTTGAAATTTGTTGTAGGCGACGCGGTCGCCAAATTTGTAAAGATCAAGGTCACCCGTGAACTTGCTTGAGGGCGCAACGCTGCGCGCAATAGCTTTCGGGGCTCTCGGCGGACCAAAGGCGCCAAAATAACTGCCCGTGCGGGGTTTTTGCTTCAGACCGTTCATGCCTAAAGTTTAACACGCTCTGTGGCCTTGTGGCGTTTTTCGTAAGTTTTTTACAAATAGCCGGTTTTCTTCGTGCTTGGCAAAGGGACTTGTAAAATTGTAAAAAAGGGCGTGGCTGTAAAAATCGTCGATCAAAAGCCTTTGAGCGCCTTGGAGAAAACCCATTTGCCGGGAACCTTCGCGGGGTTGGGTGTTACGCTCAAGCGGTTTTTTCAAAAACCCGCCACGCTTGAGTACCCTGAAAAAAAGGAGGCAGTCCCAGCTCACTATCGCGGTGTGCCGACGCTGGTCAAAGACCAAAAGGGCCGCATCAAATGCGTGAGCTGCCAGCTGTGCGAATTTGTTTGTCCCCCGAAGGCCATTCGGATTGTCCCCTCCGAAATCCCCGCCGAGGCGCCGGAGGCCCATATCGAAAAAACGCCGCTTAAATTTGAAATCAACATGCTCCGGTGCATCTATTGCGGCTTGTGCGAAGAGGTCTGCCCCGAGCAGGCGATATTTTTGAAGGATGTTTATGCGCTCAATGGTCTTTCGCGCGATGAACTCCTTTTGAACAAGGAGCGACTGCTGGAGCTTGGTGGTGTCGAGCCCGATGGCATTCGGAAGTGGGGGAAAAAGCTTGCCGACGCCCAAAAAGCGCACAAAAGTCAGGAGGCGGCCAACACCTAAAGCCCCCGCGCTTCGCCTATGAATGACGCCTTTTTTTGTTTTTTTTGCTTTGTGGCCGTCCTGTCGGCTTTGGGGGTTATCTTTAGCCCGCAAGGCGTCCAGAGCGCCCTTTGGATGGCGGCGGCGCTTTTGGGCATAAGCGGAGTCATGGCCTCAATGGGTGCGTGGCTGGTAGGGCTTTTGACTTTTCTTGTTTATGCGGGGGCCATCCTGATGCTTTTTGTTTTTGTGGTGATGTTTACCGGCCAGCAGCGCAGCGGCAAAAAGATCGGCCGCTGGCGTTTCCTTTTTGCGCTGGCAAGCATTGTCGGCGGAGTACTGCTTCTCTATCCGGCCTTTGGTCAGGCGGTGCAGCAAAACTTCTTCGGCGCACAAAACTCGCTTTGTTGCAGCACCGCTTATGGCGCAGAGCTTTTTGGCCGCTATTTTCTGGCGGTGGAGCTGATGGCGTGGCTGTTGCTGTGGGTGGCCGTGGGGGCTCTGCATTTGAGTTCTCCTGCGAAAAAGGAGGGCGTGGCGTGATGGGTTTTAAGGCAGTCCTTATTTTGGGAGGCGTGATTTCGCTCGTGGGCGTCTGGGGGCTTTTGATGCGTAAGAGCTTGATAGTGATGCTCATGTCGCTAGAGCTTGTGCTTTTGGGGGCCTTAACGGCTTTCGTGGGCGCGGCCCGTTATCACAGTGCGGCGGGAGCCCTGCCGGAGGGCGTTTTGATTGTGCCTTTTGTCCTCGCGATTGCTGCGGCAGAGGTTTGCGTGGGGCTTTCGCTTATTCTAAAAATTCACCGTGCCCAAAACTCCACTTGGGTGGACGACCTCGATAGAAACTCATAATGCTCGAAATGCTTCCAGTTGCGCTTGTGCTTTTGCCGCTGGGCTCTTCCGTTCTTGGCGCGCTTACGGGGGGCGTTTATCCCAAGTTGCCGTCGGCCTTGACGCTTTTTTCGAGCTTCGGGCTTTTGGCGCTGGCGCTTTTCCTCTCACAAACGCTTTCTACTCCCGTCTTGGCAACGCGTCCTTGGTTTGAGTTGGGCTCGCTTTCCCTCGACCTCGGGTTGCTCTATACGCCCTTGGCGTCGCTTATGCTTTTGATTGTGGGCTGGGTGGGTTTTGCGGTGGTGCTCTTTAGCCTGCGTTATATGCGCGAAGATCCGGCCCAGCCGCGCTATTATGCGGCGCTAAGCCTCTTTCTTTTTGCCATGAGCGGTCTGACGCTGGCCTCCAACATGGTTTTGCTCTTCATCTTTTGGGAGCTGGTGGGTTTTACCTCCTATCTGCTTATCGGCCACGACGGCTCTGCCGAGGCTGCTCGCGCGGCCAACAAGGCTTTCCTTGCCAATCGTTTTGCCGATGTCTTTTTCCTGCTGGGGCTTGGCTGGCTTATCATCGTTTGCCAGACGACCGATCTTGCCGCTCTGGCCGAACGCTTTGCGGCGTTGGAGCGCCCCATGCAAATGAATATTGCCTCTCTTTTCTTTGTGGGGGTGCTGGCCAAGTCTGCGCAATTTCCGCTGCACATCTGGCTGCCGGAAGCCATGCGCGGGCCCACTCCTGTTTCGGCGCTTATCCATGCCGCCACAATGGTGGCCGCCGGCGTCTATTTGCTTTGTCGGCTGGACTTCGTTTTTGCGCCGATGCTGCCGGCCATCGTTTGGGTGGGGGTGGCTTCCAGCGTTTTGGCGGGGCTGTGGGCGCTGGCGCAAAACGACCTCAAGCGCGTGCTGGCCTATTCGACGATTTCGCAACTGGGCTTTATGGTGGCGGGGTTTGGGCTTGGGACGCCGCAAGGAGCCTTTTTTCACCTGAGTACCCATGCGTTTTTCAAAGCGCTGCTTTTCCTTTGCGCGGGGGCGATCATCGATGCGACGCGCCACGAGCAGGATCTGCTGAAGCTTGGAGGCTTATGGAGGAGGCTGCCTTTTACTTGCGCGATGTTTCTCATCGGAGCGCTTGCGCTTTCGGGAGCGCCGTACACGGCCGGATTTTTTAGCAAAGAAGCGATCCTCGATGTGGCGCTTGCGCAAAATGGTGCGGTAGCGGCGGGGCTGATGCTGGCATCGCTTTTAACGTGCCTTTACATGGGGCGGCTTTTTGGCCTTGTTTTCCTCGGGCTTCCGCGTTCTCCCGAGGCCGCGCAGGCCCATGGGGGATCGACTTTCTATGCGTTGCCGCTTGGGGTATTGGCGCTCTTTTCGCTCTTGAGCGGCTATGCGTTTTTTTATCCGGCGTTTCCGGCAAAGTTCTTGGCTCCGCTTTTTGCCGAGCACGCGGAAAATTCTCTCTTGGTTTTGTGGAGCTGCGTGACTCTTCTGGCAGGGGTGGGCGTGGCCTATTTTTACTCGCGGCGCTCCGACGAGCCGTTCAAAAAGGCCCTCGGTGGCGTCCATACCGGTTTGCGCGAGGCGTTTTATTTCGATAAATGCTGGAATACCGCAGGCAATGCACTTGCAGAGCCGGTGGCGCGGGTCTTCTCGTTTTTTGACCAGATTTTTGTCGGGGGCGTTCTCGTCCGTGGGATTGCTTCCTGTTTTGGTCTTGCGGGTTTGCTGGCGCAGTCCACCTATCGCAAACACCTCACCTACGCGCTCTACTGGGTCTTTTGGGGTGCGCTTTTCTTTATCTTTGTCTCCACCGCCAAAATATGATTCCCTTTTATTCCAGTAGCGATCCGTTGGTGTGGCTTTTGGCCGGAGTGATTTTGCTTCCGCTTGTGGCGGGACTCGTGCTGTTATTTATGCCCTATCGCGTGGCCGAGCGCTGGGCGGACACTCTGGGGCTTGGAGTCGTGGTGACGGTCTTTTTTTCGGTGATGCTTTTATGGAGGTGTTTTACGCCCACCGGCCCAAGCGGCTACGACTATCTCTCCACAACTCCCCTCGGGCTTGAGCTTATCGGTGTGCGTTTGCAGCTGGGGCTCAATGCGCTTTCGCTGCCGATGTTTGTGCTCAGCGCCTTGGTGGGGGCCGCAGCAGGTTTTTACACTTACGGCCGTGCGTTGGAACGCCGGGGTCTTTTTTGGTCGTTTTTGCTGCTGGTGCTGGCGGCAACTCTCGCGGCGTTTTCGAGCGTGGATCTTTTCTACGCGTTCTTTTTCCACGAGGTTGCGCTTTTGCCGGTCTTGCTTTCGCTTATGATTTACGGCGGTCCCGAGCGAAAAGCGGCGGCGCTTGAGATGGGAGTCATGCTCTTGGTAGGCTCGTTCATAACGCTTTTGGGGGTGTTGGCTTTTCATCACGCCTCCGACCTCAAGAGTTTTAGCGCGATAGATTTCCACCGCGAGCTGGCCGTTACGCCTTTGGCCCATCGGTCGAAGGCTTGGGCGCTTTTGCTTTGGGGAACGGTGATCCTTTCGGGCTTGTGGCCCTTTTACGGCTGGGTTCCCAAGCTGCTTGCGCAGGCGCCCACGGCAATCTCGATGATGATGGGCGGGGCCCTCAAGTTTTTCGGCGTCTATTTTCTATTGCAGGGTTTTGCGGGGCCGTCCTTATGGGGACTGATGCCGCTTAGGCATTTCGTTTCGCTTTTGTGCGTGGCGAATATTGTTTTTCTTTCTTTCGCGGCACTGGCGCAGACGGATTTCCGCAAGCTTGTGGCCTATGCGGCCACCGCCCATCTCGGAACCGTCTTTTTGGGCTTTCTTTCGCATACGCACGAGGGTATGGCGGGAATGATGCTGCTCATTTTCGGTAGCGGGTTGGCGGTGGCGCTGCTGCTCTTGTGCTGCGGCTTTCTTCGTCGGCGCGTGGGGAGTCTGGAGATGCTGCACTTGGGCGGATTGCGCCTGATGACTCCGCAATTGTCGGTTTTTTTGATGATGGGTGTTTTGGCGCTCTTGGGACTGCCGGTCTTTGTGAGCTTTTGGGGTGAGCTGGGCGTGCTCGTCGGCGCGATGAAAGGCTTGAGCTTGGTCGCGCCGGTCATTTTGTTGGGGATTGCGCTGCTTTCGGCAGCGGGCATTCGGGCGCTTGGGGGAATGCTCTATGGCCAAAGCAAGCCCCCCCATATGGCGGACCTGAGCTCTTTCGAGGCGCTTTGCGGCTATCTGCTGGTGTTGCCGCTTTTGGTCTTTGCGTTTTTGCCGGGGGTGTTGACGGCGCCTCTGAATGCCTTTTTGCAAACTTTTATTCCCTTGAGCCTATGACGGATTTTGGCGCCATTTTGACTTTGCTTCCGGAGCTTGCGCTTGCGGGAGTGGCGGTGCTGGCGCTTGTGCTGGGCCTGACGCCTCCGCATGTGCGCGCGCGGGGTGTTTATGCCGTCCTGTGGGCTCAAGCGGGTGTCTTGCTTTTGACCTTTTGCCACTCGTTTTTTATAAAATCCTTTGCGCCGGAGGCGGCTTTTGGCGGGTTGCTCGATCCCTCTTTGGGCGCTGTGGCGGCGGGACTTTTTTTGCAGCTGGTGGGACTGGTGGTGGCCTGGATGTCCAAAAGACACTCGCAAAAAAAGACTCCTTTGCCGCTTGAGTTCTACGGCCTTTTGAATGCCACAACGGTTGTCTTGCTGCTGCTTGTCAAGTCGAGCCATTTGCTGATGACCTTTGTGTGCCTTGAGTCGGCATCGCTTTTTATCGCGCTGCTGCTGGGCTTTTCCTCGGCCAAGGCGGCGCCCAAATATCTTTTTCAAGCGGGGCTGTCGGCGGCGCTTTTTCTGTGGGGAATGGTTTTCATCTATGCGGAGGTCGGCAGCCTCGACTACCGCGAGATTTCGCTAAGCCTTTACGATACGCGTTCGATGTGGGCGCTGATGGGCGTGGGGCTTGTGTTGGGCGGTTTTATTTTCAAGCTGGGGCTTTTCCCCTTCACCTACTGGCTTCCGGAGGTGTACGAGGGGGCTTCGTGGCCGATTTTGGGCTATCTGGCCAGCAGCGCAAAGTTTGCCGTGGCCGTGGCGTTGGTAGCGCTCCTACTGGAGCCCTTTTCGGGACTTTGGCGGGCCTATCTGCCGACTTTGCGTGCGGTGGTGATTGCCAGCGCGCTTTGGGGCGGCTTGAGCGCCATGCATCAGACAAACTTGAAGCGCCTCTTTTCTCTTTCGGGAGTGGTGCACGGCGCTTTTATTCTTTCGGCAATCCTTTTTAGCACCCAAGTTCAAAATGCCTTTCAGCCGATTTTCTTTTATTTCCTGAACTATGTGGCCGCGCTGTTGCTCGTGGCCTATTGCATGCTCGAGCTTGATCCGCGCGAAGAAACGCTCGAGGGCATCCGCAATTCTTACGGCCACCATCCGGGCTATTCGATGCTACTGGTGCTGGCGGTGGCCTCGATGGCCGGGCTGCCGCCGTTGGGCGGTTTTGTCGCCAAGTTTTTTGTGTTCTATCGCGGCGCGGAAGCCTCCAGCTGGGGCGTTTTGGCCGCCCTCGTCCTCGGCAGCGTCCTGGGCCTCTACTATTACCTGCGTTTACTCTTTAGCCTTATCGGGCGCAATAGCGATCTTCCCGAAGCCGTCCGCTTGCCCAAGCCCGCCCGCGTTCCGCTTAGCACCATGGTCTTCACGGGCCTCTTAGTGACGGTGCTTTTGGGGCTGGGGCTTATCCAAGGCCCGATGAGCTTCCTCTTTAAATGAGTTTTGGCGGTGGCTTTGGAGTGCGGACGGCGTTGCTCCCGAGCTCGCTTTGCGCCTCAGGAAAACACTCTGAGGAGCATTTTCCCTCGGACGCTCTCTGCGGTTGCCTCAGTCATGCATTTCAATGCACTCCTTCGGCGTCCTCGGAGCTGCCTTGCCATCCCGCCCAAATCCCCGCGCCAAATTTAAACGGCGGTGACCCTGCCATCTGGCACCGTTGCTCTCAAAATCCTACTCCGGTTCCGCCGTCCCAATTTTGACAAACGTTTCGAGCTCAGGAATCTGCCGGAAGAGCTCGCGCGCCGCCGCGCCGAGGTGCTCCGCATAACGGTAGTGCGCGCCGATCCCCGTCCGCAACTCCACCTCATAAGCGAACTTATCGGCCATCGTAGCGTGCTCGAAAGTGATTTGCGTTCCCAAGAGCATCGCGTAGGGCCATGCGGCCGCTCCCGCTTCGCCGCTTTGGACCATGCGCCGCGCAAAAGCGCTCCATCGCTTAAGAAAGTCCTCATGCTCCTGCCGGTCAATTTCCTCCGGCAGATAAAATCCCACTGGCAGCAAGGGCGTAAAGCGATAACCCGTGCGATTGCGATTCAAGTCGCGCAGCTCCGCCACCGACACGTTGTTCCATGCCGCCCGCACAAAAATCCGCTTGAGCGCCTCTCCGGCTAAGTCGAACGAATAGCGGTTGAGCTTTCCTTCCACGCTTTCGGTCAAGCTTTGCAGCGGCGGGAAAAACTCTGGGAAGTTCCGCTCGACGCTCACATGCACTTTGTCCGACGCATGTGCGGTTGGCACGCCTTCTTTGGCAATGCGACCCTGCCAAGCTTTTGTCAGCTGGGCGCTCTGTGCAAGCGAGGGCGCATCGGCCTCGGCGTGCTTCACAAGTCGCGGCGCAAATTTTTTGAGTTCCGCGCGCAAGCCTGAGGCGAGGCTTTTGGCCTCTGGGTGCGGCAGCGCGTCGATTTGCTTGATTGTCTGCGCCCACATCCGCGCCGACATAATGAGCGCCAGATTGGTGCGCGTGGCGAAGGGAATAAAATAGCGCGCGCGGTCGAGCGCGTAATTTTTGCGGATGCGCTCCTTGACCTTGTCGCTGGCGCCCGCGGGGTATTTGATAAGCTCGGGATGTTCGGCCGCGCGTTTGTCGAGCCGCTCATACTCGGCGGCGTAATGCGCAAAACCTTCCGTCATGAGCGCCTTCCACTCTGCCGCAAAAGCCTCCGGCACGCCGACGGCTTCGGGCTCAGGCAAACTTTCCGCGTTCAATTTGATGTAGCGCGTCGAGCTTTCCTGCCCATCGCACATCTGCGAAAAATGAAAAAGCTTATACGCCAGATACATGCTGACATCATCCACCGCGATGGCGATGCCTCCGGTCAGTCCCCCGATGGAGGCATGCCCGTAATCGATAAAGCGAAAAATGGCATCGACCGATTTGTCGGTCTGTCCCCAATCGATTTTCTCAAAAATTTTGTCGAGTCCCTCGTTGGAGCGCGAATACTTTGCCAGCGTTGCGGCGAGCAGTTCGGGGGTGGCTTTGGGGTTCCCTTCGGCGGCCGAGGGCGGCGTAAGCGCGATGCCGGTAATCCGCATGGGTGCAGCCTAGCCCGTCGCGTGCGTCCTGCCAAGCCAAATTGTCCGAATTGGCTTGAACTTGCTTAGTTTTAAGTGAAGAATATAGAGATGGCAGAATGCCTTCCTCTCTGGCGCCTGAAGCGCACAGCCCGTTTGCTGGGAGGTCTTGGGCCGCGCCTGAGCAGGTTTTACGCCCGTCAATTTCGTTCGCGCCAATTTTGGATCGATACCATTAGCTCGCAGTCTTTTACCAATCCTTATGTGGCTGCGACGGAAATCCTTCTGGCGCATACCGCCGACCCTGTGGCTGCGGCGGTCGGCCGTTGCGTGGGGACGTTGCAGTGCGTGCTTGGCGGAGGCCGCCTTTACGGTTATTGCCGCGAGCACTTGTTCAAAAGGCTGGGGCTTCATAAGGGTGCGGGGCTCTCTAAAAGGCTTGGCACGACGGCAGCGGACGCAGGCTTTTCGCTGGTTTATTGCATTCTGCCCTTGACTGCCAACTATATCGTTGGGGGCATCTCTCCGGCAAAAGCCCTTGTTTTGGGAGCTAAAGTCTCGGCGGCGATTTGTTGGACGGGTCCGCTGGTGGGCATTTTCATGGATACCTTCAATGCCTTGGATAGCGACGATCCGCTTCGGCGCGCACAAGTGCTCGGGCCCGTGCGACGCGCAATTGTTGATCCGGTGGCGCTGTCTTCCCGCCGCAAGCTCATGTGGGCGCTAACGGCCTCATCGGCGCTGGCGACGGCGGCCATTTACACAGTTGCCCCGGGCGGAATTTTCAATCGCTAGGCTCTGCTAACAAATTATGGCAAGGAGCGGTTGAGGCAGGTTTGAGTTTTAACAAGGCTTTGAGGGAAAAACTCGTGCTAGAGGCACGGACTTCGACCGAGAAACGAAGTTAAAACTCAAAACCGCCCAACTTCAGCGAAGCAGAAGCGCTGCGCATCTTACTGTTGTTAAATCTCTTACGGCAGCGCCGCGCCTGTCAGAATTTGTTAGCAGAGCTTGGGTTTTGCGGCGGCTTTGCCCCATCTGGCGGCCGCATAAAAGATTCCGAGTAGCAAGAGTGTTCCCCACGTTTCCACGCCCGACGCCTTGGCCCCCGTCGTTTCTACGACCGCGCCGGGGAGTTTTAAATAGGCCACGACCGCCGCATCGATTCCCGCGATGAGCCAATAGGCGATTTCATTAAAGGCGGCGGAGAGCCCCGGCACCCAGCAAACAAGCCAGCTTACAGTTCCCAAAACCGTCACGCCGCTTGCCAGCGTGACGGCAAGCGCATTGACCAAAAAACCCAGCGGCTGTGCAAGGCCCCAATAGGTGGCGGTCATTGGCGCAACGCTTAAGCCGGCTACGATGCTTCCCGCAAGCGTCAGAGCGCCGCCTTTCAAAAATCCTGTTAGCCGCGTAAAAACTCCCCAGCGCTCCAGCGCGCCCATTCCCAAAACAAGGCCGCTGACCACCCCGAACGAAAGCCGCCAGCCCATGTTCAAAAACGCCCGCGGTTCCCAAAGTAGGCTGGCGGTTGCCGCCAGCACAACGATCGCCCAAAGGTTCACGCGGCGTTTCAAGGCCCAAACCGCCAGCCCCAAAGAAAGCATCCCCCACGCCCGCCAGACGCTCGGCGTACTGCCGGTGGCGAGCGCATAAAGGGCCATGAGAGCGACGATTTCCCCTGCCAGCGCGACTTTCGGCAAGCCCGTTGCGCGCAAAACCACCCACAGCACGGCGGCCACCACCATCAGGTTCATGCCACTGACGGCCACCAAGTGCATCGTGCCGCTGCGAAGGAGCTGTTCCTTTTGCTGCGAAGTTAGCTCAGCGCGCTCCCCCATAACCATTGCCGGCAAAAGGCCCGCGTCCTCCGGCCTTGCGTCGAAAAGACGCCGCTGCAGGATTTCGACGGCTCCATCGTGCAGAAGTGCCGCCTGATGGAAAATAGGCCAGGCCGGACGCTCCAATGAAACAAGTTGGCCATACTTCAGGCTCCAAGGCACATGCGCGCGCCAAAGATACTCCGCAAAGCCGGCATCCTCTTCGCCTTCAATGGGTTTTGGGTTCGGCGCAAGGACTCCTTTGCCGTGGATAAGTTGGCTGACTTCGGGCCTAGGGAGGCTTTCGTTTCCTTCGCGCGGTTGCCACCGAATGTAAAAGTTGATGCGTTCACCGACCCGCTCGCCGGACTTTATTATTCCTATTCCTGCCGCATTTTTGTAGGGTGAAGTTTCCTTTTGTTGCAGTTTTTTTGCAACACTTTTTGTAAAAGTTTGCGGTTTTACCGCAAAAAGTTGTTTGATCTCTATAAGCAGATCGGCTTCTTTGGGAGCCATTTCCTCGGGGCGGAGGAGGGGGCGCGCTTCTCTGAAATTAAAGAAAAGCGCCCCTAGCGCAAAAACCGCCAAAGCGGCATAAATCCTTATCCTCCAGCTTTTTTTGTAAAAAGAGTAAAGCCCGCCGCCAAGCGTCGACAGACCCAAAAATAGCAAAAACAACTTGTAATCAGCCACTTGCGCTTGGGCCTCTTCCGCAAAGCCATAAGCCCCCAAAAGCGGAAAAAGGACCCACATAAGCGGCGCATGCGGCACGAGTTGCACTCTGGGGCCCTTCATAATGAGAGAAATACGCGAAAAACCACTCTTTCTCCAGCCAAATCTTTCGACAAAAGCATGAGGCAAACCCCTCATAAAAGAGTAGGGGCAAAGGCCCTAATTCTTATGAAAATTTCGTAAAAACGGCAATTTATTGCTCCAATTTATAATTGGCGCGCGTTTTGCTCCGAATCTCACAAGGGGGACGTATGGGGGCAAAAATTCTCATCATTTTAGCACTTTACGCAACGTTTTCGATGCTTGGCGAAGTGTTCATAAATATATCGCAATCGATTTATGAACAGAATGTTATAGCGGCTTGCTTGGTTTTGGAGGCCGGAGGCGAGGGGGAGAAGGGGATGCAGGCGGTCATGAACGTCATTCAAAATCGGGCCGCAGGCTCCTCTCGCAGCTATTATTCACAAACCACTAAACCAAAGCAGTTTAGCTGCTTCGGGCGTGCCTCGGGTTTTTCTTCTGGGGGCTACACCTCATTTGTCGCCAAGGCGCGAAGGAGCCCCTCTTGGGAAACTTCGCAAAAAATCGTCCGCAAGGCGTTTGCCGGAAAACTTCCTGATTTGACCAGCGGCGCCACGCATTACTACGCGCATACGCGCATGGCGGCTCCGGCTTGGTCTTGGGACTTTGATCAAACCGTCGTCATCGGCTCGCACACCTTTTTGAAGAAAGCCTCATTGTCGCGCAAAGCGATTGCTGGAATTTTTACTCCACGATGATTTGTACAGGAGTGGGGCGTTCGGTGGTCGTGCCATCGCCGAGCTGGCCGTAGTTATTGTAGCCGGCGGCGTAAAGCGTGCCGCTTTTTATATAAAGGCTGTGATAGGCCCCGGCGGCAATCGAACTCACGGAAGTGGCGACCTGTACGGGCGTGCTGCGATTGGTCGTGGTGGTATCTCCCAGTTGCCCGCGGTTGTTATAGCCCATTGCATAGAGCGTGCCGTCCGTTTTTATGAAGAGACTGTGATAGCCCCCTGCGACGATCGAAGAAACGCCGGTTGTGATTTGTACGGGAGTGGCGCGATCGGTGGTGGAGCCATCGCCAAGCTGGCCATAGTAGTTCCGCCCCATGCCGTAAAGCGTGCCATCGGTCTTTAAGAAGAGACTGTGATCGGCCCCCGCCACCACTGCAGAGACTCCAGATGAAATTTGGACGGGAGTGGTGCGGGTAGTGGTGCTTCCATCGCCGAGCTGGCCGTAGTTGTTGTAGCCGACAGCCCAAAGCGTACCGTCGGCCTTGAGCATAAGCGTGTGATTGCTGCCGCCAGCGATGGCCGTAAGAGCGGTTGAAATCTGCACGGGAGTCGTGCGATCGGTCGTCGTGCCATCGCCAAGCTGGCCGTAGTTGTTGCGTCCGGCCGCCCAAAGCGTGCCATCGGTGGTCTGAAAGAGACTGTGATAGTAACCGCTTTTGACGCTCGCAAAGGCCGTGCTGCCGGGCGAGCTCCCTCCCATGTTCGAGACGCCAATCGCTTCCGAATAGGTGTCGTACTGGGTGAGGCGAAAAGTGCGGCCGTTGCCGGTTGAAGCGATTGTGCGGGCTTTGTCGTAGGGACCGTGGGCATTCAGAAACTGGTGAGAGAGGCCAGACCAATTGACGGGTGTACGCAAAAGCGTCAAAAGGTTGCCGTAGGACATGCCGGAGGTGAGGGCGTTGATGCTGCCGCCTTCGCATTTGTAGCGCGTAATGGCATCGTTGAGAACGGTGAGCGTTTGGTGATCGGCCTGATATTTGGCGGAAGCCCGATAGCTGCCTATCCATGGAATAACAAGCGCCAAAAGCCCGGCCAAGATTGCGATGACCGTCAAAAGCTCGACAAGTGTAAAACTTCGCACCAGAAATTGTCTTGGCGCGCGGCATTTTGAGGGCAATGGAGGGCTATTATTTACGGAGGGGGCTTGTGCTTAAAAACTAGCTGCGCGCGCTCAGTCCAAAGACGCGGGGCGTATTGCCCTTGACAAAGAACGAAACGGCCGTGGCATTGTCCATGCCGCCGCGTTCACGGGCCTCGGAAAGGAGCTTTTTGACCAAGACCTCCGGAGAGGTCGAGACCGCAAAGGCCTTTTCGATGAATTCCGCGTCCACATATTTAATCACGCCATCGGTGCAAAGCAAAACGCGATCGCCCGGCTGGAGGGGAAGCGTCAGTTGGTCGATCTCGACAGTTCTTTGGTGGCCGATGCAGCGCGTGAGGGTATGCCCCAGCGCTTCGGGAATGGTGTCCCATTCGTCTTCCGGTAAATTTTTGCAAACATTCGCGCGCAAGGTGTGCTCCGCCGTCAGGACGCGAACGGTGCCCGCGCGGTAAAGATAGACGGCCGAGTCGCCGACATGTCCTACGGAGAGCATCTCGCCGATAATCTGGCCGAGCGTCAGGGTCGTCGCCATGCCCAAGTCGGGGGAGAGCCGATGGCCCTCGTTATAGACGCTCGAATTTACCGCCTGGAACATCTCGTCGAGGAAAATATCCCCGCGCATGGCCGCTTCGTCGCAATAGTCGCAAACCATCTGCAGCGCCAAAAGTGAGGCTTTGTCGCCATTGGGGACGCCCCCCAAGCCATCGGCGACGGCATAGAGCCGGCGTCCGTCATCCACCAAAAAATTATCTTCGTTGCGCGAGCGGACACATCCGCAATCGCTTGCCCCAAAGGAAGTAACGGTAAGGGTATTTATCGCAGACTGCGGCATTATTGCAATTATACATCAATGGCTGGATTTGTCCACAAAAATCGACCAGAATAAAACGAAAACCAGAGAGCTGTCAAGAGGGGGCTTCAAAAGGTGTCTTTTTGTAAAAAACAGATAAGATGCCCGCTCTAGCGGGTCAATGTGGCTTCATATGGCGGTTGTTCTTAGAGCGTGTTTAGAATCTATTTGGCAGTATTGTTGGGATGATTTTGGCG
>CAZIRU010000020.1:0-14685 GCA_964541905.1 uncultured Verrucomicrobiota bacterium
TCCCCAACCTTCAGTCTCATTTCAACTGGCTCAGTTTTCGGGGGCCCAAGCAATGCGCTTGGGAAAAAACTTGGCAAGGCGTGCGTGGTCGGGAAGAATCCTCCTATGGTTCAGCGTGAGTTTTTTGAAAATGACCGCCTCAAGGCGTTGACGCTTTGGCAGCCCTATGCGCAGGCGGTGGCCGCCGGACTTAAGCGTTTTGAGACGCGTTCATGGGCGACAAGGCACCGCGGAGCGCTCGCCATCCATGCGGCGGCAAGGCCAATGAAGCAAGCCGATAGGGAGCTTGCGGCGCGCTACGGAATGGAAGCCGCTGTGCTGCCATTTTCGGCGATTGTGGCCGTGGTGGAGCTTGTGGAATGCATCGAGATGACACCCGAATTTATTGCGGCGCAAAGCCCGCAAGAGCTCGCTTGGGGAGACTGGAGGGTGGGGCGCTGGGCATGGAGATTTGGAAACGTGCGTGTGCTCTCGGAGCCTATCCCGGCTCTTGGCGCACAAGGTTTGTGGACATGGCGGAGCGAATAAGTTAAAGTTCTTTCACGCCCATGCTTTTCACTCTCCAGAGCCACTACTCTCCTTCCGGTGACCAGCCGCAGGCCATAGAGGCGCTGGAACGCTCGGTGCTTGCGGGAGGACGCTTCCAGACGCTCAGGGGGGTGACGGGCTCGGGGAAAACCTTTACAATGGCCAATCTTATCGCACGGCTGCAGCGCCCGGCCTTGATTATCTCGCATAACAAAACGCTTGCCGCGCAGCTCTACGGAGAGTTCAAAAATTTCTTCCCGCAAAATGCGGTCGAGTACTTTGTGAGCTACTACGACTATTACCAACCCGAAGCCTATATTCCGCAGACGGATACTTACATCGAAAAGGATTCCGCCATCAACGAGGAAATCGAGCGGATGCGGCTGGCGGCGACCTCGTCGCTCGTTTCGCGGCGCGACGTGATTGTGGTGGCGTCGGTCTCGTGCATTTATGGGTTGGGGAGCCCCGAAGATTTCCGCGAGATGATGATTATTTTGGAGAAGGGCAAAACGCTTTCGCGCCAAACTTTTCTCGAACGCGCCGCCGAAATTCAATATGCGCGCAACGATCTGGACTTTAAGCGTGGGGTCTTCCGTGTGCGTGGGGATGTGGTGGATATTTTCCCGAGCTACACCGAGCATGCCATTCGCGTGAGCTTTTTTGGCGATACGATTGAAAAAATTACGACGATAGATCCGCTGACCGGACGCACGGGCGAGAGCCTTGAGACCTTTCACCTGTACCCTTGCACGTCGCATACCGTTCCGCGCGAGAAGCTCGAACGGGCCTTCGTGACGATTCGCGCCGAGCTGGAAGAACGCGTGAGCGAGCTTGAACGCGCAAAAAAATTGATCGAGGCCCAGCGCCTGCGGATGCGGACGGAATATGACCTTGAGATGCTAAGGGAAATCGGTTTTTGCAACGGGATCGAAAACTATTCGCGGCATCTTTCGGGGCGCACGGCCGGTTCGCGACCCGATACACTCATGGATTATTTGCACGATGATACGCTTGTCTTCCTTGACGAGAGCCATGTGAGTTGGCCGCAGATTCGTGGGATGTACAACGGCGACCGTGCCCGCAAGGAACGGCTGGTGGAGTATGGCTTCCGGTTGCCTTCGGCGCTCGACAACCGCCCGATGCGGCAGGAAGAATTTCTTACCAAGGCGCCGCAAATTATTTTTGCTTCGGCGACTCCGGCGGATTTTGAGTTGCAAAATTCGGCGGTCATAGCCGAGCAGGTTTTGCGGCCGACGGGGCTGCTGGACCCCGAGATGATTGTGATGCCGATTGAGGGCCAAGTGGAAGACTTGATTAACGAAGTGGCGCGCGCGGCGAAAAGCGGCGACCGCGTGTTGGCGACGACCCTCACCAAACGCATGAGCGAGGATTTGACCGACCACCTGCGCGAGCGCAAGCTGCGTGTGGAGTATTTGCACTCCGATATTGATGCGCTGGAGCGCGTCGAGATCTTGCGGCGCTTGCGGCTGGGGGAATTCGACGTGCTGGTGGGGGTGAATCTTTTGCGCGAGGGCCTCGACTTGCCGGAAGTGGCGCTTGTGGCGATTCTCGATGCCGACAAGGAGGGGTTTTTGCGAAGCACCACGAGCCTCATCCAGACGGCCGGACGTGCGGCGCGCCACGAAAAGGGTCGCGTGATTCTCTATGCCGACGTGATGACCGATTCTCTCAAGGCGGCGCTCGAAATCACCCGTAGCCGCCGCGAAAAACAGCTGGCTTATAACATCGAACACGGCATCACGCCCAAGGGCGTCAAGCGCGCCATTGAGCAGGGCCTCAAAAAAGCTGAAGCCGCAACCCCTGCGAATATCGAGGAGCTCTCCGATATTAAGAGCGCCATCGTCGAGCTTGAGCGCGAGATGCTTGAGGCGGCGGAAAATCTGGACTTTGAACGCGCGGCTGTTTTGCGCGACCAGCTTTCGCGGCTAAAGGGCGAGAAGGTGAAGGCTAAACGAAAACATCGCTAAAGACCGCAAATGCCGTTATAGCTATATAAAAAGCCACGGTAGTGACTTTTAGTTTTAATATTTTATGGATCCTAGAAAACAAATTTTTACCCTTCTTTCGGCTTCCGATTATGTTCCGCTGCATCCTGCGGAGCTTGCCGCCAAGCTTAGCGGCGTGCCGCAGCCCGAGGCGCTGCGCGTGCTGGCGGGGCTCGTCAAGACCGGCGAGCTTGTTGCGATTAAAAATGGACGGCTGTGCCTTCCGCGAGATGCTGATTTGGTCGTGGGCCGCATCCGTTTCCGCCAGAGCGGCAACGCACTGCTTTTGGTCGAGGGTGGGGATGAGCCAATTTCGATCAATGCCGAAGACACTTTCGTCGCCCTTCATGACGACAAAGTGGTGGCGCGTCTTGTGGCCCAAACGCGTCCGCGCCGATTCCGCATGGGCGCCCGTGGCAAGGCGGAAGTCGCCGAAAAAGAGAAATTCGCGCGCGTCATTCGCATCCTTGAGCGCGCCCGTACACGCCTGACGGGAACGCTTGAGCGCGAAAAACTCGTCTATCACGTTATCCCCGACGATCCCCGCATCGTCCGCAATATTTTAGTCGAAGATCCCAAGCGCTCGAAAATTGAGCCACCCCCGCGCGTGGGCGACAAAGTGGTCGTTGAATTGCGCGAGTGGAAACAGCGCCACCTCAATCCGCAAGGCGCGTTGGTCGAGGTGCTGGGCCGCTCGCATGAGCCGCGCACGGAACATGCGGCATTGTTTGTGAATTTTGGTTTGCAAAAAGATTTTCCGGCGGCAGTCGAGGCCGAGGCGGAGCGCGTAGGCGCGCCCGTGACGCAGGCGCAATGCGGGGGGCGGCTGGATTTGCGCGACAAACCCGTTTTTACGATCGACCCCGACGATGCGAAGGACTTTGACGATGCTCTGCATCTGGAGCGTCTTAGTGACGGCAGAATCCGCGTGGGAATTCATATCGCCGACGTGAGCGCTTATGTGCGTCCCAATAGCGCCCTCGATCGCGAGGCGCAGCGCCGAGGCAACTCTACGTATCTGGTGGGCGAAGTCGTTCCGATGTTGCCGCATGCGCTCTCAAGCGGCGTCTGCTCGCTCAAGGAAGGCGAAGATCGCCTGACAAAATCGGTGCTGGTCACTTTCTCAAAACGCGGCGAGCTCGAAGGGGTGGAGTTTGCCAATACGGTCATTCGTAGCCTCAAGCGCCTGACCTACAAACAGGCCAAGGCGTTTTTGGACGAGGACGATTTCCAAAAGATTCGCGCGTTGCCGCAGCCTCCCGCGCACCAAACCGGTTTTGCGGGGCGTCCGCTGAAGGCGCTTTCGAATAACGAAATGCATTTGCTGCAGTCGCATATCCGCGAGCTTTGGAGCCTGGCGCGGCGGATGCGTTCGGCGCGGATGAAAGCGGGCAGCCTCGATTTGGATATGCCCGAGGTGAAAATCTATGTCGATAAAAACGGCTATCCCGACCGCATCGAGCGCGTCGAGCAGGATGAGAGCCATCAGCTCATCGAAGAGTTTATGCTCCTCGCCAATCAGGAGGTCGCGCGCGCGCTTAATCGCCAGCACATTGCGGCCATCCATCGCACGCACGACAAGCCCGAGGCACTCAAGCTCGACGAGTTGCGCGAGGCGCTTTTGACGATGGGCCTGCGCGTGGGGGACTTGACCCAGCCGCGGGAGGTGTCGCGCTTTTTGGAAATGACGCGTGCGCATCCCAAGGGAGTTTATCTGCGCACGCTTTTCCTGCGCAGCCTCAAGCAGGCTTGCTATCGGGCTTCTCCCGACGGCCATTACGGCCTTGCGATGGCCAACTACACGCATTTTACGTCTCCCATCCGGCGCTATGCGGATTTTATTGTCCACCGGATTTTTGACTTTTACCTCTTTAAAAATTCCCTGCCGACGGCTCCCGCCAAAGCGCCTCCGGTCTATAATGTCGCGATGCTGCAGGGGATCGCCGAGCATATTTCGCTGACGGAACAAAACAGCACCGAAGCTGAACGCACCTCGGTTAAAAACCGGTTGCTCGAGTTTTTTGAAATCGAAAGCAAAAAAGAGCCCAAGTCGCGCTTTGAAGCTTCCATTACGGAAGTCAAAAATCACGGTGTGTTTGTCGAGCTGACACAGTCGATGGCCTTTGGCTTTATCCACGTTTCGCACATGGAAAGCGATTTTTACTTCCTCGACGAAAGCGCGCAGGCGCTCGTCGGCCGGCGCACTGGCAAGCGTTACGGTGTTGGCGATCGCGTGCAGGTCGAGGTTGAAAAAGTCGACCGCTTCAAGCGGCAGATCGATTTTGTTTTTGCCGCGACGGATTCCGAAAAGCCCGCGCGCGTGCCGCAAAAGAGCGCGATGCCTTCGCCCAAGCCGCGAGGGCAGGGGAGCTTCGCCAAAAATCGCAATTATCGCCAAAAGCGCCGCCGTCGGAAATAAGGCAGGCCCAACGCTGCGAGCGTTATTGCACTTGTCCTAAAACGAACGCCAGTCGCGGCGACTCCTTGCCGACATTGGTTGTCAGTTTGATTTTTACCTGCGCGGGTTTTTCGATTTGCAGAGGCGTGAGCGTGACGGCGTAGCGCCGGCCTTCTTCGAGCGATTCAAGCTCATACGAGAAATTCAACTCGTCATTGCTGGAGCTTTCGACAATCTCAACCGGCATATCCGCAAGCACTGTTATAATCGAGGTCTTGGGCTTGGGCTCTTCGTCCAGCGTCCAAAAAAGCGTTTGCGGTTCCACCGAAAGGAAGGGAGGGATGTCCACGTTGAGGGTCAAAAGATAGGCGGGGCGATCGGGATCGTTCGTGTAGAGCTGGACATTTTTCGACTGTTTGCCCACACGCGCGTCAAAAGTGAAAGTGACCTCCACCGTGCCCATTTCGCCCGGCTCGTAGATTTCCTTATCGAGTTTGGCGACCGTACAACCGCAGCTTGTCTTGGTGCTCAAAATCTTGACGGGAGCCGCTCCCGTATTTGCAAAATAATAAAGCGCCGTGACGCTTTCGTCATCGGTTGTCGCCTGATAGTCGATCGTGGTTTTTTTCCACTCCAGGCGTGCAAACGAGATGAGTGGCAAAACAAGCGCTATGCAAATAAGTCCTCGCATTTGGCTAGTGTAACACAAAATTTCCGAAGGGGAAGCCGATTATTGCCCTGCACTCGGCAACGTATGGGCGCTATAGCGCACCTTCAGCCGCGAAAGACCTTGGGCTTTAAGGTCGCGGCGCAAAAGGTCGAGCGTCAAAACAAGCAGCGCCACGTCGCGCAGCAGAAGCAGCGCAGGATCGTCGTGGCTTCCCGTGCCAAAACAGCCGCAGGCGAAGTCCAGCCCGCGTGCCCAAGCCGAGATGATGACGGCTATAAAAAGAATGAGCATCCCCGCGATGAGCGTCGCGCTTGCCACGCGCGTGGGCCTCCACCACAACCCGAGTGCCGCCCAAAGCTCCATTGCTGGAAACAAATATGCGCCCGCCAGCGCAAGGTGTCCTCCCACAAGCTTGTAAGAAAGGATCGAAAAAAACATCCCGGCGGGATCGGCCAGCTTCAAAATAGCCGCCACCAAAAAAGTCAGCGAGACAATGACTCTTGAAATCAGCGCCATATCTTATACCCTTCCTGCAAAATTTTAATTTCCATCTGTGGCACGGCCTTTTTGAGATAGCCCGCGAGTTCTGCCGACGAATCACAGCCCTCTTCGCAATAAACCACCACCAAGATTCCGGCCTTCCACTGGCGCAGAAGCTCCGGCAGACCCTCTGCCCAGCCCCCCGGCGGGAGGTTTACTGCATTTGTAAAATGGCCCTTGCGAAACTCCTCCGCGCTTCGGGCGTCCACCCAAAGAATTTCCGTTTCCTTCAATGCCTCCCGCGAAACCCACGCCGCTCCTTCGGGAGCCTTCGCATAGATTGCAACCGGATTAAAAAGATACACCCCGAGTGCCGTGAGCGCCGAGAGCAGCCCCAGCCCCGCTAGCGCAACGGAATTGTGCGCGAAAAAGGCGGCCACTGGATGCATTTGTTGCCTAAAAACTAAATTGAGGTTATTCATTGACAACAATGATTGATTCAACGACAGTAGAGCATTCCCCAAGGAGCCTCCTATGTCAAGCAACCTTACCAAAAGAGACATCATTGTCCAAATCTACGAGAAGACCAACTTCCCTCAAAAACAGGTTCGTGACACCGTGCTGATGACGCTCGACATCATCCGCGATGCGATCGCGGAAGGTCACGATGTCGAAATCCGTAACTTCGGTGTGTTTGAAATTCAGGTGCGCAAGGCCCGCGTGGGTCGCAACCCCAACAAGCCGCAGGTGGATGTGCAGATCCCCGAGCGGGCGGTGGTGAAGTTCAAGGCCGGAAAAGAATTGAAGGCTTTGCTGAAGAGGCTCGACCTGAAGCGCTTGAAGAAGTAAGATCGCCGGATGATGGCTTCTCTTCCTGGATTTCGGGACTTCTATCCCGAGGCGTGTGCTTTGCGTAATTATTTTTTTGAGGTATGGCGGCGTGTGTGCCGCGCGCACAATTTTGTCGAATACGCCGTGCCGACGCTGCAGCCGACGGAGCTTTTCATCGAAAAATCGGGCCCGGAGATTGTCAGCCAGCTTTTCAACTTCACCGACAAAGGCGGCCGCGAGGTGACCTTGCCGCCGGAGGCCACTCCCTATGTGGCGCAGATGGTGGGCGCCAAGGCCGCGAGTCTCAAGCGGCCCATCCGTTACTTCTCGATTCCCCAATGTTTCCGCTATGAGCGTCCGCAAAAGGGCCGCGGCCGCGAGTTCTATCAATTAAACGCGGACATTTTTGACGAACCCGGCACGACGGGCGAGGCGGAAATTCTGGCGCTGGCGATTGATATCTTCAAGGCGTTGGGGCTTGGCGCGAAGGATTTTGCCGTGCGCCTAAGCGACCGGACGTTGTGGCTTGAATTTCTGGCGGCGTTGGGTTTTGACGAGGCCAAGGCCTTGGAAATTTTGCCGATTGTGGACAAGTGGGAGCGCGAGGAACCCTCGGAAATCTTGAAAAAACTCGAAGTGCTTGCGGGAGCCCAAGCGGCGGCCTTGCAAAAGGCTTTTGGCGAGCTTATGGCGGTCAAGTCGCTGGAAGCTCTTGAGCAATTCGTGCGCGAGCAGAAGCTGGCCGCTTCCGAAAAGCTGCTCGCGCGCATCGAAGAGTGGAAAGCGCTTTTGCGCGATCTTGCGGCGCTAGGCTATGCGGATTTTATTCAGGTGGATATGGGAATTGTTCGGGGCCTGGCCTACTACACCGGCTTTGTTTTCGAGCTGTTCGAGCGTACGGGGCAGGGTCGCGCGATCGCTGGAGGGGGCCGTTTCAATAACCTCGTCAAAAAACTGGGAGGGCCGGATATGGCTGCCGTGGGGATTGCGATGAGCGACGTGGCCGTGATGAATGTGCTTTCGGATAGGGGCCTTTTGCCGGAGTACGCGGCGACGCCGGCGATCTATCTGGCCTATACCTCCGAGTTTACCCGGGCCAAGGCCCTCGAACTCCTGCCGCAGTTGCGCGCGAAAGGTTGCCCCGTCGAATGCCCGCTCAAGCCTCTGGCTTTTGGCAAACAGCTCAAGGCCGCAGACAAATCCGGCGCTCGAAAAGCCATCATTATTGGCGATGACGAGCTCTCTCGTGGCGTCTGCAAGCTCAAGGATTTGCGCTCGGGCGCCGAAGAAGAGCTGCCTTTGGCAACCCTGCCCGAAAAAATAGATACCCTTGAAGCCGAGCGCATTTAGATATTGAACGCCGCGCGCTTTTGTCAAAGAATGCCTCTATGAGCTCCATTCAGACGGTCCGCGATATCAACGTCTCCGGCAAGCGCGTTTTTGCGCGTGTCGATTTCAATGTCCCGATGGACAAAAAAACAGGCGCGATTACCGACGAAAGCCGCATCATCGGAGCGCTCCCGACGATTGCTCATCTTTTGGCGCAGGGCGGTCGCGTGATTTTGGCGAGCCACTTGGGCCGCCCGAAGGCTGGGCCCGAGGCCAAGTATTCTTTGCGGCCCGTCGCGGCGGCGCTGGCCAAGAGGCTGGGCAAGCCGGTGGCGTTTGTCGAAGACTGCATTGGGCCCAAAGTCGAAGAGGCGGTCGCCGGACTCCAAAACGGAGAGGTGCTGCTTTTGGAAAACGTCCGTTTTTACAAGGAAGAAGAGGCCAATGACACGGGCTTTTGTCAAAAACTGGCCGCCCTTGCGGACGTTTACGTCAATGACGCCTTTGGCACAGCCCATCGCGCCCATGCGTCCACTGCGGGAGTTGCGGCTTTTATCAAGGGACCGAAGGTTTCGGGCTTGCTTATCGAAAAGGAGCTCAAGTTTTTGGGCGAGAGCACCGAAAATCCCAAGCGTCCTTTTGTCGTCATTATGGGAGGCGCCAAGGTCTCCGACAAAATCCAAGTGCTTTCGCGCCTCGTGGAAAAGGCGAATACGATTTTAATCGGTGGCGGCATGGCCTATACGTTCATGCTTGCGTTGGGAAAGAAGGTGGGTTCGAGCCTTTGCGAGCCCGACAAGGTCGGTTTGGCCAAAGAGATCATGGAGAAGGCCAAAGCCAAGGGGGTTGAGCTGGTTTTGCCGGTGGATACGACCGTCACGGATAAGCTCGATTTTGAAAACAAAGCCGTGGGGGCGGTCAAAATTGTCGAGGGCGACATCCCCGAGAGCTGGGACGGCGTGGATATTGGTCCCAAGACGGTTACGCTCTACCGCGAGAAAATTGCAAAAGCCGGAACCATTCTTTGGAATGGCCCGATGGGGGTTTTTGAAATCAAGCCTTGCGATGCCGGCACGCGTGCCGTGGCAACGGCCGTTGCGCAAAACGCAAGTGCCATCTCGATTATCGGCGGCGGCGACAGTGTGACGGCCATCAATCAGGCGGGCTTGGGCGAGAAAGTCACCTTCATGTCCACCGGCGGCGGCGCTTCGCTTGAATTCCTAGAGGGCAAGGTGCTGCCCGGAGTGGCGGTGCTCGATAAAAAATAGAGCCCCACGGGCAAGCCCGCGGTTCCTTGCGCTACGTACCCAAGGGGCGATATCTCGCCGTAGCCAGAAGCCTTCTTACCGCATTCATCAACGCCTAAGGGCGTGGTCTTCTGCGGAGGCGGATAAAATACTCGAAGTTGAAAAACTGGCTGAATGAGTAATTTGCTTGAAGCAGCCGGAATATCGGCTTATTGTTTTCCTATATGGAAATAACTCGAGAGTTGCAGGACGTTTTAGGATGCCTGAATGCCACCCAAAAGATGAGTACGCCACAGGCCAAGGCCATGCGGGGATTGCTCAAGGAGCTTACTTTGGCGGGGCATGGGCAGCAGGCGCGCGAACTTGCCGTCGCTTGCGAATTGCACGTGCGCACAGAGGTTGAGAAGTCTGCGTTTAGCGCGGCGATTTCCTCGGCGGTCAAAACAACAACAAGGGTTTCCTCCGGTCGCCCAGACCTCAAAGGTTTGAGTGGCCGAGGACCGCAAAGAAAAACCATCGAAAAATCTCCTGCGGAAGTGCGCGCCGAAAAATTGGGAGAGGCTTTTGCTGCGGTAAAAGAAATTTTGGGAGTCCCTCTTGGCGCGCCAGAGTTGCCGCATTCTTGACGAAACGGCCCCTCTTGCCTTAATATGAGGTGCTTATGAAAATTTATTTTGCCTCGTCGATACGCGGAGGACGCCGCGATGCCCCCTTGTATCAAAAAATTATCGAGCTGCTTAAGTCTCTCGGCCACGAAGTTCTTACCGAGTGCCTCAACAATTTTTCCATTGCGGCTTCGGGCTCGCAGGATATTACCGACGAGCAGATTTTTGAGCGCGATAGCCGCTGGATACGCGAGTGCGAGCTTTTCATTGCGGAGGTGACGCAAACCAGCCTCGGGGTCGGCTATCAAATCGGCTATGCCGAGGACCAGGGAAAACGCGTGATTTGCCTTTACCGCCCGCGGACCGAAGGACGCCTTTCGGCCATTATCCACGGCAACAAAAACCTGACCGTCTATCAATATGAGCAGCTCGACGACCTCAAGGGTGTTTTGCCCAAGCTCATCGCGGGCGAAAAAATTGGCGTTTAGCGTCCGACCCTTGACGCAAGCGCCTTGGCGGCTTAGACTTGGGACCAATTATGAACAAGGCTCTTCGCAAACCGCTCATCGCCGGAAATTGGAAAATGAACAAGACGCCCGCTGAGGCCGCAACGCTTGTGGCCGAAATCAAGACGGCTCTTGGCACTCAAACGGAAGTGGCCGTCGCGCTTTGTCCGCCTTTTACTTCGCTCGACCGCGTAAGCCCGCTTTTGGAGGGGACGACCCTTTTGCTTGGCGCGCAAAATATGAGCGCGGAAACCGCGGGGGCCTTTACGGGAGAGATTTCGGCTCCGATGTTGCGCGAGCTGTTTGTTTCGTGCGTCATTCTGGGGCACAGCGAACGCCGGAGCCTTTTTGGGGAGCGCGACGACTTCATCAATCGCAAAGTGCTTGCGGCTTTGGCGAGCAATCTCAAGCCGATCTTGTGCGTGGGCGAGACGCTTGCCCAGCGCGAAGCGGGGCAGACGCTTGAGGTGGTTGGCACGCAGCTTTTGGCGGGACTAAAAGGAGTTGCCGCCGAAAAGGCCGAACAGGTGGTAGTGGCTTATGAGCCCGTTTGGGCCATCGGCACGGGCAAGGTGGCCACAACCGCTCAGGCGCAAGAGGTGCATGCGTTTATCCGCGCCGGACTCAAAAAACTTTTTGGCGCGGCGGTGGCGGAAAAAATCCGTATCCTCTATGGCGGCTCGATGAAGCCCTCCAATGCGGCGGAACTTTTGACACAGCCAGACATTGACGGCGGCCTTATTGGCGGAGCCTCGCTTGAGGCGGCTTCGTTTGTTTCACTCGTCGAGGCGGCAGCGAAAGGATAATCACCGTGCTTGAAAAACTTTTACCTTTGCAAAAGCTCAAGGAATTGCCTCGAACAGGCTGGGGGCTTAAGGGTGTCGAGGATTTTGAAGCCGTGGCCTCTCATGTATGGGGAACTTCCGTGCTTGTACTCGAACTGGCAGAAAAACTTGTGCCGGAGATTGATTTGCTGAAGGCGCTCAAGATGGCGCTGCATCACGATACAGCCGAGATCAAGTCGGGCGATATTACCCCTCACGATGGCGTAGACCCTACCGAAAAGTCGGCGCGTGAGCTTGCGGGCATGAAGGTCCTTTTTGGAAAGGGTGAGCAGCTTGCGCTTTGGAAAGAAATGGAGTCTGCTCAAACGCCAGAGGCAAGATTTGTCAGGGCCATGGATGCGCTTGATATGGCTCTTTGCGCACTGCATTATAACCAAGAAGGACGGTTAAGTGTTGAGGATGCGACGGAGTTTTGGGATTATTCAAAGGCACGGTTTGTGAAAATGGGCTATCCGCAACTTTCGGCAGAGCTTGATGCACTTATTGCGCCGCATCGGCCGTCCCCGACTTCTTAGCCGCTCCTTTTTCCTTTTTCGGCCGCGGGGGGAATTTCCAACCGAGCTGACCGGTTTTCTTGAGGTATAAAATCGCCGTGAACTTGCGCCCGTTCTTTTTGGAGACAAAGCCCTCCAGCGGAGATGTCTCTTCGCGCTTCAAAAGCTTGGCGACTTCCGCCATTGGCAGCTCTCGGCCCAAAAGCGTCTTCGGAAGCTTGAAGCCGCACGCAGGCTTCTCGCCTACGGCCATCTCGCATGCATAGCCGCCCTCGTGTGCATACACGTCGCCGTCATCAAGTGGGCAACGGCCGAGCTTTTCGCCGGCCTTGAGGGCCTCGAGCGTCACGGTGGAGCGCGGCGCCGAGCCTTCAAAATCGAATTTGGCGGCGAAGTTTTCGTCAAGCTTGAGCTTGGCCGAGAAGGGCCGCTTAAATTTTGAGATGAAGCCTTCGAGCGGGCCGACCGAGCCGTTTTTGAGGAGGTCGCTAATTTCCTCAAGCGACATTTTGCGACCGCTGATGACTTTCCAGAGCTTCACGCGGCCGTCTTGCGAGGTGTAAAAGCGGGTGTTTTCCAAAAGCGGCTTGCCATCGGTGGGGCTCAAAACTTCCGTTTCGGTGGCGGTTTCGTTATTTTCCTCAAAGGCGCGCGCGGCCTCGACGATCGCACGCGTTTGGCCCTCGATGCCCTTCATGAAATCCTCGCGCGCCAGCTTGCGTTCTTCCATCAGGCGCAATTTATATTCCCACTCGCCGGTCAGGTCGGGCTGCGTGAGGGCGTCGGCGTGGAGTACCTTCAAAAAGTCGTAGAGTGTTTCGGCCTTGGGGGTCGGCACAAGCGCTTGGCGCTCGCGCACGATATAGCCGGTATTGATGATGTGATCGATGATGTTGGCGCGCGTGGCGGGAGTGCCAAGACCTCGTTCCTTCATCGCTTCGGCAAGCTCTTCGTCATCCACAAGTTTGCCGGCGGATTCCATCGCGCTCAAAAGCGTTGCTTCGGTGTAGCGCGCGGGTGGGCGGGTGGCGTCGGCGAGAATCTCGGCGCTGGAGAGCGTTGCCGAAGCATTGTCGGCGGGCATGAGCGGCACGAGAGGTTCGCTTTCGAGTTGGGTGCGGCCAAAGACGGCCATCCAGCCGGGCTCGATGAGGACCTTGCCTTCGGTTTTGAAAGTGAGACCAGCGGCGGAAGTCAGGCGGGTGGTGTTATCGATTTGCGCGGCGGGATGGAAAATCGCCACAAAACGCCGACAGACCATATCGTAAATCTTGGCTTCCTCGGGCTTCAAGTTGCCGGGGATTTCTCCGGTGGGGATGATGGCAAAGTGATCGGAGATTTTGGCGTTATTAAAGATGCGTTTATTGGGGGTAACCCAGTTGACGGCCTGTTTGGCAAAGGGCTCGATTTCGCCCTCAAGCCTGCCGAGGGTTTTTTTGACCACTCCAATATAGTCCTCCGGCAAAGCCTGCGAATCGGTACGGGGGTAGGTGAGGGCCTTGTGGCGTTCATAGAGCGCCTGCGCGATTTTCAAGGTGGAGGCCGCCGAAAAGCCAAAGCGGCTGTTGGCCTCGCGCTGGAGGGTGGTCAAGTCGTAAAGCTTGGGAGCGGCGCGGGTCTCGCGTTTGAGCGTTTCGGTGACGCTCCAGGCTTTTTGGGCGCGGATTTTTTCCAGAAGCTCTTTGGCGGCGGCCTCGGTCCAAAGGCGTTCGGCCTTGTCGTCCGGATTTTTATCGTCGGTTTTGTCTTTTTGATAGGCCCCCTCGTAACTGCCCGCGTGAACGTCAAAGACGCCCTTGAGCGTCCAGTAATCGACAGGCTTGAAGCTGCGGATTTCGCGTTCGCGCTCGATGACCATGACCATCGTTGGCGTCTGAACGCGCCCGACGGTCGCCAGCTCGCGGACGCGCGAACCGTATAGGCGCGAAGTGATTGCGCGCGTGCCGTTGATGCCCACCAGCCAGTCGGCTTCGCTGCGGCTGCGCGCGGCCTGCTGAAGCGGGAACATTTCCTCGGGGCTGCGCAGCCTCTCGAAGGCGTCACGAATCGAAGCGGGTGTCATCGACTGCATCCAAAGCCGCTTGAAGGGGAGTTTGCACTCGGCAAGCTCGTAAAGATAGGAGAAAATAAGTTCGCCCTCGCGTCCGGCGTCGCACGCATTGATGACCAGCTCGATGTCTTTGCGCTTGAGAAGCTTTTTGACCAGATTGAATTGCTTGGCAGATTTTTCGATGGGCTTGAGTCCAAAGGACGGAGGAATAATGGGCAGATTTTGCAGCGTCCATCTCCCGAATTTTTTGTCATAATCCTGCGGCATGTAGAGCTCGACCAAGTGGCCGACGGCGGAAGTAATGACGAAAGTGTCGTTTTCGAAAAAATCGCCACTTTTAGCGATCTTGCCCAAGGCCGAAGCGATGTCTTTAGCGACGGAGGGTTTTTCGGCGATGATAAGAGTCTTGGCCATGGACATAGAATTGTAAAAAAGCGTGAACGCTTATTCTACCGTGTGCAACGGTCAAGGTCGAGGAAAAAGAAACGAAGCTATATTTGCCTACTATCCGAACCCGCTACCCTCTCCACATGGGGCATGATGCTTGTACGCATCATGCGATTTTACGGTATGGGCAAATTCCACATATCCGCTTCCGCAGAAGACCACGCCTTTAGGCGTTGATGAATGCGGCAAGTTTACTTCCGGCTACGGCGAGATGTCGCCCCTTGGGTGCGTAACGCGAGGAACCACGGG
>CAZIRU010000021.1:0-12298 GCA_964541905.1 uncultured Verrucomicrobiota bacterium
TGAAGGGTCGGGGTGGACAGCGACGGACGGCGGAGCCGTGCGAGGGGGGCGCTATCGTGCACTTTCTCTTTCAACTCTTTCGCGGGGGCCGTTTTCCCCTTTTTCCAAATGTAAAAGATATTTCTTTCGTGTAAATATCCCCGAAAAATTGTAAAAACCGCATACGTCCTGCCTAATAAAACACCCCTTTTTGGTTAAAAAACTGTAAAAGTGCTGCACGCCAAGCACGCCGAGCACGCCAAGCACGCCGAGCACGCCGAGCAAATGACACGTTTAATTTTTTCGGATAAAATGTGCACCTTCAAATGAAATATTACACACCCATGTAGGGGGCTTGCCCCCAAAAACGACCTTTCTCCAAGAGGCAAAACCTCAACCGCAGAAAAGTAAACTTTGCGTCAAGCGCCGGCCTTCTTCCGACGACCGTCCTACGAAAAGCCGACGCACATAGGGGTCTGGCCCGCCACGCAGCGGCCTCCACAAACGCGTGCCCTCCAAGGCGACGCGTGGCTTATTTTATAAAAAAGCCCGTCGGCCAAAACCGACGAGCTTTAAAAGAGAAGCGCAAAGGGTTACCTATGCGCGCGGCTGGAGGACTCGACGGCTATCTTACGCGTGGTCTCCGGCTCATCATGCTTGATCAGCTCGCCGCGCAGTTTGCGGACGGAGTCGGCGCGTTTGGCAGCCTCGCGTTTGGCCGCAAGCTCATCAAGGAGCTTCTGCTCTTCGGCAGTGGGAGTGTAGCCAGGCAGATCGGCTTCGCTCAACCCCATGTCGCTCATCTGGCGAGGATCAATGCTCGGGCGGCCGGAGCCATCGGGGCTTACCGTGCGCGCGGTAATAAAGATAATCAAATTGCGGCGGGTAACTTCGTCGGAAGAGCTCTTGAAGGCCCCACCCACGAGCGGCAAGGATCCCAGAATTGGAACCGACGAACCGGCAGTTGTCTTAGTGACCTCGATGAGGCCGCCAATGGCCAGCGTATAACCGTCTTTGACGGTGATGGTGCTGGAAGTTTTGCGAGTAGAAATGACTGGGATGCTGGCGCCATTGGTGCCGGAAGACGTGCTGCCAAAGTCAACTTCGCCCGTCTTGGAGGAAACCTCGGGAGCGATGTCGAGGGTAATGAAGCCTTGGGAGTTCACCTGCGGGCGCACCTTCAAATTGATGCCGATGGGTTTGTACTCGAAACCGCTGACCTCAAAAACACCATTCTCCTGATTGTAGCTATATTCCGGAATGGGATATTCCATGCCAATATTGATCAGGGCCTCGGTATTGTTGAGCGCTACAACGGTCGGATTGGAAACGAGATTGGAACCGCTATTGTCGTTGAGCGCGCTCAAAACAACGTCAAACTCGGGAGCGGAAAAGACAGCCGTGTCGGCCCAAGAGGTAAAGGTGCCATCGGTGGCATCGTTGTGGGTATGCGACCAGTTGCGCTCGATACCGCTAACGGCGAGCTTATAGCTGGAAAGCGAACTCCAGTTCACTCCCAAATTTTTGGTATCGGAATCGGTAACCTCGATAAATTTGGATTCGATCATGACTTGAGGCGTGGGACGATCGAGACGCTCGATGATTTCGGAGATGTTATTAAAGCGCGAAGGACGTTCGCTAATAACCAGCGCATTGGAGCGCTTGTCCACTTGGATGCGACCGCCATTGCTGGAGTCGATCAGCGGCGAGATCGAGGCAAGCAAATCGGAGGCGCTGGCGTGGTTGACCAGGAAAACGCGCGTTTGGGTGGGCTCGGCGGAAATTTCTTCGCGGCTTTTGATAAGAATGATATTTTTGTCCTCGACGTAGGCAAAACCCTCCGGCAAAAGCATCACTTCGAAAAGCTGCTGCCAGCTGACATTGTGGAGCTTGAGGCTCGTCGTGCCTGTAAGACCTGTCGGAATCACGATATTGAGGTCATACAAATCCGCAACCTTGCGAACAATCTCGCGGATGGATTCGGAAGGCGCATCGATTGTCAAAAATCCAGTCGAGTCGTTCTTTTCCAGGCGAAAACTGGGGGCGGAGGTTTCTTCTTCTCCGGCTTCTTCATCGGCATAGGGATCCGCAAACTCCTCGGCGGAATTAATCACGACAGTTCCCTCAAGGGGTTTTTTCGGCTCGGCGGTCGCTTCGGTGGTCGCAGGTGTGGGGGTAGCAGTCTGTTCTGCTGGAGCGTCTGCGGCAAACAGCGCAATGGCAAAACTCAACAAGAGCAATACCCCTGTACCGGCTATCTTATTCTGAGTGGGCGTCATGCCTAAATCTTACGGTATTCGCCAAACTTTTTTAATTGGCCGTTTAAGCCGATTTCGAGACTACTTACTAGGCTATTTTGGCTCATTTTCATTCACCCATCCCACCCAAAAATTCAGTTCAGCAGGAATTTTGAGTTTCTCGAGGTAATCGCTTTGAAGCGGGTTGGGAAAAAAGCCCTGCGCTGGATTAAGCGCATGCTCGAGAACGTTTGCCAAATGCAGTGCGGGCAAAAGCACATTCGGCTCGGGACAGTCGCGGGGAACGTGGTGATAGCGAATGGCCTGTACGAGATCGTGCGGAAGGCCCCATAATTCAAAAAGCAGCGCACCAATTTCCGCGTGAGAGATTCCCAGCGTGTGCTCCTCGAGCTTCGACAGGGGAATCGACTCTGCCAAAGAGCGCTTCAATAAAACGATGTATTTTTCGCGGGAAAAATCCGCTATGATGAATTTGCCAAGGTCGTGCAAAAGCGCCAACGTACGGCTCTTCTCAAGCAGCTCCTCGCGCTGGAAGTAGCGCGCCTGCAAAAGCGCCGCAAGCGAAGAGGCCGCAATGCTATGTTCCCAAAGAGCCTCGAAGGAAGGTCGCAACTCGTTTTCGTCGCGCAACCCCTCAAGGAAACGAAAGACCATCGCCAACGCACGAATGGCATCCGTGCCCAAAAGCGTTACCGCTTCGCTCAGGGCTCCTACCTTATGGGGAGCCCCAAAAAACGCGGAGTTGGCCACATGCAAAACCTTGGAGGCCATCGCGGGATCGCGACCGATCACCTCAGAAATCTTGTCGGCCCCACACGAGGCGTCCGAAAGCAAAGAAAGCAGATCGCTGTAAACCGGGCCTGCTAGTGGAAATTGATTGAGGTGAATGAGGATCTCGCGCAAGCGTTTTTCAGGTATGCGCGCCGTATTCTCAAGTGCTTGAGTGATACTCTCGGAGAGCAGTTCCGTGTCGCACGGCTTGGAAAAATATTGGTGAGAGAGCGAAACGACGCGCAGCATGATGTCGCGCTGGGCGTGTCCGGAGAGCGCAAAACGGATAATCTTGGGATATTTCTCTCGCACAATTTCCAGAAAAGCCGCGCCGTCCATCACGGGCATTTGGATATCGGTGACGATCAGCTCGCACGGATTTTTTTCAAGATGCTCAAGCGCGGCCTGCGCGTTGGGAGCTTCCGTCAGCTCCCAGTCGGGATGCATCCCGCGCAAACGGCGTCCCAAAGAACGCAGGAGTTTTTCGTCGTCGTCAACAAGGAGAATGTACTTGGTCTCTTGGCTCATGGGGATGCAATCCCCTACCCCAAAGGCGATAACGGACGAAATCTTGCGCAGGGTAAGATTTTTAAACATACAAGCGCGCTTGCCCAAGACGCGATCAAAATGTTAGGATGAAAAGATGCTGCTGGGTGTGGAAAGTTCATGCGACGAGAGTGCGCTGGCGCTTTTTTCGCCGGAAGAGGGTGTTGTGTGGGAAAGCGTCTGGAGCCAGATTCAAACGCATACCCGTCACGGAGGCGTGGTGCCGGAGCTTGCCGTGAGGGAACACCTGCAAAAATTCCCGCAGCTTTTGGCAGAGCTGCCAATCCCTCTGGCAGAAATCACAAAAGTGGGCGTTACCGTCGGGCCCGGGCTGGTTGGAAGTCTGGCGATGGGAATGAGCTTGGCCAAAGCTCTGGCGATGAAGCTCAATGCCGAGCTCCTTGGCGTCAATCATCTGCGCGCCCACGCGCACGCCGTCTTTATAAGGATGCATCGGCAAAACCCCGCCGCGTTTTTGGAGCTGCGCGCGCAATCTCTGCCCCAGCTCGGACTTTTGGTAAGCGGAGGCAATACGCTCCTTTACGAAATGACGCTGCAAGCGCCCGCGGAGCCGTGTTTGAAAATTCTCGCCCGCACCGCCGACGATGCCGCCGGAGAAGCCCTCGACAAAGCCGCCAAAATGCTCGGTCTTCCCTATCCGGGCGGCCCTCAAATCGAAAAGCTCGCGAAAACCGGCGATGCCTCCAAATGGAAATTCCCCGTACCCTTCAAGGAAAGCGCGGGACTGGGCTTCAGCTTTTCGGGGCTCAAAACGGCTTTGCGTTATAAGTTGCAGGCTATGACCGAAGCGCAAGTGGAAAGCGAAAAGGCAAATTTTGCGGCAAGCTTTCAGGCCGCCGTCGTCGAGAGCCTCACGCTGATGGTTCGGCGCGCGCTCAAGGCAAGCGCCTATCGTTCGCTGGCCCTCGGCGGAGGCGTGGCACAAAACGCCGCCCTTCGCGTGGCACTCGGCGACTTGGCGCGCCAAAATGGTGTGGAATTTTTGCCCTGCGATCCCGCTCATTGCGGCGACAACGCAGGGATGGTGGCCTTTGCGGCATGGGCGGACCCGCTTGGGCGGCGCGAGGTAAAAACCTTTGAGCCTGCGCTTGAGCTGGATGCGGCTCAGGCGTGATTATCCCTTTGCGCTCGGAAAAATTTTCGGCTAGGGTGGAACTATGAATTTGGTGCATCGCCACATTTTGTGGGGACTTACGAAGGCGTCGCTGGCAGCCGTCGCGCTCTTTACTTTTGTGCTGGTCTCGGGAAACGCCATTCGCGAAATCCTCGTTTTCCTTTTGGATGGACGCATGAACTTGGCCATGTTCGCAGAGCTGCTGGCGCTTTTGCTGCCCTACGTCATCTCTTACGCGCTGCCGATGGGCGTTCTGATGGGCATTTTGTCGGTCTTGGGTAGGATGTGCGCCAACTCCGAATACACCGCGTATCGGGCGTGCGGAATCAGTTTGCGGCATCTGGCAACGCCCATCTGGATTTTTGCCTTCGCGATGGCGGGCGTGCTGCTGGTTATCAATTTTTACTACGCCCCTGCCGCGCGCGCAACCTACTACACCACCCTTTCGCACTCGATCCGCGCAAACCCGCTGCGCTTTTTGCTGCCGAAAACCTTCGTGAAGGAATTCCCGGGCTATATCCTCTATGCCGACGAACGCGAGGGCAATACGCTCAAAAACTTTTGGATCTGGGAACTCGACCCGCACAATCGCCCCGTCAAACTGGCGCGCGCAAAAACCGGAACGCTCATTTACAATGAGGCTCAGGACTCGCTGGAGCTGGAGCTCAAGGACGGCTTTTCGGAACTGCGCAACAGCAAAAATCCAGACGACCTCAAAACCGTCCGGCCCACCTTGAATTTCGATCATGCCAAGGTCAAATTGCCACTCAACCGGCTTTTGGGCGGCGAGGAAAAGGGAGGCTTGAGCGTTATGACGCTGCCAAAACTTTTGCAAATGGAAAAGACCCTCGCGCAACAGGCGAAGGACGGCACGCCGGAGATCGGCAGACAACTTTCGGCCTTGAGATTCCAAATCCAACAAAATTTTTCGTTTGCCTTTGCGGTGCTGGCCCTGGCTGTTATCGGTGTGCCGCTGGGCATCAAGGCTTCGCGCAAAGAAACGTCTGCCAATCTCGCGCTGGCCTTGGGTTTGGCGATGGGCTATTATTTTTTAATCGTCATGACAAGCTGGGTCTCGCGGATGCCGCAGTTGCATCCGGAGATTCTGGTGTGGCTGCCCAACCTGATTTTCTTCTCGGTGGGCGTGTGGCTAATCAGGCGACACGAGGTGATGTAAACGCTTGCGAGACGCCGATTATTTTTGAACGCCCGTGAGCGTCATGAGATAGGCGCTCAAAAGCCGCACGCCAAACCCACTCGCACCCTCCGCCGCCGAAAGGCCCGACTTTTCCAGCGTATCGACACCCGCGATGTCCAAGTGGGCCCACTTTTTCTCGCCGACAAATTGCCGCAAAAACGCCGCCGCGGTGCACGCGCCGCCCCAACGCTCGCCAGCATTGCGCAAGTCCGCAAACTTGCTCTTCATCTCCTCGGCGTATTCGTCGCCGCAGGGCAACGGCCACACACTTTCGCCGCTTGCAGTCGAAGCCGCTTGCAGCTGTTTGGAGAGCGGGTCGTCATTGGACATTAGTCCCGCCTTGTGCTTTCCCAACGCCACCACGCACGCACCCGTCAAAGTCGCAATGTCTATGATGACGCCACAATTTTGCTCGACGGCATAATGCAGCGCATCGCAAAGGATCATGCGGCCTTCCGCATCGGTGTTATCTATCTCGACGGTCTTGCCGGAGTAAGTCGTCACGATATCCCCCGGACGATAGCTCGTTCCGCTCGGCATATTTTCGGCCGTCGGCACAAGCGCAAGGATATTGACGCCCAAGCGCAACTCGGCCGCCGCTTTGATTGTCGCCAGCGCCACAAGGCCCCCCGATTTGTCGAGCTTCATCTCGCCCATGCCGTTGGAGGGCTTGATGCTGATGCCGCCTGAGTCGAAAGTGATGGCCTTGCCCACAAGCGCGATCGTCGGCAATTTTTTTGCGCGGCGCGACGGCTCGTATTTTAGGATGATGAGCTTGGGAGGCGTTTGAGAGCCGCTGCCGACAGCCAAGATGCCGCCCATCCCAAGCTTGGCGAGTTGTTTTTCGTCGAGCACGGTGCAGCTCAAGCCGGGCGTTTGCGCGGCAAGCTTTTTGGCTTCAGCCGCAAGAGTCGCCGGATTTATCGCGTTGCCTGGCTTGTTCGCAAGCAAACGCGCATAGTTTTGGGCGCGGCCAATAATGATGCCGCGCTCGAGACCCTCCTTGAAGAGCTTGGCCTTGGCTCCGCGCTCAAGCAGCACTTCCACAACAAGCGCATCGCAGCGCGAATCTTTCTCGGCGGTGAGGTACTCGTCGTAGCGAAAGCTCCCCAAATACACGCCCTCAGCAAGGGCTTGCGCGACGGCTTTGGGACTCAGCTTGGCACCGAGGGTTTTGTGCAGCGCAAGGGCAAGCGTTTGCGCCTTGAGCCCGACGGCCTTTTTGGCTGCCGCAGAGGCTGCCTTGCGGAAAACCTCCGGCGTTATTTTTTTGCGCTCCCCCAGCCCAACGATCATCACGCGCTTGGCGCCAAGCTCTTCATTGCCATAAAGGAGGGCGCTCGTCCCGCTCTTGCCTTTGAAATCGCCCAAGCTCATAAGTCGCGCGAGCGCACCCCCAAGCTTTTCGTCCAATGCGAGGATCTCGGACGGCAATTTTTTGTCATCTGAAAAAATGCCAAGCGCCAGTATGTCGGTCTGGCACTTCGAGCTCTCGGCGAGGTTCACTTTCACTTCAACTTCGATGGTCTTTTTCATTTCTGTAAGATTTTTACGGCATTATGGGCCCTCCCGTCAAGGGCTTGGGACAACGCGGCTCTTGCAAGAAAGCGGCCCGTGCGCTAGAATGGGCGTTATGTTGACGTCCTCTCAAATCCGCCAAGGCTTCCTCGATTTCTTCAAGGAGCAAAAGCACACGATCGTCCCTTCCTCGCCGCTTTTGCCCTCGAGTCCCAATTTGCTTTTTACAAACGCCGGCATGAATCAGTTTGTGCCGATCTTTTTGGGAGAGACCAAGTGTCCCTATTCTCCCGGGCGCGCCGCCGATACTCAAAAATGCATCCGCGCGGGCGGCAAACACAATGACCTCGACGACGTGGGGTTTGATACTTATCACCACACGTTTTTTGAGATGCTGGGCAACTGGAGCTTCGGCGATTATTTCAAAAAGGAGTCGCTTGAATGGGGTTGGGAACTGCTGACGAAGAAATGGGGCTTTCCGGCCAAGCGGCTTTTTGCGACCGTCTATTGCCCCGACCCAAGCAAGGGCGATCCGGCCAGTTTTGACCAAGAGGCTTACGACATCTGGGCGGGGATTTTCAAGCGCGAGGGGCTTGACCCCAAGGTGCATATTGTCAATGGCAACAAAAAGGACAACTTCTGGATGATGGGCGATACGGGTCCGTGCGGACCGTGCTCGGAGATTCACATGAATCTCAACATCTCGGACGACGAGGCGGCGGGACGCAAACTCGTCAATAGCAGCTCCGCGCGCTGCATTGAGATTTGGAATCATGTGTTCATGGAGTTTAACGCGACTCCCGACGGAAAATTCGTGCCGCTGCCCGCCAAAAATGTCGATACCGGTATGGGTTTTGAGCGGGTGGTTGGCATCATCGCAAGCACACGCAACTTCACGGATTTTTCGCAGATTGCCTCCAACTACAATGGAGACCAGTTCGGGAAAATCTTCGAGCAAATCGCGAAATTAAGCGGCAAACGCTACACCGCCACCATTCCCGAAAAACGCGAGGGCCTCGGCGAGCAGGAGCAAATCGACGTCGCCTTCCGCGTCCTCTCCGATCATATCCGCTGCGTGAGCTGCGCGATCGCGGACGGCATTTTGCCATCGAACGATGGAAGAAATTATGTGATCCGACGGATTTTGAGACGGGGAATCATGTATGCAAAAAAACTGGGGCTACAAATCGGCGACCTAGCGAAGCTTTCGGCGAGCGTTGTTGAAACCCTCGGAGGAACTTTTCCGGAGCTAAAAAAGCAGAAGGACATTATTGCGAAGGTGATTGCGCAGGAAGAGGAGTCTTTCGGGAGGACGATCTCAAGAGGAATGCAGGAATTTGAAAAACATGCCAAACATGGCAATTTGGCCGGCGCTGCTGTCTTTGAGCTTTACGACACTTACGGATTTCCGGTGGACTTGACGGAGGTGCTGGCGACCGAACGCGGGTTGACGATTGACAAGGCCGGCTTTGAGGCCGAGATGGAAAAGCAACGCGGACGCGCTCGCGCAGCACAGAAAAAAACGGACGTCGTGGTGCAGACGGGAGGAAATTTCAAGACGGAGTTTGTCGGCTATGAGGCGGCGAATTTGACGGGCTTTAAGGCGAAGGTGCTCTCATGCGAAAAGGGAGTGCTCGTCGTTGACAAGAGCCCCTTTTATGGGGAGATGGGCGGGCAGGTCGGCGATACGGGAGAGGTGGAAATCGCCGGCAAACGCATAGCCGTCAAGGATGCGCGCTTTGATGAGGGCGGCACGCTCCTGCATGTTTTGGCGGAGGAAATTTCCGCGAATGCCGGCTCGGACGTTATTTTGAGCGTTGATCGTAAGCGCCGCGCCGCCACTGAGCGGCATCATAGCGCCACGCATTTGCTCGACTGGGCCTTGCGTGAAGCATTGGGCACGCACGTGCGTCAGGCAGGTTCGATGGTCGGGCCTGAGCGGTTGCGTTTTGACTTTGCGCACTTTAGCGCGGTTGAGCCCGAGACGCTTCGCAAGATGGAGGCAAAAATCAACGCCAAGATTTGGGAAAATGCACCCATCAAAACTTACACCGTGCCTTTTGCGCAAAAGCCGGACGACGTGGTGGCCGTCTTTGGCGAGAAGTATGGCGAGACCGTGCGCGTCGTGGACGTGGGCGGCTTTAGCAAAGAGCTTTGCGGCGGCACGCACACCTCAGCGACGGGAGACTTGGGACTTTTCAAAATCGTGAGCGAGTCGGCCATCGCCGCCGGAACGCGACGCATCGAGGCGGTTGTGGGACGCGCGGCCTTTGAGCTGGTGCAGGCCCAAAGCGCCGCTCTCAAGGAGGCCGCGGCAGAATTCAAGTGCGCCGCGGAAGAGGTCCCGGAAAAAATCCGGCATCTCAAAGAACAGCGCGCGGAGCTTGAGTCGCAGCTGAAGGCCAATCGGCAACAACAATTGGCCGCCATCATGGCAAAGCTTGTGGCTGCGGCTCAAAAGGATGCCGCCGGAATGGTGGTGCGCGGAGTCGTCGAAAATTGCACGCCCGACGATCTCAAGAATCTCGCGCAAATGATTTTGGGCGAAATAAAAGAGGGTTCGCTCGTCTTGGGCTCCATATGCGAGGGCAAGGCCAATGTCATCGCCGCCGGAAGCAAGGCGGCTATTGCTGCGGGCTTCAACGCGGGGACGCTCATCAAGGACTTGACAGCGAAACTCGGTGGCAAGGGCGGAGGCCGTCCCGAAATGGCGATGGGATCGGGAACGCAAGTCGAAAAACTTGCCGAGCTGATAGGCTAGGAACAACCCTTGCGAAAATCTTTCCAGCGCGCAAGAGCCGAGGCGCGCCCCTCCGCCACGCCAATGACGGGCGTACGCACCGAAGCGCCTTGCAGCCATTTTTCGCAGTAGTGGTTTTGCGGATCGAATTTTTTCTGCTGCAGCTCCGGATTAAACACCCGAAAATACGGCGCCGCATCAAAACCGCAACCCGCCACCCATTGCCAGCCAAAAACGTTGTTGGCCAAATCCGCATCCACAAGCGTTTCGGCAAACCACGCCGCGCCTGCGCGCCAATCAACCCCCAGATGCTTAGTCAAAAAACTTGCCACCACCATGCGGGCTCGATTGTGCATCCATCCCGTCCGCCAGAGCTGCCGCATGGCTGCATCGACAAGCCGGACCCCCGTTTCCCCCCGTTGCCAAGCCCTCAAAGCCCGCGCGTTTTTCTCCCACGGAAAATCTTTGTAAATTGCGCGTAAAGGCCGCGAATGCATCGTGGGATTCCGAAAAAGCGTGTGCAACGCAAATTCACGCCAGAAAAGCTGCCGCGCAAAAGGCGACGTCTTTGAAAAATGCGCAAGGACCTCGCGCGGCCCAAGCTGGCCAAAACGCAAGTAAGGCGAAAGCCGCGAAGTACCCTCCACATCCAAACGGTCGCGCTTGGAGGCATAAGCGAAGGCATTTTTCTTCATTGCATGCAAAAGCCGCTCACCCCCTGCCCTCGTGGGCTTCCATGCGCGGTAAAACTCTGAATCCCATCCGATTTTCGGCAGCAATTCCAGCTTCTCTTGACTTACGCCTCCCTCAAGCACCCCACCGCCCACACCACGCCAATTTGGCTCCGTGACGCCTTCAATCGCCTGTTTTAACGCCCACCGATAAAAGGGCGTGAAAACCTGATAGGGCTTGCTTTTCGGCGGCGAAAGCAGCACAGCCGAATCGAAGGCGTGGATTTCGGGAAGGTTCAGGAGCGCAGCCTCGTCTGGATGATAATTGCGTGAACAAAAAATTTCCGAGCGTTCTGCAAGCCGCTCCAAAATCATTTTCGTCTCCCCGCAAAAAAACGCCAGCGAAACACCCCGCCGATGCAGTTGCTCCGACAAATCCTTCAAGGCATAATGCAGCCACCAACGCGCCGCCGCTCCCGGAGTGAACTGCCGCGTTGCATCGTAAATGTAAAACGCCGCAAAAGCCTCCCGTTTTTGGCGCGAGCGCTCCAAAGCAGCCGCAAGCGCGGGATTGTCCCTTACGCGCAAATCGTCTCGAAACCAAAAAAGCACCATGTGCCATATGGGCTATCGCAGACGACTGGACTTTGTCAACTTATACCCACGCAATCGCTAGGTTGACACGGTCGCACGCAAGGATATAGACTTATGGACGGCTGTAGCGGGCATAGTATAGAGGTAATACGTGAGCTTCCCAAGCTTGAATCGAGGGTTCGATTCCCTCTGCCCGCAGAATATTTTGATAGTCAATGGCTTGCGAAATTGGAGGGCTGATTTTTTTACAAGTCCGATAAATTTTCCGATAAATCAGCAAGGGAATTGGAGGGAATTTAGGGGTGGAACTGAAATTATTTTTAAAATTATAGCTAAAAGAACAGTGCCTACTCGAACACAATGCAGACTACTGGTATTAGCTAGAGAGCAGGGAATAACTTGCCAATTCTTTATTAAGTAGGATAAGCTAATGAAAAACAGGTGAACATAATACTCCCTTTTAATATATGGCTAGAGCCGACTTACTAATCCGTCTCATTAAATTTGGCGTAGAGAATAACAAGCTAAATTTTAGCAAGGTGGCTGAGGCAATTATTGCAGAAGAACGTGCGAAACAGCACACTGTTCTTGCTGATCAGCTTTCTAATATAATTAAAGCACCGCAACGTCACCAGGTTCCTGGTGGTACATTGAATTACGAGTCTTTCGCTGATGGCCTTGTGGATGAGGTTACGCCAAGAAAAGCTCTTGCCGATATAGTATTATCTAAAAAGGTCGAGACGATATGCAGTGATATCATTCAAGAGCATCATCGTGTTGATCTATTAAAATCTTATAATCTTGAGCCGCGTAATCGATTTCTATTTATTGGACCTGCTTGGGCCCCCGAAAACTGAGCCAGTTGAAATGAGACTGAAGGTTGGGGAT
>CAZIRU010000022.1:0-11866 GCA_964541905.1 uncultured Verrucomicrobiota bacterium
GCGTGGCCCGACCTCACCCCAAGCGCCCGTGCGTCAACACCGGCGCTTCTTTTTTCCTTCCTTGAGAACACGCGGAGTTTTTGCGATAATGAAAAGATGTTTCAATCACTCACCGAAGGACTCACGGGTGCCTTTCGCAAAATTTTTGGCGCGCAAAAGCTCACCGAATCCAATATGGATGCGGCGCTTGCGGAGGTGCGCACGGCGCTTCTGGCGGCGGATGTGCATTTCAAGGTGGCGCGCGAATTCATCGAGCGGGTGCGCGGCGCGGCAGTCGGGCAAAAGATTTTGGAGAGCGTCTCGTCGGCGCAGCAAGTCGTCAAAATTGTGCACGACGAGCTGACTGCGATTTTGGGCGGAGCCGAAACGCCGCTTTGCGCCGAGCGGCCACTCAAAATTTTGCTCTGCGGTCTGCAGGGCTCCGGCAAAACGACGACGACGGCCAAGCTAGCGGTCCTTCTCAAAAAACAAGGCTTGCGCGTTTGCTTGGTGGCGTGCGACTTGCAGCGACCGGCGGCGATAGACCAGCTCGAAATTCTGGCGGCGGAGGCGCAGGTGGGTTTCTTTAAACTGCCGGCGGCCCTCTCGCCGCAGGAGGTCGTGCGCGCGGCGCTTGCGCAGGGGGGGGCGGACGTTTTCATTTTCGATACGGCCGGTCGCTTGCAAGTGGACGAGGCGCTCATGGCCGAACTTGCGGCGGTCCAGGAGGCCGCGCAGGCGCAAGAGCGCTTGCTCGTGGTGGATGCGGCGTTGGGCGTCCAAGCGGTGGCGGTGGCGCAGAGCTTCCACCAAAAAGTTGCGCTTACGGGACTGATTCTGGCCAAGCTCGATGGCGATGCGCGCGGAGGTGCGGCGCTTTCGATCCGCACGCTCACGGGAGTGCCGGTGCGTTATGCGGGGATGGGCGAGAAAATCGAGGACTTGGAAATCTTCCGGCCGGAGCGGATGGCGGGGCGCATTTTGGGAATGGGCGATGTGGTGAGCTTGGTCGAGCAGGCACAGGAAAAAATTGACGCCAAAGAGGCGCAAAAAATGACCGAGCGCGCGCTGGCGGAGGATTTTTCGTTGGAGGATTTGCTCAAGCAATTTCAGCAGATGAAAAAGATGGGAGACATGGGCAAAATGCTCAAAATGATTCCCGGGCTTTCGGGGGTGGAGGTCGGTTCGGAAGAAAAGCGCAAGATGGCGCGCAACGAGGCGATTATCTTGAGCATGACGCCCCGAGAGAGGCGCAATCCGCAGCTGGTGGCCGGCTCGCGGCTTTTGCGAATCGCCAAGGGTTCGGGCGTGCCGCTCAAGGACGTGAATGCGCTCCTAAAACAATTCCATCAAATGCGCCAGACCATGCGAATGATGAAGGGCAGCAAAGGCAAAGAAATGCTCAAGCGCATGCAGGCAGGGAGCCCGTAGCGCCCCACAAATCAAGGCTAATATCAAGGCTAGTTTTGGGTGGATTCGGAAGAGGGGGGAGCGGGTATCTTGGGCGTGGCACTGCGGTTTTTCATCGCTTTTTGCGCGGAAGCGGCCGCATCGGAGGCCGCGGGTGGAGGCGTCGCCGCGCTTGCGGGATTGGCCGACGGATGAGAAATATCAAAGAGCAGATGCGCTTCCAAATCGTAGTGGCTGGCGCGGTAGGGATTGGTGCATTCCTCGTTGAGCGGCAGAAGATGGTTTTGCCACTGGTAGGCGTCCGCAGGCATGTGCGGGCCATGATAGCAAATCAGCCGGAACGTGTCTTGCTTGACCAGCGACTTGGGCAGCTCGACCATCTTTTCGCGCAGCAGGTGCGTGACCGCTATCTCTTCGAGTAAGAAATTGACGTTCGCTTCCGTCTCCTCGCGCTCGCCCAAGCTCAAGCGCACTGCCTGTTGGAACTCCGGATGGATGAGATGGTGGCGGCGCAGCGCGTGCACGAAAGACTCGAACTGGGGGCCGTTGAGCGTCACGAAATCCCAAGGTAAAAAGTGCATCGCTTGCGGCACAAATTCGCGGTTCTGCAGGATGACCCGCTGGAGCGCGTTTTTGTGCCCGAGCATTTGCGCCAGCGTCCTTACCCGCACGCTCAAGGCACTCTCCTCGGTATTATAATAGAGGCCGTTGGTATAGAGAAAAACGACATCATTGCTGATGACGGGAATTTTCTGATCGAAATAGGCAAGGGCTTGATAGCAAGCTTCCGGATTTTGCGAGGTCTGCAGGCGACTCATCGAAAGCGGGAAAATCAAATAGCCGTCATTGGGCAGGCGGCTGATGTCGTGGGGAAGGGTGGGGTCAAAGGACATAGGGCCGACGGGGCTGGATAAGTTTTTTCGCTTAAAGACTTTACGGAATTTTGAAAAAGAGTCAACTAGCCAATTTTCCAAATGATCGACAAGCCTCGCCGGAGGAATCTCATGTTTGCGCGCTCGCTTTTTTCGAAACTTCATAAGCGGAAAAGTGTTCCTACGGTATTCTGCAGTATTTATTAAGTTATTATAGGGCATTGTGTTGCGCGATTTTGAAGTGAAAAATTGCAGCTTGCGGACGCAAGGCGAAGTCGGTAGGATGGCCGGATGTTGATAGAACCGAAGATCCGTGGTTTTGTGTGCGTGACTGCCCATCCGGAAGGGTGTGCGGCGAATGTCAGAGAGCAAATCGCGTATGTGAAAAAACAACCCGCCTTGTCGGCCGCACCCAAAAAAGTGCTCGTCGTGGGCAGCTCCACCGGCTATGGATTGGCCTCGCGCATTGCGGCCGCCTTCGGCGGAGGCGCTGCCACAATCGGAGTTGCTTTTGAGCGCGCCGGCGAGGCGGAAAAGTGCGCGACTGCCGGTTGGTATAACACCGCCGGCTTTGAAGCTGAGGCAAAAAAGGCCGGGCTTTTTGCGAGAAGTTTTAACGGCGATGCCTTTGGCGAAGCGATGAAACGCCAGGTGGTTGAAACGATCAAGGCCGATTGGGGTACGGTGGATTGCCTCGTTTATTCGCTGGCAAGTCCACGCCGTACGCATCCAAAGACAGGTGAGCAATTCCGCTCGGTGCTCAAAACTGTCGGAAAGGAATTTAAGGCCAAAAATCTCGATACCGATCACGCGATTGTAAATGAGGTGACGATCCCTCCGGCAACCGTCGACGAAATTCGCCAAACCGTCGCCGTCATGGGCGGTGAGGATTGGGAAATGTGGGTGGAGGCGCTCGCCGACGCGGGGGTCTTGGCCAAGGGCTTTAAGACGGTCGCGTATTCTTACATCGGGCCCGAGGTTACTTGGCCCATCTATAAGGACGGTACGATTGGCCGCGCGAAAGAGGACTTGATGCGCGCGCAGGCGGCCCTTGATAAAAAACTGGCGAGCGTGTCCGGAAAAGCGTGGGTGAGCGTCAATAAGGCTGTCGTAACTCAGGCAAGCTCCGCCATTCCCGTCGTGCCCCTTTATATCAGCATCATGCAAAAAGTCATGAAGGAAAAAAATTGCCACGAGGGCACGATTGAACAAATCGAACGCCTGTGGCGGCAACTCTCCGATGGCAAACCTAATCTGGACGCCGAGGGCCGCATCCGCATCGATAACCTCGAAATGCGCGACGATGTGCAGGCGGAAATCAAAAGGCTTTGGGTGCAAGTCTCAAGCGAAAATCTTTCGGGCCTCACCGATTTTGCAGGCTACAAAAAAGAGTTTTTGCGACTTTTCGGCTTCGGCGTGGACGGCGTGGACTATGCCAAGGAAACCAACCCTGTGGTAGAGACGAGCGTCGGGTAAGGAAATTTAGGCTCAGGGCTTGACAAAGGCCCGCAAAAGGGCTTACTGATGGGGCATGACGCGGTTGAGCATACTTGTCGGAATTGGCATGATGCTGGTGGGCGCGCTTGCTTATGCGATGCCCGAGAGGCAGGAGCTTTGGCTGCTCATTCCTGCGTTTTTTGGCGTGGTGATCGCGCTTTTGGGGGCTGTGGCCATGCGCTGTGACCGCTTGCGCAAAATGGCGCTGCGCGCCAATGTGGCCCTCGCGATTTTTGTGCTGGTGAGCGCCGCCCTAAAGGTGGCGATGCTCTGGGCCTTGGGCGAAACCGCCGGTATTCCAATGATGGCCAATGTGGATTTGCTTGTTTTGAGCGGGATCTTTTTGCATTACGCGATCAAGTCGTTTTTGGAGGCGAAAGTAAACGGCAACACGTCCGCAAAAAATTAAGAGCCTATCCCGATAGGAGAGCGTAGGCGAGGCGCGAGGATTTTTGTTTTTTAGCAAGGCTTCGGAGGAGGAAGTGGGCTAGAAGCCCATACTCCGGGGGAGAAACGCCGCTAAAAGACAAAAAGACCGCGAGTTTCTCGTCCGCGCCAGCTAACCTATCGGGATGGGCTCTAAGCGGTGGAGCAAAATTCGCTCGCCTCGCGCGCAAAGGTGATTTAGTCTCTTGCAATGGAATTGGATATTAAAAAATTGCTCAGGGCGCTGCTCCTTTCGCTGGGGCAACCTGTGCGTGCAAAAAAATTTCAGGAGTATGTTCATGCGGCTTTTCCGGAACGCTTTTTGGCCCTAAGCGAACTTAAACGCGCCGTCGAGGAGCTCAACGAAGAACTCTCCAGCCGCGCAGAACCCGAGGAAATTGCCGAGGGTCCCGAGGGCTATTACTTCCGCTTGCGTCCCGAATTCGCCGAGGCCGTCCGCGCCTTTAAGGGTGAGCCCAAACCGCAAAAAATTTCCGCCGCCGCGCTCGAAACGCTTTCCGTCATCGCGTATCGCCAGCCTATCACCCGTTCGCAGGTGGAGGCCATTCGCGGCGTGAGTTGCGATGGGCCTGTGGCAAAGCTGCTGGAGCTGGAACTCATTTGCGGGCGAACCAATGAAACGTTGCCCGGACGCCCGACCGAATTTACCACGACCGATGCGTTTTTGCAGATGTGCGGCCTGAAGTCGTTGGAGGATTTGCCCCAAACTGAGGAAGGCGAGGACGAACGGCTGCGGGAGTTTTTTGCAAAGTCGTCGACGACGACAAAAGCGCAGGCGGAAGTGCCAGCGGAAGTCGCGGCGGTTGCAACCGAAGCGGCCGTTGCGGAGCCGGTCGCGCAAGCGGAGTAAGAGCGAGAGGTGTCGGGACGCGGAGACGCGATTTAGGGGTTGAGCGTATCGAGCGAAACCGGAGTCGGGCCGCCGTCGCGAAATTGGAAAAGTTGGGTGGGGGAGGAAATGAAGCGTGCGGCATCGCAGCTGACGCGGCCCAAAAGAGTCGGGTGATTTTGGAGCGAAGCAAGATAGGTGCGCGCGGCCTCCGGCGAGAGGGTGGCGGCGCTTTCGAAGGCTTCGCGGAGGAGCGAAAGCGCTGTGTAATATTGCGGGACACAATAACCGCCAAGCTTTTCGCCCAGCTGCGCTTGGGCGTGCGCGTCAAGCTCGGCAGAGGAGGCTGCCGCTGAGATGTAATATTGCCCTTCGATAGCTTTGGCGTCGGCGCCGGAGAGAAAATCGTAGCACTCCATCGACGGCAGGGGCAGGTGGATGCCGAGCTCTTGAAGTCGACGCAGGATGATTTGCAGCTCGGGTGAGAAGGCAAGCGGCAGAAGCGCATCGGGACGGGTTTCGTTGAGGCGCAGGAGCTGGATGCGGAAATCGCGCTCGCCCGTATTGAAATACTCGACCGAAGTCAGCTCAACCCCCGCCGCCGGCGCTTGGGCGCGAAGCTCGTCGAGAAGATAGAGCGCTCCCGATTGGCGGGCGGTAATCATCGCCAGACGTTTGATGCCAAGTGCGTTGAGGAGCTTGAAATACTCCGCAACTTCTTCGTGCGGGTGAATCCAGTGGAGAAATGAATAGGTGTGGCGGGACGAAATTTTGATGTCCGACGCAATGCTGATATGCGGGATCTTTTTCTGCTCGGTAAGCGGAGCCACGACGCTGCCGGAACCGGAGGAAAAAGTCACAATCGCGTGAACGTGATCGATATTGAGGAGCTTCTGCGCCGCTTGCGCCGTGAGCCTCGGCGTGAGCTGGTCGTCCTCGATAATGAGTTCGTAGCGGTGGCGCAAGGCTGGGTCGGCGAGATCTTTTTTGAAAAGTGCGACGGCTTTTAGGCAAAATTCGCCTAGATTTGCGTTGTTCCCCGAAAGCGGGAGGATGAGGCCAATCTTGATCGGCGACGGCGCCACGTCGGCGGCAAAGGCCCAAGGGGCCACAAGCGTAAACGTTAACGCAAGCAGGCAAAGGCGTTTTTTCATTGGGGGCATTTTAGAGCGTGTTCAGAATCTCTTCGCCGTATTGCGCCGCATAATTTGCTGATAAACAATAATGAGCGGCGCCCTTCGGGTTGGGCGCTTTTGTGTTTTGGCGGCGTTTCTCGTTCGCATTTCGGGCTTCTAGCCCGTGTTGCTCACTCGAAGAACCCCGATTTCATCGGGGTTTGGCCTTGCCAAAACGCCAAAATCATCCCAACAATACTGCCAAATAGATTCTAAACACGCTCTTAGCGGATTTTGCACTTTTATCAAGCGGTCACGTGTACAAAAAGATGGGCGAATTGTGCCTTGATGGAAAGGGGTTTGTGCTTGGAAATGTTTTGCGGAGCCTCGCCGTAGCAACCCGCCTTCGCCCTTCGGGGGCTACGGCGAGGTTACCCGCTCCGTCCACTCCTTTGCAGATGGGACTTTTTGCGGAGGCGGGTAAAAATAACTTAAGGTGCAAAGCACGCATGCCGTAGGGAGGGTTGTACTTTTATGGCTGATAGCGAAACTCCATTTCCCTTTTCGACTGCTGATATAGACACTATGGTAAGTGAGTCTGTCGCGAAGGTTTTCGAAACGATGATGAGCTCGAGTGCAAAGCTCTATGTGGCGTATAACAACGGCGAGACTCCCGCGAAAACCCACCCGCGACTGAAGGTCGAGGCTGACCAGATGATGGTCGTGGGCATGATCGGGTTTTTGGGAGCGATCAAAGGCGTCATCTATATTTATATTGATGAGCCAACCTCCATTGACATCACCAGCGCGTTTTTGGGTATGGAAAAGGCGGAGCTCAAGGGCAATCACGAAACGGTCAATGATGCCATCGGCGAGCTCTCCAATATGATCTCGGGCACTTACAAAAACCAGCTTTGCGACAAAGGTTTTAATTGCCGCTTGACAATCCCTTCCATTTTGCGCGCCAATAATTTCACTATCGAGCCGCTGCCGGGTGCCATGCACCGCATGTATCAGTTTGAAGTCCTGGGTTCCGCGATGGGCCTGGAGCTGGTCATGATAGAGGGAGACTAATACAACCTATGAGACTCAAAGTTTTAACTGTGGATGACTCGAAAGCCGTCCGAATGATCGTTCGGAAAGCTTTCAGAAATTTTGATATAGACATCCTTGAAGCCGCAAACGGCGTCGAAGGCCTTGCCATCGCGAGCAAAGAAGGCCCCGATGTTATCTTGCTGGACGTCACCATGCCCGTCATGGATGGCGTGGAGATGCTTACCAAGCTCAAGGCCGATGCGCTCTTGAAGCCTATTCCCGTGGTGATGCTCACCGCCGAGGCCGGAAAAGAGAATGTCCTTAAAATCGCAAAAATCGGCATTCGCGATTATGTCGTCAAACCCTTTAAAGAAGAGGTGCTCATCGACAAGATTTCGCGCATCATCGACCTCAAACCGCTCTCGGCGGAAGGTGGACGGCGCAAGAATCTGCATGACGAATGCCACTTTTTGGTCGTCGAGGACAAACCCGCCATTATCAAGCAGATTACCGACGGGCTGGCCACGAGCTTCCCCACTTGGAAGGTGCACGGCGTCGCCACCACCGGCGAAGCAATTGATTTTTGCACCAAGTCGGTCCCTGATGTCATCATTATCTCGCTTTCGATTCCCGAGGGAGGTGCGGGTACGCTCTTTAAACTCTTGCGCTCGCAGGTCAAAACGAAGTTTACCCCTATCTTTGGCCTTTCTGTCAAAACCGCTACTCAGGAACAACAGGAGGCCCAACAACTCGGGTTTAGCACCATCGTTACCAAGCCCATTGATTTTGAGGATCTCGAAACAAAGATTGCCAAGGCGATAAATTTGGACACCTCGGAGCGCTATTTTGTCTTTGAGGAAGATTATTTGCTGGTACGCTTGCCAAAAAATATCACCCAAAATGGCATGAACGAAATCTCGGCCTTCCTGAAACAAAAGGTCTCGGAAGCCGTCGATAACGGTTTTGCCCGCGTCATCATCAATGTGCACGAGCTTGAAAATGTGAATGTCAACATCATCAAGCTGCTCGTACAGGCAATGCAAATCTGTCAGGAGCTTTCGCTGAAGTATATTTTGGTGGGCTCGCAGCAGGTGATTACCGAGTGTAAGAACTTTGAAGAGAGTCGCGATTGGACGCTCTTTGATTCGATGGACAAGGCAAAGGCTGCCAAGTAGGCAGGCGCGCGCGGCCAAGTCGGTTCGCGCAAAGGTTGCAATTCATCCGCCTTTGCAGTCGAACTTGCCCGTGGAGCTTTACTTTTTGCGTTCCCAGATGAGCAGCGCTTGGTCGTCGGGCTGGCTTTCCAGCGCGTTTTGTCGCTCGAGCTGTAAGGCCTTCCACAACTCCGCCACGCTTTTGGACGCGTTCGTACGCAGGCGGTCTTCGAGGCTTTTGGCGCTAAAATTCTCCGGTGTAGTGCCAAAACTGTACAGGCCGTCCGTCGGCATGTAAAGCCGCTCGAGCGTATCCACGCGCCGCGTCAGAAGCTCGAAGGAGGGCTCCGCAAAAAGACCCAACGGCGGCCCCGAAGATTCAATGGCGGAAATGCCTCCTGCCTTGTCCTGAAGATAGAGCGCCGTGTGACCGCAATTGACAAACGAAAATGTTTGGCCGTCCGCCGACAGATGCGCCAAGGCCGCCGTGACGAACATCGCCTGTCCGTTGAGCTCGTCAAAAAGAAAACGATTGAGCTCCTTCATCAGCAAAAGCGGATGGCTTTGCGTTTGCGAAAGCAGATGCCAGCCTCCTCGAAAAATGCCTCCCAAAAATGCCGCCGCCACTCCTTTGCCCATAACATCCGCAATTAGCATATAGGTGCCGCCCCCAGGGGAGGCCGCGCATTCGATGATGTCGCCGGCCACCGTTTGGGCGCGGTCCTCAAAGGTGTGCACAACTCCCGGAATGTCTCTGGCGCATGCCATTACTTTACGCTGGCGCTGCTGCATATTGGCAGAAACCTTCAAGGCTAAAAGCGCCTCTTGCGTGATTTTTTGGATGCGCTGCTGGTATTCGTTTTCCAGCGCCAGCGCCATGCACGTCGCTGCGGTCTCAAGCAGCTCGCTTGCGGCGTTATCCAGCGTGATGCCGGAGACTTTCAGCGCCCCAAGCGAGCGCCGTCCAAGCCGCAGGGGAAAGCAGGAGGATTTTTCGCGGGCGCTGTAGGAGGCTATCTGCAGCGCCGGACAACTTTCGCAGCCCACGCACGGTAGCCCTCCGCGATAGTATGGCAGATAGCTGCCCACCTCTGCGTGGCTTTGCCCCAAACGAAGCTCGTATTTGAAGGCGGGCCCAAAGCGCTCCTCAAGGTAGTCGGTGATCGGCTGCAGAAGCGCTCCCGCGCTCACCGGATAGCCAAGATTGCCGTAGAAACCCGCCAAGCGTTGCAAAAAGGCCGACGCACCTCCCGCATTGCTTAAGTTCGGCGCCGAAAGATTCTCCATCCTCTTGGTCAAGTGCAGCACATGCCCGCCGGAGGGATTTACAAAGTGCTCGACCGTGTCGCAAAAGTAGTTGATGAGCTTGAGCCCATAGCCGTGTGAGCGCAATAGACTGGTGCTATCGGTCGTGTGAAACCCCAAACCCGGATCCATGATCGTCAGCTCCAGCATCTTGTCGACCCGCGTCCAGTGGATATTGATCTGTTGCGAGGCGTCCCCACGCGCGCCATGCTCGATCGCATTGGTAAGCGCTTCGCTGAAAACTACCATCCAATTGTGGACATCCCCCTTCCCAATGCCCATTTCGGGAAGGCTCGCGCGGAATGCATCGCGTACGAGCTTCATCTCCTCGTAGGAGGCTCCTATCTTGTAGCGATAGGCCAAACCTGTGGCTAGGGTGAACATGAGCGGCTTCCGGAAAGCATCTTCTTTGGCAACGGCATATTAGGGCTTGTCTAAACGCTAATTGTGGCCGTAAATAGGGGCGACCTCATTTGCGCCGCCCGCATCCCTATGGCTCAGCCCTCTGTTCAATATTCCACCCATCCGCAACCTTGTTTGAAGGTCATGCTTGTGGACCCCTTTTTGGACGTAACCGTCCACGAAACCGTCCGTGAGGCCGTCGAGGCGCAATGGCGCGAAGGGCTTACCAGCCTCGATATCGATTGCGCGGCCGTTGAATTTATGGACTCGTCGGGAGTCGGCCTGTTGGTCGCCTTTCATAAGCGCATGGGCGGCGGAAATCGCCGCGTAAAACTCCGTAACGTCAAGCCCGCCATCCGCGGCGTGTTTGCACTCTTGTGCTTGGAGGATTTGTTCGAGTTTGAGTAGAGCGAGGTTGCCGCAGTTCTGGCATAAAAAAGGCTATTCTGGAGCTGTACGATTGTTCGAGACTCCCATTTTTGGGGGCGCCCGCGAAGGGGTTTGTACGACGGCTTTCCGCCGGCAGACCGCAATTGTATCTGCTGCGGGCGATGTTTTCTCGAAAAACTTAAAAATCTTTCGGAAAAAGCTTGCCTCGCTAAACGAAAAGATGATAGTATGAGTGTCTCTTGCTCAAAGAGTTGGGGCCTCTTTAAAAGGCCCGAAGCCCCGCGAGCGAGGCGTTCTTAAAAAGTTTTCGGCTTTCTTCAAAAAATTTGAAAATTCTTTTGGGAAACGCTTGACAAGTCGAGGTGAGTTATTTTATCGTCTTGTTTTCTCCGCCCCCGAAAGGATGGCGCTGAAATGAGTTCTTTGAAAGTTACTTTGTGCGATGTGATACGATGATCTGCCGCAAGGCAGATCTCAACAGCCTCCTTTTCGTTCGGGCGATTAAAGTCCGCTCGAATGGAAGGACACTCAAAACATTTGAACTCGAGGAGCCCATTGGGCAGACTCGAGACAAGTCCATAAGAATTTCGGAATTTGATTTGTTCCGAAGAAGGTTCGAGGACTCTGTAAGGCTTTAAAATCTTACGGAGAATTTGATCCTGGTTCAGAGTGAACGCTGGCGGTATGGTTAAGACATGCAAGTCGAGCGGGATTTTTGGTGTAGCAATATATCGAAAGTTCAGCGGCGAACGGGTGCGTAACACGTAAGCAATTTGCCTTTGAGTGGGGAATAGCTCGGCGAAAGCCGAATTAATACCCCATGGTGCGCCGAGGGACATCCCTTGGACGCTAAAGCTGGGGACCCAAAAGGCCTGGCGCTCAAAGAGAAGCTTGCGGCCTATCAGCTTGTTGGCGGGGTAACGGCCCACCAAGGCTAAGACGGGTAGCTGGTCTGAGAGGACGATCAGCCACACTGGAACTGAGACACGGTCCAGACACCTACGGGTGGCAGCAGTTTCGAATTATTCCCAATGGGCGAAAGCCTGAGGGTGCAATACCGCGTGGAGGATGAAGGTTTTCGGATTGTAAACTCCTGTCGTCAGGGACAAAACCTTTGATTTTAATAGAATCGAAGCTGATTCAACCTGAAGAGGAAGAGGTGGCTAACTCTGTGCCAGCAGCCGCGGTGATACAGAGACCTCAAGCGTTACTCGGATTCACTGGGCGTAAAGGGTACGTAGGTGGCGTGGTGTGTTGGATGTGAAATTCCGGAGCTCAACTCCGGCGCTGCATCCAAAACTACTGCGCTAGAGTATTGTAGGGGAGAGCGGAATTTCTGGTGTAGCGGTAAAATGCGTAGATATCAGAAAGAACACCAAAGGCGAAGGCAGCTCTCTGGGCAATAACTGACACTGAGGTACGAAAGCGTGG
>CAZIRU010000023.1:0-9280 GCA_964541905.1 uncultured Verrucomicrobiota bacterium
AACGCCAAAATCATCCCAACAATACTGCCAAATAGATTCTAAACACGCTCTAAGAGGGCCAAGCTTCCACAAACAACAAGGGCCGCCCTTTCGAGCGGCCCCTGACCGTTTGTAAAACTGTAAGCCGGATTCTGTACCTTCAAGCGCCTTTCGGCCCTCGAAGCAGCCTTTATTTCTCTTGGCCGGACTTGCGCCCGACCAGCCTCCGAAGAGGCGGCAATCTACCCGACAGGTGGGGGCTTTTACACCCCCGTTCGGGCTTCCTGTCATACGCGATCTTGCGCCGGATTAGGTTTTCGCTGCCAGCGCGATTACTCGCGCCGCGGTGGGCTCTTACCCCGCCTTTTCACCCTTACCTTTCCAAAACCCGCGAGGGGCCTTCAAAAGGCGGTTTGTTTCTGTGGCACTTTCTGTAAGGAGGCGTTTTCACACCCCCTCCCCGCCCTTTCGGACGGAATCCTGCCCTATGGCGTCCGGACTTTCCTCTAGCTGCGTTGCCGCCGCCAGCAAAGGCCCGTTTTCCAAACGGCACCCCCAATATACGCCCATTTTGGCTTTTACGCAAGCCGCGAGGCAATATCGTTCAATAGCCAAACGAGGACCTCCTCTGCACTCAAAGATGTCGTATCCACCACCACCGCATTTTCGGCCCGCCTAAGCTGTCCAAGCTTGCAGTCAATCTCGTCGCGCTTTTCGGTGATGTCCACCAGCCCATCCGCCGCCCGCCGCTGTGCCTTTACTTCGGCGGAGGCCGTCAGAAAATACTTGTACGGCGTTTGCGGAAACACGTTCAGGGCGATGTCGCGCCCATCCATCACCACCCCCTCAAAGTCGTTATGCAGCGCCACTTCCGCCTGCGAGCGCTCATAAAAAAGCAAAAACGCACGCACGGCCGGCACGGCAGCATAATAAGAGACCTCCGCATTCACCAGCGCCGCCCGCAAGACCCCTTCCGAAAACGCCTGATGGTTGATCAATATCCGGCCCACGCCATCTTCGATAATCTCATCTAAAACCCAATGCTCGAGCTTTTTTGCAATTCCCGCCGCATTGGTGTAGGGCACTCCGTCTTTTTGCAGCAGATGCGTCACGGCGCGATAGTGCGTGCCGCTATCCACATAGAGGCAATTGAGCTTTTGCGCCAAAAGACGCGCGACCGTCGATTTGCCCACGCCGCTGCCGCCATCAATGGCTACAATCAAAGGTTGCGCGGCCATCTAATGCGCACCCTCCCCGCACGAAAGTAAATAGCCGATATAGCCCGCATAGCTTAACAAAAGGATAAGGCCGCTCCAACGATTGATCTTTTTGAACGCATACGCCAGCGCGGCAAAGAGAATCGTGATGCCCACCATAAGCCAAAAACTCGCGCCCGCCATCTCTGCGCCAAACACAAAGGGTCGCGCCAAACCAGCCAGCCCCGTCACCATAAACAAGTTAAAAATATTCGACCCCACCAGATTCCCCACCGACAAATCGTCGTGTCCCTTGAGCACCGCCACAAGAGAGGTCATCAGCTCCGGCAACGACGTCCCCACCGCCACAATCGTCGAGCCGATAAAGGCCTCCGAAAGTCCCGCGCTGGCACCCAACGTCGAGGCGCCCATGACGGTGGCCTTGGCTCCCAGCGTCAGCCCCACAAGTCCTGCAGCAAAAAACGCAGCCCCCTTGGCACCCGTCATTTTGGGCTTCGCCTCGGCCGGCGCCACTTCATCTTTCGCGCCCATTTTGCGCTCCGAAAAGACCATCGCCGCCAAAATCGCCAAAAAAATTGCGAGCATCGCAAAACTCTCGCCTCGTCCCACAAACCTATCCGCGCAAACGGCATAGAACCCCAACGAAACCGCCAAAAGAATGGGAATATCCCGCAAAAGCACCATTCGCGAAAGGCTCAATGGCCTCACCCAAGCGCACAGCCCGCCGATAAGGGCGAGATTGGCCACGTTCGAGCCATACACATTACCCAACGCCGCATCCCCCATTTTGGAGAGCGAAAACCCTACGCTTGCGGCCACCTCCGGCGCAGAAGTGCCCATCGCCACAATCGTAAGCCCAATCACCAGCCGGCTTAAGCCCAGCCCTGAAGCCAGGGCCACGGCCCCATCAATAAGCCACTCCGAGCCCTTTACCAAAAGAGCAATTCCCGCCACCAGCAAAACAATAGCCCATAGCAATTCCATTGCCGGAGCCTAAGACAATAACTCCCTCAAAACAACTCTTTTGCGCACTTAACGCTGATCGTTGAAATTGAAGCTGCGCGGCAACTCATATTTTTTGGCAATTTCCGCCAAGCCTCGGCCCAAAATAATTTCGCGCGTCTTACTCATGCAAACACCCCCCAGCCGTACAGACAACTGCGCTGCATCCGCAACCAACCTTTTTGAGGCAAGCGAAGGATAGGCTTTCACCAGTTTTGTCTCGGCCCGAGGCAATCGCAAATCACGGCAAAAAACATTTACATGCCTCTCTACTTCCGCGGGAACTTCTGGGGTTACCATCGTTCCAAGCACTTGCCAAAGCGCCCTCGCGCGCTCAGGCGCATGCAACGAAAGATTGCGACCCGTCAAAACGGTCAAAACTTCGCCGAGGTGAAAACGATAATTTTTGCGACTCATGGGCGTAATTGTGAGCGCAAATTATCCCATTGTCAAAGCCTAGTTTTGTAAAAAATCAGTCCCGGCCGAACCACTCCAAAGCAGAGTCTGGAGGATCAATGTCCGCGCAGGGATCGGGGATAATAAACCTTCTTCCATACGTCTCTTGCCATTCTCCCAGCGCCGCTTTGAGAGCTTCTTGCGTATTTTCCGGAGGGAGCTTTCGGATAGCCGCAAGCCTCGCGCAAATCGGGTCCATTTCGCTTGGCTGATTAAAAAAAGGGAAAGCGCCCACGAGTCGTGCGCGAGCAACTTCCATTCGCACCTTGGGAGTAAGTCGGTCGTGGAATTCCGCCAAGACGTATTTTACAAGCTCGGCAGTCCCCTCGGCATCGGTTAAGAGCAGCTCGTCTCCGGTCAAAACGCCGAAAAACGTGCGCAACGGAACCTCAAAATGTTTGTGTCCAACAGTTTTTGCTTTCATATTTGTAAAAAACCAATCTTAAACCCACTCGCGCCAGTTTCCCTCCGGAATTTGTGGCACCTCAAAGCTATCGCCATATCTGGCAACCCACTCTCGCATGAGTGCCTCGAACTTTCCTCGGCTTTGAGCCGTCCCTTTTGTGGGGTAGAGCTCGCGACAAAGCGCAGCCGACTCCGCTTCTATCTCTGGGTTAACGACTTGCGGAAATTTTGTCTTCAAAAATTCACTCGCAGCCAGAACACGCGGAGCAAAAGGCAATTCGTAAATATCGACGGGCTTTGAACCGCAAACATGCACGACCAAGTCACGCACATCTTCTTGAAGATAAGGCAGAAACACCAAATCGGTGCAAGCCCCCAAGACCCCGCGCAAAGGAAAAACCTTTGTCTCTTCTCGGGTGGGCGCGCCCGGCCACCCAACCAGCTTTTTTACAATACCAATCATCCCTTATTATAAACCTATTTTAGGCAAAAATCAAGATAGAAAGGAGATCTTTTTTAGCTGCGAGTAGGTCCTCGCAATGGAGAGTTCCGGCGCAGTTAGCCGCGCACGCGGACTGGGCCTAAAAAAGATGCCTCTTTCAGCCGCTCGCAACATTCCAATGTCATTCAAGGAATCGCCCACGGCAAAGACCTGATAGCCCTTGCGCTGGAAGGCGCGGACGACGGGTGTTTTTGTATCGGCAGCGCGGATTCGTTGCGGTAACCCGACTACTTTGCCCGCACGCACACGCCAATGCGGCGCAAAGATTTGCAGTCGCCCCTCAACTGAACCGGCGAGGCATTTTAAAAGCGGCGCCGCCAGCTCGCGGAAACAATCGCTGACGATGCACACGCGCATCCGTCGCGAAACCCAGCGCAAAAATTCCGACGCTCCCTTAAGCGGCCGCAAGCGCGCAATCACCTTTTCGATTTGCCCTGTCGTCACACCCGTCTCTTTGAGCGCACGCAAACGCAAGCGATTAAGCGCCGCTTTGTCGGGGATTTGGCGCGTGGTGAGGGCAAGCTCTGGACGCGCAAGCGCCTTGCCCAAGGCAGGCCACAGCTCGGGGATAAGGACAGATTCCAAATCCAAACACGCCACCCACTTTTGGGGCTTTGGGTTCCTGCAACTTGCCGCGCCACGCCGCATAAAATAACCTACGTCGCAAGGCCGCTCAAGATAAAGACGAATCCACAGGCGGCCGAGATAAACCTTGAGCCCTTTTAGTTAAGAAGAACATCGCCAAAGCGCCTCCCAACGTGCTCAAGAGCAAAACCCAAAAGAGAGGATCGCTGCCGCTAACCTTTCCGCTGCCAAGATAGGAAAGAGAAAAGGCACCTCCCAAGTGGCCAAGTATATTACAAACAACAAATGTCCTATAGCGCATGGGAGTTAGGCCGACAACATAGCTAATTTCGTCATCAGGAAACAGTGGCAGAAAATAGATAAGGAAAAGAATCATAGACTGATTATTAAAGCCATTTACATTCTTACCTGCCAAATATCTATCAAACTTGTTCAACATCGCCGGCTGCACGTACTTTTCCACAAGAGGTCTGCCAAATTGTTTGCTGAGGGAAAAGGCGGTAACGTGTCCAAGGATCCGACCCAGCCAGTTTAATATTCCTCCATAAAAAGGGCCGTACAAAAAACCTCCAAGGACACCAATTGCATAGTGGCTGATAGGCGTAACAACCACCTGAAGCGCCTGCAAGAGGACAAAAACAACAGGCGCAAACCACCCCAGAGGCAATATGGTTTTTTGGAAAAAAGCCTGAACGTACTCAAAATCCTTGGGCATAAAAATAGCCCAAACAAATCCCGCGATAGTAAAAAGGCTCAGCGCATAGAAAAAGATGTATGAGTACAGAGGAGATGACTTTTGTTCCGTCATAGCCTAATACACGTCCCTCAAATACCGCCCCGCTTTCTTCAACGCGCCGATGTACTCCGCCGCAGCCGTCTCGTCTTTGCCGCCGTGGGTGCGGACGATTTCGCCAAGCGCCGCATCCACGTCCTTGGCCATGCGTTTGGCATCTCCGCACACATAAAAGTACGCCCCCGCCTCCAGCCACTTCCACAGCTCGGCGCCATTTTCTCTCATGCGGTCTTGCACGTAAATTTTCTTTTCTTGATCGCGCGACCACGCCAAGTCCAACCGCGTCAAAAGACCCGAGCTTTGCCAACTGGCGAACTCAGTCTGATAAAGGAAATCGCTTGCGGCATGCTGGTCGCCAAAGAAAAGCCAGTTGCGGCCGGTCGCTTGGCGCGCGGCGCGCTCCTGCAAAAACGCACGGAAGGGCGCAATGCCCGTACCCGGCCCCACCATAATGACCGGGGCCTTGTCGTCGTCGGTTAAGCCAAAAGGCGAGTTGCCCACAAACACTCCCGCCTTCGCGTTAAGCGGCAAACGATCGGCCATGAAGGTCGAGCACACGCCATTGCGCTTGCGGCCGTTTGTCTGATAGCGAACAATCGCCACCGTCAAATCGACATGCGAGCCGCCCACTTTCGGGCTGGACGAAATCGAGTAGAGTCGCGGCTGGAGCCTTTTGAGGCACTCGACAAGCGTCTGCGCCGCAACCCCGCCGCGAGAGGAGGGGAACTCCTCAAACAAATCGACAAAAAAGCGCTCCGAAAGAAATGCCGTCAGCAAATCCGCCGAAGGGGGCGCCAAGAGCTCCTCGAGCTTTGCTTTTTCCGCAGGATCTTTGGCAGCCGCCGCTAGAGCTTCGACAAATTTTCGCGAGGGCCCTCCCAGGTAAAATTCTGTTGTGAGCGCATCCCTTAAGGCGATCGGCTCCTTGGCCTTTGGCAGCAGCACCTGCTCATCGCCACCAAGTCCCGCGGCTTCGAGCAAATCCAGTACGTCCGTCTCGCTATTGCAAGGACACACCCCCAGCGATTGTCCCACGCGATATTCCATGCCGCTGCCGGTGAGGTCAAAAACAAAATGCCGAACCTCTTTGGCGGAACCGACCGCCGAAAGCAGACGATTTTCGATGAGCGTAGCCGTAAACGGATTGGCGCGGGAATAAACTGACATCGCACTAAGGCTATAAAATCGGCCCGCCTAAAGGCAAGCTCAACAAAATTGACAAAAACGGGCGTCTGGCCTTGATTTCCACAAAAAAATTCGCAATAATATCACTCTTTGCCTATGTCGGAAAACAAACAAACCCCATCGCTACCCAAGCAAATTTTCGAGGAAACCTTAAACACCCTAAGGCCCTTTGCAGAGGACTCGATCCTCGAGCTTTCCCTGCACGCCATCGAAAAAATGAGCAGCCTGTTAGTGGATCGAAAGCTCAACCGAGTCCAATACTTAGTCCTGAACAAACTTGCCCAAGACGCACTAGAGGCCGTCTGTCCCGCACAGGACGACTTGGGCTCTTTGATGATAGAAGCGTTGGCAAAAGATTCAAGGGCCCTCCCTGTAAAAGGTAAAAACAAAAAGCTTCCGAAAAAAGAAACCAAGAGAAACATTGCGCTTAGACTTGAGTACGCCGCCATGAAATTTGCACGAGATATCCAAGCCTCCATGGAAAAGTCTCCGCTGCTAACGGGCTGCGACATCGTCTTTCATTATTGGTCCACGAATGCCAAACAAGCCGCCAAGCGCCACCGCGAAATCGACCTCGACGATCCAAGCGCACAGATGGTAACAATCACAAATGCGGATGGCACAGTGCAGAAAAAGAGGGCCGCAGATATTCTCGGCGCGCGGCTTGCCATGGCTTTTGCGTTGGGCTTTGCCGCAAAGATGCTCGCAGAACCTAGTTGCGCAAAATACTGTGCCGCCGCCGCAGACGCCCTAGCCCAAGCCAAGGCCGAAGCAGGGCAAAAGCCTCACAAGCCCATTATTCCACCGAAAATCTTTTTTGAAGGCTGCCCCACCGACACTTCGCCAGGGGACCCAACCATCTCTTGACAACACAAATACGGTCTATGCGCCTTCGGGTTTATCCTTGGAGCAAGCGCACGCATGCACACCGCCGCTATTCTTGCACGGAGCTTTAAAACCAGCAACCACCCACGGAATACCTCCCGCCAAAAAGAGCCCTCCCAAGGGTACCGACCAAAATAGAATCGCCAGCCGCCCCAGGCGCGTCCGCTGCGTGCTCAAAACAGTCGTGTTGAACTCTGCCTGCTGCGAAAGATGGTCGCGTAAAAGCGACGAAAAGGCTGATTGCCCTCCGGGCAACAGCGCATTGCGGCTTTCGCGTTCGTAATAGGATTGCAGCTCGGTCGCACGCTTGATCTGTCCACGGGCATCGAGCATCTGGGCCCCCAGCGACACCACCCACAGGACTGTAAAAAACAGCCACAGGCGAAACAATCCGCACGCAAGATTCACTTTCATGCCGTTCGTTAAAACAAATTTAGCCTTTTTTGTCAAACCTCGTTGAATTTAAAGGAAAAATGGTTCCATTATCGAATGGTCGCATTTAGAAAAGTTTTTTTAAGCCGACATCTTGCAACGGTTCACGAGTTAACTCTTAAAGGAGTTCAGACAGAAACCATCTTGGCGCGCTCATGTCTACGGGCAATCAGAAACTTAAGGCGTGTGGCGCAAACTCAATCCCTCTGCCAAGAGGACCTCGAAACTCTCATTTGCTACGCCGAGGAACGAACCGCCGACGCCATTCCCGAGGGCTTTTCGGTAGAGGAAGTTTTCCAAAACATTTCCATGCTCAATAACAATGTAGAGCCCTTTACAGGCAAAGACTTTGCAGCAGCCATGCTCAGGGAATCAGCCCAAAGAGGCAACGAAAAGCTTCAGGGCCTCGTTCCAGACGGTCAAGAAGAGGATAGTCTTTCAGCAGCTTTTGGCAAGACTCTGACCGAGGCGCTTGCGATCATGTTTGCCGTCACAGCAGTACAATTTCCTCAAGAAGCCGCCACCCTGGCGGCAAACTTCAAGGCCATCATCAAAAAGGCCCGAACGCCCGAGCTTTAAGCGATGCTTAAAAAGTGAGCGAGCGACGGGGTTCGAACCCGCGACATCCACCTTGGCAAGGTGGTGCTCTACCAACTGAGCCACGCTCGCAAAAAGCAAACCTACTTTAATGGCGCGGCAAAGCCACGTCAAGTGTTTCTTTGAAAATGGGGCGCAATCTGGGAGATACTGGGCTCGAACCAGTGACCTTTTCCATGTCAAGGAAACGCTCTAGCCAACTGAGCTAATCCCCCGAAAGAGACCCGCATTCTAACAGGATCTCTGGAGAGATGCAAGAATTTGTTTCATGGAAAACACACCCTTATGCCAGCTTTTTTATTGCCACGCCGCGCAAATCGGGCAAATATATTACTATGCAATCCGCCTTTGAGGAACTCGTGCATTGGTGCAAAAAACAAAATGATCTCCGCCGCAAAAAACAGCCCTTGCGCTGTTGTTTTTACGATCGCCTCGTCCAAACGCTCGGCCAACTTCGGAAGCGGCGCCAGCTTGACCCCAAGGAACAAATATTTCGCTGCCCAGATTCGTCGGTCACCCTCCATGTGCACCGCGAGGATGCAAATTACATTAGTCTTGAATCCGATGCGCCACGGGTGAATCTCAGTGCGCAAATAATCATCCTCCCAAATAAGGACGCCACCTTTACGCTTGAGTGTGTCAACTATGCGGGCAATCCTGCAAACCCGCGCCTGCAAGATCAATCGAAGGTGCCAGATGCGACCTTGGAAGAAACCCACACGGCCATCGCCGACAATTTGCAAACGCACGCCTACGGCAGACTGGATCTGCAGTCCATTCTTGCACCCCGTTCCCAAGAATTTTACAAAACGCTAAAAGAACAGTTCCGCGGGAACGTTTCTCCTATCGACTACGTTATGGCATACTCGGAATTCTACAGGCACCACGCATAAGCCCTGCGGCATGGATACGCTTTCTCTGGCAGCCTTCCGCTTTTGTATTGGAACACCTTCTCTTTGCTGCTATATTGGTTTTCTACAAGCGAGGGTAGCTCAGCTGGAGAGAGCAGCGGTTTTCTAAACCGCGGGTCGAGGGTTCGAGTCCCTCCCCTCGTGCGCGGGGCAAATGGTTAATCAGCCAAAACGTAAAGGACGCCGCTTTTAACATTTTGTATTTGCGAAGGATAGCGCGGCTTGCTAAGATAGCGTTTTTATTGGAGAGGTGACAGAGTGGCCGAATGTGCATGATTGGAAATCATGTGTACTCGCAAGGGTACCGGGGGTTCGAATCCCCCTCTCTCCG
>CAZIRU010000024.1:0-6994 GCA_964541905.1 uncultured Verrucomicrobiota bacterium
GGCTAGAAGCCCGAAATGCGAACGAGAAACGCCGCCAAAACACAAAAGCGCCCAATCCGAAGGGCGCCGCTCATTATTGTTTATCAGCAAATTATGCGGCGTAATATGGCGAAGAGATTCTGAACACGCTCTTAGCCTACCCGCGTCTTGCGCAGGCCCATCACACGATCGCCCTCTTTCCACTGCTCGCGGGACTTGAGAACATTGACGCGCTCGAAACGCTTCAAAACGTTGCGCTTTTTGGCGGACGCGCCACCCTTGCTTTGTAAAGAGGAATGTTGACCCATAGAAGGCTATCCTCGCACAACCCCCAAATAAAAGCAAGCGAATTATTTTTTGGCCGGCGCCGCTTTTTGCGCTTGAAGGGGAGGGGCTTTTATGTTTCAATAGCTCTACCGTGCGGTGAAGCCTCTCCGGTTTTAACGCACACGGCGCTCCCAACGCTCTTGGGAAAAACATGACGGCAGTTTGGCTTGCGCAGGCAAGCGAGACTGTGGAGAAGGCCGCAAGGCCACGCTCTTTAACGTCTTTTAAAAAATGGCAAAAGTCGAAACCATCCAGCAATATCAAGTCCACGACGGCGACACCGGTTCGTGCGAAGTTCAGGTTGCACTCCTTACCGAGCGCATCACGCAGCTGACCGCTCACCTCAAAACCCACGCGAAGGATTTTCATTCTCGACGCGGGCTTATCGGGCTGACCAGTCAGCGTCGAAAGCTGCTTGAGTATCTCAAGAAAAAAGAGCTGGAGCGCTATACGGTTCTTATTCAAAAGCTGGGGCTGCGCCGCTAATCGGGCTTGCGAAACGGGCGGATTGCGGCGTTAGGCCCGTCCTCCTGACTTGGCCAACACCCCGAAGGGCATTGTCCAAGAGTCGGACTCTGCGCGTCTCGCCATCACGTATTAAAAATACGCTCTGGCTCGGTGCTCGGCCTAGCCTTGCACTCCATCCCGTTTGGCAAGCCCGAAGGGCGTTCGTGTGTTTGCCCTGTATCCAAAATCGCCACGCCAAAATGCAAAATGGCGTATTCAAATATCTTCGCAAAACGCAAAAACAATGGAGATACAAGTGCTTTGCCAAGGCTGTAATTTTGCGTTTTCACCCTTGCCATTGCCGGGGTGGGTGTGTTAGCCTCCTGTTTCCTTAAAAAGAAAAACAACCACGGGGGCACAGGGCTCCCAAAAGAAAGTTATTATGTTCCAACAAAAGTTCGCCGTCCAAGCCGACGGCATGCCTCTCACGTTCGAGACCGGTACGCTTGCCCAGCAAGCTAACGGCTCCGTTACCGTTCGCATGGGCGAAACAACCGTTTTCGTCTCTGCCTGCGCCGCTCCCACCGTTGCCGAAGGGCAGGATTTTTTCCCGCTTAAGGTCGATTACCGCGATAAATTCGCCGCTGCGGGACGTTTCCCGGGTGGCTATTTCCGCCGCGAGGGTGCGCCCAGCGAAAAGGAAATTCTCACCTCGCGCCTAGTCGATCGTCCTTTGCGCCCGCTCTTCCCCGCGGGTTTTATGAACGAAGTGCAGGTCATCGGCCTTCTTATGTCGGCTGACGGCCTCTATGAGCCCGATACGCTTGTCGTCAATGGCGCTTCGGCCGCCATGATGGTCAGCGACATCCCGTGGAACGGCCCCGTCGGCTGTATCCGCTTGGGGATGATCGAAGGCCAGTTTGTCGCGAATCCCACGAACGCCCAGCGCGCCTTGAGCGATCTCGATTTGATTTACGTCGGCAACGAAAACGACATGATGATGATCGAGGGCTCGGCGCAGGAGCTCCCCGAAGAGAAATTCATCGAGGCGTTGGAGTTTGCACACAAGGCCATCCAGCCGATTATCGAGGCGCAGAAAAAATTGGCCGCACAAGTCAAGAAGGCTAAAAAAGAATGGCCGCTTTCGGTCGTGGCTCCGGAATTTCTGCAAAAGGTGCGCGGCATGGTCGGCGAGAGCCTCAAGGCCGCCGTCTTTATGCCCGGCGAAAAGCTTCAGCGCGAGGCCGCCGTCAAGGAGGTTTACGCCAAGACCATGGAGACGCTCAAAGCCGAGATGGCGGACGCCTTCAGCGAAAACCAGCTCAAAATGGCCTTTGAAGTCCTGCAAGAGGAGCTTTACCGCTCGGCAATTTTGAAGGACGGCAAGCGCGCCGATGGCCGTGGTGTGGAAGATTTGCGCTCCATCACCGTCAATACGGGGATCTTCCCCCGCGTGCACGGTTCAGCGCTCTTCCAGCGCGGCGAAACGCAGGCGGTCGTCTTTACGACTCTCGCCGCACAAAAGGAAGCTCAAGAGCTTGACGCCCTCACCGGAGGCGCCAGCAAGAAGAGCTTTATTTTGCACTACAATTTCCCGCCGTTCTCCGTTGGCGAAACCGGCCGCTTTGGCGGTGCAGGTCGCCGCGAAGTTGGCCATGGCGCGTTGGCCGAGAGGTCGCTTGTGCCAGTCTTGCCGACGGACGAAGATTTCCCCTATGCGATTCGCGTGGTAAGCGAAATCATGGGCTCCAACGGTTCGTCTTCGATGGCTTCGGTCTGTGGCGGCTGCATGGCGCTTATGGATGCCGGCGTGCCACTCAAGGCTCCGGTTGCGGGCATCTCCTGCGGATTGGTTACCGAAAACGACGCCTCGGGCAAAATTTGCAAGCACGTCATTTTGACAGACATCCTCGGCGCCGAAGATCACTTTGGCGACATGGACTTCAAAATTGCGGGAACGCCTTCGGGTATCACGGGCTTCCAGCTCGACCTCAAACTTATGGGGTTGCCGCTCGAAATTGCCAAGGAAGCCATCCGCCGCAATGGCGTTGCACGCGCCAAGATTTTGAAAATCATGGCGACCGAGCTTCCGCAGCCGCGCACGCAGTTGGGTGCTTTCGCTCCCAAGATCTATATCAAACAGATCAACCCCGAGAAGATCGGGGCGCTTATCGGGCCTGGGGGCAAAACGATTCGTCGCATTGTCGAGGTCTCGGGCGCCCAGATCGACATCGACGAGGACAACTCTGGCAAGGTGCGCGTTTACGCCACCGCCAACGAGAGCATGCAGCGCGCGATCGAGGAGATCGATCTCATTACCGCCGAGATTGAGATCGGCAAGCTCTATCGCGGCATTGTGCGTGGCGTCAAAGAGTTCGGCGCCTTTGTCGAGTGTCTGCCCGGCAAGGAGGGCCTTTGCCACATCTCCGAGCTTGCAGATTTCCGCGTCAAACGCACAGAGGATGTCTGCCGCGAAGGCGACGAGATGTGGGTGAAGTGCATTGCCGTGGACGATCAGGGGCGCGTGAAGCTTTCCCGCAAGGCGGCGATGGTCGAGCGCGGCGAAAAGTCTGAACGCGCAGAGCCTGTGGCGAGCCCATCCGAAGAGGCGTAGTCTCTTCCGTGTTTTTTGAAGCCTCGCTGTTTTATAGCAGCGAGGCTTTCTTATGCCTTCAAGGCATAAGCCTAGACTTAATAAAGTATTCCCAAGTTATAAGGGCCTGTGATATAATATACCTTCTCGGGCATAAGCTTATGGGCTTGAAACGCCAATCTTGCTCTTGATGCCTTTTTACAATATGTAAAAATCATCGTTTTATGAAAATTCCCTTTCCAAAGGTTTCCTTCAAAAATCCGGTCTTTATTGTCGCAAGCATTTTCCTGGTGCTGCTTGTCATCTGGTGGGCCAAAGTGGCCTTTATGGTTGTCATGATGAGCCGCCCGAGGCCGCCGGTTGTGGTCTCGACCGCACTCGCGACTTTGGAGACTTGGCCGCATCGCCAAGAGGTGGTTGCCGCGCTCAAAAGCAAAAATGGCACCTTTCTGAAGGCCGAGAATAGCGGGGTGGTCAAAGAGATTGCGGTGGAAGCCAATCAGAGCGTCCGCAAGGGAGATTTGCTTTTGGCGATCGATGCCGACTCGGAACGCGCGGCGGCCAAGCTGGCGAAGCTAACTTACGAACGCGCCAAAGAGCTTCGCGAAAAAAGCGTCAATACCCAAAACGATCTCGACCAAGCCGAGGCGGCTTACGCGAAGGCGCTGGCGGAGCTGGATAAAAAGGATATTCGTGCGCCCTTCGATGGAGTGGTGGGCGTGCCGCAAGTTTTTCTGGGCCAGTATGTCACCCCAGGGATGACCCTTTTGGCGATAGAGGACAATAGCGTCATCTACGCCGATAGTGGTGTCGCGCAAGGAAGCGTCGCGGGGGTCAAGCTCCAAAGCGGTGTTACTTTGACAGTGGACGCTTTTCCCGGCGAGCGTTTTGAAGGGACGGTGGTGGGAGTGGACCCGCGTTTGAGCGAGAATACGCTAACGGCGATGGTGCGTGCGGTTTTCCCCAATCCAGAGGGGAAGCTCTTAAGCGGGATGTTCGGTACGCTTTCGGTGCGGCTGGAGGGTCAGGAGGAGGGCTTTTCGCTTCCAGCCACGGCGATTGTTTATAGCGCTTACGGAAACTTTGTGTATGTAACGGCCTCGCGGACGAATGAAAAAACAAAAGCCACCGAAAAGATCGTCAAACAGACGTTTGTAAAAATCCTCGCCGCGCAGGGGGATTTTGTCCTTGTCGGCGGCCTCAACGATGGGGACGAAGTGGTGATTGCCGGCCAGCTTAAACTCAAAAATGGCACGCCAATTTCGGTGGATAACTCGCGAGTGCCGCCCGTCTCCAAGACGCCCACACCCCTCGAAAGCTAACCGCCCATGAAACTGACCGACATTTTTATCAAACGGCCGGTGCTTGCGACGGTGGTGAGCCTGCTTATTTTGCTTTTGGGTTTTCGGGCGCTAATGTCGCTAAATGTCCGGCAGTATCCGGATGTGAAGGATTCCACCGTTACGGTGAGCGTGGCCTATCCTGGCGCGAGCGCCGAGCTTATGCAGGGGTTTGTTACCACTCCACTCGAGCGCGAAATTGCCTCGGCGGACGGTATTGACTACTTGACTTCCTCAAGCGAGCCAAATCTCTCGACGATCACTGCCAAGCTGCGCCTCAATTACGATCCCAACGCGGCCCTCACACAGATTACCTCCAAGGTCAATAAGGTCCGCAACCAACTCCCTGCCTCGGCGCAGGATCCCGTCATCGAGGTCTCGACCGGCGAGCTGACAGCGGCGATGTACATCAATTTTGCGAGTGAGGTGATGGATGCCAACCAGATTACCGATTACCTCACGCGCGTGGTGCAACCCAAAATTGCGACGGTGGCGGGAGTGCAGAAGGCCGAGATTCTGGGCGCGCGCACCTTTTCGATGCGCATTTGGCTCAAGCCCGAAAAAGTGGCCGCCTACGGCATGAGCGGCAGCCAGATCTGGTCGGTTTTGGCGCAGCAGAATTATCTTTCGGCGGTGGGCGCCACAAAAGGCTCGATGGTCAAGGTCAATCTTGACGCAAAAACGGATCTTACCAGCGTGGAGGACTTTAAAAACATCGTGGTCAAACAGGAGGGCTCCCAAATTATCCGCTTGCGCGACGTGGCCGACGTAGTGTTGGGCGCCGAGGACTACAGCGTGGAGGTGCAGACGGAGGGCAAGCAGACGACGATGTTGGCGGTTTCGGCGCTGCCGACGGCCAACGTGCTGGACGTGGTGGCGCGCGTCAAGGAAGTGCTCCCCGAGATCGAGGCGCAGCTGCCGCAGGGACTTTTGATGCGCATCACTTACGATAGCACCGAATACATCCAGGAATCCATCGATGAGGTGGTCAAAACGCTTATCGAAGCGGTGCTTATCGTGATTGTGGTCATCTATTTTTTCCTTGGGTCGTTCCGGACGGTTATTATTCCGATCGTCGCGATTCCCCTTTCGCTCATCGGCGGATTTTTTCTGATGATGGTGATGGGTTTTACGATCAACCTGCTGACGCTTTTGGCGATGGTGCTGGCCATAGGAATGGTGGTCGATGACGCGATCGTGGTGGTGGAAAACGTCCATCGCCACATCGAAGAAGGGCTGCCGCGTTTCGAGGCGGCGCTCAAGGGCGCGGGCGAACTGGTGGGACCGGTCATTGCCATGACGATTACTCTTTTGGCGGTCTTTGCGCCGCTGGGGCTCCAGTCGGGGCTCACGGGCATGCTTTTTAGGGAATTTGCATTTACGATGGCCGGTTGCGTGCTGATTTCGGGGGTGGTGGCGCTGACGCTTTCGCCGATGATGTGCTCGAAGGTGCTCAAGCACGACGTGACCCCTCGCGGGTTGGCGCGCAAAGTGGACGAGGCGTTCGATAGGCTCAGCGCCTTTTATTCCAAGATGCTCGAGAAGGCGCTTTTGAAGCGCCATCAGGTTTATCTCATTGCGGCTATTCTCATTGTGTCCATCTGGCCGCTTTATTCGGGCAGTCAGAGCGAGCTGGCCCCGACGGAAGATCGTGGGTTTGTTATCGCGATGCTGACCACCGCGCCCAATTCGAGTATCGAGCAGACCTCTTTTTACTCCAACCAGCTTGAGGATGCCTTGCGCGTGCGGCCTGAAACCCAGCAGACTTTTGCCGCCAGCGGCATCATGGGAGGCAATAGCGCCTTTGTCGGCTGGGTGCTCAAGCCCTACACCGAGCGCAACAAAACGACAATGCAGCTTGCCGCGCTCGAAAAGACGGAGATTGCCAAGATTGCCGGGGCAACTGGTGCAGCCTTTATTCCTCCTTCACTCCCGGGCGGCGGTCGCGGGATGCCGGTGCAGTTTATCGTGTGCTCCACCGAGGCCCCTGAGCGCGTGGCGGAGGTCGCGCAGGAGATCGTGCGCCGCGCCATGGAGAGCGGAAAGTTTTTCTATGCCGACAGCGATTTGAAATTTGACCAGCCCCAGACGGATGTGATTATTGATCGCGCCAAGGCGGGCGCGCTGGGGATCCCGATGCAGGGGCTCTCGAGCGATCTCGGGGCCTACTTTGGCGGCAACTATGTCAACTGGTTCTCGATCGATGGCCGCAGCTACAAGGTTATCCCGCAGGTGACGCGCCTGTGGCGCTTGAATCCCGAGCAACTCAACTCAATTTACATCTTGGGCGGCAAGGGCGAGGTAGTGC
>CAZIRU010000025.1:0-6605 GCA_964541905.1 uncultured Verrucomicrobiota bacterium
GCTGCCCGGGTAGGGATCGAACCTACGACCAAGTGATTAACAGTCACCTGCTCTGCCACTGAGCTACCAGGCAATCAGTAGTTCAGTCTATAAAAAAAATTCTGAGCCGTCAAGCGCCATCATTTCTTTCCAACCCTTGACTTTGGGCCAAAAAAACCTATATTTTGCAATCGTTTTTATTCTCTTTTTTACTCACACCCATGCCTGCCCAACGCTACAAAACTGGAGACTACCTCGGCCAAGAAAGCAACGGTTGCTTTTGCAATGTCCTTTTTCGTTCCTTTCCCCTGAGTTGGAAAGAAGTTGGCCGCAAAAAAACCTTCCAAGAGATCCAACGGGAGCGGCAACAATCGCGCAAACTATCTTCGCTTCTCGGCCAGCTTCCCCAAGGAACTTTTTTTGCCAATCTCGGAGTCTCGGCGGCCATCACCGTCGAGCACGCCGCAAGTCGCTATGCCCTTGTCGTTATGCAAAAGCGCCCTGACTTTGGCGACCGCGGCCCAATAAAAACCCTCAAGCTTGTGAGCGGCTATCGCTATGCAGGAACACTTCCTTGCGATCAAATTGCCGCCGAAATCCGTGACGAGGTTCTTCTATGGAACGGCAAGGGATATGCCAATGTTCTTGCGATGCTGCAGCCCCAAATAGCCGCGCCGACCTATCTTGCCGCCCTTCAGGGCTATAGCAGCCTGCGTCAATCCGAGTCGGCAATGCATTTTATATCCACGCGCCCACCAATAGCGTCCAGGCTCTCCAATGCTTTAAGCTTAGGCTCGACACAGAAACACCTTGGTCGATTGACCACACCGAGACGCAAAGAGATCTCTCCATTACCGCCGTTCGCGATGGCCTGCGTTTGTTGGCGCTAAACGACAAAGGTCACCTGGCAGGTGGCGTCTATGCCCTAAAAGAGGGCCATCTCGAAGCGCAAACAGATGGGCCCTTCCGGCTTTCGGAGGCTTTTGCGCCCCACGATCACGGCATTGTTTCCCTTCAATACATTGATCTTGGCGAGGCAATCAGAATGGGTACCGATGCGGGAAACCATCCAAGCCTTGCTACGCTATAGGCGCGCCCCTACACCTCTGGGATAAACGCGCTTAGATAGGGATTTTCAGAAACCTTGGAAATCATAATGGCATATTCCTCTTTTCCTTCTTTGTAGCCTCCCGCGCGCACAAAGTGATAGCGCCGCAAAAGGCGTTCAATCACGCGATTAAAGGCGATCGTATAAACATGCGTAATGAGCAACTCCCATTTGCGAGCAGTTTCGGCAATCTCTCCAAAAACCGATTTAATAAGATAGGGCGTATGCAAACGATTCTCCACTATGAGCGATGTCCAGTAAAGATACGGCAAGCCATATTCACCTGGCTGCCAGGGCTGCATTTCCGACTCCTTCAGTTCCCCCGCCAAAACTTTTTTATACGATGCCTCGTTGGTCATGAGAATTGAGATATGACACGTCGGCTTGCCGTCGTCGTCCAAAACGGCGCTCGAAAAAAAGAATGGCGACTTCTCCCAGTTCGGAGCATTACTCCCGACAAAAGTACCCTCCCCCGTAAAATAGCGGTCAATGAGTGGGTGATAGATTTTCTTGTACGGTTCACGTTCGGCGCTTTTGATAATTTTCATAAAAATTCCTGCGGGCCTATCTTAACGGAACATTCCGCCTCCTGAAAAGCCTTCTTTCCCTACATCTCCACCACCCTCGCACTTAAGATATCCGGATGTTTTTTTAGCTCCGCGACCGTTTCCGCCGCCGGCAGACTATCCATTTCCAAAAGCGTGAGCGCAGTCTTGCCCGAGCGCCCGAGCGTCATATTGGCGATATTGACGCCCCCTTTTGCCAAAACGCCGCCGAGGTGTCCGACGATCCCCGGCACGTCTTTATTTTCCACCACCAAAAGGCATTTTCCCAAGAGCGAGATTTCCACCCCCACGCCGTTTATTTCCACCACGCGCGGCTGCCTGCTTTTGCCGATGAGCGCACCCGCAAGCGCGAGCGGTTCGCCCTTCCCCGCGCTTTCCAGCATAAGTCCTTCCGTGTAATCTCCCAAGGCGCTCGAGCGCTCGAGTTTAAAGGCAATCCCCAGCCGCTCCAAAATCGTGGGTGCATTCACCTCGTTGGCGTTCGGAGAGATTTTCGCCAAATATCCGCGCATGACGGCGCGGCTCAAAGCCATCAAATCTTTTTCGCCAACTCCCGCCCAAACCCGCAGCTTGAGTTCCTTGACTTCCGGCTCCCCCAGCGCCTGCACCAGTCGACCGAGCTTAACACCCAAAAGCAAAAACGGCCGCAATCTTTCCAGTTCGGCGAGGCTCACGCTCGGCGCATTGACGGCATTGCGGATTTGCCCATCCAGCAAAAGTCCCGCCACACTCTCGGCGATCTCCTCGCCAACGTTCGTTTGCGCCTCTGCAGTGGTGGCGCCCAGATGTGGCGTCAGCGAAAGGGCGGCGCAGCTTCGTAGAGGGCTGTCCTTTGGCAAGGGCTCTGGCGCAAAGACATCCATCCCTCCGCTTGCCACTTTTCCCGCCTTCACGGCTTCCAAAAACGCCTCAGCGTCCAGCAGCTCCCCCCGCGCGCAATTGATAAGTCGCACGCCCTTCTTCATCTTTGCAAATGCGGCGGCATTTATCATTCCGCGCGTCTGGTCTGTCAAAGGCGCATGCAGCGTAATCGCATCGGCCGTTTTTAGGAGCGTCTCAAAATCTGTCTTGGTCACCCCCAGGGCTTGCGCACGGTCGGCGGTCAAATACGGGTCAAACGCAATGACCTTCATCCCAAAGGCCAGCGCACGTCGTGCCACTTGGCTGCCGATTCTACCCAGCCCCATAATCCCGAGCGTTTTTCCATAAAGTTCGGCGCCCACAAAATCCTTTCGGTTCGATTCTCCCGAGCGCATACTAACGGTCGCATTTACAAGCGGCCTGAAGGCATTCATCAGGTGCAAAAACGCCAGCTCGCAAGTGGCGATGGTATTTCCTTCGGGCGCATTCATGACGACTATCCCTCGTTCGGTCGCCGCGGCAATATCGATATTATCGACTCCCACCCCGGCACGACCGACCACGCGCAGTTTTGGCGCGGCCGCCAAAAGTTCTTTATCGACCTGAGTTTCGCTGCGAACGATGAGGCCCTCCGCGTCCGCGAGGAGCTTCAAAATCTCCGCGCGCGGCGCTCCGGCAGCCTCGACGACCGCCAAGGCGCGCTGTTTTTTGAGGGCCGCAACCCCCGCGTCCGAAAGTTTGTCCGAGATGAGCACTTTCATACAATTAAATTCGCTGGGCCCATCCGCCCGCGAGTTTCTGACGCTACTGCCCAGGCAGGTGCGACGTCAATCCTGGCGCTTGAAAAAAATCCACTTCTCCGCGCTTGCGGTCGGGCAAAATTTGTGGTAGAAATAACCTTTGAAATTTTCTACATGCAGGTTTTTGCGCAACAGTGTTTGGATTTGGCCCGGGCAATTTTAACCCACACGCTACCCTCGATCAACGAGGACGGCACTATAATTCCTTTCGAGGGCGAGGCCGCCACGCCTTCCGACTCCGGCCGCGTTGCACTGGCGCTGGGCGAATATTACCATGCCACGCAAGAGACGCATTTGGCAGGTTACGACCTTGTTGACCTGACGGCGCGAGCTCTTACGGCACAAGTTTTCACCGAGGCCGAAGCGGAGGCCGAAGAGGGTCTGGGTTATTTGTCGCTGGGGCTGCTTTCTTTTGGGCCGTCCAAGGAACGCAATCCGGTTTGGGAGCGTCTGCTTGATCCCACACGCGAGCAGATTGACAAACGTCTTTTGGTGCGCGCCGACTACAACGATTTTCGGCAGTGTTTTAATATTGCCAAGGCGGTGGCGCGTTTTTCGCTGGGTTTGAGCAAAAAGGACGAGACTAGCCACTTAATCGACCTCATCGTCCAGCGCGCCTCCGAGCGCAGCTCCGAAGGCTTCATCGATAACGCCCCCGAGGGCTCTTTCGGGGGGCTCTACGATCTTCGTGGCCTGTGGGCGTTCGTCTTTATCCGTCAGGCGCTGCAGATGCACGCCAATATCCATTTGCGCGATCGCAAAGTCTCAAGCCTGCGGACCGTTTCCGAAAAATACCTCAAAATGCTTCCGGCACTCGCGCGTCCGGATGGCATCGCGTGGAGTTTTGGCCAAGGGGTGGGACTGCGCACCCAGATGGCGTGCATCAGCGTTATTCTGCAAGCCTTCCGCGACAACTGGATCGAGCCGGCCAAACAGCCACTCTACGCCGATTTGTTCCGGCGACTTTTCTCGAATTTCTTCGCCTCCTACATCGATGCCGATCACGGTTTTGTCTCGGCGCGCGACTCCGAGCGTGAGGCCAGCGGAGGGCTTTCGACGGTCATCGCCAATTTCGACGCGGCACGGATGCTGGCGCAGTGGTCCAAAACGGCTCGCACGCTCAAGCTCCCGACCACGGCTCCCGAACCTGCCACATCGGTAAGCGGCCGTTGGGTTTTCTTCGATCGGTCGGCGCGCAAGGAACAGGGGGTGTTCCTCTACAACGAACCGGAGCGCAATCTTTATTTACAGCTTCCGCTTACCTCTGGGCTGCCCAATACCTCAAGCTCTTTGGCCTTCCCGCATATGGCGGGCGTTTTCGATTGGCCCTCCGACAAATATATCCCCGTTCTTACTCCCGAGCTGACTTTTGCCGAGGGTGTTTTCGTACCGTCCTTCTATGGCAAGGGCTGCACGGCAGGGCTCAACCCGGGAGGCGGCTTCTTCTTCAAATACGAGCAGCCCGACGCGATCACCACCGAGCAAAAAATCGTCTCGGGGGTTGGCTCTTGGAAGGTCGCGTGGAGCTTCCGCAATGGCAAGATCACCGCCGACTTTGCCTTTGCGCCCAAAAAGACGCTCGAGCTGGAGCGTTTCCGCTTCATGATTGCGCTGGGCTCCTATCACAGCATTTTCGCTCCCTCCGGCGCGTTGCATCTCGGCGAGGGCAGCCAGCGCTGCCAAATTCTCAAGGACGATTTCCAGTCGGCGTGGCTCGAGCCCGAAGAAGTCACCAGAGACCCCGCCTACCGTGGGCCCTTCGGCAATATTCACTATTTGCAGACCCTCGAGCGCTCCCATCCGCTTGCGCTGCGCCCGGGCAAGGTCGTGAATTTCTCCTTTAGCTTCGAGCCCGAAGTCCTCGCCTAGGCCGCCCCTTTTTATATGAGCGTCTCGAAAACTCCACCGAAGGCCCCAATCCGTTCCGTCCGCACGCTTCCGACAAAGGTCAAGCCTCTCAAAATGGCTCTGGCGCGCTTCACCGCACTTGCCCAAAAGGGCCGTGTCGGCTACAACCCCTTGGGTAACGTAGTTACCAAAAAAGCGATTCGCCAACTGCAAAAGCACTTCCCCATCCGCGAGGCGGGCCTCTGGCCAAGAGGATGGCGGATCAGCTCTTGCTATCACTGGATACTTGGCAGGGCCTACGGCTACCGCGAGGAAGATATCTTTCGCATGCTTGCCCGTGGCGCGCACATGGATATTTGGAATCTTGATCGTCGCGGCAACATGCCGGCGCTCAACGCGATACCTCCGCCGCCAGCCTTCCGCATTGCCTACAATCGCGCCCTCAAAGACGGCCTCATCAAGGGGAAATACGTCCCCACCAACGGCCCAGAACTTTAAGCACTATTATTTTCCGCTGCATAGCGACGGCAGACCTTTCATGCCCCACTGGCTTCGGAAATCTAGAGTCGAATTTCTAAAGCCATACCCCCCAGGCCGTGATTTTTGACTTTTTTCGGCCACGGTTTTATACTTCTTTCTGTTATGCGCGAGAGTACTCTTTGCTTTTCGATTGCCACACCTTCCCATAATCAGCTGGAGTACTTGCGTTTGGCGATAAAGTCCGTAGCCGATCAAGGGATGCGCGTGGAACACTTGATTGGGGATACAGGAGTAAGCGGGGTGGAGCGGTTAGCAAACTTACCCGAGCACGTTTGCCTAACAGTGGAAAAAGACTCTGGCATGTATGACGCACTTAACAAAGCTTTTGCGCGCGCCACAGGCGATATTCTTTGCTGGTTGAATTGCGATGAACAGTATTTGCCCGAAGCCCTCAAAAAAGTGGCGGAGTTTTTTGATAAAAACTCATCGGTTGATGTGGCTGTGGGGGATGTGATTGTAGTGGGACAAAAAGCAAATCCGCTGTGCTATCGTGCGGCAGTCGTGCCTCAGGCGTGGACGATTCCATTTGTACCTCTGCCTCTTTTTAGCTGCGGGGTTTTTATCCGCAGGAGGGTTTGGGATTCGGGGCAGCGGCTGGATTCTACTTATTGTGCTATCGCGGATTCCATTTTGTATTATAATCTACTCAAAGAGAAATTTGTGTGGAAAAGGCTGGGGTTTTTCACTTCAGTTTTCGGGCTAACGGAAAATAATTTAGGCGCCACAGACCAAACGAAACTGGAGTTCATTCGCTGGAGAAGATCATTGGGTATTAAAAGGGTGTGGCTAATGCGATTTTTATCTCGCGGGTATATCTTCTTGAAGCGTTTTCTGACGGGGAAATTTATGAGGCGAAAAGTTTCTTGCAAAATATTTCTCCCCGAGAAGATTGTGCGCGTTGAG
>CAZIRU010000026.1:0-932 GCA_964541905.1 uncultured Verrucomicrobiota bacterium
TAATTATCCGTTAAAGGAATTAAAGATTTCTCCGGACAGGGAGAAGATGCTCTTTTTCAATGACCGGCAGGTAGGTATTGTTTATTTGCTCCCCGAGAAGAGCCTATTGTATGGCCAGGCTCCGTTAATATTGAACTATCCTAATCAACGTATCGCGAATATTTTCTGGCATTCCGATAGCCATCATTTAATTGTAGTTACTGATAAAAATATCGCGGTTATTGAAGCTAATGACAGAATTAACCCGATTAACCTGGTTAATTTAAATAAAATGGCTTCCGGGTTTTTTTACGATATCGATAAAGACATGCTTTATTTCCGCGACCTTCAGCGCGGGGCGGACGGGTTAACCTATGAAAACGTTTATAAACTTGAAATTACCGGCAAGAACACGGTTTTAAATAATATTATCAGGCCAGGCCAAAATGATAAATAATATCTTAAGAAAAAGAACGCTGGAAATTATCCCGGGGTTAACCTCCTGGGGGATAATATTTACTCTTGTTTTGTTGGCTTTTATTCATCCTGTTGCCTGCGCGGTTATAATCATTGTTTTCGATTTCTATTGGATTATCCGCACTATTTATCTTACCACTCTTTTGCTTATGGCTCATAACAAGCTTTACAGGGAAAGGTCCAAAGATTGGCTGGGTATTTGTCCTGAGAATAACCTCTACCATTTAATCGTATTCCCCGTATATAACGAAGGTTTAGATATTTTAAGGCCTTCCTTAGACGCTTTGAAAAATTGTAATTATCCTAAAGAAAAGTTGATTGTAACCCTGGCTTTTGAGGAGCGTAACCCTCAGGCGGGGGATCATGCCAGGGCACTTGAATCGGAGTTCGGGAAAATATTCGGCGGTTATGTATCCACTTTTCATCCCGATGGCCTGCCCGGAGAAAAGCGGACTAAAGGGGCGAATGCTACCTGG
>CAZIRU010000026.1:942-4593 GCA_964541905.1 uncultured Verrucomicrobiota bacterium
TAGTCCACCCAAATTTCTTCATTATTCTTTGGCCATGAACTAACAATAGCATAATAGTACTTTTTCATTCTATTCTCTGCTATTTGCTTATTGAGACCTGCTGCCTTACCTATCATTTTATTAAATCGCCCAGCCCGCACCGTTCAAGCTACCAGCCTATGCCTGTTTATAATAATAATATCTGGCAGGCGCCTTCATTCGCCCGTTTGGTTGAGATAAGTTCTTCTTTTTGCCAGCTGATCGAAAGCATGCGCCTGGAGAAGTTTGTCACTTTTTCCAGCCATAGCATGAGTTTTAAAACGTTAGTCGATATAGATTATTGGCCCGTGGATATGGTCTCCGATGATTCGGTCATTTACTGGAAAGCTTTTCTTTTCTACAAAGGCGATTACCGGGTCGTTCCGTTATATACCACAGTCTCCATGGATGTGGCTTATGCTGATAACTTTTTTAAGACTATTAAGATGCAATATAAGCAAAAAAGGAGATGGGCCTGGGGTGTCGAGAACTTCCCTTTTCTGATGAACGGATTTTTAAATGATAAAGATATACCGTTAATCAAAAAGATCAGGAGGGGTTTTCATCTTTTAGAGAGCCATGTTACTTGGGCGATCTGGGCAGTTATTTTAGTCGTTATCGGTCCGCTACCGATCATATTCGGAGGAGTGTTTTTTAACCAGATGGCCATAGGCTTCAATCTTTCTAAGATAACCGGGTTACTCTTCAATTTTACTTTATTTACCAGCATTGTTTGGATAGTCTTGAGCCGGATTATACTCCCGCCCCGGCCTAAAGATGTAAGTTGGTTAAAGAATATTGTTATGATTATGGAGTGGTTTTTGGTGCCTTTTATAATATTGATTTTAGGTTCTACCCCGGCATTAGACGCCCAGACGCATATGGCTTTCGGGAAGTATATGGAATTTAATCCTACTGCAAAATCCAAGAAAGTGGTATAATTTATATTCATCAAACGTACCGGCCTGAAGGTCCGGCGGGTACTTTTTTGTAAGGAGGGAGAATGAACATAAAATTATTATTGAAAGAGATGGTGGAGAGGAATGCCTCTGATTTATTCTATCGCGCCGGCGGTAATCCTCGTATGAGAATAGACGGCAAACTGGTTATTGTCAGTGATAACGTGCTTACCGTAGAAGACGTAGCGCAGGCGACCGAAGATTTAGCCACATTTAAGCAGCGGGATGCTTTTAAGAATAATTTAGATATCGATTTTACGGTTTATATTGGAGAACTAGGCCATAGATTCAGGGTAAGTATATTCATGCAAAGGAACTGGCCTTCTTTGGTTATCAGGAAAGTCAATAAGGTGACCTATACTTTTAATGACCTAAACCTGCCCGGCAGCGTATTAGAAAAACTAGCCATGGAGAGAGGTGGTTTAATCCTTTTGACCGGTAGTATGGGCAGCGGAAAATCCACTACTATTGCCAGCATGATCGAGTATATCAATACAAATTCCAAGAAACATATATTGACTATTGAAGATCCGATAGAATTTGTATTTGAAGATAAACAGTCTTTGATTAACCAGCGTGAGGTCGGGATCGATGTTTTGTCTTATGATAATGCTTTACGCGCTTTCACGCTGCAGAATCCAGATGTCTTATTTATAAGTAACATTAGAGATTTAGAGACGATGTCCAGCGCGCTTACAGCCGCGGAGACCGGGGTTCTGGTTTTAAGTACTTTGCATACTATTAATGCCGTGCAGAGCGTGGAGAGGATTATTAATTTCTTTCCACCGCATCAGCATCAGGAAGTCAAGAACCAGCTTGCCGCGCTTTTAAAAGGCGTAATATCCTTAAGGCTTTTGCCCTTAAAAGACGGAACAGGGCGCGTGCCTGCCCATGAAGTAATGCTGCTTACTCCGACTGTGAGCCGGCTTATCCGCGAAGGCAAGATCTGGGAGATTCCGCAGTTTGTTGAAGACGGCGGCATATTCGGCATGCAGTCGTTTAATCAGTCTTTGGTTAAGTTAGTCAAAGAAGGTAAAATAGGCGAAGAAGAAGCGGCGGAGTTTTCGGACAGTAAAGATGAATTTATGCTCGCCTTAAAGGGAATAAGGAAATAATCATTACGGAGAGAATATGTTAGATGATATTAAAGTTAAATTAGCGAGTATTGAAGTTAATCTCAGTCAACTAAGAGGTTATCTTTGACATCGAGAACAAAAATAAGCTTATCGGTTCTCTCTCCGAGCAGATGTCATCTTCCGGATTTTGGGACGATTCCGAAAACTCTACTAAAATAGTTAAAGAGCTTAAAGATTTAAAGAGTACGGTTGAGCCCTGGGAGTCTGCTTTAAAGAAATATAACGAGCTTAAGGATCTCGCCGATATACTGGATTTAGGGGATCAGGGGTTATTTTCGGATTTAAACCGTAATGTCGACGCGCTCTTGGTCGAACTTGGTAAATTAGATTTTAAAACCCTGCTCTCCGGCGAACTTGATAAAAACAGCGCGATATTGAGTATTAATGCCGGAGCCGGAGGGACGGAATCCTGCGATTGGGTGGGAATGCTTTTAAGGATGTATACCCGTTTTGCCCAAAATCGGGGTTATGATCTCAAGACAACAGATATACTTTATGGCGAAGAGGCCGGAGTAAAGAATGTTACTCTTTTAATTGAGGGGCCTTATGCCTACGGTTATCTCAAGGCGGAGCGTGGGGTTCACCGTCTGGTACGCATATCTCCTTTTGACGCCAATAAACGCAGGCATACTTCTTTTGCTTCGGTCGATGTTATTCCTGAAGTTATAGAAGATGCTGACATAAAATTGGAGTTGAAAGATTTACGTATTGATGTTTACCGTTCAAAGGGAGCGGGAGGCCAGAGTGTGAATACGACCGATTCCGCGGTCAGGGTAACCCATATTCCCACGGGGATAGTGGCCCAGTGCCAGAATGAGCGTTCTCAGCATCAGAATAAAGAGACCGCGTTAAAGATTATTAAAGCGCGCCTTTATGAATTAGAGAGGCAGAAAAAAGAGGAAGAATTCTCTAAACAGTACTCCGGGACAAAAAAGAAGATTGAATTTGGAAGCCAGATCCGTTCTTATGTCATGCATCCTTATAATCTAGTCAAAGACCACCGCACGGATTATGAAACGGGGGATGTGAATAAAGTTATGGATGGCGGATTAGACGAGTTTATTGAAGCGTATTTAAGGTCAGAGAAAGAAAGGTAAAATGTTTAGTTTTGTCAAAAAAACAGTCCTTAATTCAAAACAGAACCAGATCAGGCGTAAATTTCCCGGAGTAAATATTGTCTTGCATCCGGAGATGCCCCAACCCTCAATGAGCAAGATAGCGGATATCGCTTATCTAATTAATAAAATTAATATTTTAGAGTCTGGGATCAAGAGCCTGACTGATAGCCAGCTTAAGAATAAGACTAATGAATTTAAAGCGCATATTGCAAAGAAATCGGAGATCTATGCCGAAGAGGTTAAAGGGCTCAAGCACACTATGGCCTCGGTAGCCATACCGGAAGAAAAAGAAAAGTTAAAAGAAAAGTTAAAGTTAGTCCGTAATAAAATATTCGAAGATATCCTGCCCGAGGCTTTTGCCGTGGTTAGGGAAGCGTCTTTAAGAACTATAGGTTTAAGGCATTTTGATTCTCAGCTCGC
>CAZIRU010000027.1:0-3313 GCA_964541905.1 uncultured Verrucomicrobiota bacterium
TCGTGTGCCTCAAAACAGTTCCGACTGCAGGACGTCCATCCACCCAGGGAGTACCCGGGACCCTGGATTTCGACGCGGCGCAGGCAAAAATCGCATTTGGTGCTCTCGAACATTAGCTGGGTGAACACCTTCTTTGCGTCGACGCAGGCCTGACACACGGTTGCGTCCACTCCGACGCTGCCACAGTACTGGCAGCGAAGCGGGAGACATTCCGACCTTCTGGGCTCCGAAGTTATGGCGAAGTTTTCCAGCCGCTCTCCCCAACATGGACACTGTCGACACCAGTTTAATAAACGGATGGTGGGCACATGCAAGGTTGTTACCTGTGCGTTGCCGTCCCAAATGCGCCCACAATATTCACACCTGATCATCCCATCTTCCACGTTTGCTTCGTTGCCAAACGCAGGCAGTGGGAGGGGATAAACGACGCCTGTGCTGTCGCTGCGGGGAAGGGACCCCGCAGGTTCTGCGGCCGGACCGGTTGCTTCTGCTCTGACGCGCGGCGAATCCTCCAAGACGAAGTCGTCCAATGTCGGCGCTCGAGTGTCTTCGAAGGGTCGGGTTTTCTTCTTGGGCACAGCAGTTGCATCATTCTTTTTGTCTTCTTCGCTGGACGCCTCTTCCCACGTGCGCTTATTCTGCCTGTCCATGCGCTAAGAATGTGAATGGTTCCGACTTCGCGACCGAATGACTGAAATGCGCCCGGGCCGGATTTTTTTCTTTTTGGGCCGACAAAAGACTTAGAATGTGAAACCTAAGTTCCGGATTTTCATTCGTTCTTGAAGGTCTGGTAGATTAATAATAGAAAACGTCGGTTTCCGATTTCGAGCCGGCGCGGGCAGCAGAACCAAGAGCCGGGACCAAAGTCCGGCCATTCACGAATTTCTTCACGAAGTGCAAAGTCGCGGTTTAGTCAACAAAGAAAAAATGCAAGATTCTGTCACACTGCTCGAGAGATTAGCCGACGAAGTGACCCGCTGTCCATACACCAAAGCAACGATGACCGATCCCGTGCTAGCGTATGATGGATATTCTTTCGAACGTGCGTCTTTCCACAACTTCATGTCTGCCGCTGTTCCCAGAGATTACCTCGGACGACCATCACTCCCAGAATGTGCTTGGTCTAACTTGGCTCTCAAGTCGCTCATCGTAAGGTCGGCGGGCGGGTCCGTTTGGAGCGGAAAAAAACCACCCAAGGAGATCGTCTGTCCCATTACGCGGGCGGTTTTGTTGGATCCGGTTGTGGCGTGTGACGGCTGGACCTACGAAAGGAGTGCCATCGAACCGAAGCTCCAACGAGGCGACTACGTCAGTCCCGTGTCGGGCGAGACCATACGTTGCAACATCCTCGTTCCCAACATCGCGATACAAAAGTTGGCTGGCCTCTGGTCGGACGAGGCGTGGCGCCGCAAACGCGAAAAACAAGAAAGGCACGCAGTCGGCGTTGGAGCGCAGAGACAAACGATCAAGCAAGCTAAGGAGCTTCCGCGGCGAGCGCGCTTCGCGAAAGTGGCATTCAAAGAAGTGGGTGACGAGGCGTTGAGGTGCGGAAGGACAGTGCGACAGCGTGGGAGGACGGCGGGCGAGAGCGAAGCTCTGAGAAAGCGCGTGGATGAGCCAATATAGAAATGTTTTATCTTGTGGATGAGTTGTATAAGCAGCATTTGGCTGAATAAAATTACTCTCCAAATAACGCTGGTCTTTCCTTTATCATGGCGCGCAGTAGTACTGACATAAAACAACTGAGTGAGCTATCCAAACACGCTGAAGCTGTTCTACGTCTTTTTGGTTTAAGAACAGTGACGCAAAACGTTTGCTTTGGTCTTTTGTTCGTCAAAATAAACATTCGTTTATCCATTCGCACAAACAATCCCCATTTCACACACGTTTACTGTATTCACGTGCAATGTGGGCTTTCATGTATCTGCCAAGTACGTCCCGCTCCATGAGAACGATGTTCATGTCGTCCTTCGGATACGTCGAGGTGGACGCGACGGCCGTCAGTGCCCTTCGCAAGATACCCACGCGTGCCTCAAACTCCAAGCAAGCCTCCTTCTCTGTCGGCGCGGTGTTCGCCTTTTTTGCGTAATTCCACATTTCGCTGAAGACGAGGTCCCCTAATACATTTGATGCGCTCGGCGGCCGTTCCATTTCGGGGTGTTTTGCTCTGCCGTCTGATTTATATTGCTCTGCGCCGCGCTTTTCGCCGGCATTAAAATGAAAATCGGAAACCTATGTACTCGATTCTTGACCACTCGCCCAGGAAACCATCCCGGGACATCCGAATATTCGGCGAACGTTTAATCTATAATTGGAAACCCTGGTTTCCGATTCTATGTCGGTTCGGCGCCGGACCTTTGTGACGCGCGGCTCGCGGGTCATATTTGTTTTTGATTGACTCTCCCTCGTTCGCGGAATCCTTTTTTGACATGAGTCGCTGGCTTGAGCAAGCGTTCCGGGGTCCCAAAACTCAGTTTTGTGTGATCGATTCGACTGACGACACTGACGATGAGGACGGCTATTGTGCGTATCACGGACCAAGGGAAGCGGCGACCGATTTGCTGGCGCACAGTCAATGGATGCCTGACGAGCAGATGGTCAAAGCTCTGCATGCGTTGGGTTTGAAGGATAGCTATGAGGATCCGAAGGTGCCTGGCCTGACTCATCCCATAACACTTTGGCCCGCGCAGCTCAAGGCTATTCGTTTTGCCTTGTACAAGCCCATGCACAGAAAGGATGAAGTGAACGGGGCGCTGCTTGCTTTGGACATGGGTCTGGGGAAGACGTTGGTTGCTCTGTGTTGTATACTGGTGTACAGGCACGCCAAGCCCAACCTCGGACCTGCTATCGTTGTCTGCCCCAAGACCGTCTGTCGTCAGTGGGCGTCTGAGGCGTACAAATTCTTTGGGGCTTCCTTCAGAATAGTGTTTGGAGAAGGGTGGGATCGCTGGTTCACGTCCTCCTCGAGTGCGGCCGCTCTGTTCGACGTCCGCACACCTTGCTGCACGCGCACGCTGTCCGAGCAGTGTGACGTGTTCATCCTCAGCTGGACTGGTCTGCGGGCGTGTTGGGCACATGACGTGGGGGACCTGGAAAGTGAGGACGCGTACGCTTCAGAAGGTGGGCCATCTGCCAGTCCCACTAGCGCCATGCTGGAAAGGTACGGTGCCCTTGACGGGTCTGTTGGTAGAACACTGACGTGGGTCGTCAGGTTGAAGACGACCGATTGCAAGCGCCTCGTTCCGCTCACCAAGGCAAAACGGGCGTTGGCTAAGAAGCTGGAATGGGAGTCGGTGACGTCTGGCACTCGCCA
>CAZIRU010000027.1:3323-4286 GCA_964541905.1 uncultured Verrucomicrobiota bacterium
CGTCTGGACTCCGGCTGCTTCTGCCATGCTGGGACCAATCATGGCCACGGAGTGGGGTGTTATGGTGCTGGACGAGAGTCATACCATCAGGAACAGCAAGACTGAGACGTTCAAGAGCAGCCGCTTTCTTCAAGTTGGTTCCTCAAATCTTTGTTGTTCTGCTTTTTGACAAAAGTGGGGGTTGCTCATCCTGCAGGTGACAGGGCTGGCACTACTTCTGACGGGCACGCCCATAGTCAACAAACTGGAAGACGTTCGCCCGCAACTGCTGTGCTGCCGTTGTCGTGAAGTTCCAACGTCAGCCAACTACAACCGCCTCTGCGCGCTTGCGGCCAAAGAAACTCTTGGCTCCGGCAGCGCCAGACTCACGATGGAGACCTTACTGGGTCCTCACGTTCTGGTTATCAAAGCTGACGGTTCGGACGAGCCTTTGGGCCAGGTCGCTTGTGTTGGTCGTTGTGCACTGGTGTTCCAACAACCCTTTCTTGACCAGGTCAATACAGACGCTGTGGTTTCCAGCTCAGTTGAACCACCCAGAGCGATGCCCATGCCTGAGGGACGGGAGTCGGGCGTAGCGTCTCGTTGGCAAGTGACGGACGACGTGGCCACGGACACCGTCCAGCCGATGCAAGAGGGGGCTTGGCAAGTGTACAGCAGGGCCAAGGGCGGGCTTCCTGCTGTGTATTGCCAGAACTTGTTGCTGGAAGCGACGCCCGAGTTGGACGGCGTTCTCAACGCTGCCGCCTTGGCCGTGCGGGACAAGCTGAAGGAGTACGACTCCGACAGGAAAGGCGGCGCCATGCACGTCCTAACGGCACTCAACGTCATGCGTTGCCTATCCGAAGGTTGGAAGTACCCGGCGCCGAGCGCTGCTGCCTTCCTGCGCGGGTTGTCTGGAAAGGTGGATTGGAAACCAAGCCTAGCGCACCCAAAGTCCGAAGCTGTGGCATACTACGTGAAGAA
>CAZIRU010000028.1:0-3473 GCA_964541905.1 uncultured Verrucomicrobiota bacterium
TTTTACTAGTTTCTCAACGGAATCAATCTCTTCTCTCCAACGCAACCTGCCATGACAAGAACGACTGATATCAAATAGCCTGTCTTTTACTGTATCAAATCCTATAGCGCGATGGTCGCTGCACTTACAGACAAAAAGAGCTTCATCTACGGTACCCGCTTCATTCTCCCACCAGGCAGCCCAATTAGTAGTATCATGCGTAGAAAGCATTGCGACTGACATCCTGCGGTAATCTTTCGCATCAATAAAATCATGTTTAATATTCCAGTCCTTTACCCATCTCTGGACGTCATTTCCCGGAATGCCTAAGTCTTGCAATGTATCGGTACAAACTTTAGGTATAACCCCCAGATCCTCGGCGCATAAAAACATTTTTGTACTGTTTTTAATCACTTCCAATATATTTCTTCCATGCGACCCCCAATCAGGTTCATAAGCAGGATCAAAGCAGCCGTTAATCCCCTGGTTCTCCAAAGAGTCATCATAAGGGATGCTCCAGATACGGAATAACCCAACCACATGATCAATCCTTAGAATATCATAAAAATTTTCCGCGAATTTCAATTTCGCTTTAAGATACCTATAGTCATCAACGGCGATTTTCTCCCAGTTATAAGTAGGCATACCCCAACGCTGGCCCTTTGCGCAATACATATCCGGAGGGGCTCCCGCGGCAAACCCAAGTTTAAAAAAATCGGGGTTAGACCAGACATCGCTTGAGTCACGCGAGACTAAAATAGGCAAATCTCCTTTAATAAGAACCCTCTTGCGCGACGCGTAATCCTTGACTTCCTTAAATTGCTCATAAGCCTGCCACTGCAGCCACAAGGCAAAATTAAACTCGCTGATATGCTCCTCTTTAAATCTCTTTAAACTCGGTTTATCTCTGTTTCTAAATTTATCTTCCCAATCATACCAGGCAGCACCCTGATTGTAATCTTTAATGATTTTATAGAGCGCAAAATCGTTCAACCAATAATTATTAGCTGCTTCAAAACTCAGCCATTCTTTTGATTCTAAAACGGGATTCATCAAAAATATCTCCCGCAGCAGCCTGATCTTTTCATCCTTAAAAGCATAATCTACAAATTTACCGGGTGAAATAAAGTTATCTTTCAGGTTCATAATCTGTTTTTTGATCGACTTGTTCTTGGGCAGAGGAAGGTCTAAAAGCGATATGTAAAGCGGATCGATGGCAAATGAACTTAAGGCATCATAAGGGCAAAAAGTCTGCCCCATTTCGTTCATCGGCAAAAGCTGGAGGATAGAATTACCCGAATCTTTTATCCAATCAACGGCCAGTTTCAGATCGTTAAAATCAGCACAGCCATAAGTCTTATGGGAATAAACGGAAAAAAGCGGGATTAGGATCCCCGCTCTTTTTTGGGCAAGAAAATCTTTTCTCTTACTCTCTACCGGCATATATTTATCTCTAAGGGATTAAAATACGGACTATCTTATCAGCCCAGAATATAGAGATTAACGCTGCCAGGGCCAAAAACGGGCCATAAGGAATAGTGTGGTCCTTCTTGGTCACAAGCATATAAATCCCTATTGCCGCACCGAAAAAAGGCGCCAGAAAAAAAGTCATCAATGCTCTTTGCCAGCCTAAGAATGCGCCGATCATAGCCAAAAGCTTAACATCCCCTCCACCCATTGATTCAGTCTCTCCGCCGATCGGAGGTTTCTTAAGCAATTTAAAATAGATCTGATCAAATAACCAACCGGTAAGAAAGATGACGCCGCCGCCGATAATAATCCCTAAGAAAGACTGGAACATCGGTTTGAAACTAAAAGCAAAAGGAGTTATATTAATTCCTCTGATCGAACTTAAGATAAAACCGACAATAATCCCACCGATGCTTATTTCATCAGGGATGATCCGATGCGGGATATCGATAAAAGTAGCGATAATTAAAGCGCAGGCTAAAACTATATAAAAGAAAAAATCATAGCTTAAGCCGTAACGCATAAAAAATAAAAGAAATACGGAGGCAGTTAAGAATTCAACCAAAGGATAACGCAAAGATATACTGCTTTTACAAATTCTGCATTTACCTTTTAAAAGGATAAAACTGATAAAAGGTATATTATCGTATCCGGGAATCCGTTTTTTACATTTAGGGCAATGCGAACGCGGCCAGACAACAGATTCGCCTTTAGGCATACGGTGTATGCAAACATTTAAAAAGCTACCCAGTATCGCACCGAAGATGAATACAATTATATTTGCTATCATAGTCTCCTCATTTCTTCGCTGCCTGAACGGCAGAACTCTTTAGGGCTTTACGCATTACCTCAACAGGCGCTTTTCTCGGGCGTATCCAAAGGCTTAATGATTCCGCACCCTGATAAAGAAGCATGCCTAACCCGTTGGAATACCTGAGCCCTTCTTCCTTCGCAAGCTTTAATAGCTTAGTCTCGTGCGGGTTATATATTAAATCATAAATAAAAAGATTCTGATGCAGCATCTTCCCATTGACCAGAAGAGGATCTTTAGGATTCATTCCACAGGGAGAAGTATTGATTAAAAGATCTTTATCTTTTAACTGTAATTCTTCAATACTCCCTACCGCTTTAAATTTTACATTTGGGAAGATATAATTAAATCTCTTCATCAGGGCTAAAGAACGAAAACTATCAATATCATAAATAGAAACTTCCAGCGCTTTCTTTTTCCCTAAAGCAAAACATATCGCCCTGGCCGCCCCTCCTGCCCCGATTATAGCTATTTTCTTAGGCTTAAGTTTTAATTCCGCTATATGCTTTAAAAAACCCAGATAATCTGTATTGAAAAACTTTATCCTGCCGGCAGCATCAATAACTAAAGTATTAGCCGAACCTATGGCAGAGACCGCGCTATTTTTTACTCCTCTGACAGACTGCAAAATTCTCTCTTTGTAAGGGATAGTAACATTCAGCCCGCGGATATTTCTTTCCTTAAGATGGGATATAAAATCTTTGATCTCTTTGTCTTCTAAGGGAAAAAGTTTATACTTCGCTTTTATCTTTAGCTTGGATAACGCGGCGTTATGCATCAAAGGAGAGAGGCTTTTACTTATAGGATTTCCTACCAGGCCAAAGATGCGGGTTGGGGTCATTTATACTCTAACCTGTTAACTGCGTCCAGATACGCCTTAATTCCTGCCTCAATAATATCAGTGCTTGCTCCACGGCCGCTGAAGAAATTTTCTTTAATCTTTAACTTCAGACTTACCTGACCCAAAGCGTCTTTCCCGGCAGTAACTGCCTCGAGGCGGAAATCATCCAGCTTAGCTTTATATCCGGTAACTTTATCTATGGCGTTAAAAACTGCGTCGATCGGGCCGTCCCCCGAGGCTATGCCGGAAACAGCCCTGCCTTGCTTACTCAAAACTACAGAAGCTTTAGGCTTTATCTTGGTCCCGGATGTAACCTCAAAACTCTTCAATTGCCAGACAGGTTTAATTACACGAGTTTCGTCCTCAACAATG
>CAZIRU010000029.1:0-2878 GCA_964541905.1 uncultured Verrucomicrobiota bacterium
ATAATAATCGCCGATTGGGTCCACTGCACAATCCATCAACGCCGCTTGGACCAATATCCCGGCTCTGTATGCTGCAATGGCAGCATCCGGATTGCCGTAGAACATCGCCTCTACTGACAAACGATCCGGGGATAGAGCCGAACTATCCAGAGCTTCTTCAAGGAAGTCCCTCGGATCGCGTGCTTGGGGTTCGGGCGGCGGATCGAGTTGCGATGTGGATGCGACAGGACCCCCTTCACCAGGGCTAGTCATGGGGAATTTGTTTGGTGTCGATGGGGAATGGAAAGGACAAATCAGAGATGTTGTGCACGATTAGGAGACAGACGTCAATTATACAGAAGTCGCGAAATCACGACCAAATGCGGGAAAGGTTTGTTTTTGTTTAGGACGACCAATTTACATATCCCACCGCTCTCCTGGCAACCGTTTACGTGCTCGTTTGGAACCAAGATCCCGGCTTAGAGAGACGTTCGTCCACGAATTGGGCATATAGTTCGCGGTTGGACACTCGGGTAGCATACCAATTGATACGACTTTCAAGGTCGGTGCTGAGATACGTCGGTTTGAACATCGGAGTAGCGTGGCCGGTGTCGGTCGCCGGAAGCGATAGGTAGAGATCCATGGCGCGCGATAGGTACTCCCCCAAGGAAATGTTGTGATTTCCGCGAATCAGAAGTCGATTCGGGAGTGTGTCGAACCAGCAGACTAGAGCCTGTATCTGAGCCGCGAGCAAAAATTTCGTTTTCGCATCGCCGTCTTTCAAAGATCCGTAGGTCTGATCGAAATCCGGCAAGACGTCTTTCAATAGCACCGGGTTTGGTTCTGCGTCTTCTGGTGGCCTGATTTCGCCCACTAGTGCATCTTGGTGTTCCTCCGTCGGGCAGCAAATAGCAAGTGCCTTTTTGGGCCGATAGCATAACTGACAGATTCCCGCGTTTCCGGAGTCGGGCAAAAATACCATAGCTAGAAATACACACGCTCTATTTTCTCTTGCGGCAGTCTCCATGAGCTTCGTGGCGTGGTCTGCGAAGGCACTTGGTTGGAGCGAGTCTGTTATCACCAACGTTGCGCAGTTTTCTTCCCCCAGGATCGCGTTCGCTATTTTCTTGCAAATGGTCTGCGTTTTTGTAACCAATAAAGAGCTTGGTAAGTGATCCCATGAGGGGGTGGATAGCTGTTCCGCTGTGGTCACCCCCGACGGTGGTTCGTCGGATAAACTTCTCGAGGCCATCTCTTCTTTCCCGCGTTGTTCGTCTGTCGTTGCTCCAGATGATATTCCTGGAATGGTTGCCAACAATATCTCGTCCTCTTCTGCTATTTGTTCTCGAACTCGGCGCGTTTGCTGCGGGGTGATCGGTACGAGCGGCGGTCTGAGTTCGAGGGGTTTGCCTGTAGGTACACCCACGTCTATCGTCTGCGCCGGACTAAAAGATAGTTGGTCTATCTCTGGCGTGCGCAACAATGCAGCTTCGTCTTCGAACGCGTCCGCCGTCACTGCGGGTATCTCAATCGCGTTTATAGCGTTACCGCGTACGATGCGCGCCCCTTCTGGTTGTTCCTCTAGCGTTTCTTCCGGAAAGTAGGCGTCGCTTGCCGGAATTCCGCCGACGTCTTCGTGAGTCACTTTGACGAGGCGCCTGTCTTCGAAAGGTGGCTCGCTGCGAGCGAAATTGCCGACGTCGAGCGCCTTGGTTACCGTCGGGAAACTCGCTTTTATGGCTTCTTGTACGGCCCCTAGTTCGGCGCGCTTCACTTGGTACGCGGCCTCCACGAACCCGGCTACAGTAACGTTTGGAGCCGCTATCTGACGAATCCACGCCATGTCCTCAAATTTGTGATAGCTGGACAACTCTGAGGCGATCGAAAGCGATTCCCGAGCTTTTGGTCCTCTGTGTACCGTGACGTGCATGAGCAACGTCAAGCATGCGGCGGCACTGGCGACACATTTGGATGGCAGCAAACGCCCGATGCATGTCTGTCCGCCCACATCGTTGGGATCAAGCGGCAGCTGTACGATGGAGTCCATTCCCTGGGATAACCGTAAAGTCATGCGGCTCGAAGTGGATCGATACATGGCATCCATAATGGGCAGTGCAGCTGACTCCACACTCTCCAATCCCAACACTCGCGCCGCCCATTCGACGGCTGCGACTGGAAGCCACAGGCATGCCAGGTTCGCGTGGTCCAAAATGATCACCGAAAAAGCGCGTCTCGTCGGCACGTCGTTTGTGAGCGCTACCTTGTATTGGCCGGTTGACATCATTTTGAGCAGCAAGTCTAGTGGAACGTCGCAAAGACGGAGCCCCCTGTACGTGAATTGGCCGATCTGAATGGAGCGCCCTTTGTGGGCAAAACAGGTTGCGTACTCCGAAAGCAACCATTTGTACATGTGCGTGTCCTTCTTTGCGGAGTCTTTCTCCGGACAATTGGGCAATTTGTAAGCGGCGGTCACACCGCGTACGAATGCGTCGATGGCATGCTGCCAACAACTTTGAGATTGCAGAGCAGTTGTCACCTTTTGTAGGAACGTCACAAGCTCGTTTGCCTGCTCTGTCTGCTCCATCGCTTGTTGAATGATGGTGTGTATGCTCTGCTCCATCGAACCGATCAGATCGGCGAAAGGTCGGCGGACGTCTGTGCCGGGAGTACAACAGAAAGCGCTTCCAGAGGCGACGATTTCCAGCAAAACGCCCGGTGAAGCGCACGTAGCCATGGAATAGGCCATGGCGGTGACCATTGCCCTAAAAAGCGTCTGACGTGCCACAGCGGCAGGGGGAGATGATTGGGTAACCGGCTGTAACAGAAGGTCGATTTCTTCGGTGCCAAACCCTGACACGCTCAGCACCGTTCGCACCGCTGCGTCGGGGTTCAACGTCGC
>CAZIRU010000030.1:0-2737 GCA_964541905.1 uncultured Verrucomicrobiota bacterium
CTTGCAACGGGACGTGGATCCCTCCAACATGCCCCCAGAAGTTCGGCAATATTTCGCGCGCACCGGCGACCCGGTGGATCCTCGGTTCATGGATTGGGCGTCGTACCGCCCGGGCGCACGTCCGGCGGGAGCGGCGGCTGGAACGCCCCAGGCGGCGAAGTTTGGCGACGATAGTGACGACGCCAGCGCCGGACCGCGCATCCACGTGCCTGGCGTATACGACGGGGAGGGTGACGACGGCGCTGGGGGGAGGGGCCCAGGTGCGCACGGGCCACCACCACCTCCCCCCGCGGCGCCACCTGAGAATCTGGCCAACGGGTTCTGCCTGACATTTCCGGACGAATCCCGGGTGTACCGTCTCGGATGCGGGCCGCAGCTCAAGCCGGAGAGGATTTTCCAGTACTATCGGCCGGATATGTCGGAAGAGGGGCACATCATCGGCATCAAGCAACCCGCTCCTCCGTCGCTCATCATCCAAGAGCGCGGACCGGTTTCCGTGGATTCAGACGACGCTTTGGACGACGGGGTGATCGCCGCGAAGATGGAAGCGTATGCAAGGGACGCCATAGGCGGAGAAGAGGGCAATGCGGCGTTTACCCTCCTCGAAAACCTGGCGAAGTTGGACGACAAGCTGCGTCTCAAGTTACGCTTTGCGAAGGAACGCCTGATTTTAGAACGGGAGCTGGACAGAGCGGAGTTGACTACCGAGGAGCGTTCGCAGCACATCCGATCGTGGAAAATCGCCAAACTGGGCCAAGTGATGGATTACGTGAAGATTGGATCGGCGCAATCAGTCAACTCGGTGATCAAGGTAAAGCGTGTGCCGTTTTTTTCCCCGCTAAACATTGTCCTTTCGCATGTTTTGCGACTCTTTGCTAACCGTTGGGTTTTCCCTTCATAACAAAAGGACTTCAGCCGTTTTTACAAGGAAACCATCGACAAACACGGGACGCTGGCGATGCATCGCGTATGCAGCGATCCGACGCTGAGCACGTTTGGCAATCTGGTGGCCCAACTGCGCGCCATGTCGGACAAAGTCGCAAACGTCTATACGGCACACAACGTGGTGGAATTGTTGCTGCTGGCGATGTACGAGTCGTATCACTGGCACCTGGGGATGGGGGTCAACGCCATCTTGCCGGGCAACGCGGCGACCAGTAAGACGTTCATCACCGAGGTGTTGATGGAGTTCTTCGCTATCGACGGGACGATCGACGTACGCACCAAGGAGTCGGCTTGCGCCACCCAGTTGGACGGCGACACCAACGGTTTGATGGTCGTGACCGACGAGACCAGCAAAGAAAAGCTGGGGGTCCGCACTCCGGGTGGATTCAACGACGTCAACGGCGCCGCTACTGCCATCGACAAATCCGTTCAGACCAAGGGCTACCAACACATTCGGAGGGTGGAGAAGCAGAGCGACGGGTCCTTTGCGACGTTTGAGTATTTTCAACCTCACAAACAATGTGATATCAAGTTGACGAACGAGCAAATCGACGGCATGGATGCCGCTCTGCGTAGTCGCTATATGGTGCTACCGATGCCCGAGGACCTACGCGACGAAGGCGATTTGGAACGCAACGACGTTTTCAACGGCCAGTGGAGCAAGGACGTCGACTTGATCGAGAAACTCAAACGACTCTTCAAAACTATAGCGTACGTCGTCTACATGGTCGAGTTCCTCATCGAAGTGGATCTGATCAAAGATGTGGATGACACGCTCGCGCGCCACTGGATCAGCAAGGCGGAGGAAGAGATGCGCAAGTCGGGTTTGCCGCTACAGGCGCGCGACCTCACTCGGATGAAGCTCAACATGCGTAGCTGCGCTATCATGAACGCGGCCTTCGCGCTGGTGGCTTCCGAGCTGGGGTCGGCGTTCAAGGCGCAGGAGTGGAACGACGTGTTCCTTTTCGACGTCGAACCGCTCCTCGTGGTCACCGACGAGATGTGCAATTACGTCAAGGACCTCCACGCCCCGGTTCTCATCCCCTTCGACACTTCGGTCATCCTGAAGACCATGCTGGCCGTGGGAGGGAACGAGCAACCGCTGGAAGACGCCGAGGGTAAAATCGTGAACGCCGACGCGGTCGACTTCAAGTACCACTTTATCTCCAGATCCCCGCTTTCTTCTGTCTCACCAGATTGGCAGAAACCGGAGCTCGCTGTTTGACCCCAGGCGCGACAACGCCTACGACTACGTGGTGGCAGACGGCACCGTACGCGACCTGGTCCACCGTGTGCATCGCGTGTTGCCCGTGCCAAGGCCGCCGCTGGCCGTCATATTCGACTCGCTCAACAAGCTGATGGAGAGCATGATCTCGGTGAGGAACAGGGACGCCCAGGGGACAGTGATTGATGATGATCGTGCACGCGTCGTCCCTCAAGGCCCAAGGCAAGCGGGGCAGCAGATGCAGATCACCGGCGTTCGGGCCAGCGAACGATCTGGCACACACCAAGTGAAAGGGTTGCTGGTGGACACGGCCGGAAAGAAGGTCTTGATTCCCCTGGACGCCGTCTTGCGCCCCCCAGATTACACTTCCGTTTTGGACAACATCACCAAGAGTGCCACTCACAAGTATGTCTGCACGCTCGTACTTTTTTCCCAACTAACGCTTCGGTTCACCGTTTGCAGGTTCACGCGTGTTCACGACGTGCTGTCCGGCCGACCGCTGGTCGTGAGGCAACCGGACGGATCTCAGCGCCGATACAGCTACCTCCTCGCCCGCGAGACGTTGCG
>CAZIRU010000031.1:0-2524 GCA_964541905.1 uncultured Verrucomicrobiota bacterium
GCCTGCGCTTCGAAATCCGGAGCGATAATACATTCCAAAAAACCACTTTTAGCTATGGCTCTTCCGGTCTTAATATCCATCTTCCGGTTTAAAGCTACAATCCCCCCGAAAGCGGAAAGTTTATCACATCTCCAAGCATTTAAATAAGCTTTTTCAAGAGTATCGTCCTCCGCCGCTCCGCAGGGGTTATTATGCTTAACAATAACTGCTGCCGGCCGAGAAAATTCTTTAACCAATTCCATAGCGGCATTAAGATCAAGGATATTATTGAAAGAGAGCTCTTTACCTTGCAGCTGTTTTAAATTAGCCAGACCATAGCTACTCTTCTTCTCTTTATAAAATGCCGCTTTTTGATGCGGGTTCTCGCCATAGCGTAAATCTTGTATCTTTTCAAAATTAAAGGTTATATCTTTAGGGAAATTCTCGTGTCCTCTTACAACGCTAAAACGATCCTTAAGAAAAGTATTAATCGTCCTGTCATATTCGCTGGTTCTGGCGTAAACTTCAATAGCTAAATCGCGCATTAATTCTTCGGGGAGAGCGCCTTTATTCTTTCTTAATTCATCAATAACCTGGCTGTAGCGGCAAGGGTTAGAGACCACCGCCACAAAACGGTAGTTTTTAGCGGCAGAGCGCAGCATCGCCGGGCCGCCGATATCGATATTTTCAATAACTTCTTCTATGCTCACTTTAGGATTCTGGATTACTTTCTCAAAGGGATAAAGATTAACCACAACCATATCAATCAAACCGATGTTAGCTTTACCGATAGTCTGCATATGCTCCTGGTTATCCCTTAAGGCAAGCAACCCGCCATGAATCTTAGGGTGTAATGTTTTAACCCTACCATCGAGCATTTCGGGAAAACCCGTGTAATCAGAGACTTCTTTTACGGGAATATTATTCTCGCGCAAGAGCTTCGCCGTGCCCCCGGTAGAAATAATCTCCACGCCGTTTTTATTCAATTCTTTAGCCAGGTCCAAAACTCCGGTTTTATCTGAAACGCTGATAAGTGCGCGCTTAATTTTAATCATCCCTAAATGCCTCCAAGATTATTTATTGAACCTAAAATTTGCCAGGTCACAATCGACCATTATGTAATCCTTCTGCTCAAGACGAAGCTTACCGGCTTGCTTTGCCCCAGTCTCCCCGCCAAACTGGATAAAATCATTGAAACTTATGATCTCGGCACGAATAAAGCCTTTTTGTATATCCGAGTGTATCGCCCCGGAAGCCTCCCAAGCAGTTGCGCCTTTTTTAATCAGCCAGGCGCGGGTATCTTTTTCACCGGTTGTGAAAAAACTCATAAATCCGCTTTCCTTAAATACTCTAAAAAATAATTTATCTAAATCTTCCAGCTCCTCTTTTTCCGCCATAACAACGGGCTTGATTGTAATCAACCCGTAACCTGAAATGATCTTTTTCTCTTCTTCATTTAAAGCAACGCTTGAAATGAATTCTTCTTTCTCTAATATATTCTTGAATTTAAGCAGCAGGTTTTTCTCAGAGTCATCAAGAGCTTTAGCTAAACGGTTCTCTACAAATTCAAGATCGGATAAAATAATATCGGTACGAGCCTCTTTAGCCACAAGGACAACATCCGCATCCAAAACAGCGCCTTCACCTAATAATTCTACCTGGATATAAACTTTTTTCTTGGATTTAGTAATTTTATCAACTTGATCCAAACGCTCATCCTTAATTTCCCGCTTTCCCGGTGTAATTTCCGGGAGTGAAAATAGTCCGATTTTCATAAGTTGTTATTCTTCCTGTTTTTTGGTGGATTGATAATGAGAAATGATCGGCGAGGATACCTTATGCGGCACTTCTTCATAGTGCGAGAAGTGCATGATATAAATGCCCCGGCCACCGGTAATTGAACGTAAATCATTAGCATATTTAAACATCTCAGATAAGGGAACTTGCGCTTTAACTATCTGCTCTTTCCCTTTTACTTCCATACCCATAATCCTGCCGCGGCGCGAATTAACATCTCCGGATATCGCCCCGAGGAATTCTTCGGGGATAGATATCTCAACATCCATTATCGGTTCCAATAAAACCGGCCCCGCTTCAATAACCGCTTTTCTTAATGCCATCGCTCCGGCAATCTGAAAAGCCATATCCGATGAATCAACATCGTGATAAGACCCATCTACTAAAGTCACGCGCAGATCGTCTATAGGATAGCCCGCAACCGCGCCTTCAAGCGATGCCTGGCGCACTCCTTTTTCCACTGAAGGAATGAAATTTCTCGGTATCGCGCCCCCGAATATCTTATCTATAAATTCCAATCCCTTCCCTCTCGGTAAAGGAGAGACTTCGATCCAGCAATCGCCATATTGCCCGCGGCCGCCTGACTGCCGCTTAAACTTACCCTGAACCTTTACCGTCTTAGTAATCGTTTCTTTATAAGAAACTTTCGGCGTACCTAATTCTACTGAAACATTAAACCTTTTTTTTAGCCGCCCGACCATTACGGCCAGATGTAAATCACCAAGGCCTGAAATGATCAATTCTTTCG
>CAZIRU010000032.1:0-655 GCA_964541905.1 uncultured Verrucomicrobiota bacterium
TGGGACTGGATCAAGACGTGGTTCGGGTTTCTGATCCTTATAGTCGACAAGAAGTGTGACGCAACGCCGGCCGAAAAGATCCAATTCTTCCTGTACTATAACCTGTGGTCGTGGACGGGATGTGCCCGATACGCCACGGCGTTCGTCATAAGGTGGAAATTCTCTCCCATCAACACGGGTTTCTGGATGATTTGGGATCTCCTGGGAGAGATGGCAGTCTCTGTCATAGACGGCTCGTGGCTGTCCCAGAGTCGCTATTATTGCAACGCCCTAACAGCGCCACAAAGAGGATGTGCCGAAGCGGCCGAATCTGTCACCGAATACGGCTGTAAAGACTTGCTTCCGGGAATAGCAGCTGACGACGCGCCAGCGGGCATAATGCTGGAGCACCTGCAGTGCAGGGACGTCGGGTTCAGCGAGGACTGCCAAAATGTCACCTGCCCTCCGCCAGGAGAAAACCGCACTGGGTGCGAATGGTTCCTCGACAAATCCTGCATGGACTCGAACACTGGGGGCATCCATATGATATTCATACCGAACGTTCAATGTACAGACCTGTACCAAAGCTGCGCACTGCGGACGGACTTCCAGAATTCTACCGATTGCCGCGTGTTCTCCGGCTGCTCGATGATGTCCTGGAGCGGCGGGTGTCCAG
>CAZIRU010000032.1:665-2397 GCA_964541905.1 uncultured Verrucomicrobiota bacterium
CGCCGCTTCTTTAAGATCTTGGACGACACTCTAACGAATTTCACCCGGAACTTGCTTGAGATGAAAATCGCCGGTTGGCAATCGAACGTCTCGCCGCGGCAGGTCGACCAAGTCACCGTAGTTTTCCATCTCGTCGCGGAAGTGTTGTCGTGCGTGGTCGACGCGGCCAAGGGCATTTTCGGCGCGCTCATGCTCATACTCGATCCTGGATGCCGTGGTAAAATCGGCGAGGCAATCACTTACCTGCTGGACGCGGTGTGGAGAGACGGGATCGATTGTCTCAACCGCTTCAGCGACGCGATGTATGACTTGGGATGGACCATACCAGCGAACTTATGGGAGACGTGCGTAGATGCCGTTGCCGACATCGTACCTCACCTGTGGACGCTCGGCATTTTCAAGTCGGACACCGGCTTTTGCGCGGCCCGCGTACAGTTCTATTTCATCGAGGATAAGATTATTTACGAGTGGACGGATGCCTACGGCAACCCACGTTGGGCGTACGAAGGGTGCAAACTGTTCGCTGGTGGAACTTGCGAAGAATTCTGGGATGATTGCTCCCCCGACGTCGAAATATGCGACGGGGAAGATTGCTTGAAATGCACGGATCCGCTCGGAAGCGTATTCGACGCCTTAGCGGACACAATCGAGGCGACGTTTGACATGATCATCGACGCGACTGGCTTTGATAAAATACCGATCCTCGCGTCGATCTTCAATGCTATAAAGGATATTCTCATCGCCATCATCGAATACATGAAAGCCATGCTAATCACGTGGACTAAACTCTTTATCGGATTGCTCATCATGATCGTCGATGGAGGTTGTGACGCGCCGGGAAAGGCAAAAGGCATGATGTTTGTGGCAGTCTTGACGAGGCCCTTTGCCATGGGCCTACAATGCTTGATAGCCGTTTTCCGTGCTCTCGGGGACGTGTTCAAATTGTTGGGCGAGATGATCATGACCGCCCTGCGCAGCACCAAACTCTTCGATTTCATATTTGACACGATAGACGACATACGGACAGTGGCTTATTGCTTCGGTAGCGATTGCATACCGAATGAGGGTAAAGCGTGGTTGGCGAACAATGAGTCAAACACGCCGAGTTCGTTCAGTGACTCTAGCTCGTGGAGTGCCTCGAGTTCGTTCAGTGCCTCGGGTTCGTGGAGCTCCTCGAGCATGGCTAACACGTCCACTGCGATCACAGAAGAAGAAGATGTTTTCTACTATCCCCCGCAGAAATGGCCAAGCGAGGGATACCCCGTATGCTACACGAATTATTACAACTTTCCCCGATGTGTCAGTTACTGGCCCGGACAATACGAAATCGCGTGTGCGGGCGAGAAACCAAAGTGCGATCTTCCGGGGTGTTTCTGGAGAACGTGGGACTGTTTGCAGTGTAAAAACGTCACGATCGACCATCATTGTAGTAACCAGCGGAAGGGCACGTTCGTTCTCGGCCTGATAAAGTCGAACTTCATGCGCGCCATAATGTTTGGCATGCTCCAAATCGTCAATTATCCCGTCTGTGCGGTGGAATGCATCAGGGTGTGCGACAAGTGCCACGACTTCAAGCTCGGCCAGATCGCGAAATTCCTCAAATGTATCTTCCGGTGCTTCGGTCGTCCGAACGAGCTATGCGTCAAGGACAATTTTGGTAGCGTGCTTCCGAGCATGGAATCCGGGCTCATGCGAGCGATCGCCGATTACGACTGCATAGACAAGTGCCCAT
>CAZIRU010000033.1:0-2323 GCA_964541905.1 uncultured Verrucomicrobiota bacterium
ATCGCCCTTGCCGGTTACCTGCGGAAAGTTTTAACGACTTCTAACCATTTTAATGTTTCGGATATTATCAGCAAGGAAGCGCTTAACGGCAATCTTGATTACCTGAAAGGGAAGAATATATTTACCCTTGACCTGAGGAAGGAATCTTTAAATATCTCCGCTAAATGCCCGGATTGTTTAAAGGTCAGGGTAACGCGCATATTACCCGACCGTTTATTCGTGGAATTTATCAGGCGCGAACCCGTAGCTTTAGTAAAGCTTTATCGTTATTTCGTTGTTGATCAGTATGGAGTGTTTTTCGGCAGTATGCCCAACCCCGGGAATTTAGACCTGCCTTTGATTACCGGGTTGGAGACAAAATTATTCGGCGTTACGCTCGGCAAAAGATATGTGACAAAAGAGCTGGCGTTAGTTTTAAATATTATTAAAGAATTCAACAATTCTTCTTCATTGAAAGGCTACAGTATTAAGAGGATCGATGTCGGTACAGCCGATGATGTTTCGCTTTTTATTCCGCTTAACCTGAATAAAGAGGCTTACGCCCAATGGCAGCCTTCGGCAAGGGAGAATATACTTGAAGTTAGGATTTCTCAAGGTAATATATTAGAGAAGATTGCCGTTATCTCGGGGTTGATAAACCAGGAGAAGCATAATCTCGCTAACATTAAATATATAGATTACCGGTTTAAGGAGCCGGTGATAAAATTTAAAGATGCTAAATAATTATATTTGCGCGTTAGATATCGGTTCGAGTAAAATCGCCGCGGTTCTGGCGGAATTTAAGAATAAGAAACTGGCTAATATCTCTTTTGATTCTTTGCCTGTTAAAGGTGTAAAGGAAGGGATGATTGTGGATTCTTCCACCCTTATCAGCCTGGTAAGCAGGATACTTAAAAATCTTAAGGCAAAATCCGGAGTAAATATTAAATTTGTTTCGGTCAATATCTCCGGGCGGGATATAACCACCAAGCATAGCCGCGCGGTTATCCCTTTAGCCGAGAGAGGGAATAAAGTTATAAGCGTCTCTGATATGCAGCAGGTGATCGAGCAGGCGCGGATACTCGGTTCAAGCCTTGAAGATGAAATAATCCATATGATTCCGTTAAGCTATTCTATAGATGCCAAGAACGAGATTCTGAATCCATTAGGACTATACAGCCATAAGCTGGAAGTCGACCTCTATCTTGTTTGTTCGAAATTATCTTCGGTACAGAGCCTGACAAGGACAATCAATCAGTCCGGATATGAGATCAAGGATTTATTCCTTTCGGGGGTAGCTACAAGTAAGGCGGTTTTCGGCCCGGGGCTGAAAGAAGGGCTTAATATATTGTGTGATTTAGGAAGCGATACTACGGAATTATTGGTTTTTAAAGAAGGCTTGCTTAAGGATATAGAAGTTCTTCCTTTCGGCGGGAACGATTTGACGCGTAAGCTTTTTGAGAGCTTGAAGATCCCCATGGAACTGGCTGAAGATATTAAGCGTTCTTATGGCTTTATCGGGAATCCGCAAGAGATCAAAGAGGATAAGGAGATCTTAGTCAAAAAGAGCGAATTCTATAAACCGATAAAGCAGAGGTTGGTCTCGGAAGTGGTTACAACTGCCGCCGGAGAAGTATGCCTGAAGATAAAAGAGGCCTTAAGCAAGAAATTGGAACTCTATGAGATAAATAATTTTGTGATTGTGGGCAGGACCATACTTCTCGAGGGTTTTATCGAAACTTTAGAAAAGAGCTTAAACCTCCCGGTTAAGCTCGGCAGGATCACAAATTTAGATATTATCTCTTTGATTAAGGAGAACAGCGGGTTATCCGGGCAGAAATACCTTAATTATTTAACTTGTTTGGGAATGATCTGCGAAACCTTAGAGAAGAAGCCCCTGGGCACCCTGCCTTTATACCAGCCAGCCAAGAATATTATTCTCAAGACTTTAAGCCGCGTTAAAGAAGTTTACCAGGAATACTTTTAATTGAACTCTTTTCTTTCTGTTGTATAATACCTTACCGATGGTCAGAGAGAATATCGTTAGGATTAAAGAAAGAATTATTTCGGCCTGCTTTAAGGTTAACCGAGACCCTTCAGGAATAAAGATAGTTGTTGTCAGCAAAGGGCGGGGCGTTTTAGATATCAAAGAAGCGCTTGCTTCCGGGCTGGTCGATATCGGCGAGAACAGAATCCAGGAAACCCTTGATAAATTTAATAAGCTGAAAGCAGAAGACGGCGGGCCGGAAATTCAATGGCATATGATCGGCCATCTGCAAAAAAATAAAGTAAAAGATGCGGTAGAAATCTTTCAGCTCATCCATTCGGTAGATAGCCTGGTTTT
>CAZIRU010000034.1:0-230 GCA_964541905.1 uncultured Verrucomicrobiota bacterium
TCTATCCGACATACGAGTACAGTGGACAGATGAGCGCCGAAGAAGAACGCACCGAGGCCAAGAAATGCGGATTTACGGTTTTTAAGCACGATCGTGCTAAACAAGCGGCCGCCCGGCGACGGCGCATCAAGGGGACCGAGCTAGGCAAAGAAGTTGACGAACAACTCCGACTCTATGCCAACGCCCCGAAGAAATACGCAAAGCTTGGAAAGAGGATCCGCTCCACCACC
>CAZIRU010000034.1:277-2201 GCA_964541905.1 uncultured Verrucomicrobiota bacterium
TACAGTCGATGGGGTCTCAGGCCTGTAAAATCCCAATTTCCCCTGGCCGCTCCGGACGTTGGAATCGGCACGTGCGTGGATATGATAGCCTTACACGATCATGGGCAAGCCGTGTTGTTGGAAAACAAGACTGGGTTTCAAGGGTACATGCTCAAAGGTATTCACTGGTTTTGGCTTGGGACGTCTCCCCCCCCGTTCCCAGTTTGGTTAAATCGATGCCGTCAGGGAACGAGTTCATGAAATGGCCCCTCTCGGACGTCGACAACCGGCCTCTGCACCAGCACTATTTACAGCTTCTCGTGGAAGCCGAAATCGCCAGGCGGTACTGGAACATGGATTTCGGACACCACTGTTACGTCGTGCAGGCGAGTGCATCACCGTGCTCTTCTCAAAGCATGAAAGACCCGCGTTTTGGATAGGTTACCCCCGATGGAGTCCACCCTTACCAGATACCCGACTGGCTCTTCGAGAGGCGAGACGACGTGTGGGAAACGTATCGCCGCTTCATGGCTGCACCAAGACCGAGGGCAGGAGCGTTTGCGCACAGAAAACGGCGTCCGGAATCTTCGACGGCGTACCCTAATCCAAAGAAAGCACGAAAATGTTCTCAACAGACGCGATGAAACTAAAACGAGTTTTGTATACACGTCACTATACCCACCTTTATCGACACGAACATCAAGCAACATGTCGTCTTCGCCCCCCGCGATCCCCCTTTACTCGTTGGTCGTGCCGGCAAATCCGGCCGATCGGTGTCTGGATGGTAAGACCGCCGTTTTGTACGCCTTGCAAGGGAAAACTGGGGCCTTGTTGGCCGTCACCCGCGACGGAAAAAACTTTTCGATGGATATGCGCGCTGCGACGTATGATTTGCGAGTAAGTGTGGGCACTAGCGAACAGCAACGGATGATCGAACGCGTCAAAGAACTCGTAGCGGCGCGTACCACAGCTCAACGGACTGCCACGTCTCCGCTTGCCAAACCAATTCAACGGCCGTCCGGTGGCGTCCAACCAACCGCCACACTCCCCCCGTTTCCAGGTGTCAAGCCGATCGATGGAGAATCGTTTCCACAACCGCGACTGGATTACGCGGCTGGCACGGCTGTGGCAAAAGCGGCCGACTCTATACCCGGCTTCGTTCCGTTGGACGAAGGAAAGCAGGAACCAACTTCAGCGAAGGGTTCCGGGGCGTTCCACAAGATGATGTCGGGTAAAGCCTATTACAGTCGCAGTCCTATTAGAGACGCGATGGTGCTGCCCAAGGACATAGGGTACCACGTTACGGCAGAGATGCCCCCGGCACTCACGGAACAACCGACGCCCCCAGACGAAATCACGGGTGACGCGTATTCGGAGACGGCCAAGAGAATACCCGGTTTGGTTTTCTCTCCTCGACCAAAACGCACCGATCCTCCAAAATCAATTCCGGGGTTGATGCTCGCGGCGCCACTTCGCCACGCATACGGCGTCGAGACGGCGATGCCTGGTTTGATAGCCCCACCAGCCGTCGAACCCGGGCCGGTGCCAGAACTCGTCTATCCCAATCTCGATGAAAACGCCGAAGTGGGATCGAGCAGGACGCCGGAAGTGGTGGACCTTAGAGGGATGCCAGGGTTGATGACTCCCCTAGAAAGGGGCGCTGAAACCAAACACCGACATTTTACGGAGGACATCGCGGCAGAAAAGGGGAGCGTTCTTGCTGAGGCTGCCGCGACGGAAAAGGGGGGTGTCCACGCGGAGAGCGTCGCGTCGGAAGAGGCGAGCGTTCCCGAATCGGCCGCGCTTCAGGCTCAGACTGCCGATTTGTCGACGATGCAAGAATATAGATACGACGTACCCCCCGTTCCGTTCGGAGGATCGATTTTGATCGACCAAGAGCCGTTGGCCGAACCGCTTGATAACGCGACGGTGTACGACGGCGTGG
>CAZIRU010000035.1:0-1817 GCA_964541905.1 uncultured Verrucomicrobiota bacterium
TTCGGCGCCCCCCCTGGCAGACGTGCCCACTGCCGGTCCCAAACGGCCGGCCCATTCGATTGCACCGGCGCGCAGACATCCTCTTCTGCGAACGTGGTTAGAAGGATTAGTGTGGTTGCCTACCCCAGGACAGGCAGAGAAATCGCTTCGCCTTTATGCAACCGCGCTGTGCATGGCTTGTACGGACGGACGGTTGGACGACGCGGTCGAACGATTGGAAGAGATGGAGGAAGACGCCGAACTGACGGGCCGGGTGCTTTGGCACGGCCTCGTCGTCAACGGTTTGAACGAGGGTTACGTCGCACGCTTGGCAAAGGCCGAACGAGACCTCCTCGCTCGGCGCACGTACGACTACGAACGCACGTCTTCCGAAACCACTCTGTCGCGAGACATAGAACGGGCCATGATACCGTCCATTCGAGCCGTGCCCCTGGCTGCCACGGACCCGGACGTGCGTCAGTTCTTACAGAAACCTGGGCAGCGTTTCGCTCAGACCGCTTGCTGGGTATTACCGTTCGAACGGTGTCTGAACGCCCTTGCCAAGCGAAAGTGCGTGGTCCGAGGTGGGGAGTGCTTCGTTGGGACGCGCGTCGTCTGGCGGGACGTGGTGGTCGAGGCTAACAAGTTGCCAGAAAGTATGGCAGAATTGCCGCCGGCGGAGAGGTGGATGTCTTCGGTGTTCGTGGAATGGGTAGTTCACACGCGGACGTTCGTGACGGCAGCCGTGCGCAGGGCATGCGAAGCAGCGGGGGAGTTGGACCCGTCGGCTTGCGAATCCGCCGTCAGAGCGGGTCCGTTGTGTGCCACCTTGCTCGTGCAGAAGTTGGAAAGGGAACATCATCTATCTTTCGAAGAGCACAAACATTTGATGGCGATATTGTTGGATTCCCACCACTCCCCGGACGATGCCGTACAGTACGTGTGGCGTCGCATGTCACCGGAGGCTCGGCGGAAGCGAAACCTCAAGGGCTTGCAGAGTTTGCTTTCGTTTATGAAAGACAAGACCACTCACGTCGTCCGGTGCGAAGTCGTTTTCCCCCTTCTTCTTTCCGTTCGCGTTGCCCTCCCCACCGACGCGCGTTTCAGACGACCAGCGACGTTGAGTTGTTTCACTTATGCTCGAACGGGTCGCTGTCCGTGGTTTTCGAGTTCGGACACCGACTTACGGAGCCTTCTGGCACATCCTCTACAAGAACTACATTTGACGGACGTCGAGGACCTGATGACTGGGAGGTGCAGAACCGGAAACCCGGAGCCAGCTTGTGCTTGCCGCCGACACCTGTTGAAACGCATATCACGCATGACGGACGTCGTCGCTCGAGAACGGTCGGAGCGTTTGGTTCCCGAGCGCGTGAGATCGTATCTCGACTTTGTGAAATCTCTATATCCTATCTCAACGAAATAAATCTGCGCTTCCCCACTTTCCTCACATCCGTACACGAGAGTTCAAATGATAAGCGAAAGTGCACTCAGCAGGTATGCCTTAATCTATACGGAGCCGCCAAAGTCGCTCCCTCTTAAAGCTGTACTCAAGACTGGGTTGATTCTCACCATTGTGGAGTTCGTGCTGCTTGCCACTTGGGCAGGAACTGGCGTTTACGTTATGGTACGATACATGGCAGATCCACACACGCCGTACCTCATGATACACAAGACTTTCATGTTCCATTTCGGTTGCGCCATGGCCCTCATGTTGGCCATGGAAGCCTACAAGGTGTTCTGGCGGGTCAAGATGGACAAGTCCAAGGAGTCTGAGCCGCGTAGACAGCGTCAGGGGATCGACTACGCGGGAAGGGTCGCCCCTCGGGAACGTGGCG
>CAZIRU010000035.1:1827-2124 GCA_964541905.1 uncultured Verrucomicrobiota bacterium
AACACGTCGGATACGTCGGATCGTGGGCCGTGGCGTTCGTGGCGGCCCTCATCACTGACGTCGTCGGCGTCGTCGAACTGGCGGGTGAAACGGGAAGTCACCATGACGCTGTCTGGATAATCGAGATGGTGTTGGCGTCGTGGGGACTAGTGGACACCGTTGCCTGTTTGCTGTGGTCCATCTGTCTTGCTTCTATCGTTTCCGACAACTCGAAAAGACGCGCGTCGGTGATACGTCGCAGAAAGGGGCAATAATACGTATGTGACACGTTTCAATCTATTTGGAGACTCATATCGT
>CAZIRU010000036.1:0-2123 GCA_964541905.1 uncultured Verrucomicrobiota bacterium
ACAGGATTTGGACACGTCATGGTAAGGGTGCTTACGTCATCGGTTGGCGCCATGTGCAGTTGCCACAGACCCGGCGGGCTAATTCAAAAAAAACAACAAAAGTTCGTCTCTTTTATACGAACGCCCTGCGAGGGACGGTTGTTACAGCCTTTGATTTTTTTTGTTTGCTTCTGCGTGCTATCCACTCGCGGTACTTGGTCCTGAAAACACAGACGCGGCAAGTAGGCTTTTTGCAGTCGCACCACGCCGCGTCATGAGACAACGCGATAGGCAGAGTAACGCCGCAAGCCAGGACGAAGGTCGTCGCCACGGCAAGAGCGATCTCCGCGGGTGTCACTCGCCAACGCAACGCCATGTCTTCGATGCGAGCGACGGAGAATTGGGCGAGCATGAAGAAGAAAAAATAACGACTGGCGTAGAGGACTATGGCAACGAACGTCATGAGCGACAGTGACGGCACAAGGTCGGCTAGAGCGTTGGTCCCGACGGTGACGCCCCAAAACGCAGCGGCAAGGAATCCCATCTTTTCGTAAGGGTGCCATTGCGGTTGCATAGCGTAGAACGTCGTAACCGTTAACCTCAGCACCAGGATGCTGAACAGATAGTTCAGACAAGAAACTACCTTCATCGAAATTCCGCGGATGTCGATCCATCAATAATTTCCGAGGAGGTAATATTTAGTCAGATGTCACAGGTTGTTTTTTTATCTCTCGATTTCACTGGGTATCTTCCTCTACCGCCCCCGCCCTTGGCGGGAACGTAAATGGGAAACTTCAATTTCCAATTTTCCTTTTCTGAACCTCACGAAACGCTTGAATTAAAACTACCAGAACTGATACAAGTATCATTTCTGTTACACCTCCGCCCGACCCTTCGTGCAATGGCCCGGGCGCGAAGCAGTAGTCCTATTGCTGGGGCTCAAGCACCCCACCGTCCCGGGGGAATGCATCCCGGGGCTCCGTTTTTCCGCCTTGTTCATCGAGACGCGGTGCCGCAAGAACGCACCAGCTTGGAAACCACGTCGCGATCCTCTGGCCGTGGCCCTTGGGTCTCGGGCATGGCTATCGGAACGCAGTCGCAGTATAAGCCGGTCGTCTGCTCGTGCAACAAACGCTTGACGCGCTCGAACGCCAGCGAGAACGTCATCTCCTCGTCCGCCCTCAACGCCAACTCGTCCTTAGTCGCTTCCATGCGCACGGCGCATTCCTTTCGCCTCCCTGCGCGTGTGACGAAAGTGACTGAATTGGTTGTTGCCGTCCGGCGTTGCGAAGGTAATGAAAAATGTTCGCCAAAATTGGGAAACCGACGAAACGGAAAAATCCGTTCCCAAGTTAGGATTGCGGAGTTTTGTTATGTTTTGGCGGGATTGGCGGTTTTCGTGAAATGAATTCAGCGGACTTTCTATTGTTTCGAACGCCATTCGCTCAAAACGTCGAACGCAAGTCGTGCGATTGGCGGCTCGCCGTTTAGGTCGAATTGTCCCACGTACGAAACTTCCCTCGCTCTAAGAACGCGCCCTTCGGCCGGAAAAGCGTGTCCCACCGATCCGATAGCACATATGAGATCCCCTTGGAAAAAGGTTACCCTGGCATATACCGCCACTTTCTTCACCCCGCCGTTCACTCTGGTCAACCGAATCGCACATCCAACGCCACCGGACAGTTCTGGAGCCGGGGATGCCAATTGTTCGAGGTAAATGGCGAAATCGGCCAGCGGAGTGGCAACGGAGCCCTCCATTGCGGCACACCCCGGTACCTTCGCCATCCTAATTTCCACAGTCGTCTTACATCCTTTCGCGGTATAATTGTTGAATATCCGGAGCAGGGAAGTAGCGTTGGCTATTTTGGCGGACAACGTTTGTAATTTTCTATCGAACGTGGCCCCGAGTTGCGCGGCGCGTTCGTTGCAATCCGACATAACACGGAAGGTGCATAACGCTTCGTGTTCCACCTTTGCGTCTGCCCGACCCACCCAACTACACCCGAACTCGCTAAACCCACAGTTCACCGGTTTGTTGGCACACGTTCGCTCGTGTGCTCCGACTGTGGCGAGCGTGAGATCTGTCGTGCCGCAATCGTATTGACAAGCAGTTGGAACGTCCCCGAACGCTCTGTCCACCCACG
>CAZIRU010000037.1:0-2077 GCA_964541905.1 uncultured Verrucomicrobiota bacterium
CCCTGGCCCTCCAACTCCAGCAGGCCGCCGATTACGTGGTTTCGCTCCTGCCGAACCACGATCCTCCGGACAGGTCGCGCGTCGCTCGCTCTTCGCCCTTCGCTGGTTCCCACGGCGTGCGAGGCATCGCGCGGAGTCCTCCCGCCCAGAACTCGGAAGCGTCCCCATCTCGCCACGACGGTTTGGCTGCGACTTTCTTCTTCTTGTTCGCACTCATCGGTTCCTCCACCTCACAGTTTTCTCGAAAATGATAATTTTGGTGACACTTCTCGGAACTGGCCGAATTAAAACAAAATAATTGTCAATAATAGGAAATTCCCCAACCCGGAAAAATATTCCCAAACCGAGACACGTCATTTTTTACGTAAAATTGTTAAAGTTTGCGGTTTTCACGAACCAGGTTCAACGGTTGTTTTTGAACATGTTCTCGACAAGAACTGGAAACAGAGGTTTCTCATGTTTAGGATACATTCGAAACGCCCCTTTGAGATCGTCTTAAATAAACACGCAAGCGTTTATTTGGTTGTAAACCAACAGGCACGTGCCCGGGGTCCAGTTTCACTCAAGCAAACGCTGGCTGGCGTCTTTCGCACCCCCGCCGGACCGGACTTTGAATCGGCTGCATCACGGGCACGGTGGGAAACGATGGGGCGACGTCTGCGACAGCCTGTTGCGGTGGGGTTTTCCCCCTTGCAAGATTTTGGATGTATTCTTCCGTTTCCTCCTCCGTGGCAGAGGTAAAACCTTCGACATACTGCTCCAGCGCTGCTGTCAAGTCCGCGTTGAAATCGGTCAAGTTGGACCCCATTTCTTCCATTTTATCCAACTGAACAGCCATCTTGTCGATGGTGGCCGATCCTTCCTTGAGTTGTGGCATCAATTGGGACGCTTCTTTGGCGATGTCAGTCAACTCGGCCGCGCATTGTCGCGCGTCTACGGTATCGAGGGCCGTTTGCAACTGGACATCTATGCGTTGCGCAGTCCTGAGTGCCGCAGAAAGTACTCGCTTGCGAACCACGAGCCGCGCTATGCGTTCTTTGGCTTGCGCCGCTTGTCCGGTCTCGCGTCCGTTCAACCAGATGGTCGCTGCCAGAGCGTCGGTTTCGTCAATCTGACGTTCCAAGTCGACTTCTTTTTGCCGCACTTTATCTAAAAACTCGGCGCGTTTTTCTTCCCGGTCCTCGATTGACATCGCCCTGGGGACGCAGAGATACCCCGTCAACCATTGAACTGCCATCCCCATGAGACCAAACGCTGGCAAGAATGCCGTCATGGCGCCGACCGGTCGTTTGCGCGTTTCTTGATGTTTTTCCATACACGTCGAACAAGGTGACGCTTTCGCGTGCATATATGTTTCTATGGATGACAGCATGGAAGGAACTATATGGACCATCACAGGGTTACAACCCAACCCCACCAATTTCCATTTTCGTTTGCAAAGCGACGCAGAGTGGTTCGATGCGGAAATCATGTAAGTCGCGAGGACGTCGCCAACGAAGAGGGTGATACGGACGACAACGACTCCCAAGACGAAAGGGAAGACGACACCACTTGGGCTACTGACATAAACTACGTCACTAGCACGGACTGGAAACGAGAAGAGCACTTAGAGAAAGGACCGCTGGCGTTACTGGATGATCTGGATGTCGGACGGCTGCAGGACATGAAGATCTATTGGGAAATCCTCCGCTTCTTTAGGCCCGGGAAGAGCTTGGAGTCCCTTCGTTCCGCGCCATTCACACACGTTCTTGTCTATCTCAACGATTTGTGTGAAGATGATGGCCACGCACACGAAGTGTTTCGGATTGACGAATCGCCTTTCTGTCTCGTGGCCGTGGTGGGAACTCAGTCCAAGACGGTGGAATGTTATTATTACCTCAAGGCAATCCGAGATGCACTGTGTTGAATTTCTTCAAATATGAACGATTTGAAGGAATCATCTTTTTATTCGATTGCCAATGTCTTGCCCAACGCCGTGTTTGTGGTTCTCCTCACCAACGTGGCGTTTTCAGACGGGGGTGGAGGAAAGCCGACGTCGGGTGGTACTTCCGCCCCCGCTGCAGCCTCTGGCACCGTC
>CAZIRU010000038.1:0-2061 GCA_964541905.1 uncultured Verrucomicrobiota bacterium
ATCATAAAATGCCGCTACCTTAAGAAAGCCGAATAGAGGATACAGGTACTCAACATTACCTACTAACATTGATGTACCACCTAAAGGATCTTTGGAGCCAGGGTCAAACGGGCCTATCGCTCTTTCTTCGTAACCTCTAATAGAATAAGCGCCGCCGGCGAAGAATCTTTCATATATCGGTATTTTTTCAGTATCGCCGTAAGGATCTGCTAACCCGATCCTACCTCTTAATTCCAAAGTAGAATTGCGTGGTAAAGGAATATAATGGCTCGCTCTGCCGGAGAACTTCCAATAATTTTTATCTCCTCCTAATGCGCCGCCGGCAAACTGGAATGAGCCGGTGAAAAGGTTGCCTTTATGCGTATCAAAAACATTATCCCTGCTGTCATATGTCAGGCTAGGCGTGATACTGCTGATAAGATTAGTTCCTGCTTCACTCTTTAAATCATCGGTAGAATCTTCGTCAATATTGCTGATATCTATAGAATCAATTCTGTAAATAAGATCCCCTCTTAAATACTCTGTCAGCTCTCTGCCTAAACGCAGGTCTCCTCCGGTTACATCCTCGTCATAACCATAGCCTACATCGCTATCTCTCTTATGAGTGCGCCTGTAAGCGTCGAAACCGAAAGATACAGGATAATCGAAGAGCCATGGCTCGGTAAAACTTAAGTCAAACCCGCTGCTTACCGTACCAATGGTCGCGCGAATCTTTAAGTCTTGCCCTCCGCCGGTAAAATAAGGCCAGTTCTTCCAGTCAAAATTTTTCTGCTCTACTTCAACAAATCCGACAAAATCATCCACGGTACTATACCCGCCGCCGAAACTGAATGCTCCGGTCTTGGTCTCTTTAACATCAACAATTAAATCCTTTTGATCGGATACAGCCGTATCTTCGGTATCGTAGCCTATCTCCTCAAAGAAACCAAGGTTTTGCAGCCTTTCTTTACTCCGCCTCAGCTTCTCTCCGTCTAACCTATCCCCCGGATTAATACGCATCTCTCTGCGAATAACTATATCCTTGGTCTTAATATTGCCTCTAACCTTAATTTTATCGACGTAAGTCACCTGATTTTCGACTACGCTATAACCTATATCAACGCGGCTGGTCTCGGCATTTAAAGAAAAGGCCTCCTGAACGCGCGCCGAAATATACCCGCGGTCAAAATAAAGCCCTTGGATAGAAACAACATCCGACTTCATTGCTTCCTCGCTGAATGTCTTACCCGGGAGGCAATCTCTTAAGCGTTGAATAATCTCCTTTTCGGCTATATCTTTATTACCCTTGATGCTGACGTTACCGACTAAATATTTATTGCCTTCATTAATCTTGATATTTAAATATAATAAATACGGTTTCTGGCTATCAGGATTTACTTCACTCGTTACAGCAATATCAATATAACCATTGCGCAGATAAAATGCTTTGATGCGTTCAATATCTTCTTTAAACACATCTTCTTTCAAAATACCGGCATTAAAAAGCCATGCGCTTTTAGTCTTTAAAAGTTTCAATATGCGCCCGGAGGCAAAAGCTTTATTGCCTTCAACGATTATCTTCTTAATACGGACCCTGCCTCCCTCTATAACATTGAAATTTATCTTAACTTTATTGGCGGCTTCATCGCTATCAAGCTTATAATCGATCTTTACAGCGCTATATCCTATTTTTTCATACATCTTTTGGAGTATGCGCACATCCTGGGAAAGGCTGGGATAATCAAGATACTGCCCCTCTTTTGATTTTAATTGCTCCTTAAGCTTTTCATCTTTTAAGGTAATACGGTTGATCCCGGCAAATGTAATTTTATCGATGATCGGCCTCTCCGTAACAGTAACAATAACCTTAACCCCGTCTTTGTGGTCTGTTGTATCAATCTTAATATCGCTAAAGAAATTCAGAAGGTAAAGTCTCTTGAGGTCGTCGCTTGCCACATTCTCCTGATAAGGGCCGCCAACCCGGGTTTTCATCTTAGAGATAATAGTATTGGTAGATATGGCTTTATTACCTTTGACTTCTATGGCAGTAACTGACTTGGATAGTTCGCCCTGGGCCTCTTG
>CAZIRU010000039.1:0-1947 GCA_964541905.1 uncultured Verrucomicrobiota bacterium
TATCCGTGAGGCGCTGGGTGATGGTTGCCGCCGCCGTGCCGTCGTTGGTCGTCTTCTTCGTCGCGGGCGTCGATGTGAATCTGGACGCCGGCTTCATGGGCGTCATCATCGCCATCGTAATGGGTTGGGTCATTTTCCAGGACGCCGGCGTCCGGCACGCGTTTGGGGGGTTGGTGGCCGGAATGGCTTTGCAAGCGTGTCTTTCGGTGCAACCCGGTTACTCTTCTTCGGCGTTAGCAGCGGGCGTCGAGCTCGTCCGCTGCGTTGGTCTGGGTGCAGCGCTGTTCGCTCCTGCCAAAGACGCGTCCCACGCGTCATGCGATCGTTTGGTGTCTAGGACAGTCCTCGTGGCGTTGCAAACGCCGTGGTCGATAGCACGCGTGGCGTCGTTCTTGCGTGATGCCACGTGGTGCGGTTTCGCACAAGCTTGCATCGCCGGGGTGGCTCTGGTCTTGGCGTCCCTGGCGGGCGGAGCTCACGTCGGGCAGATCGGCAGAAAAGTTCGAACTGTCGCCGACGAATCGGGCGTGAAAGCCAATTGATTTATTTTACGAAAAATCGGAAAACAAAATCGCGTTGGAACGTATATATGCATCTAGCGAGTCCAAAGTGGCAAACCATCGATCGCCCTCCAGCGGGCGCAATTGAAGATGAGTTTGTTCTACACTTTATGGGTGTTGGCGAAAGCCGCGTTCAGGATGGTCCGCGCGGCTGCAATAGCAGTGATAGGAATCCTGACCGCCTTGTTCAGCATGGCGATAACCGCCTTTCGAACAATAATAATGTCCACGGAGTCCATCACGGTCGTGGTGACCCTGGCGATTGTCTACCTCGTTTGCCTCATAGGGGTGTACAACCCCGAATTCGTGATGAGAACGTGCGACGTGACGTACGAGTGTGCTATCCATAACCCGGTTGACGTCGTGATCACCTATGGGCTCCGTCCCCTCCGCGACTTCGGTCTGATGCCATTTATTCGGTTCACGAACGACATGTCAGAACACATCAAAGATAATTTCGCTGACATGGTGGATGTCGTGCAAGAACACGTCCAGAAGCCTGGTTGGGATCCCGACGATTTCGAAACGAGTTTCAACGCCGTATGGGATTACGTGTTCACGGAGTTTGTCGAGGCCCCGATCCGTGTCGACCCACCACTCTTCGGCCCCGACGAATTGGAACTCCCGTTCGAGAGGGTGTTCCTCAAGAATCTCGTGTTGAACATGCTCGACGGCGTCCCAGTGCTAAACAGAGGACTTCTCTCGGCTCTCAAAAACGTAACGCTGTCGGCTATCAAGGGCGACACGCTCGTTCGATCGTGCTTCTACAGCACGCTTCGTTCGGGAAACAGGCACCCAATCCGCCCCCGGACGCGCGTTGGCGTTGTTGCTGACCTCGAACTGGCAGGTTTGACTGGGCATTCCGCGGGTGCTCCCTTTTCGACGACCCGGATTACGACGTCGACCATACGACCCCCGAAGATTGTCACACTCTATCGAGGGACGCCATTTTCGCCCTGCTGCCCAATTCGGTGGCCCAGCTCTTGCACACGTTCACGAACTTGACGGAGGAATTGGAAGAAGTCGTTAAAACGCTCGCTTACATCGACGTCTGCGAAGCCATCTTGACCGGCGTTCCGCGCGCCGAAGACGGCCATTGTTATGTCGATTCGTACAACTGCTCGGCGATACCGTGGTGGGTGAAGCCGAAGACGTTTCCCAGTCTGCACTGTCTGCACAGCGACGAAGCAACTCGTCTCATGGACGAGCTCGGCCCGTCATGCGAATTGTACTATCTGTGTCTGGCCAAGGCGAATCCCACTACGTGCACATACGTGGATAATACTATGCTTTTCGAGGGCATGAATTGCTCCGAAGTACGAGCCGCCAGTGCCGGGTTGATGGGAGATATTCGCTGTACAATGGACAGTAAAGCCAACGATACTTC
>CAZIRU010000040.1:0-1930 GCA_964541905.1 uncultured Verrucomicrobiota bacterium
GGCGCCAACCATGGAGCTAGCCAAGAAATTGCAAATAGAGCAGCGGGCGAAAGAAGCCGCTGAAGCCGAACGCGCTACCCTCCGGAAGGAGTTGGATCAACAGCACAGAATGATTTACAACGCGGCGTCCGTCCTTCTAAACGACTATTCGAATCCAAACACGTCGCTCATCACGGACAGGGTACGACCGCGCGCCGACGCCATAGGGGAAACTACACACCCATTGGCACAGCAACCTCCCGCCAAGAGGGCGTGTCTCGAGTCTGCCCCAGCGGTACAGCAACCACCGAAACCCGCCCCGTCGGGCGCGTTGTCGGCGGTCGACAACATCCTCGCTCAGTTTGATGGATATTTTGCCAAGAGGCTCACAGCCGAAATACAACCCCTGCCTACAGACGTTGAGATCAAGCGCAATTAACGTGGCCTATTGCAAGAATGGTGTAACGAGGGGTTTGTTGCGTGATAAAAACAACCTTTTGCCTTAATCGCGTGACAACTGTGCGTCTACTTCGTTTCTTCCCAGAAAACAAAGATCGAATCGCGATAAATCACGCTGCGTCCGCAGCAAAAGCGTCCGACGTTCAATCGCTTTTCTCGTTTATCGCACGTGCGCCACTTGCATCAAACGCCAGCGTTAACGACACAGTGAAAACAAAGGAGTACAGTGATATAAAAAAACCAAATCCACACCCGAGCGTTACGAATTCGAATCATCTGACCCAACGACAATGCCGTTGTATCTGAACTACTGCTCAAGCACGCTCATGTGCCACACCGTGAATGACTACTGGGCATTCCTATACGAAGCTGACTATGGGGGGTACCTTCACTTCTTCTACTGTTTCCTGGCAATGCTGTTTTGCCACATCGGCATGCCCAAGAGACAGTTGGGATGGTTCGTCACCGGACTGTATGTGTTCTGCGGGGCCGCTTTCTACAGCGTGGTGGCGGAACTCAGCATCGTGATATGGGGTAGCGCCGACGGCACTTCTCCCATAGGCAGCAAGTATTTCGCGGGAAAACCGGTCTTTGACTTGCTGAACAGCATTGTCGGTATCTTGTTCGGCATGTTGTTCCTGTGGGGGGCGGGGGCTGTGCCCAACACCGTCTTCGTCAACTTCGTACCGCCCGCATCGTCCACTCCATCCGAAGAAGAGCAATCCGTCAACGCCCCTTTAATCAGGAAAGAGGGGATATCCAGAAAATCAGGGATATCCAGAAAAGCGAAGGTGTTCCTGCGTAGCCAGATAATCAATTTCCTGCTCTGGTGCTTCTTGGTCCCCATCAGCGTCATGGTGGTCGGGGAGGTCATTCTCCATTACAGTTTGATGATCAAGGGTGCTGATTACATCCTCCGCTTGGATTTCTTGTTCTGGGGGCTTTACATGAATCTAGTGGCTGTAGTCGTTGTGTGGCTCATCAGGGGGAATCTCGAGGTCAAGCATCTTTGCAACAATATCAAGGCCTTGGCGGGACCAGAGGCGTTCGTGTACCCACCCAATGTCCCCGTTAACAAGCGGGAAAAGGAGGACAAAAACAAGGTCTCCAAACGCATCCGTGGCGAATTCATTCTACTTGCCCTCCTCATGAACTTGATGTTCCTCTGGATGATGTTCAATTGGAGTTTCGCCATGCCGTTCTATATTGCCACCTATCCCGCCGTCGGACTGGCAGGTCTCGTGTTCCTCGTGGGGAGGCCATTGCTGGGAATGGCGCCAGTTCAACTGGGATATTCGTCCCCGCTACCGCACATGGGATCAAGGTACAGCGTCACCGAAAGTATCGGCGTGAGCTTGCCCTCGAACATGGACAAACTGGAGTGAGGGACGGGCCTACCGCCAAGAGGTGTCGGAACGGCGGCGCGCCTTTCGGTCGTTTTCACATACAATAAAATGACGTTCTTTGTGTTTATTTACCATTCGATTCGCGC
>CAZIRU010000041.1:0-801 GCA_964541905.1 uncultured Verrucomicrobiota bacterium
GATATTAGTTTTAAAATTAGTAATTGTATTGTATAATAACTTATAATTAGCTTAATAAAATCAATTTATTTCGCAATGTAATTTTTTAATATTGAATTTAAGCATAATTAAGAATTTTTCGGTCGTATCGGTTGATGATTTTTTATTGCTCTGTTGATTATAAAGAGGAGTAAGAATTGAGAATTTTATTAGTAGAAGATGAAATCAAAATGGCCAGTTTTATCGAGCGTGGGTTAAAAGAAGAGAATTATGTGGTTGACATAGCCAACGACGGAGAGAAGGCTTTGTTCCAAGCTGAAATTAACTCCTATGATCTTGTAATCCTTGATGTTATTCTTCCGATTAAAGACGGTATTACCGTATGCCGGGAGTTGAGGAGTAAGAAAATAAATGTGCCTGTTTTGATGCTTACTTCAAAAGACAGAGTGAGAGATAAAGTTTTAGGATTGAATTCCGGCGCCGATGATTATTTAGCTAAGCCGTTTGCTTTTGAAGAGTTGTTAGCTAGAATTAGCGCGCTACTGAGAAGAAATAAACAGGATAAAACCGGCATCCTGAAGATTGCTGATCTGGAAATGGATCAGCTCAGGCATAAAGTTTCCAGAGGCGGAAAAGAAATCCAGCTCACCAGCAAAGAGTTCGCACTTTTAGAATACCTTATGCTTAATGCTACTCAAGCCGTTACCAGGACTATGATTTCTGAACACGTATGGCATGAAGATTTTGACAGTTTTACAAATGTGATTGATGTATATATGAATTTTTTGCGCAATAAGATTGATAAAGGGCAGAAAAAGCAGC
>CAZIRU010000041.1:811-1897 GCA_964541905.1 uncultured Verrucomicrobiota bacterium
ATACTATCCACGGGAAAGGGTATGTTTTAAAGGAATAGAAATGCGAGCAAAAACTATTAAATTAAAGATCAGCATAGTATACGCGTCCATATTAGGGATTTTATTATCTTTATATGTCGCTTTCCTGTTCATCATCACACCGAATCTACTGCAGAAATATAAATTATTTTATATATTAATTCCTATACCTGTGACTTTATTATTTGGGTATTTTATCGGCCAGGTGGTTGTTGTCAGGATTCTAAAGCCAATTAAAGAGATTACCGATACTGCCAATAACATTACCCATGAAGATTTAAGCTTGAGAGTCAAAGCAGAGCATGTTGATGAAGAGTTGCGCAGTTTGATACAAGCTTTCAATGATATGGTTTCGCGGCTGGGGGACTCATTTGAGTATATCACGGATTCGAGCTCATATATTGCCCATGAATTAAAGACCCCTATTGCCATCATTAGAGGAGAGTCGGAGTTTGCCTTAAAAAAGGATAGAGATAAGGAAGAATATAAAAGAGTCATTAGCGTTAGTTTGGAAGAGACCAAGAGAATGCTTAAAATTATTGAGGATTTATTGCTACTGACTAAAATGAATTACCAGCCCGATGTTTTAAAATTCGAACAGATTGATTTAACCCAATTTACCCAAATAATATACGAACAGGCAAAGATTCTGGCCTCTAAAAAGAAGATAACGGTAAATGCTGATATTCCGGAAGAGGCAGATATGGTAAGTGCGGATGAGCTACACTTGAGGCGTCTATTTTTAAATCTAATAGATAATGCGATAAAATTTACCCCTGATAACGGCAGCATCGGTATAAGTTTAAAATACGAAAACCAAAAAGCCATTATTTCTATCGTGGATACAGGAATTGGCATTGAAGAAGAGAATATGCCAAAACTTTTTGAAAAGTTTTTTCGTATCGAAGGGAAGACTAAAGACAATTCTCCCAGCAGTGGATTAGGTTTGAGTATAGCCCAATCGATAGCCGAACTGCATGGAGGTGAGATTTCAGTAACCAGCCGTGCAGGGCAAGGCTCTAATTTTTCCGTTTCTATCCCTCTTCTTAATTAACCAAGCTTAAATTC
>CAZIRU010000042.1:0-1887 GCA_964541905.1 uncultured Verrucomicrobiota bacterium
TGAATTTTATGGCGATTTTAAGTATTTCGCTGGCGATATTTAATCTCTTGCCTCTGCCTGTATTAGACGGAGGGCATATTATATTATTAGCCTTAGAAAGAATCAGAGGCAAGACTTTAAGCCTTAGAGTAGAAGAGGCTATTAATAAAGTCGGTATGACCCTGATCCTTTCTTTGGTTGTTTTTGTGACCTATAATGATATTGTCAGAAACTTCGGAGAACAGATAGCCAGGTTTTTTATTAAATAAATGTTAAATAAGAATAGAAAAACCAGAGTAGTCAGAGTTGGGAATATACCTATAGGCGGAGGGAATCCTGTTATCATCCAGTCAATGGCTAAAATTAAGACAGCGGACCACCTTAGTGTTATAAGCCAGGTTAACGCTTTAGAGAACGCGGGATGCCAGATTGTCCGTTTGGCTGTCAAGGACAAGGCTGACCTTGAAGGCTTTAAGAAGATAAAGCAAAAAGTCAGGCTTCCTTTGGTCGCGGATATACATTTTGATTATAAGCTTGCGGTTGGAGCTGTTGATTACGGGGCCGATAAGATTAGGCTTAATCCCGGGAATATCTATAGAAAAGAAGAAGTTAGAGAAGTAATCAGCGCTTTGAAATCTGCAAAGATTCCTTTACGTATCGGCTTAAATTCCGGATCGGTTAAGGGATCAGGTTCGAATAGATCGACGATGCCGGAGAGGCTGGTTAAAAGCGCGCTTGATTATATCAGGATGGTGGAAAGTTTTAAGTTCCATAATATTGTTGTTTCGCTTAAGGCCTCTAATGTAAGAGAGACGGTTGCGGCCTATCGCAGGTTTGCCGCGTTCTCTGATTATCCTTTGCACTTAGGGGTGACTGCTACGGGTTTTCCTTACGCCGGAGCGATAAAGTCAAGTATTGCTTTAGGGGTTTTACTGCTTGAAGGTTTAGGAGATACAATCAGGGTCTCGCTTACGGACAGCCCGCTTAAAGAAGTCTATACCGCTAAAGTTATCCTGGAATCGCTTGGCTTGAGCCGTTTCGGCCCTGAGATTATCAGCTGCCCTACTTGCGGCCGCTGCGAAGTTAATCTCGTGAAATTAGTTAATGATTTTGAAAACCGGGTGGCCTCTTTAAAGCTGCGCCCGCTTAAGGTTGCGCTTATGGGCTGCGTGGTAAACGGCCCGGGTGAAGCCAAAGAAGCGGATATAGGCGTGGCTTTCGGTAAAGAATACGGGTTATTATTCAAACATGGTAAGGCAGTAAAAAAGGTGCGTTTTTCTGATTGCGCCAATTCTTTATTAAAGGAAATGGAGAATAAACATGGTTGATACCTTAAAAGTTAAGATCAGGGATAGAATTATTTCCAACTATGGGAGATTGTTTTCCCGGGAAGACGTTGCCTCTAAAGAACTTGAAGACGCGATCAATAATATTATAGATGAGATGGCCAAACAGGAGCACGTTGATTTTAGCGGGATAGATAAAAAGAAAATTATCCAGGATCTTTTAAATGATTTTCTTGGTTTCGGTCCGATAGACAGCCTGATGAAGGATAAATTAGTTACCGAGATTATGATTAACGGGCCGAAGAAGATATTTGTCGAGCGCAACGGTAAAACGCAGTTATCGGACATTACTTTTAAAGACGATAAAGAGTTAATGTATTTAATCCATAAATTGCTCGCGCCTACGCGCCGCAGGGTGGATGAGTCTTGCCCTTACGCCGATATAGCTTTAAAAGACGGTTCGCGGGTAAATATCATCATACCTCCGCTTGCTTTAGACGGCCCGATGGTTACAATCAGGAAGTTTTTAAATATTATAAAAACTGTTGATGATTTGATTACATCCGGAACTTTTGATAAACGCATGGCGGAGTTTTTAGTCGCCTGTATTAAGGCCAAGGTG
>CAZIRU010000043.1:0-336 GCA_964541905.1 uncultured Verrucomicrobiota bacterium
TAATATCCATAAAGTAACGGTGAGCCTGGGCGTATCTTTTGTAAAGCCTGCCGATACTATAGATAGCATAATCAAAAGAGCTGATGACGGGCTTTATAAATCTAAAACATTAGGCAGGAACCGCGTATCAATCATGAGGAAGAATTTAGAGTCTGTAGAAGAAAAACAATAATAATTCCGCAAGAAACCTTTACGGCTTGTGGGTCATTTATAAAAAGGGATAAATGTTAACGCGGCCCAGACAATACAAGTTGTCACCAATCCTACGCTTAACCCGACCCAGATCCAGTTTAAAAAAGCCATACGTATATTTCTCTCTTTTTCCAGAATCCCTAA
>CAZIRU010000043.1:347-695 GCA_964541905.1 uncultured Verrucomicrobiota bacterium
CGATCAGGGTTATATTGCCTCCCAGGCAGCCGCCAAAAAGAAGTGCCCACCATAAAGAATGCGAATTAACATCTAAAGCCTGAAGCCCCTGGACAACCGGAATAAAAGCCGCCACCAAAACTACATTATCCAGTAAGCTTGAACCTAACGCGCCTATCCAGAGTACGAGGCCGGTTAAAAGATTCAAATTATTCCCTGTAGCTTTGATGATCTTATCGGCTATAAAAATAGTACTCCCGGTATACTTGAGAGTTCCGGCTTGGATAAAGAGCAAAAGAAAAAATAGCAAAGTCCACCATTCCACATCTTTTTCGATATATTTTCTCGCTCTCCTATGTTTCCAGACCA
>CAZIRU010000043.1:705-1840 GCA_964541905.1 uncultured Verrucomicrobiota bacterium
CCGCTGGCTACGAGCGGGACGATTACAAGTACGGTGTTGGCATCCAATCCCAAAAAGACTTCAATACGATGATGCAAAGATATAAAAATAAGCACGACAAAAAATATAACCAGATTCATCTTAAGCCTCTTGTCCGCAGGTATAGAGATAAGCTTGATCAATATGTCGTTCGCCCCGAAATTCTTTATATTTTCATCGAGCAAGGCGATTGATTTCCTATACCAGAACATCAGCATAATTAAAGCAGCGAGAAGGCAAACCGCCGCCAGAGGAAAGGCTTTAAGGATAAAGTCTTCAAAAGTGAGCCCGGATTTGGAAGCGATCAGTATGCCTATCGGGTTGCCCAATACCGTAGATGCCGAACCGATATTAGTGGCTAAGACAGAAATTATAACGAACGGAGTAGGGTCAACTTCAAAGTAATCGCAAACTTCTAAAACCGCCGCTACCATGAATATAATCGAAGTCACCTCGTCTACCGCTCCGGCAAACAGCCCGGACAAAACAGCGATAATTATAACGAACCTCTTGGCGGTTAAATGCGGAATACGTAAAATAATACTTACTATCCAGGCGAAAACTCCGGAATCTTTAAGCAAGCCGATAATTACCATCATCCCGACTAAAAAGAGGATAACTTCAAGCGAAGAAAACTCCAGCACATGCTCTAAATCTATGGTCTTAGTGGCCAGAAGGACCGCGGTCCCGATAAAAGCAAAGCTTAAGCGGAAATCCCAGAAGAATAAAGTCCCGAGGATAGACATGGAGAATATAGCGATGGAGAGAGCCTGCCTGGGGCTCATGCCTATTTGATTAGCCAAAAGCCATAAAAAGCAGGAGACAAATAAAAGCACTGAAAATTTTAACGAAGCTCTTTTCATAATGCCTTCAACCTATAAATACCGTACCTGATAAATGAATCTATCTTATGCGAGGCCGTAGTTTCCAGAATAAGATTGCAGCTAGGGATGCTTTTAAAATGTCGCCTATTAGGAATGGAGCGAAACCGATAAAAAGTGATTCTAACCAAGTAATGCGCAGCGAGATCTTGAGCCAGGTCGCACCGCAAAATAAAAGCAGGAAATCAGCAAAACAGAAAATGGTCATAATCAGAAATAAGCTATCTTTAGCATAT
>CAZIRU010000044.1:0-1644 GCA_964541905.1 uncultured Verrucomicrobiota bacterium
GCCCGTCCCCATTGGGTCACGGATAACTCCGCCAATACCGGTATTTGCCCCGCCGAATGGCTCTAAAGCTGAGGGATGGTTATGCGTCTCGACTTTAAAGCAAACATTATTTTTATCGTCAAAACGGATCACCCCGGAATTATCTTTGAAGACCGATACGCACCAGGGCTTATTTAATTCTTTGGTAACTTTCATAATCGTCGACTTGAGCAGCCCGTCAATCTTTCCGGCCTTTAGCTTATGGCTTTCAGGCCTTAATTTCTCCGCGTACTTTATCCTGCCGCGGAAAGTTTTATGAAAGCAGTGTTCAGACCAAGTCTGGGCTATAGTCTCTAATTCGCAATCCGTAGGATTACGGCCTATTCTCTTAAAGTAATCTTTAATCGCACGCATCTCAACAAGATTAAGGAACAACTGGCCTTTCTTGCTTATCTCCAACAATCTTTTGTCGGAGCTATTCAATAATTCGACATGCGTAAGATTAAATCGATAAAAAGATTCATTTCTGGGCAGATGCTCTTGGGATTTTACAATATGCTGAATAAGTTTATTGTAAAGAAGCTTGTCGCAAATTGTTTTTAACTGCTGGGGCGAAAGCTTACCGCGGATTATATATTTTTTGGCAGTCTTAACCGAATCCACGCCATCTATTCCTAAATCTTTAATACCTTTCAGCGTTGACTCTTCAACCGGATCCATAACCCCGGGGTTATAGGCGACTTCAATGATAAATTCTGCTTTATCGGGTTTTTTGTTAATGCGGTTTATAGAATAATCCTGGCATATTCTATCAGTAAGAAGCTCCTGGGAGATTCTTTCGGCATTTAGATCTGAGATGCTGCCTTCAAGATTATATACCTGGATAAATCTGACTTCCCGGACAGTTTTAATGCCTAAATCCAGAATGCCCTTTTTAACGCTCTCTCCTGCAGCATCAAAAATCCCGGGTTTATCCTGTATCTCGATTTTATAAAGCATGGTTATAAAATAAGAGGTGTTAGGTAGGTAAAATTTTTACAATCCGACTTTCCGATAAATCACATTTACCTTACGCAGGTAATAGTTTAAATCAAATATCTTATCGAGCTTCTTTTCGTCGAGATGCTTTAAGACTTCACTCTCCAGCATAAGGCTGTTCTTGAAGTCTATCCCTTCTTTCCAGGTGCGCATAGCCGAACGCTGCACGATATCATAGGCTTTAATCCTGGGCATTCCGGAATCCATAAGATTTAAAAGGACTCTCTGCGAAAATATTAAGCCTTTGGTTTTGATTAAATTCGCCATCATGTTTTCGGGGTAAACATTTAAGCCCTCGATGACTTGAATAAATTTATTTAACATATAATCTAAAGCTAAAGTTGAATCTGGAATAATTACCCGCTCAACAGACGAATGCGATATATCGCGTTCATGCCATAAAGCAATATTCTCCATTGCAGCCAAAGCGTTACCGCGTAAAAGACGGGATAAACCGCAGATACGTTCGCAGATTACGGGGTTCCGTTTATGCGGCATAGCTGAGGAGCCTTTCTGCCCCTTAGCAAATGGCTCTTCCGCTTCTAAAACCTCTGTACGCTGCAGATGCCTTATTTCAGTGGCAAATTTCTCCAGGCTTGAACCAATAATCGCAACTCTCGCCATAAA
>CAZIRU010000045.1:0-1642 GCA_964541905.1 uncultured Verrucomicrobiota bacterium
CATAAGCTTCTAAATAATCAGCAAAATAGATTATTTGCGCTCTTTGGGTATGCGTATAACCGACAAACTCCTCTTTTTTCCTTAAAGATGCTGATGTCGAATCTAACAATTCGTTTATCAACTTAAACAAAAGAATATTTATGTCTAAGCTCTTATCTGCCAAATAAAACCTTAGATCAAACGCAATCTGGTCATTTCTTGATCTTAAAGTATGTAACTTTAAGGCTAATGAACTATATTTCAGGCCAAGCTTCTTCTCTACCCTATTTTGTATCTCAGTATGAATATCTTCAGAATCTTTTGGCTTAAATTGTTCGTTTTTTATTTCTTCGGTAATCTCTTTACCGACTTTTAATAAAACAGATTCCAATCTCTTTTTTTCTCCTGCTTTTAGTATTTCTCCGCTTTTACTCAAGGCGTTTATATGAATTAGTGAATGTATGACATCATATTTGGCTAATTTATAATCATACTGAATCGACTTCTGGAATTCAAAGAAATCCGGATCTATTTTCTTGGTAAACCTTCCGCCCCAAAGTTTCTTTGCCATTTTTTCTCCTAATTTCTCTACTATCTTTTATACGGCATTCCCCAAAGCTTGATAAAGCCTTCGGCCAGCTTCTGGTCAAACTGATCTTCCTTGCCGTAAGTACTTAGCTCTTTTTTATAAAGCGAGTGACTTGATTTTCTGGAAACCGCAACACAATTGCCCTTAAACAATTTAAGCTTTATCGTCCCGCTCACCCGCTTCTGGGTTGCATTCACAAAATGATCCAAGGCTTCTTTTAAAGGCGAAAACCATAGTCCATTATACACTAACTCTGAATATTTCAGAGCGATAATATCTTTGAAATGTGAAAGTTCTCTATCTAAAACCAGCGCCTCTAATTCTTTATGCGCGATATGCAAAATAGTTGCTGCGGGCGCTTCATAAATCTCCCGGGATTTAATCCCTACAAGCCTATTCTCGACCATATCCGATCTGCCCACACCGTAAAACCCTCCGGTTTCATTTAGCCGGCTGATCAACGTTTTTAATTTATAAGTTTTACCGTCAATCTTTTTCGGAATGCCTTTTTCAAAATATATCTCGATATATTTAGCGTAACTTGCCTCTGCCGTGGGGCTTCGCGTTATCATATAAGCATCTTCCGGAGGCTCCTGCTCTAAATTCTCCAAAACGCCCGCCTCGATACTTATACCCCAGATATTTCTATCGATGCTATAAGGTTTCTTTTTGGTAACATCAATCGGGATATTATGCATCTTAGCATATTCAATCTCTTCTTCTCGGGATTTAAACTCCCAAACCCTGACCGGGGCGATTATCTCCAGTTTAGGATCAAGAATCCCTGCCCCGACCTCTAACCTGACCTGGTCATTGCCTTTCCCCGTGCACCCATGGGCAATAGCTGTAGCTTTTTCTTTATGCGCGATCTCAACCAAATATTTTGCAATGAGTGGCCTGCCTAAAGCCGTAGCTAAAAGATATTTGCCTTCATAGATAGCATTTGCTTTTAATGCCGGCATGCAGAAATCTTCCACAAACTCATCCTGTAAATCTTTTACATAAATCTTCGATGCCCCTGCCGCCAAAGCCCGTGCCTCGATAGCATCTAAATCCTCGCCATGCCCCAGCCCC
>CAZIRU010000046.1:0-1609 GCA_964541905.1 uncultured Verrucomicrobiota bacterium
TTTTCCATCAACACGAATTCCGCCATCTTCTTGTGGAACAACCGACCCACGAGTAGTTTGGCTAGCGTGGCTGCAAACATGGCGATGCGGCCGAAGAATTCGAACCAATAGTACATCGACGGTCTTCTCAGGGGTACAAGAGGGCTGTGATTGAGACATTCTATCCATTCCTCGCAACGTATCAGTTTGTATACGTCCCAACCGAACATCGCGCCGATGAACACCATCGCCACAACGCACATCAAGAAATGAAGTCTGTGCAACAGGGCGGACGATCCGTTGGCAGCAAAGGTGAAGGCAAACACCGCTGGAAGGATGTACACTGGGATCTGCATCATGAAAAAGATGTGCATGACGTTCCATCTGGCAGACCTCCAAGGTTTCAACGCGCGAGCGGTCACGTTTTGGTAGAACGGCACGCTGGACGCCGGTAGGTTGGGATCGATCCACGTAAACCCGGGCATGACCATGAATAACACGGCCAGGGCCATCAGTATGTGCACCCACGCGAGGAAAACAACGAACCCGCGAAATTTCAGGGCGCTCCCAGCCGACGCGGTCCGGGACAACCGATGTTCGGCCGATAACAACGCTTCGTCGTCATCTCCAGACTTGGAGTGTCTCATTGTCGTGCGTAATGCGGCGCAACTAAACACGAATGATGGCGCATATCAGCTGCGAATTATACGGAGTCCGCCAAATTGTCTGAGTCTGAAATGCATCGCACGTCACCACGATGGTTCCCGCCCAGCGTGAACCTGCTTCACCCAGCAGAGGCGGCTGTAGCGGGAACCCTCTTCGCTCTGCATGCGACGTTTGTGACAAACGGCATGATATTGGACGGCATAGTGCGATATTATTCCTTCTGGTCCTGTTGGAATTACGCCATCAACGCGGCGATGTATTTTTTGTTGTTGCTCGCTCGTGGGCCGGGCAAGCTGCGCACTTTCGTTTACTTGGCCACACCGTACACGTTCGGCTTGGACGTGTTGTGGGCCGGGCTCACGGTGTTGATGGCCGTGTTGGGAGCCGACGCTGCTGCTGGGTACACGGGAGGCGTTCCTGACGGAGAAGACGTAGTAGCGTATCTCAGCCGATTCTGCACGACGGTGTACCTCCACTTCAGTCCGATGATCGCATGGGGAATTTTTGCCGTCAGGCGGCTGGACGACATACGCTTGACGTACGACGGCAGGCTCCTCAGGTCAACGAAGGAATGGAACGTCTTCGCAAGGATTTTGTCCATAGTACTGGTCATATGGACCCCGTGGTTGTTGTTCGTTATATACGTGTTGATCAAGAACCCCTTCGTCGTCTACGGCATAGAGCCGCCGAGTTGGGGAGCAATTGCTGGCTACGGTGCAGTCAGTTTCGTGCTTTACAGTGGCGTGTTGGGCGGTTTGTTGACCTTGGTTCATATGCGGAGAAAACCCCAAGCGATAAATAAATCGAAACAGTTCGTAGGCGCTGTTTTTCGCGCTTACCGAACGTCGTTTTAGTTACCCTGCTCAGTAAAACGATCTGCCGCCAAAACGTCTGCTTTCGAACTCGCCCCAATCTTGACTGGTACATAGCGCGCTTAGCCCACAAGGCCCTCCAAACGGATCGT
>CAZIRU010000047.1:0-221 GCA_964541905.1 uncultured Verrucomicrobiota bacterium
AAGTCTCTCCTATACACCAAGCATAAGATTCAATACCTGCCTCATCTGCATTATCAAGCATTTGCATAAAATTATCTCTGTTATTAAGTAAATTAGTACATAAAACCTTTCTTTGTAAACACGGTTCGCATTTTAAATTGCAGCTACCCGGACCGAGAAACATTATCTTTGGCGAATATGCCATCTGGCTGGATGGGAAGCTGATCGCGCTTGTTGCGGAC
>CAZIRU010000047.1:231-1606 GCA_964541905.1 uncultured Verrucomicrobiota bacterium
TTCTTTTTCTGCTGCGGGCATCTGCCAAATAGCTTTACCTTCCTCAACCGGCGAGCTGGCATTGCTTGAGCTCCCGATCGTGCGCGTTAAGCTTGAGATAGCATACGCCAAATATTCAAAATCAAGCGTAGTTGTGTCAATCCTAAAATCTATACCTGTATAGGGCCGCTCGGGAAGCTGCCGAACAAATTCGTAATCACTCTTTAAAGTTATTTTTTCAGCAAGGCGCGATAACCTTATTTGTTCTTCCGCTATAAATTCTACGACTAAATCTGGTTTATTTTCTTCTGCCCATCCAGGCACCGCCTCATAGCCATCGACAACTATGAATTTCATATCCGGGAAACACTTTCTATCCCGAACGAGTTGAAAAAAATCCAGCTCCAGAAAGATATCCCTATCATACTCATATAATTTCATCTCAATTCCATCTCTCCATAACGCCATAGCCCTAACTATATTTAAAAACGACGTCTTCCCTGTCCCTGGTAGGCCGCATACAACTAAAACCAACGGCCTATGCGATGAAACTTCCTTTATTTTATTAATAATAGTATCTGCTAAAATACCTACGCCTTCTTTGCTATCATAAAGTGGAGCGGCCGGCGAGCTGACGATTTCATTCTGTGCTACAGGTAATGGGACTAACCTTGAACCACCTCCAGCTGCCAAATCATTAATCCAACTAAGCCATGCAAGAGCTTCCGCGCTAGTCTCTACCCAAACTAATACTGCCTCTGGTTGATAACCATAACCGCTAAGATTAACCTCACCTTTATCAGCAAAATGATATGATTCATACTTTAGCCCCTTCTCAGCTAGATACTTAACATACAAACTGTCGTCTATCGATCGGGATGACAACACGCGATCCGTTGCTTCCCTGGCTATAAAAAATATTGGCTTACGTTTAGATTTTAGTTTTAATTCTACAACTCCTTTAAATGTTTCAAGGTGACAAACATTTACGCTCATCCCTGCCGCGATAATAATATCACCGCCGCTTATTATCTCATCCGAAGCCTCTTTTGGTAACTCTCCTAAAATGCTTCTCACACCCGGCCAATGGTTAACTTTAGTATTATTGGGCTGAAAATTTAGAAATATTCTTTTATTAATTAAAGGGCTGCGATTAAAAACATCTACTCCTTTAAGCATCCGGTCCAATCCTACAAGGGGGAATCTGACTATGGCACGGTTAGGCAAATGGATAGCCGTAAGTATAGTCCTTGTGTCAAGCCCGTCCTTTATCATCTGCCTAACCCTAGAGCGTAATGCTGATGTCAAATCAGAGAACCGATTATCGCTAACCGGCGAACTAGAGCCAACCGAAAGAAGAGAGCCACCATCTTCATCCTGCAATCTTTTCTCTGCT
>CAZIRU010000048.1:0-1545 GCA_964541905.1 uncultured Verrucomicrobiota bacterium
GAGGCACAACAAGCACATCCCAGGGCCCCCCTCGGTGTGGGAAGGTTCTTCTCCGTTGGGTCCTGGAAATAGGAACTCTCTTAACGGACTCTTGGGCAACTCTGGGTCCAGAGCTATTCCGTCCTCGCTCATTCCCACACAAAACGCCTGGCATTGGTTTCCCATTATACACGCCCTCTCGCCGATTTCTTCGCGAGCGGGAAACAGGAATCTGTCGAAATACTCCCTACGTATCAACGGTAAGTCGGGATTCCTCGGAATTGGAGGAAATCCCGTCTCTGGGGGTAGTTGTCGCTGACCGCGCTGCGCGGATGTTGGGGGAATTGCTCCAGGGGGTGCCCGAGTGACGGGATCTACCACGACGGGCTGGCCCGTGTGTACAAACGCGGGCACCGGTTCCGGGGAAGCCATGGTGACCAACTTTGAAACGGATTCCACGGACAGCGGTGATCGGAGGGCAGTAGCAACAGAGCCCTCGGTGCATAGGGACGCGAGCATCGCATTGTCGAACGCTCGCGCCCTCGGTTTTCCCGAGAGGAATCCCAGTAATTCCTCTCGTTGACGACTCGTGATGCTGGGAGCCTTGCGTCGCTTCATCGCCGCTTGAGTGATGCGACTGGATTCGCAGGCAGTTTTACGCATGAAGATGTATATCCTTCGATGGCTATTGTCTGTTTTCGGACATAAAAACCCATCTGATTTTAAAATTTGATTCGATTTAGCCAAGCGTAACAAAGACAAATCGGCGACGTTTTGAAACGCGTATTAAAGCATGATACCGCTGCCCATCAATACAACATCCATGGCAACACCAGGAGCGCCGCCTTTCAGCACTCGTCCCACGACACGGTTCATGGCAGTATGCAGTTGAGCTCTCAGAGGTATGGTCAGCAACTCCGGGACGTTTTCTACTGCCGCTACGGCCGAAGCATATTCTACTTGCTTCTTGTCCCACGTGTTTACGCGCACTGTTGCACTCCTACTCGCCACTTTGGGTTTGCAGAACGCGTTGGTTCCGGTGCCACCGGTCATCGGATCGGGATCTCCCGTTCCGAACGCGGCGCCCGGTTCCTTGAGCCTCTTTTGCCATTCCGCCACCACTTTGTCTCTCACGTCGCTGAAATTTACCTCGCGACCGGCGACACTCACTGTGGGAAGTCTTTCCACCCAAGGAGATCCGCAGAGAAGAGAGGTCATGGCTCCTGCCTTCAATCTTCCAGCGAATAGAAGAGGTCCCAAAGCTCTGCCGGCTGCATCCATTGCAACTCCGTAGCGTTCCAAGAGTAAGTCTTCGACGAAGTCCACCATGCACGCTCCGACCGAGTTGATTGCGGCCAAACCTCGCCAGAACGCTCGATCTCGATCTTGAACGTGTTTTTTAGCCAACATGTCGACAGCCGGGGCGGCCCCGATCTTGCTTTTCCTTGGAGGTGTGCACAGTTCTTCCCGCAGTATTCCCGGGAGGTCCAGGGTGAACGGTTTCGTGACGGGCCGCACCTTGCTTTCGGTTGGAGGACCAGCAGAAGCGGGAAGCCTAGAACAGTC
>CAZIRU010000049.1:0-1543 GCA_964541905.1 uncultured Verrucomicrobiota bacterium
GACAAAACGGCGCTGAACGAAACGGGAATCCGAAACTGCGGTTTCCTATTCTATATTTAACCGCAGACCAGTACGCGAATCGACAACCAAGCAACCAGTCAGTACGCATTGCGTCGCGATGGGAAACGACTTTGTGGTGGATTTGAGGGACGCTCGCCCCCCTGGAAAACCCACTTACACTCTCACTTCCTGCCCCGGGACATGTCGAGTGAAATTGGAACCGAACGATCAACGAGGGGAGAAGATAGTCGTCTTGAATGCAGCAAACAATAATCACCTCGCCACGCTGAAGCCCAAGCAATCCTTGGAAACCGGGACGGTGTATGTGCAAAACCGAGGCCATGGTGTCGTATACATGCAGCAGCCCGGACGACGCTACACGAGACGATTGAAAGACAACACGGCGTTCTTGATGACGTCGCTGGGACAAGACCAAGTGTTTAAAACTGTGGAATTACCCCCGCACGAGGTGGTTCACAGACGGGGACACGTTTATCGCCAGGTTGCTTGCGCGCGTTGTATTGACGCCCCGTTTTGAACACCGCCTCCAGGTAGGCGGCACCATCAAAGACGATTATGTGACGATAGTGGGCAGGAGTGTGACGTTGGAAGGAAGTCATTGTCGTCTGTATGGAACGGGATTCTCGGCGTACGGCAACAACAACAAAGTGTTCGGCAACGCGAACTACCTTTGTGGCAACCGGTGTTATGCGAGAGGAAACCACAACGAGGTCGAAGGAGAACGTTGTAGAAGCAAGGGGCGGCGAAATAAGTGCACGGGCGTCTCGAGCAAGTGCATCGATGCCGACGTTAATCCGGACAAGTACCCTCCACCAGAGCCCGATCCCGACGACGACTGCGCCCCGGATTGTTGTAGGAGCGTCGTTTACACGTTCGAAGAACTTCCCGATGTTCGGACAAAGCGAGGGCTGGAAACACACGCGGCGACTGCGATCAACGAGCCGCCAAAGCCGGAGGGCGCTCGGCGGGCGCAATGCGTGGACTGGGGTCGTTTGGCTAAAAAGAAAAGCCGAGTAGACAGCTCTGACCAAACGGGAAATCATCCCGACCCTCCTTGATCCCCTTGTACGTTAAAACGCGCGAGAATAAGCAGAAGTTCAAGTTTTGCCCAATTAAATCTGGCGAAATGTGCCATTTTATCATAGATCGCAATCACAGCAAGCAGCACAACACATATAGAGCCAACAAAAGTGGGTGGGAACGTGACAGGGTTTTCGACGTTGTGCTTCGTGGATGGTTTCGAACGCTTCTTCGTACATCTTCATTTCGTAGTATACGAACGCCTTGTTTACCCGAGGGGAGCTGGCCATTGAATCCATCGCAATGGCCAAATCATATTCCTTTATAGCGTCGAACCTGCGTCTTACTTGTTGTAAAATTTGAGCCTTTGCGTTATGCAGTTTCCACGAATATGGATCCAATTGGATGGCTTCTTCGATGAGTCTCAAAGCTTCTTCGTGTTCGCCTCGCTACAATTAAAACTACCAGAACTGATACAACTATCAATTCCGCCAACCCCGCC
>CAZIRU010000050.1:0-1519 GCA_964541905.1 uncultured Verrucomicrobiota bacterium
CTACCTGACGACGCGGGCCTGCGCACTTTTTAGTGAGACATTGGGCTAAGCATTTTTCGAGAGTTTCTGCCCGTCGCTGCAACAACAGCATCGGATCACGGGTGGAGTTCATCCTGCGCTGGGCCCAGTCTTCGAACTCGTGTAAAATGTGTTTTCCCCGAGTGCGCTGTCCGAGGCATTCCTTTTTCATGGACCGATAATCGGCCTGGAACGAGGGAGTGTCAAAAAAATGTTTGAATTGGACGCCGGACTCACCACGGCGAACCATACTGATTGGCCAAAGTAGTCGAGAGCGTCATATAGCGCTGAAAGGAGAGGGGGAATCGCAATGTACAAAGGGTGGTTTGTATACCCCAACGCAAGCGAGAGGTCATGCTTTGGATCGAGACTGATAGACGCCATGAGTCGTTGATAAGTTCGTTTCGTTGAATGACGGCCGCAGACCGCTGATTTCCTTTTTATTGGTGCGGGAGAACGCTGTAATCGGAAACCATTGTTTCAGATTTACACTTACGTTGTCAGTGCCCGCGGTGAGAAAATTCGAAACTAGAGTTTCCAATTATAAACTGAAATCCGCCGAAGTCTACGAGGAGCGCCGCAATCCGGCCCACAAAAACTATTTGTGCGCTTCGAATCCAAACGTCAGCAGAAGGAAAAAAGTTCGTCAAAATGATGACAAACGTGACATCCAAACAACCCGCGTCGCTGCCCCCGGAGCGTGCTGCGATTGAAGCGAGCATCGAGGGCGTTTTTTGCAGGAGCAGCGGAATAATTAGCATGGTAACCCTCGAACGGGGCCTGATGTTGGACTGCGTCCGCGCCCGGGATCTACACTGTTCCACCGATTTAAAAGTTCTCCGAGCTGTTCAAAACGCGATCTGCCACGGATTGGAACCGTGCCGGGAGCCGCATTTCCAAGAATTCCACATGTCCATGAACCTCCTTTTGTCTAACCGAAACGATCTTTCTCTGGAAGAGCGCGCGCGAATGTGGGACACCGGTCCCAGTCCAGCATGTCCCATGGCGTGGGTAACCCGCGAGATTTACCGAGTCGTTCGCAACAACCTCACGAACCCCGTGCTCGAGCCCATGGTCTCCGCAAAGGCTGACATGTTGCGAGTGCTTCTACCCCTCGTCGAGTTGGAGGTAGTGGAGATAGTGTGCGGCATCAAGACGGCCAGACGTACCATACGCCTCAAGAAGACCAAGGGGTTAGGTGCGCCCAGCGCCGCTATCATCAGCTGCGAGATGCTGGAAAACGACCTCTTCCGCAAGTGCCAGACCACCGAAGTCTCCCAGGCCGTGATCGAACTGGTGGGATCCACCCCGGACGCCGCCTTGGCCATGACACCGATTAGCGACGACGAAGACGACGACGCAGAGAGAGACGGCGAGGACGACGACGGGCAGGGGGCTTCTGACTACGGCGAGAGCGGGAGCGACTCGGGATCTCCCCAGAGTGCCGGAAAGGGGTCTCGCAAAAGGACGAACGAAGAAATTTCCAACCACGACGACGACA